>CAJTXT010000015.1 GCA_910583875.1 uncultured Vampirovibrio sp. | reverse complement strand
CCGGGTATCAACAATATTTGGTTAAGCTCAGCCACGGACATTTGCCCGTGTCCCTCAATATCAGGTAGATTGGCAATCATACGAAATGTTTTCAGACGTAATATTTTACCCCCCCAATGAGGTATAGTGCTTATAATGAGGTGATTATACTTCTTGAGTGTTACTTTTATTATAATAGGTTGAAATTTATAGATTATGATTTATTCTTGCTGATACGTGGTAAATAAGAAAAAAATAATAATTGCAAGAAGACCTGGTTGCGCATTTGGATAAATATAATAAAAAGATGAAGAATTTGTTAAAAAAATATCAGTATGTGATAGGCATTTCTATCATTGTGCTGTTTCAGTTCATATATGAATTTGGATGGTCCATAGATCCTTATTTATATGTAAACTATTTTATGGATTATTCCATGGGGTTTGGACCTAGAAAACTTATAGGAACATTATGTCAACTTATGCTTCCTGACGGCCTAAGCAATGAAAAAAACATATTGATATTAATTACTTTGGTGTATGTTGTTTTAGCTGGACTCGTGATTTTTATTGCAAACAAGTTTATACGGATTCTAAGTCTTTCGGAGAAACGGTTGTTTTTATTTGCCATTTTATTTGTTGCACTTTATTTTTTATCCCCAGCTAGAATTGAATATTTATTTGTGCATACAAATTATGGCAGAATGGACACATATATGCTTATATTCGCTATTGTTTTTATAATGTCAATACGAATTAAGAGCTGGGCTTTCTATACACTTTCTACCATATTAATGATTCTATCATGTTTATCTCATCAGATTTTTGTCTGTACTTTCTTGCCGCTATATTGTGCATCATACGTATATCGTATTTTTAATGAAAAAGATTGGAGAAAGGAATTATTTTACTCTATGTTGAGTATGTTTGTATTAACATGCTTGTTTTGTTATGTGCAGTTCTTCCCCATAAACACTTATGACTTGAATGCAACAATGCAAATTATAAACGAGCGGACTGGAAAGGAATTTGACGAATTTATAATTTTTTATGAGTATTATGCGAATATAAAAACGCATTTTAATTGTTTGATGTTATCTCAAATCAATCGTTTGGTAATAGGCTTTATCGCATCTATTGTGGTACTTATGCCGTTATTCTTAATCTTTATCTATTTGTGGTGTACGGCGGTTAGGATTGCTAATGATAAGAAATATAAGATAACAATTAAGTAGATGTTGAAAATTAGTTTATATCGAAATTTTTACGTATCTTTGTGTGA
>CAJTXT010000014.1 GCA_910583875.1 uncultured Vampirovibrio sp. | reverse complement strand
AACAGTGATACCGCGTCATTTCATTAGAAGATAAAAAGAAACGGCGGCTTTGATTTTTCAAAGCTGCTGCGGAAATCAAAGAACGACAAGCAACAGTTCTGATTTTGCTCCAATATGGTTATTAGGGGCACAAATTAAAATCAAAAAAGAGCCGATAACAGCAGTATTTCAAACTGCATATTATCGGCTCTGCGTCTGTGCGTCTGGCTCTTTTAATTAAATTATTTCTGTTGTTTTTTGGCTTTATTATATGTATTAGCTAACTGTCCACAAGCTGCTTTAATCTCTCTACCATGAGAAACTCTCATGGTAACTTCAAGTCCTGTTTGCTCTAATTGATGTTTGAACGCAACCATTTCTTGTTTTTGTGGTGCTCTAATTTTTGAATTACTCGTCGGGTTGTATTGCAGCACGTTAATCATAACATTTTTGCCCTTAAACCATTTTGCAAGTTGCCTTATATCTGAGGAACGGTCATTTATACCTGGTAAAAGCAAATACGCAAATACCACTTTTCGATTATGCCTTTGAGAATAGGACAATGCTTGCTTAACAACATCTTCAATAGCGTACATGTGCATATGAGGAATGATACAGTTTCTCGCAGCCTGTGTTGCTGCATGTAAAGATATTGTCAACTGAATTTTTAGATGTTCTTCGCGCAATTTTTTTAATTGATTAACTGGACCAACTGTTGATACGGTAATGCCGTCGGTTGGAAAGTTAAGTCCATTTCTATCTCGAAGAATATGGATTGCTGCAATCAAGTTGTCGTAATTGAATAAAGGTTCTCCCATTCCCATAAAAACGATACGATTTACTTTTTGACGTATCAATACAACCTGCTGCACAATTTCAGACGGTGTTAGATTACGAACAAAACCATTGCGTCCGGACTCACAAAAAATACAGCCAACAGAACAACCAACTTGCGTACTTACGCAAACAGTCCCACCATCTCGCCGTTTAATAAAAACCGTTTCAATATACCTGTTATCTTTCAATTCATAAACATACTTTTCAGTATCGCTACTTTTATAGACTTTTTTTGTTGATATTGATAGATTTTCTTTGTGAAATGGCTGTTTATACAATTCCGTATATAAGGCTCTTGCTTTATCCTCTCCAATTACTTCCGACATTTCTTTGTAAGTAAATCCGTATGGGTCATTCAATATTTCCGTAGGTGTACTTTTAGGTAAGTGTTTCATTTAAATATCCTTCCTTTTCAAAATTAAAAAGTTTGTTTTTCAGAGTTTTTGATTATGATTTCTAGTTTTTCAACATCAACGATATGCGTTAATTTACATTTAGGGCAGAAAAGAGGAAAATTTCTTAATACCGTATTATAAAATACTTGAACCCTCGTCTTTCCGTTACAAATTGGACATTTTATCCAATATTTTTCAAGCATAATA
>CAJTXT010000013.1 GCA_910583875.1 uncultured Vampirovibrio sp. | reverse complement strand
ACGAGCTCGGCCTCATCTACTACAACTACCGGCATCTCAATCCGCACGACGGCAGGTGGATCAGCAGGGATCCCATCGCGGAACAGGGAGGGTGGAATTTATATAGATTTATTTGTAATAGTTTAACAAAACGATATGATCTGCTTGGATTGGCGGATTATCAAATTGGTGTTGATGATCCTCCTATAATACCTGATGTAGGTGCTGGAGTTTGGAATTCTAAGGGATGGACATTGAAAATAGTAGCTTTGAAAGGACTTATTTTAAATTGTTTAAATACCATTTCAGTAGCAATGCCTGATGCTGTAGCTCATTTGCAACATTATTTTAGAAGTACAGGAAGTGATTATACCATTCGATTGCAAAAGATGATTGATGAGGTTCCTAGTGCAAAAGATCTCTATGAGAGAGAACTTAATATGGCTCGTTCTTTTATTGACACTCTTCCTGATGGGAAACATAGTATAACATCAGGGACTGTATCTATCGGATACAATGGTCAAGAAGAAAGTTCAAATTGGTTTTATGCCGTTGGTGGATATAAAGCATGGGGTAAAGGAAATGTGACTATTTGCAATGGAGAATATACATTTGAATTTGAATATAAATTTTATGACCGTTACAATTGGGATAATGGAAAACAAGTAACTTTTCTAGGATGTGTTATTACTGATGAGTTTATGGGAGAATTTCATCGTCAGGGAATTGCGCGCGAATTTGATATGCGTGGGTCAATAAAAAAGACGTTAAAATTAGAAAAAGGAAAATCATTGCAGATATATGACGGATGGGAATCAGAAAAATTAAGACGATAAAAAATATGAATATAAGAATATTATATAGAACTTTTTTTGCTTTTTATATTTTATTAACAACAGGATGTGATCCTGAACAAGAATCATGGGATATTTGTAAATTAAACGAACATCTTGGAATTGATTTGCCTTCCAGTAGCATAGTTCTTTCTGCGAGCGACGGAGGAGGAAAAAGAAAAGACATAAGTTACGAACATTATTTTTGGACTTTATATTCTCCTGTTCCAGTCAAGATGCCCTCAGAAATAAAAACTATATTTCCTCTGGAAGGTGACATAAAGTATATTGAATCTAGAATGTATAAGAAAAAAATGAAAATTTCGCAAGCTCAGTATGCTTTTTTTAGCGATTGGGAAAAAAATGGTTATATTTTTCGTGCTAAAGTTGTAAGAACTCTACGCGGGGATTTTCTTGTTGTTGAACGTATTCGTGAAAAGTAATTAATTAAATGTAATGTTGAAAAAATCCTCACAAGTTAATCCTGTGAGGATTTTTTTGATGATATAAAAATAGTTGTGTTTTTTAGATATTCATTTTAACACCTGTCTCCGTTCCAATTTACTGCTCTGCACATGCTGATGGTCATCCGCTTATTTCCGTACAGAAGCGGCTCCTGTCCGAACTCTCCGGGGTTCTGGAAACAAAAACGGTCATCGTTGACGAACGCGGCTTGACTGCGGCGGAATGGACGGAGTATGCTGAAAATACGAAAAGAATCCAAAAGAGCGTTATCCCC
>CAJTXT010000012.1 GCA_910583875.1 uncultured Vampirovibrio sp. | reverse complement strand
AAAAATCGAAAAAATGCAAAAAAGTGCAATTGGAAAAATCGAAAAAATGCAAAAAAGTGCAATTGGAAAAATCGAAAAAATGCAAAATAAAAAAACAACACTTTTTCTTCAAAATTTTCATGCTTTCTGCTTGATTAATTATCTTTACTTTTAACGTCCCAAATTCTTATTTTTGACTAGCCCCAATCCTTGTTTTTGTAATAATCTCTTTGTCTGATCATAATTAGCTTTTTCTGGAATACCCAAGTAATCACACAATAATCGATTTTTATTTTTATTATCAGCTTGCTGCATATAATCTTCTTTCAATTTTTTCCTTGTAAAATCCTTTTGACTTTCTAAAGTTTTTACAAGCCTTTCATTTTCTTTTCTCAGGCGTTCTACTTCTGCTATGGCTTTACAGCCGCTTACAGCAGTAGCTTTCATCTTCTTCCAATCATTTAGAGCAATTATGCAATCATTTCCGATTAGAGTATTCTTTTTAGGTTGGATATTTATTAATTCCGTCAAATTACTTTCAATTATTTTTAATTTTAAAAGCTTTTCATTGGTCTTATTAAGCTCAGATTTTAATTCTGAGAGTTTCTTCTCTTCATCTTGTTTTATATCGGAGATTTTTTCAAAATCGCTTCTAAGGGTATTTATTTTGCTCTCAAAGGCATTTAGTTGTACTTGTAGTTTCAATTCTTGCGTATCAATATGCTTTCTGCCCTCAATTTTAGGGTGGTCAACGGTTAACCCCATATCTTCACACAGCTTTGTCAAATAATCATTCTCACGCTTCTCCCATTGGATTTGAGCCGTTGCCTTGCCCTTTTTCTCAAATCCTTGTTCCCCGAGAGCCTTAACAAGCCCTGTTTGTGTTTCCAATCCTCTTGTATATCTGTGAGCAACAGGAATGTAATCAAGGTGGACGTGTGGATCTGCTCCCGGCTCATCAGCGTGGAAGTATGCACCTATCAGCTCTAAATTCGGGTTGCGTTCTTGCCATTCTTCTACAAACCTTCGCATTATCTCCTTACCCTGTTCTGCCGAGCATATCGGAGAGCCGTTCTCATTTTTGCCGTAAATACCGATTATCATTTCATATACAGGGTGTTTCTTGCTGTCCTTGCAAATATCGTTGTAATAACTCTTAATCTGTCGCTCTGGACGAGCCTGCTTTGCATTGTAGGCTTCGACAGCTTCACCGAACAATCTGTCATACGCTTTTCGGACGGGCTCATCAATCCAAACCTCATGAGAACCGTTCATATCAATGTGCGGTTCTTTGCTCACAACCTTTGGATTTCGAATATTATGCTCCCTCGATACAGCCGAGCCATTATGTGTGCTGATAGTAACTCCCATTGACTGCGTTCTCCTTTCCAGTTCGCCTATCTGATACTTTCAATTATATCCTTATTAAGGGCGAGCTGTCAAGCCGACTTTGTCAAAAGTAGTAACACAATACCAGTTTAGGCAAGCCAAAACATGGATTGTGGCAAGGGTAAACCCCTGCACCCCAGAGAGTTCCGACGTCCGTGGACGTCGGGCAGAGCGTTCCCCTCTGCACTTCCCAGCTCGCTGCTTGGCAGAAGCCGTCCCTCGATGAGGGTCAGCTTCAGAGCGACAGCTTACACCGTGTCACTCTGTCAAGGGGTTCGGGTTGTATTTTCACAAGCGAAAATCTCCACCCTCAAGTATGACCTCTTGACTCCGTTCCCGCACCAATAAAAAACCGCAACGGCTCATTTATGCCGTTGCGGTTTTAGTTTTCATTCATAGATATCTCGTCTGTGACCTATAGACAAAGCCAGTATAATAAGCTCGTTATCATTGATTTTGCAAATCAATCTATAATCTCCTATTCGATACCGCCATTGTCCACTTCTATTCGAAGTCAGTCCTTTACCAAAGCTACGAGGATTTTCGCAATCTACAAGATTTTTTGAAATCCAAGACTTTATCATCTTCATTGTATACTTATCAAGCTTTTTAAATTCTTTGTCAAATTTTGGTGTTGTTTCAATACTGTATTTCATAGTCCGAGTTCCTGCCACAGTTCCTCTATAGGTCTGCTCTTTCTCCCACTTGCTTCATATTCTTTGAGAGCTTCTTCACATACAGCAATATCATACTCATCTTCTATCTTTTCAAATAATGCCTGCTTAAAAGCTTCTCCAAGTGATATTGAATGCAATCTTGCATAGCTATCAGCTATCATTTTTTCTTGGTCAGTAAGTCTGATTGAAAATGCCATACTATCAACTCCTTTCGTAGTACATCGTACTACATATTTTATGATTTGTCAAGAGGATTATTGATGCGTCTGTACCATTCTAATGACCTTCTGAGGCGTTTTAGAGTTTAGAGTATAATTTTATAAGATTTTACCGGAAAGGCGTTACAGAGCATTTCCGTGCTGTTATTGAGGATTATGAAAGCTTTTTATTATTGTTCACTTAACTCCAGTTTAATTTGTCTATCAACCTCAAGCTTTTCATCGGCAGACTTGTATGTTATTGTACAATCAAGTCCAACTACCTTTCTGCCTTCTATTTCGTACTCATAATCGACCCAAATATCTGTCTTTTCATTTATTTCTTGTATAGCAGGCTCTATAACTCTTGACTTAAAATTATTTATTCTGTCATAGCTTTTTGATGTACACATGAATATTTTTTTTAAATCTTCGATAGAAAAATACCAATTAGTTTTACCGAGCACAGATTTGAAGAGTTCATATAATCGGATACTATACTGGCTTTTCATCGTCATAATATAATAAAGCTTGTATGTAGTATACTTTTCTCGGAGATCTTGAAGATATGGGAGAATATCTTTATCAAAAAAAACAGTAGCAGTTCCATTGCGCTTGTTAGTTCTGACTTTAGTAAGGAAGCTTACACTTGTTTCGGTTCCATCTTTCTCCATGATAAACCATGATTTATCTCTTAATGCTTTCAAATTTTCTCGAACTCGGTCATAATTTTTAGAGTCGACTTCCATAAAATCATAAAAAGTCTTTATATCAAATTTTTTTTCTGTTTCATGAGTATCAGTATCAGATAAATTTGTAATCAGATAGCATAAAATTTTTTGTTGCTGCAGTGAAAAAGAATATCGAGCCTTCTGGATAATGGCATTACTTTTTTTGACAATGGAGTAATACTGCTTATTTTGTTTTTGTACTTTCAAAAATTCTTTTCTCTTTGGATTTCTTATTGACATTTTTTATCACCTCATGTATATTATAACCAACTAATACTACATTGTCAAACGCAATGTAGTATTAGTATCCTTTTTGTAGCAATAGAATGTTGAAAATTAAAATTAAGTATCCCATTTGTAGCAGATAAGTATCCCATTTGTAGCAGATAAGTATCCCATTTGTAGCAGATAAGTACCCCATTTGTAGCAGTATACTATATAATAAAAAAATAGATAAATATATGATAAATATATATAAAGAAAAACCACGGTTTTACGTATGTTGAAAAGGTTTTCAACAGTCAAAATTCAACTGAAAATTTTAAGAAAATTTTTCTAAAAAAAATCGAAAAAATGCAAAAAAGTGCAATTGGAAAAATCGAAAAAATGCAAAAA
>CAJTXT010000011.1 GCA_910583875.1 uncultured Vampirovibrio sp. | reverse complement strand
AAAGAAGAAGACGAAGAACTTGAATTAGACCCTGAAGTTGCTGCTTAAGTTTTATAGTTGATTTGATTAAAATGTATATTAGGAATAAACGAGAACCTTTTTGGGTTCTCGTTTATTTTTATTTATTCAATAAATGTATTAACTTTAAAATCTAAATTATTATCTAATCTTTTTTCTATTTCTTTAAAAGAAATAAAACCACTTTGTGCACCAAATTTTTCAACAACGGATGCTGCAGCAACAGATGCATATTTCAAGGATTTTTCTATATTAAAGTTTGTTTTCTCTAATGAAGCTACAAACGTTGAAGAAAAAGCATCACCTGCACCTAATGTACTCACAACTCTAGCCGGGAATTCATCGCATTGATAAAATTTAATTCCATCATAGGCATATACACCATGTTTTCCATCTGTGATTATAGCTATTTTAGATTTTTCTGTATTTATTTCTTTTAGCATACTTCTAATATCAGGATGTATAATTTCCGTTGAATATTTTTCATGTTTTGTATCTGGACGAACTTCAATTCCAGTCAACATTGAAGCTTCATCTTTATTTAATATAATTACTTCTGCTGTTCTTAAAATTGAATATAAATGTTCTTTTCCTTGCTTAATGCTGCTTGTACCAATATTTATTGCTAAATTTACATTGTTTTCTTCTGCAAAAGCAGCAACTTTATCTAAAACTTTTGTTGAATTCCCATTTAATGGTGCAAGATAGAGCCATTTTGAATTTTTAATCGCATTAAAATTAATATCATCAATGTCAAGCTGAGCATTCGCGCCTCTATGCGCTAAAACAGTTCTGTCGCCTTGGAAACTTGTAAGAATTATAGAAAAACCTGTTTGGTATTTTTTTGTTTTAACAATATTAGATAAATCAACGTCTGCATTTTTTAAAACTTTTTTTATTTTTTCACTTTGCACATCATCACCAATCTTAACTATAGTGGATGTATTTAGTCCTAAATGAGCAAAGTTTACAGCAGTATTAATACCTCCGCCGCCAGTTTCAAATTCAAAATTATCAATTTCTATTTTTGCACCATATGGATATGCCATAAAATCCTTTTTGGTATTAGTTGAACATACAGATACAATATTTGCCGCATCTGTTTCTATAAAAGCATCTAATGTAGCACTTCCAATTGTTATAACATCAAACATATTATTTCCTTCTCATTTTTTATTATTATATACTAATTTGCACGCGGATGTGCAATATTATATGATTGTTTTAAACGTTCAGTTGATACATGTGTATAAATTTGAGTATTACTAATACTACTATGACCTAAAAGTTCTTGTACTATTCTCAAGTCAGCACCATTTTCTAATAATTTTGTTGCAAAACTATGTCTAAATACATGCGGACTAACGTGTTTAGGCAAATCAATTCGTTCAACTACATCTTTTATTGCCAATCTTATACTTTGTGGTTGTAGTCTATATCCTGTTTTGTTAATAAATACAGCATCGTTTGGACTGTTTTTTTCATTTTTAAAAATCAAGTAGCGAACGGTTTTTATATACGTTTCTAAAAATTTTTTCGCTCTTTCTGATACAAGTACAATTCTTTCTTTTGAACCTTTACCAAAAACTTTTATTTCGTTTTCATCTAAATTTAAATTTTCAAAATTTAGATTACTTAATTCAGATACACGCATTCCTGTTGCATACAATAATTCTAAAATAGTTCTATTTCTATATCCAGCTGGAGATTCCATTTTTATATTATTTAAAACTTGTTCAATTTCTTTTTCTGTTAAGAATTCTGGCAAAGTTTTTCCTCTTTTGGGAGAATGAACGCCAACAGCAGGATTCATCTCTATAATTCTTTCTCTATATAAAAATCTATAAAAAGTTCTTAAAGATGCGATTTTTCTTGATGTTGTTGTTTTAGAATAATTAAACTGTTGAATATATAATAAATATTCTCTAATAATAGAATATGTAACATCCTTAACAGATCTTTCATTTAACCAAATAAGAAAACTTAAAATATCAGAAGAATAAGCAACAACAGTATGTTTTGAAAAATTACGTTCTACTTCAATATACAATTTAAATTCTTGTAAAAGTTGTTTAGATGTTTCATTCATAGCCATAAAATTGTAAAAAAATTTTTAAAAAAAAGCAATATATTATTATTTTATCTTTATTGTTAAGAAATATTAAAGCAAGATTAACATGTAAAAACCCATGTATTCATGGGTATAGACATGATTTTCATTATTCAACAATATGTATAGTGAACAAATTGTTGAACTCTTTATTATCTTTTATTATAATTGATAGAGTGTTTTGATATAAATTTCAAAAGGAGATTTTAATAATTCAAATGGATAAAATTTTCAATAATTTTGAAAAAATCAAAGCACAAATTGTACCTTATAATCCAACAATAATAGCAGTAACAAAATATTTTGACGAAAAACAAATCATAAAATATTATGAGATGGGCTTTAGAAACTTTGGTGAAAATAGAGTCAAAGATGCCTTAGACAAAATAGAAAAATTACCGGAAAAAATTAGAGAAAACAGTAAATTTCATTTGATAGGTCATTTACAAACAAATAAAGCAAAACTTGCTGTTGGAAAGTTTGATTTAATTCATTCTGTAGATACAGTAAAACTTGCCAATGTAATAAATGAAGAAGCAAAAAAACAAGGAATTGTTCAAAAAATTCTTTTACAAATTAATAACGCAAAAGAAGAACAAAAATCCGGTTTTTATGAAAATGAAATAAAAGAAGCTTTTTCTGAAATTATAAAATTAAATTCTGTTAAAATATGCGGGGTTATGAATATGGCACCTATAGAAAGTTCTGAGGATGTATTGCATAAACTATTTGGAAATATCAAACAAATATACGATGACTTACAATCAGAATTCAGAGTAGAATTACAATACATATCAATGGGTATGAGTAGAGATTACAAAATAGCACTTGAAGAAGGTGCAAATATGATAAGACTTGGAAGAATACTATTTGAATAATAACTTAGGAGGAAGAACATTGGCAGTTGCAGACAAATTTAAAATTAGATCAATCATTGATTTTTTAACATCAGGATTTGACAACAATGAAGACAGCATTTATGAAGAAATGATGGATGAAGCAGGTGAATATCCAGTTCAAGATAACTTAGCATTAAATCCTTCATTATCTCAACAAGAACAAAAAAATCAAAATTTAAAAGTTGTTTCACATCCAAATTATAGAGGATATGAAGTAATGGTTTGCGAACCACGTTCTTACGAAGATTCTATTTCTATTGTTAAACATCTAAAAGATAGAAAAACTGTTGTTTTAAATTTACATCTTTTAGATAAAGAACAATCTTTAAGAATAGTTGACTTTTTATGCGGTGCTACACATGCATTATCAGGAAGTCAACAAAAAATTGGTGATTCTGTATTTATCTTCACTCCTGTTAATGTTGCATTGTCTGCAGAATCTCAAAAAAGCAAATTTTTAAGAGATGCTTTGTGGAATCAACCACAAGCATAGGTTTTGGGGAATTTTTAAATTAAAAATTAAGCTCTAAAATTAATTTCTAATTTTAGAGCTTTTTATTTTTATTCTATTTAATAAAACTTAAGCAGCAACTTCAGGGTCTAATT
>CAJTXT010000010.1 GCA_910583875.1 uncultured Vampirovibrio sp. | reverse complement strand
ATCGGGATGACAAGATTCGAACTTGCGACCCCCGCGACCCGAACACGGTGCGCTACCAAACTGCGCTACATCCCGACTTTTATTTAATTTTTAGGTTTGTCGCGCACCCGGTGCTTCCTCTCATAAAAACGATACTTAATCGTTTTTTCTCGGCACAGTCAAACTGCGCTACATCCCGATTTTTATTTATTTAATTTTCATTGTTTGGACCAAACTGCTACCTCTCACAAAACTTGACATTTAGTCAACTTTTGTTCGGCAGAGTATCCCGACTTTTATTTAATTTTTAGGTTTGTCGCGCACTCGGTGCTACCTCTCGCAAAAACGATACTTAATCGTTTTTCTTCGGCACAGTCAAACTGCGCTACATCCAAACATGATTTTAATACTAAAATAAAAATTTGGAAAGAATCAAAAAAATAATATAAATAGACATTTTTAAACCTTTATTTTATAATTATAGTGTTAGACACTAACAAATAAGGAAAAAGATGACATCAGACAGTATTTCGGTGCAGGGTAGTTCAGATGTTCCTGCCGGTGGTATTTCAGAAAGTAATCGCTTAAAATTTAATGCCGTTGTTCGTGCATTTCTTGCAAATATTTTTATTACAATAATAAAACTTGGTTCATGGTACTTTACAAAAAGTTCTGCAATGTTTGCTGAAGCAGTTCACTCTGGGGTAGACTCCTTCAACAGCATCTGTCTAATGGTTGGGCTAAAACGCGGTTCTCGCCCAGCTGATGGCGTTCACCCCTTTGGTCACGGGCTTGAAACTAATGTTTGGACAATAGTTGCTTGTCTTTTAATGTTTTTTGGTTCAGCTGTATCTCTTTTAAGCGCATATAATAAAATATATTTTAACGATTACGAAGAAGTTCTTGTTCTTTTAAATCACTATGAAGTACTTGCTGTTATTTTGGTTTTAAGCATTTGTTTTGAAGGTTGGGCTGTTAATAGTGCAGTTCACGCTGTTATCGATGAAGCAAATATTAAACACGTAAATCCGATTGTAGATTTTATAAAATCAATAAAATATGTTCATAAAATTAATACACCTACAACAAAATATGTCTGGTATGAAGATGTTGTGGCTTTAACAGGCGTAGTTGTTGCATTTATTGCTGTCAGCATTTCAAAATTTATTCTGCCTGCAAATCTTGCACACATCCCTGATGGTATTGCCTCAGGCATAATTGCATTAATGCTTTTATTCCTTGCAGGTTATATGCTAAAAAACAATGTAAATCTTTTAACAGGTTTATCAGCAGAACCTCAAGTTGAAGAAGTTATTAAGCAAATTGCAGAAAATCTTCATTGCGTTAGCTGCGTTAAAGAACTAAAAACAATGAATATGGGTACTTCCGGTTTAATTGTTAATATTACTATCGAGGTAGACCCTGATATCCAAGTTAAAGAAGCTGATGATATTTCCGAAATGGTTGAACGTAAAATTAGAGAACATTTTAACAATATTTCTCATATCTCAGTTGAAATAGATTCTAATGACGCTGAAGAAAATTGGGAAGACAAATTCGACAAAATTATACAAGAAGGCGAAAAAATTGAAGTTATTGACGATAAAGAAGCTCATATGCTATCAAACTTCTATTCCTTCGCTCAAACAGTTGTAAAAGAAATTATGATTCCTCGTCCAAAAGTAGTTTTTGTAGATGCGGAAGATAATCTTGATACTTTAATGGATTTAATTATCGATTCCGGTCATACACGTATCCCTATTTATGAAGATACTGTTGATAATCTTATCGGTGTTATTAATGCAAAGGATGCACTTCGCGCCTTAAGAGATAAAACATATGAACAAGAAGGTTTCCAAATAAAATCTTTAGCTCGTGAAATTTTAATTATTCCTGAAAATAAATTCATAAGTGATTTATTAAGTGATTTCACTTCAACAAAAAATCAAATTGCAGCTGTTGTTGATGAACACGGAGGCATTGCAGGTATTGTAACTGTTGAAGATATTATTGAAGAAATAGTTGGAGAAATATATGATGAGTTTGATGAAGCTCCAACCCCTGAATTAATTGTAATTGATGAAAACACATTGAGTGTTTCTTCTCAAATGGATATTGAAGATATTAATGAGAAATATGATTTAGATATTCCTAATGAAGACTTCCAAACTATTGGAGGTTATGTATTTGGTTTACTTGGAAGAGAACCTGAAATAGGCGATAAAGTAGAAGACAGAAATCTTTCTTTTGAGGTTATAGAGCTTGACGGTATCAGAATTTCAAGAGTTATTATGAGAAAAGATACTCCTTTTGTTGATATAGAAGAAAAACAAGAAGAAGTTCAGGAAGAAAATGAAACACTATAAATTTGGCTATGTTGCTATAATAGGCAGACCTAATGTAGGTAAATCAACCATTTTAAACCGTATAATTGGTCAAAAAATTGCTATTGCAACAAATAAAGCACAAACAACAAGACGAAGAATTAACGGCATTTTGACTACAGATGAAGCGCAAATTGTGTTTGTTGATACACCGGGAATTCATAAACCGATTGATAAATTAGGTGAATGTCTTGTAGGTGAAGCAAAAAGTGCTATTCCGGATGTAGACCTTGTTTTATTTGTTGTAGATGGTTCAACTACAGCAGGCAGAGGCGATAAATGGATTGTTGAAAATGTTTTAAAAGAATATAAAGGTGATATGATTATTGTTGCTAATAAATATGACCTTGAAAAAAATCTTCAAAAACGTGAAGAAAATCTTTTAACATACAAAACTTTATTTGAGAAAAATTATCCGTGCGTAAAAATTTCAGCAAAAACAGGAAGAAATTTTGATACATTAATTACAAATATAGTAAGAAAGCTTCCCGCAGGTGAAAAAGTTTATGATGAAGAACAAATAACAGATGAAACAATGCGTGATATTGCTCGTGAATTAATAAGAGAAAAAATTTTATTATATACTCATGATGAAGTACCGCACAGCGTTGCCGTTATAATTGAGAAATACGAAGAAAAAGAAAATATAGACAGAATTGAAGCAAAAATTATTGTTGAACAAGAAACTCAAAAAGGAATTTTAATTGGCAAAAATGCTTCGATGTTAAAGAAAATCGGAACTGAAGCAAGGAAAGAGTTGGAATTTACAGCTGATAAAAAAGTATATTTAGATTTACAGGTAAAAGTAATAAAAGACTGGCGCAAAAAATCTAAAGATATGGATAAAATGTATTAAAGTCCATTTTGTCGGGGGGGGGGAAAAAAAGAATGAAATATTATAACTTTTTTAAGAATAAAGAAATATTTTATTTGACACTATTATTTATTATTTTATCAATAGTTCATATAATTTATGCAGCAATAGCAGATAGAGGTTTATTTATTGATGGTTCTTTATGGTTTCCGAAAATTTTGAATCAACTTTCCGATAAAGGTTATGGATTTTATCTTGTTGATGATAGAACAAGATGGGTTACTAATTTTATTAATCAATTGCCGGTTAATATTATATATAACATTGGGCTAACAAATAAACAAATATTACTTTTTATGTTTTCTATGCCTTTATTTCTATTTCCATTTTTAGCAAATTTGGCAAATATATTTCTAGCAAAACGCACAAGAAGGTATGATATTGTTTTATGTTCACTATTTTTGTATTCATTTGGTATATTACCTGCAATAATGTATTCTGTTGTTGAAGTATATTTAGGTTCTTCACTTCTTTTATTATTATTTCACTATTTTGTTGCAGATATTGATTATAATTGGAAAGATTTATTCGTAATTTTTATATTATGTTTATTTTCTTTTGGGCTAACTGAATTAGTTATTTTTCAAGGAATATTTATTTTCTTTTTAGCTTTTCATATTATTCCAAGATATAAAAATAAAAAGAATAAAATAGTAAAGGCTTTTATTGCAATTAGTCAGTTGTTTGCTTCAATATTTGTTTTTATGATTAACTATTTTGTTCTTCCTGGCATACAGGAAGAAACAATAATGTTCTTCTCTGAAACATATAATCAAGAAAGAAATATTTTTAAAACTTTTTGGAATGAGCCATATCTTATTGAAGTAGTTACTTTAATTTTATTTATAACTGTTTTCATTTTTCTTCAGAAGAAAAAAATAACAAGAAATATTAAGTTATTAATAATATCAATATACATTGCTATTTTTACAATTATAATCTATTTTAGACAAATATTTTTATATGATCATGATTTTATATCTTATAGGGTAGTTATATTTTTAATTTTTCCTCTTTTAATATTTTCATTATTTTTACAAGAATCACTCAAAAAATATTTTCATAAAAATGTTTTATACAATCTTTTTATAATTATATTAATTTGCGGTATTACAAATACTTGTATTCAGTTATTTTATTCATATAAAACTAATGATTTAAAAGAACGATTTCTTTATTTAGTTGAAAAATCAAGTGGGAATTTTATTCGTCCTGAAGAAAAATTATTAAAAAATCTATATTTGGCAAAAGATAATATATTTTTTGTTGTTTTATCTCCAACTTCAGACTATTTATCACTATGTCCAGAGAAAAAAATAGATAAGATAGTTCTTCCTTTTTCTAGAAAGACTATTATTCCTATTTTCAGAAAATTCAAAATTGATCCAATAAAAGATAAATTATTTTTACATTTTATTAAAGTAGACTTATCTAATGAATTTTGGGATATGACTATTATTGAACAGCAATATATAAAACAATATGCAATAATGAAAAAATTTCAAATAGAAGAAGAAAATGAAAAATCCAGAGAAATATTAAATTATATGAATTTTGATAAAAATGGGAATATTATTTTTCTTGATGAAAATTTATTCTTGTCTCGTTGTTCTAAAAATGTAAAGAAAAAATTAAAGGAATACATAAATCAAAAATAAAAAAGACTCCCGAATGGGAGTCTTTTTTTTATGCATTTACAAGTTCTTTTGACTCTTTTCTTTTACAAATTGTATCAATTAAACCTTCAAATAAAGGATGAGGTCTTTCTGGACGTGATTTATATTCTGGATGGAATTGACAAGCCACAAACCAATCATTTTGAGGAAGTTCAACCATTTCACATAACATACCATCAGGTGATAATCCAGAGAATACTAAGCCTTTTTCTGCTATTTGTTTTCTAAACTCGTTATTAACTTCATATCTATGTCTATGACGTTCCCAAATAACATCAGTTCCATAAGCTGCTTCGGCTTTAGTTCCTTTTTGAATATGACATTCAAACTGACCTAAACGCATTGTTCCGCCGTAGCCTTCAACATTCTTTTGTTCAGTCATAAGGTCAATAACGGGATATTGAGTATTTTCATCAAATTCCATAGAATTCGCATTTTTTAAGCCTACAACATTTCTTGCATATTCAATAACTGCACATTGCATACCTAAACATAAACCTAAGAAAGGAAGATTATTTTCTCTTGCATATCTTATAACATTTAGTTTTCCTTCTATACCACGGATACCAAATCCACCAGGAACAACTAAACCGTCTACATCTGATAATGCTTCTTTTGCCTTTTCAAAATCCACACAATCTTCTGAATTAATCCATTTAATATCTATTTGTGCATTATGTTGATATCCTGCATGTTTTAATGATTCAACAACTGAAATATATGCATCAGATAATTTTGTATATTTACCTGCAATTGCAATTTTAATTGTTTTTTCAGGATTTTTAATTTTATAAACAAGATTTTTCCAAGATTCTAAATCAGGCTTAACATCCTGCATAAATAATCTTTGAAGTACAACACTTGCCATATTTTGTTCTTCAAGTGCAAGAGGAACTTCGTAAATACTTTTCATATCACGGCATTCAATAACAGCATCTTTAGGAACAGAACAGAATAAAGCTAATTTTTCTTTTTCTTTTTTAGGAATAGGTTTAGCAGTTCTACATACAAGAATTTCTGGTTGAATACCATAGCTTCTTAAATTTGTAACACTATGCTGTGACGGTTTTGTTTTCAATTCACCTGAGGTTGGAAGATATGGTAAAAGTGTTACATGGATTGAAATACTGTTTCCAAAACCTGCTTCACTTCTAAATTGTCTTATTGATTCAATAAATGGTAAACTTTCAATATCCCCGATAGTACCACCGATTTCAGCAATAATAAAATCAGGTTTAAATTGCTGCGTAGCTTTTTTAATTCTTGATTTAATTTCATTTGTAATATGCGGGATTGTTTGAACAGTAGCACCTAAATAATCCCCATGACGTTCTTTATTAATAACAGTTTGATAAATACTACCTGAAGTTACATTATTAATTTTCCCAAGATTTGTATCAGTAAAACGTTCATAATGACCCAAATCTAAATCTGTTTCAGCCCCATCATCTGTAACAAAAACCTCACCATGTTGAAACGGGCTCATAGTTCCGGGGTCAACATTAATATAAGGGTCGAATTTTTGTATTACAACGCTAAAACCTCTTGCTTTTAGTAAACGACCAAGAGACGCTGCTACAATCCCCTTACCTAAGGAGGATACAACACCGCCTGTTACGAAAATATATTTTGTACTCATTAATTCCTCAATTCTTGTTAATTAATTTTCGGCACTCTGAAAAATCCGTCTTCTTCATACGGAGCATTTGCCATCATTTCTTCTTTTGTTTGTTCGTATTTTACAACATCTTCACGCATTACATTATATACAGGGATTGCATGCGGCATTGGCTCAATACCAGTTGTATCTACTTCATTCATTTGTTCTACATATTTTAAAATACTACCTAGCTGCTTAGAATATTTTTCAGTTTCTTCTTCTGTAAGTTCAAGCCTTGCAAGTTTTGCAACGTGTTTTACATCATCAGTACTTATCATGATTTTCCTCCGAAATACTAATTATGATTTTAACACAAGAACGTTATTTTTACATGTTATGTTAATTGGAATTTATATACAATTTCTCACTATCATACTGAAAAATTAGAGAAATCACGTAAAAATTCACACTGAAGATAATAAAAATATAGTCCTATTGTCATGCTGAACTTGTTTCAGCATCTTACCAATTTGTAATATATTCATTAAATGCCTAATTAGAACGTCATCAGATGCTGAAACAAGTTCAGCATGACATTTTTATTAAAAAAAATACTTTAGAAAAATAGTCAAACAAATGCAGAGTGACACTTTAATATTTTTCGTATAATTTGTTATATAACATCTTGTTAATTAGGATATTTTATATTTTGATTAATATTTTCTGCTTTGTATTGTTCTATTTTGTTCTTTAAATTTTCAATTGAAAAATCTGATATTTTCTCAAATTGTCTGTTTTTATCAGCATATAAAGCAGAATCATATAAATCATAAGATATTCCATTTGCTTGTGCAAAATGTTCGATATAATCCATAAACATATAGACATGTGGAGATATATTATTTATATGAGCATTAGCATAAGTATATTCAACATCAACTATTATGCTTTTAATATCTAATTCTTTTATTTTATTTAGAAAACCAGTAATTTCTTCAAATGTATCATTAACCCCTGGAATAATAATGTATTTAACTTTTACAAGGTTTTTAAATTCTTCTTTTAAGCCTTTTCTGTAATGTTTAATGTTCTCCCAAACCTTATTAGATTTATCAACTCTTTTAACTTGTTTATAAGTTTCTTTAGTAACAGAATCAGGTGAAATTACAACGGTAACAGCACCTTTTTTTAGCCCGTTTCTTATTGCACGGCTGAATAAAATACCAGACGAATGAACACGAACTTTAGAGCCCTCTTTTAGAAAGAGTTTAAGCAGTTCATCAAATTCTTTTAAAACAGTAGGTTCGCCGCCTTGAAATGTTATTTCACCATTATTTTTAAATTTTCCCAATTTTATAAGTTCTTTTATTGCTTTTAATACATTATTTTTAGTTTTTGGTTTATTAGCTTGAACCCCGCAATATATACAATTAGAATTACATTGACTCCAGTGATCAAAGTTTATAAAAGATATATAATCTTCTTCATCCCAATCTTCTTCGCGTAAATTATAACAGCCTTCGCATAAAAATAAATCTTGAACTTTTTGATGTTTTCTATGTTTTCTTTTCCTCTCAAAGAGTTCATCCCAGTTTATTTTATTATTTTCATAATGTTCAATAATAGGAAGCTGTCCTTTATTAAATTCTCTTGATAAACAACATGCTTGTATTGAATCTACATTAATTGAAATTCCGTGTTCTATTAAATGACAACTTTTATATTTCATCTTTCTTCCTAAATAATTGCTGAAATTTTTTATATAATGGTACTTTTTTATTTGTTTTAAATATTTTTTTCAAAACTATATTTTGTTCTTCATAACTCATATCACTATAAAAACTGTAATTTTTACAAAGTTTGAAGAAATACAGAATACATTTATCCAATTTAGGCGGACAGTTTATCGGAATTGGTGCATTAATCCAATCATTAAGATTTTTATAATTTAATCTTAAGCTAAGATAATTGACGCCGGCTCTGTATATAAGTTTTATGAATTGTTCTATATCACGATTATTATCATTATAAAATGGAGTCAAATTATAATATACATTTATTGAATTTTTATCAACTGCAGCATCCATATATCGTCTTAATATTTGAACCATTGCATTTTGTGATTTTATTTCTTTTATAAATTTGAAATTATAAGTTAAGTATATTTCGCATTTATTTATTGATAAGAGATATTCAACCAGAGAATCACAAGCTAAATTATTTGTTAAAAATCTAAATTTCTTAATACCATTTTCTTTAAAAAATGAAATTAATTTCTCATATTTTCGCGCTTGCCTAATATCAACAATTTGGAATTCAACAACAAGTTTTTCTTTATCAATTAAATTATTCTCATACAAATTTTTTATTATTGATTTTATATCGTATTTTAAAGGCTTATTTTCCCAATTCTGTACTATTATTAGATTATACTTAGTTTTTAAACTTTCAGTCTCAAATATTTGAAAACAATTATTACAAGCATAATTTTTAATATTATCTGAATTTAATTCATCAATTATTTGCTTATATCGCTCTTCAAAATTTATATTTTCTTGTCCAAATTGCATTTTTTCAGCATAAAAGGGCGCACGTTCACTATTAGCGGAATAGCAAGGTGAAATTTTATCTTCTGAAAAAATTAAAATATTATCTATATACTTGCAAGTTTTCATTTTTTTATCAGTAATTTATAGTTAACAAAGATAAATTATATCAAATTATAAATTTTAGAACAAGATTAATATTCTAAAAATTTTTATGTATAATATTATAAAAAGCTTATACCAAAGGGGACTATATGACTTCCGAAACTATTACAGATAATAAATTTGCTTTCTCATTCAAAAAAAATAATATAGATGAACTTTTTCATAATTTAACAGAAAATCCTGTTGGATGTGAAAAAAAAGATTTCAGATTAATGATGAGTACAATTTATCAACTTGTAGAAGATGAATTTGCGACTACATTTCAAAACTCAAGCCACGTAATTAAAAATACTCAATTCAAATTAATAAAAGAAGGCAAAAATTTAGAAGTTTTTGTTACTCCTACAAATAATTTTGATTTTTACTTAAAATCAAAAGGCTCGTTATATAGATTTTCATCAACCGCTTATGAAATAGAAGAAAACGGAGTAAAAGAAGATAAAATAGGCTATAAAGTTCCATTAGAACTTATTTGGGAATATTTTTCGGGTTTTGATTCAATTGTTGAAAATGACAATGTTTCAGAGTCTTTTAGAATTTTCAATATTCTTACTCAATTTGTAAAAAAAGTTGTTGAGAAGATGTATTTTCTTCCTAAAGTTAATAAAACTGATAATTTCTTTACTATTACTTATGAAATGTTTGCAATAAATGATTTATTACAAGATTCAATTGATGAAGTTCATTCTTTAGATTTCACAAAAATCTCAGATATAAAAAATATTGCAGATGTTTTAATTGAAGAATATTTGAATTATGTTATTTTCAAATTTTTAAAATTTAAAGCCTACAGGTTTAAAGATATAATTTCATCTGTTTACTTCTTAAAACCAGTTAATAACAAACGATATATTCGTTCTTTAGATTTAGCTGAAGCAATAAGCGAATGGCTGGATGAAGTATATATAGGCAAATATCCTGTAAGTCCGCAATTAGATATCGAAAAAATAGAAGAAGATAACTTCCTATTAACGATTTCGGTTAAATCAAATGATAAGAAATTAAATGAAAAAGAACCTCCAAGAAAATTATTAGAAATATATGAGGAAGGTACATATTGGGGTTATCAAAACTCATATCTTATCAATGTTGTTGAAAAGCAGTTGAATTATGCGCTTAGATATTATAAAGAGCTTGAAACCTTATTTGAAGATGAAGAAAATCTAAAAATGAATTTATCTTTAAATGATGTTTATAAATTAATGATTCATACAGCTTATTATTTAAACAAAGCAGGCATTAATATTAACTTCCCGCCAAACTTTGGTAATATAGTAGTACCTCGTGCATCAATTAATGCAAAGATTAAAACTTCAAGAGAACAAGATGTTGCTGATATATTAAATGGAAAAGGCGGTAATATAAGTCTTTCAAATATCTTTGATTTTTCTTTTCAGGTCGCTATTGGAGATGAGAAAATATCAGTTGAAGAATTTGAAAAACTTATCAAAGATGCAAACGGAATTATTGAATTTAAAAATAAATATATTTTAATAGACCAAAATGAAGCTCAAGCAATAATTAATAAATTAAAGAATCCTAAAATTGATAAAATTACAAGAATGGAAATGCTTCATGCGGCATTTTCCGGTCATCTAGGTGAATATGAATTTGACTATGATGCTGCTTTTGCAAATATAGTAAAAGATATCGGTAAAACTGTTGAAGTTACAGCTCCTGAAGGACTTAAAGGCGAATTAAGACCATATCAGATGGGCGGTTTAAAATGGCTGTATACAAATACAACAAAAGGGTTTGGCTCTTGTATTGCAGATGATATGGGACTTGGTAAAACAATTCAGGTTATAAGTTTAATTCTTAAATTAAAAGAAGAAGGAAAACTAAAAGCACCTGTTCTTGTTGTATGTCCTACAACATTAATGGGTAACTGGATAAAAGAGCTTAATATGTTCGCACCTTCTATAAAAGCAAGTGCATACCATGGTCCAGAACGTCAATTAGATTTAAAAGCAGATGTTCTTATTACAACTTTTGCTATTTTGCGTATAGATATAGAAGAAGTTAAAAAGACAACTTGGGGAATGGTAGTTATTGATGAAGCTCAAAACATTAAAAACCCAGATACATCTCAAACAGCAGCCGTTAAATCATTAAAATCTGATATTAAGATTGCAATGACCGGTACTCCTGTTGAAAATAAATTAACAGAATTATGGAGTATTTTCGACTTTATCAACAAAGGATACCTTGGCTCAATCAGAGATTTCCAAAAATGTTATGCAATCCCGATTGAAAGATTTAAGCAATATGAACAGGCTGATAAATTAAAATTATCAATCTCACCTTTTGTTTTAAGACGTTTAAAAACAGATAAAACAATTATTGATGACCTGCCTGAAAAAATGGTACTTGATGAATACTGTTACTTAACAAAAACTCAAGCAGCATTATATGAAAAAACTTTAAATTCATTAATGACAGATATTTCAGGTCAAAAAGGTATCAACAGACGCGGTATAATCTTTAAATTAATTACAGCATTAAAACAAATCTGTAATCATCCATTCCAATACCTAAAATATGGTGAAATGACAAAAGATGTTTCAGGTAAAACAGAAAAATTCATATCATTATTATCTCAAATACTAGAAAATGATGAAAAGGTTATTGCATTTACTCAATATAAAGAAATGGGTAATATTCTATCAACTATTATTCAAAATGAGTTAAATGTATCACCATTATTCTTCCACGGTTCATTAAATACAAACCAAAGACAGAATATGCTTCAAGAATTTGAAACAAACCCAGACCAAAAAATTATGCTTTTATCATTAAAAGCAGGCGGTACAGGTTTGAATTTAACATCAGCAACAAATGTTATTCACTATGACTTATGGTGGAATCCTGCTGTTGAAGAACAAGCTACAGATAGAAGCTATCGTATCGGTCAAAACAAAAATGTTATGGTTCACAGACTCGTAACCTTAGGTACATTTGAAGAAAAAATTGACGAAATGATTAAGCAAAAGAAAGAACTTGTAAACTTAGCCGTATTTGAAGGTGAAAAAGTAATTACAGAACTTTCTGATGAAGAAATTTATAATATATTCAGTTTAGGTAACAGCTAAAACAATATTACTGATTGATACTAAGCATTTTCAATAATAATTCGTTCAGATATATCGGGTTTATCTTGTAGTGTATTAGGCATTTTCTTCCAGAATTTTATATAAATTTCTTTATTTTTCTGATAAGGCGTATTCTTAACATGTGAATTTTCAAAATCTAACATAGGCTGACGAGGAGAACCATTATTACAACCGCCTTCATGCCTGCAAGAATCTCCACAATGAAGAAAATCTTGAAATTCAGCAATTGAGGTAGAAATATTTGTATCTTTATCAGCAAATATTAAATTATATGTAGATTTACTCTTATCTATATATGCATATTTGTATCCCAAATCCCGCGCATTTAACCCTTTAAAACTATAGACTGTATTATTGCTTAAGGTTTCATTTATCAACTTATCATAAACTACAGTAATTTCATTTTTTGATTTTGAATATCTGACACTTTTAGCTTGAATATTTGGAACATAATCGCCTGCATTACAATACGCACCATATACATACTCAATTGCTACTAAAATTTCTGGGTTCAAAATAAATCTTGCTTCTTCGGATGGTTCTGTTACAACAGCTTTATTATCAATAAAACAAGCATTCATAGATACCCATGGCTTAAAATTTTCTATTTGACCGAAAACTTTATTTGAAGGTTCATAATTCGGATTTCTAAAAATAGAATTTGCTACCGCATTTTTTCTTAAATCATATATTTCTTGCTTACTTTTATAACTAAGCAAAATAGGGGCGTTAACCTTGATTTCAGTATAATCAGAACTAGTACCAGTAGATGATTTTAAATTCAATTGAAAAATTAAGCATAGAATAAAGAGAATTATACAAAAAAATGCAAATTTATATTTCATAATTTCTCCTTGAATTATAAATATAATAAATATATTTTTTTATTTCTACAATCATTTAATGTATTTGCAATGGATTTTTTATATACAATTAATTTTTTTTACAATATAATTTATAGTAACCGATTAGGTTAAGAGTGTAAGAATAAAAAATTACAAATATTAAGAAAACAGGAGGTCTGATGGACAATATGCAAATCACACATGAAATTGAAAATCAATGTTGTGTAAAAAGAGGCGTTAAAGGTGTGCCTGCTCCAATCCCTCAAGAAGGCGAATGGACAAAATGTAAAGAAATTAAAGATATTTCAGGTTTAACTCACGGTTGCGGATGCTGCGCTCCTCAACAAGGTACTTGCAAATTATCATTAAATGTTAAACATGGTGTAATTCAAGAAGCTTTAGTTGAAACTATCGGATGTTCAGGTATGACTCACTCTGCTGCTATGGCTGGTGAAATCCTTCCTGGTAAAACTCTTCTTGAAGCTTTAAATACAGACTTAGTTTGTGACGCTATTAACGTTGCGATGAGAGAACTATTCTTACAAATCGTTTATGGTAGAACTCAAACAGCATTCTCAGAAGGCGGACTTCCAATCGGTGCTGGTTTAGAAGACCTTGGTAAAGGTTTATGCTCCATGGTTGGTACTATCCACTCAACAAAACAAAAAGGTGTTAGATATCTTTCTTTAACAGAAGGCTACATCTTAGAACTTGGTTTAGATAAAAATGATGAAGTTATCGGATATAAATTCGTTAACCTTGGTAAAGTTATGGATGCAATTAAAGCCGGTAAAGATCCTAAAGAAGCTTATGAAAAAAATATCGGAACTTACGGCAGATTTGCTGATGCGGTTAAAACTATTGACCCAAGAAAACAATAGCAAATTGTCATACTGAACTTGTTTCAGTATCTTACCATCTGTCAAATACTGAGAATAAATTCAGTATAAATTGTATAAGAAACAATAGAAGGAAAAATATAAAATGGCAAAATTTGAAGGACAAGACAGACGTGAAAAATCCTTAGCTAAAGTTCTAAAAGAATATGGATTCAAATCTTTAGATGAAGCTAATGAATTATGTTTGTCAAAAGGTATAAATGTAGATGAAATCGTAAAAGGTATTCAGCCAATCGCGTTTGATAACGCTTCTTGGGCGTATACTTTAGGTTGTGCTATTGCAATAAAAAAAGGTATTAAAAATGCTGCTGATGCTGCTGAAGCAATCGGTGAAGGTTTACAAGCTTTTGCTGTACCAGGATCAGTTGGTGACACAAGAAAAGTTGGTTTAGGTCATGGTAACTTAGGCGCTATGTTATTAAGAGAAGAAACAAAATGTTTCTGTTTCTTAGCAGGTCACGAGTCATTCGCAGCTGCTGAAGGTGCTATTGGTATCGCTAGAAACGCTAACAAAGTTAGAAAAGAACCTTTAAGAGTTATCTTAAACGGTTTAGGTAAAGATGCTGCTTACGTTATTGCAAGAATTAACGGTTTCACAGCAGTTGAAACAGAATATGATTATAAATCAGGCGAATTAAAAGTTACAAAAGAAACAGCATTCTCAGACGGAGAAAGAGCTAAAGTTAGATGCTACGGTGCTGACGATGTTTCTGAAGGTGTAGCTATTATGATTAAAGAAGGTGTTGATGTTTCTATTACAGGTAACTCAACTAACC
>CAJTXT010000009.1 GCA_910583875.1 uncultured Vampirovibrio sp. | reverse complement strand
ATAATTAGTATATACTCTTTACCGCTTTTACTACTTTTGCTTAATGTTTCTTAATGTATACTGCAAACTAAAGTAAATATTTTTATTATATATTGTTATTTTATTCAAATATTCTTTTATCTATTTCATCAAAATTATGAATAATCTGATTTACATATGGGATTTCTTTATATAAAGAGTCACTTTCTACAGATGCAATTGCAATTATCATACCTATATTTGCACTGTATGCAGCATTAATGCCTGAAATAGCATCTTCAACAACAATACAATCTTTTGGATTTAAATTTAAATTTTTTGCAGCTATTTCATATATGTCAGGTGCAGGTTTCCCCGGGATTTTTCCATTTGAATAAACTATTTTTTCCAAATTAAACCATTTTTCCAGTTTAAATTCTTTTATATAAAATTCAACGTTGTCCCATTCAGACATTGTTGCTATTGTCCTTGGTATATTTTTCTCTTTTAAATAATCTAAAAAGTTTTCAGCCCCCGGCGATAAAACAAAATGAGCTTTATCATTTAAACACATTTTGCGATACATTGTTTCTTTTTCTTTTGCAAGTTTTTCTACTAATTCAAGTGATGGTTTTTCACCTATAGCATATTCAATTATATCGGCATTTGTTCTTCCAAACATGTATTTACGCATTTCATCGTCAGTAAATTCTCTACCTCTTAGCTTTTTAGAATAAATTCTCCAGGCTTCATAGTGCATATGAGAGTCAAAAAATAAAGTTCCGTTGAAATCGAATATTATACCTTGCATAGTGTTTCCTTTTAAATTTATCCTAGCATAAAAAAAGAGAAACGCTGAATACGTTTCTCTTTTTCAATATTAAAAATAAAATTAATGTTTATCAAACATTTGTTTAATACCATCAACTGAACTTAAAATACCTGTTGCTTCATAAGGCATATAAACAACTTTATTATTTTGACCATTTGTTATATTTGCTAAGGTTTCTAGATATTTCATAGCAATCAAATATTGGTCTGGTTTTCCTTTATCAGCTAAGGCTCCAATAATTCTGTTAATTGCTTCTTTTTCAGCATCAGCTTCAATGATACGAGCCTGAGCAACACCTTCTGCTCTTAAAATTTCAGCTTGTTTTTCACCTTCTGCTTTATTAATAGCAGCCATTTTTTCACCTTCTGCTGTTAATATTGCAGATTTTTTAATACCTTCAGCTTCTAGAATTGTAGCACGTCTATCTTGTTCTGCTTTCTTTTCTTTTTCCATAGCTTGTTGGATTGAAGCAGGTGGAACGATATCTTGAAGTTCTACACGGTTTACTTTTACGCCCCATTTATCAGTAGCTTTATCAAGAATTTCTCTTAGTTTGTCATTAATAATATCACGAGATACTAAAGTTTCATCTAAAGCTAATTGACCAACAAGGTTTCTTAAATTTGTTTGAGTTAATTTTTCAATAGCTTCAGGTAAATTTTCTATTGAATATAAAGCTTTTCTTGCATCGATAATTTGGAAATACAAAAGCGCATTTATGCTGATTGTTACGTTATCTTTAGTGATTACATTTTGACGTGGGAAGTCATAAACTGTTTCCCTTAAATCTATTCTTGGCGAATAATTTTGAATTGTATAAACTCTTCCATCCATAGTTTTTTGTTTTTCAAGTTTAAGCATTGGTCTTGGTGCTTCAATAAAAGGAACAATCCAATGTAAACCGGGTGCTAATGTTTGAGAGTATTGACCTAATCTTTGAATGATAACTGCTTCTTGTTGTTGAACAATAATAAGTCCTTTATATACATATACAATTACTGCAATTATTGCAATTAATAGAACTATTGGCATTTTTTTTCTCCTTTATAATTTTTCTACATATAATATTAAGCTGTCGTTATCTATGATTTTTACGTCACAGCCTGCAGGAATTTCTTCACATCCTTCTTTAATTCTTGCTTCCCATCTTTCATCATAGATGGTTACAGCTCCTTGATTTGTTGTTATTGTTTCAATACTTTTTACAACTTTACCGATATATTGGGATTTAAAATCTGCATTAGACGATTTTTTCAATAGTTTTACCAGCAAAGGTTTTATAAAAAGTATAGAAAGAAGTGATATTACTAGGAAAATTAGTATTAATGTTGGTAAATTTCCCCAATATATTGATATAATTGCTGTTATTATTCCGGCAAATGCAAAATTTATACAGAATAAAGAGGGCGCAAAAATTTCAATAAGAACTGCAATTATTGATATAATTACAAAAATCATCCAAATTTCAATCATAAAAGACCTTTCTTTACTAAAAGCTTGAATAGTATGATTATTATATCATTTTTTGATAGCAAGTCAAAAGAAAAAGAAGACCTTAACGATCTTCTTTTTCTTTTAGTTATCAGTATTTTCGTCTGTTTTGTTTTCTGGGTCTGTTATTGGAACACTAATTGATTGTTTTGCATGTTCTTTCAATTTATTTAATGCATCAAGTTTTGCTTTTTCCGTTTGTTCTTTTATAGAGCTTTTAACTTCTTCTTTATTTTTAAATAAGTTTTTTAATTTATTTGCTGTTTCTTTTCCTTGTTTAATTGATTGAATTTGTTCTTCTGTTAAATTACTTTCCACTTTTTCTTTTAGTTTTTTCTTTGCTGTTTCTTTAACTTGAGTTTTAATTTCTTCTTTATCAAAAGTATTAATATCAATTGTAGGAATTGTATCTTGAGGAAGTGTATTTACATATGTTTTTGCATTATCAATTTCAGATTGAAGAGCTAACCATTTGAAAGATTTAACCAAAGTTAAAGGTTTCTCCACATTTCCTCTTATTACAACTTGGAATTTTGTTGCATTATAGTCAGAAATATCTTTACCTAAGGACGGAATCATATTTAATTCATCTTCTGTAACGGCTTCTGTAAATAAGAAGAAGAGTTTACCTAAAACAATGCTCATTCCAGGGGTTGCTTTAACAAGATTTACCGGATTTAATAACGCTAAAGGTCCAAGAGAATCTGAAACTTGAGAACCAAGTCTTCCTCTTAATTTGATATCTATTTTATTTGTAAGCAGATTGAAATCACCGAAAATATGTGCGCACATTATATCGCCTTGAGATGTAATCGGATTAATATTTGCAACTCCGTCTTTAAAGGTTAACGTACCTTTTAATTCATTGTATTTACTTGTATCAAAAGATAAAAGTGAATTTAAAACAGAGCCTATAGTAGATTGGAAAAATGCTGATTCTCTAATATTTTCTGCCATAATTAGATTTTCTAATTTACCAAATGGTCCAAGCTGCCCGTTTTTCATTAAGAAGTTTACTTCACCTTTTAATGTTTTCATTTGTTCTTCGTAAGTTGCACCTTTTAATGAAATATTTGTATCAAAATCCATTGTTCCGCTTAAGGTATCTTTCATTGCAGCTGCATCAAGAAGAGTTTGTTCAACATCTAAATCTTTACCACGTAATTTTGCTTTTATTTCGCCTGAAAGCAAATTCATAGAAACATCCCCTCTTATTCTGCCTTGGAAAGCATTTGTTAAAAGGTTGTTTATGTAGAAAATATTTTTAGATAATGCAATATCTCCCGTTGTATTATTTAATATAATGTTTCCCGTTTTTATTGTTTGAATATTTATATCGCCGTCTTTAATTATCACAGGAATATCAGCTGAGTTAGAATTGCCGTTTGCTGTATTTGTTGGAGTAGATGACGGTACATATTTCATTGCAGCGTCTGAAACTTTCATTAATTTATCGGCATCTGTTAATTGTGAATTTAAGTCTAAGTTATTGATAATAAAGTTTGCAGAAGGATTTAGGTCGGCATTGATACGTACTTCATAATCAGAACCATTTGCTATTAATCGGTTTATATCAATATTTAAATCTTTACCTTCAAATTTTGCTATGGCATTTTGCATTGTAAGGAATAATTCAGGGATTGACATATTCCAAACTTTTACATTACCTCTTATTCTTGGAGCATATAGGTCTCCAAATATATACATATTACCGTTTGCCATTAATTTTGATTGTGGAAATGCATAAATTGAAGCACTTAAATCTTTAGGTACTTTAATTTTTATAAGGTTAATATTTGGTTCAGTTGTATTTAGTTTTGTAATAGTACCATTTATTCCTATTATTTCTTCAAGTTGTTCTATTTTGTTTTCAGGATTTTCGCTATCAGCTACAAGTCTTTTTATAAAAAATCCTGTGTCTTTTATTTTTAATCTGTCACCTTTTAAGTCAATAACAGCTTGCATTTTTGTATTTTGATTTAATACATTTTGTATATCAATTGGAGTAATATAATTATTTTGATTTGCTTCAATCGAAGCTTTTATTGTTTGTTTTTTGCTGTCACCGTTTATATTTGCAGCAAGAGGCAGTGCGCCGTTTTCTTTTATGAATGGTGCTATCTCCGGACCTAATAACTTTTTCAAATCTTTAGTTATAAGGTTTCCATTGATATCAAAGTTAAATAAAGGATTTTTTATGTAATTGTTTATATCTCCAAATACATTAATTCTTGAAGAGTTATTTATTTTTATTTCTGATGGTTTTAAGATAATATCTTTTTCGCCGACTTCAACTGATAATTTATCGCAAGCTATAGTTGCGCCATTCATTTTTAATTTGAAATCAGAGTTATTAATTTTTCCTGTAGTTGTTTTAAAGTTGCTGTTAAAATCTATAACAAGTAAGTTATTAAGATAATTAATATTATTAATTTTGTCTGTTAAATCAATATTATTAATAGTTAATTTAACATTACCAATAGCTTTTTTTAATTCGCCTTTTATATTTGCTTTTAAATCTATATTTCCTGCGTTTACTTTATATACATCATTTATTTCAGATGGTAAAAACAAATTAAACACTTTTAATAAAGGCATTCTTTCCATTATTAAATTTATATCAGCATATTTTTCTTTTATTGTCCCATCAATTGTAAAAGTTGTATCTGCTGCTTCTATAGTTGTATCTAAAAATTCTAAAACATTATTATCAAGTGAAATTATAGAATTTATTTTTGTAAGAATTTGATTATTCTTGATATTCTTAATAATTAAATTTTTGATAGTTATATTACCGTTAGACTTTAATTGTTTAAAATTAGTTTTTATATTAGCGTTAGAAACAAGATAGCCTTCGCCTTTTAGTGCATTTAATTCATGTTGAATATGTAATGAATCTAAAGTTGCTTTTACAAGATTTAAAACATCATTTGTATAAATTTCATTTGATTCAATTTTTAAATCCATTGCAGGGTTTTTAGAGTAATTTATTAAACCCAGAATTGATAATTTTTCAGATTCTGTAATATATAAATTAGTATCAAGATTTGCTTTTGTGCCTCTTGTTTTAAGATGAAAATTACTTTCAGGAAGCTGCATTCCAGCTAATTTTAGAGTGAAATTATCTACATTAAAATAACCTTTTGAAACAAGTTGATTTTTATTTTGTCTTATTTTAATTTTTGAATCAATATTTGTTTTAAGATCATAAGCTTTATACATTGCAACAGGATTAACAAAAGGTATTTCAACTCTTTGTGCTTCATCATCTTCTTCATCAAGAACTGTTGGTGCAGGTAAGAAAGAATCAATATCAATGTTTGCTGTAATATTTTTTGTTTCATTTATGAATAACTCTGCATTTGTTTTTATTGAAGCTGATTTACCGTTATTATATCCAAGAGTAAGCTTATCTCCTCTTAATTTTAAATAATCGCCGGTTTTTAAATCATTAATAGCAGCTGTATAATTATTAATATTGACGGCCGGTACAATTATCTTAATAGAAGCAGGGTCAATGATTGGTTTTTGAGCTGTTTGAAGATTTTCTTCAATTGTTTCTTCTAAATTTTCTTCTTTCTTATTAAGAACTTCTTCAAAAGCTTGAATAACCTTAAATGCTTTTCCGTCAATTATATCTATATTAATTAAAGGATTATTAATTTCTGCTGTCGAAACTTTAACTCTTAATAAAAGCAGATTAGGAAGAGATATTCTTCCTACAAAAGAGTCTGCTGTAAAAAGATTAGAATTATCAGGTAATTTAACTGATACATTATCTGCTTTTATACCTGCTGCTAAAAATGGAGTAACAGATATTTTAGGATTATCAAAATCCAAAGTTAAATTAGTCTGTTCTTTTAATATTTTTTGTATTTCTGGTTTGAATTGGTTTAAATCAATTACGTTTGGAAGTACAAAAAGAAAACATAAATATAAGATAGCTAATATAGAAACAATTGTAATCCCTAATATTTTTAAGAATTTTTTCATTATTAATCCCTCATCTAACCTTTTGACTATATAAAATTATATTTCAAAAAATATTCATAAATATTATTTTTTAAATTATGTAAATGTATCTCTGTAAATTTTAATAAAATGACTAAATTGTTTTTACTTTTTTTTTGTTTGTATTACCATGTTTATTGAATTGTAAATCCGATAGGTTATATTAACTTAGTCTTAAAAAGATGGGAAAGCAATTCAGAGGTTACAAGAAAAAAGGAGAAAGACGATGCCAGTAGCATCTATGATTGAATTACTTGACGCAGGTGTACATTTCGGTCACCAAACACAAAGATGGAACCCAAAAATGAAACCATATATTTATGGTGCAAGAAATGGAATCTATGTATTAGACTTAAGAAAAACTTCTGAAAAATTAGACGAAGCTTATGCAGTAGTTAGAGATTGTGCAGCAAAAGGTAAAAATGTTGTTTTTGTTGGTACAAAAAAACAAGCTGTTGATGTTGTAGCAGAAGAAGCAACAAGAGCTGGTGCTTATTATGTTAACAGAAGATGGTTAGGCGGTATGCTGACTAACTTTGAAACTATCAGAGGAAGAGTTAACAAATTAAGAGAAATCGAAGAATTTTCTGCTTCAGGTCAAATTGAAAAATTACCTAAAAAAGAAATTGCTCAAATGATGAGAAAATTAGGTAAATTAACTAAAACTTTAGGCGGTATCAAAGAAATGAGAGGTATGCCTGATTTATTAGTTGTTGTTGACCAAAAGAAAGAAGCAATTGCTATCGCTGAAGCTAACAAATTAAATATTCCTGTTATTTGTTTAGCTGATACAAATGCTGATCCAGATGGTATTGATTACATCATTCCTGGTAATGATGACGCTATCAGATCTATTAAATTAGTTTGCGCTAAACTTGCTGATGCAGTTTTAGAAGGTAAACAATTAAGAGAAAACAAAGCTAACCAAATGTCTAAAATTCAAGCTATTAAAGCTGAAGACGCTGGTGTAGCTGAAGAAGTTAAAGCTGAAACAGAAGAAGTAAAAGAAGAAGCAGCTTCTGTTGAAGAATAAGAAAGGATATAATTATTATGACAATAACAGCTGCAATGGTTAAAGAACTTAGAGACAAAACAGGCGCAGGCTTTATGGACTCTAAAAAAGCTCTTGAACAATGTGAAGGCGATATTGAAAAAGCAATGGAATTTTTAAGACAAAAAGGTATTGCTTCTGCTGAAAAGAAACAAGACCGTATTGCTGCAGAAGGTTTAGTTGCTACTTATATTGAAAATGGTGTTGGTGCTATTGTTGAAGTTAACTGCGAAACAGACTTCGTTGCTAAAAATGAAGACTTTAAAGCTTTTGTTAATGGTTTAGCTAAACACATTGCTACAGTAAAACCTGCTGATATGGATGCTTTAAACGCTTCTGTATGTGCTTGCTGTAATATGAAAATCGAAGATGCTGTTAAAGATAAAATCGCTACAATTGGTGAAAAAATCAGTATTAGAAGATTTGAAGTTTTAGAAGGCGATTTAGCTACTTATGTTCACAACGGTAAAATTGGTGTTTTAATTGCTGCTACAGCTCAAGATGAAACATTATTAAAAGACGTTGCTTTACACATTGCTTCTTCTGCTCCAGAATTTGTTTCTAGAGCTCAAATTCCTCAAGAAGTTATTGATGAAGAAACAAGAATTGAAATGGGTAAAGAAGACTTAGCTAAAAAACCTGAAAATATTAGAGCTAAAATTGTTGAAGGTCGTGTAAATAAACTTATGGCTCAAAAATGTTTATTAGAACAACCATTTGTTAAAAATCCAGATTTAACAGTTGAAGCTTTATTAGCTGGCAAATTAGAAATTAAATCATTTGTTCGCTGGACTTTAGGTGAAGGTCTTGAAAAACGTCAAGATAACTTTGCTGAAGAAGTTATGAACCAAATGGTAAAATAGTTTTTTAACTAAATAAAAAGAGATACCTCAAAAGGGTATCTCTTTTTTATGTTATAATTTTCGCATGGTGAGTCTTAAATTATTTTTATTTTTTCAATTTGTTTGCATTATTTTATGCATTCTTAATATTATAATTGCAGTAAATCATATAAAGATTAAACAAAAAAACAAGCTATTGCAGTTAGATATGGGAAAGCTTCTTCTTGCAATAAAAAGAGTCCGTTATGGAGATATTAATGTTCGTCTTGAAAATCTTAATGATAAAGAACTTGAAAATGCTGTAAATAGATTATTTGAAACAATGTATGATAGAGAAATGATGATAAAAGAGTATCAATCAACATTGGCTGAAAAAAACTTATCATTAGAAGAAATTCTTAAACAAGAAAAGCAGCTGCAACTATTTAAAGAAGAGTTTGCTGCAACATTAACTCATGATATGAAAGTACCAGTAATTGCTGAACTTAACTCTTTAAATTATTTATTAGAAGGCCGTTTTGGTGATTTAAATGAAAAACAATTAGAAATCTTAAAATTGATGAAATCTTCCAATCAAGAATTAAAAGAATTGATAGAAAACATGCTTGAAACATATAGGTTAGAGCAGAAATCATTAAATATAAATAAAATATTGCAGCCTATAAATTCTTTCATATATGAAATTGCAGAAGAGATGAAACCAATTGCTCTTCAAACGGCTCATTCTATTTGTACAAATTTAAATAATACAGAAGATATAAATATATATTTTGATGCTTTTCAATTAAAAAGAGTTATAAAAAACCTAATTCAAAATGCAATATCTTTTAGTCCAAACGAAAGTGAAATTTCTATTACTTCAGCGAAAATTGATAATAGTATAAAAATATTCTTTACAAATAAAGGCAGCGGTATTTCTACAGAAGATTTGAATTTGATTTTTCAAAAATATTATTGCGGTCATTCTAAATTTAGAAAAGCTGGAACAGGTTTAGGACTGTATTTATCGCAGCAAATTGTACTTGCTCACGATGGTAATATTGAAGTTGATTCTTCAAAAGAAGGTTATACAACTTTTATATTAACTCTTCCAGCCTAAATATTACCGGTTGAACTATTTCTATCATCTTCAAATTGTTTAATATCAATTTGTTCTTCTTGCTGCATAGATGCATATTTATATCGTTGTTGAGCATTTGTATCAATTTCAATATTAACATCAGCATCTATCATTTCAACATTATCATTTGGATAATCTTTGATTTTTCCATCTGAAAGTTTAACAGAAACTTTTTTTGTAAGTATGTTAATGGCACAAACTTTGCCAAGACCATCTTCTGTCATAACACCTGAACCAATTGGAACAATCTCTTTAGCTGTTTCAATATAATTTTTATATTCATAATTTAGACAGCATAATAATCTGCCGCAAGTACCGGATATTTTACTAGGTGTAATTGGCATACCTTGGTCATGTGCTAATTTGATATTAACAGAATCAAATTGTCTTTTAAATGTACAGCAGCAAAATGGTCTTCCGCAAAGTCCGTTACCGCCGCATAGCGAGGTTTCATCTCTAACACCTATATGTTTTAAGTCAATTCTAACTCGTTTAAAAACTCTTGTTAAATCTTTTAAAAGATTTCTAAAATCAACTCTTTCAGGAGCTGTATAATAAAATGTTACTTTTCTCTTATCAAATGTATATTTACATTGTATTAAATTCATTTGAAGATTATGCTGCTTTATTAAATCATTGCAGTCTTTATATCCTTGAAGTTCCATTTGTTGGATTTCTTCATATACAAGTAAATCTTCTTGAGTCATAACTCTTAAACAAGGAACAGAAGGAATTTTCTTCCTTTTTAAAATACTTTCAACTTGAGGTGGAACAACATAAGCTTTTGCCGCTTCTTCCCCTTTATCTGTGAGTATTATAACCATATCATTGTGTTTTACTTCAATGCCTTCTGGTATATCTAATGGATATTGCTTATTTTTAATTAATTTAACTGCTAACATAATATTATTTTATCATAAATTTTACTTTGTGTTTAATTGTTAACTTTTAAGCAATTTTTGCATACAAAAATACTTTATATATATGTAAAGATTACGGTTAGATTTTGTGGGGTAGTTTTATGAATCCAAGATTGGTTAAATTTGCTGTTGAACTTCAGAATACAGAAAAAACTGAAGAGGAAAACAAAACAATAAATTTTAAAAATGGCGGCGGTCATAAATTTTTCAATTTATTTAAACTTGCCAAAGTTACTGTTCCTGTAAATAGAAACAACTAGTATTTTTATAAAGTAAAATATTTACAGTAAGATTTTGCTTTATATCTTAATCTGTTTGTTTGAAGTTCTGTTGTGAGCTTTCTTAAGTTTTCCAATGCAATTTTTCGTTCAATTTCAGTTACTTCAAACTTTTCTAAATTTTTATGATGATTTTGAAATAGATATTCAATAGATTGACTATCTTTCTTCAAAATATCTTTAATATTATATTTATGTTTATTACTTGTTATTAAACTTCCAAAACTAACTGGCATATTCTGTGTAAATTCTCATCTCTGTATATTAATTATATAATGTAAATCTATAAATCAATAGAGTTTTCGTCAAATACATCTATTCCGCCGGTTGCTTTATAGATATTAATAGATGAAATTATCTCATTAATATAAGATGAAATTTGTTGTTTTTCTACTTGAAGAGTCTCTTGCTCTTTTATTAGAACATCAATAATATTTGCAGTGCCTATATTCTCTTTTTTTATAATTAATTCAGTATCTTTTTTCTGCAGTTCAAATCTATTATTTAATATTTCATAGTTTTCCTGTGCTGTTTTTGCAGAATATAGTGCATCATTAATTTCTTGAAGCGCAGTTAAAATATTTTTGTTATATTCTTCAAAGGCTCTTTTATATCTGGTTTTCATTAATTTTATAGTATTGATTTTTCTTCCGCCTGAAAAAACATCTAAATATGGAATTACCCCAATATTTGCAAGTCCTGTTTTTGTTCCAAATAAATGACCCAGCTGATATGCATTGTAGCCAACATTACCTGAAATTATAAAGCTTGGAAGAAGATTTTTCTTAGAAATTCTTACATCATATCCTGCTTTTTGTAATTTTAAGTTAGATTTTATTACATCGGGTCTTTTTTCAACTATGTTAATATCAATTAATTGGGGCATATTTATGTTATAGTTCAGTGACTCATAAGATTTTCTTTCTATCTCAGAAAAACTTCTGTCGCCAAGAAAAACATTAATCTGATTTAATAATACTTCTCTTTTTTCATCAAGAAGATTTTTTTCTGCTTGTAAATAAGTTAAATTCTTTTGTTCTTTTAAAACTTCATTTTTATATGCTAAACCATTAAGCTCTCTTTTTTTTACATAATCGCAAACTTTTTCTTGATTAGATATAAGTTTATTTTGTATATCTATAAGTTTATCTGTTTTTATCAGGTTGAAATAATTTATTGCCAAATTTGAAGTAAGTGAAATATAAAGTGCTTTTTCATCTTCTTTTTGAATTTCAAGAAGTTTTTTTGTGCTTTTTGTTTGAAGTCTGTTTTTTCCCCATAAATCAACTTTATAATTAAGTGTTAATGGTAATAAATATCTATATTGAGAATAATCTGGAATAATAATATTGCCTTTTACTTCATCACTTGAAGTAAGCGTTCTCCCAACATAGCCGTTAAATGCAATTTTCGGAAGTTCATTTGATAATGAAAGTTTAACGATTTTATCACTTTCTTCTAATTTATATGCTGCAATTTTTAAATCATAGTTATTTTCATACATTTTATTCAAATGATTAACTAAAATTTCATCATTATATTTCTGCCAAAAAGGAATATTTATATAGTCATATTTATTTATTTGTTCTTCGTTTTTGCCTTTTGCTTCAACAAGATTTATTGTGCTGAAAAAAATACAAAGTATAGAAAATATTGTTATTAACTTTTTCATGTTTGAGCTTTCAAAATTATTTTTGTGTTATCATGATATCACAAAAATAATTATACAATCAAAAATAAGATAGGCACGAAACATGAAAAAGAAAAAACATAATTTAAGCCCTCAAGAGCTAAAAAGGGCTAAACGTATATTAATTTCAAGAAAATTAAGACAAAAACAGAATAGAAAACCATATCAAAAGAAAAGAGTAATTGTTCCTATAATAACTGCTATTGTTTTTTTGATTTTGGGTATTGGTTCAATCTTTTATTCATTATGTTATCAATCTACAGATGATGCTTTTATTGAGGGGCGATTAATTTCGATTGCACCAAAAGTTTCAGGTCATATTATTAATTTGTATGTTAATGATAATGAAGAAGTAAAAGAAGGTCAGTTAATTGCACAAATTGATAAACGTGATTATGAAGCAAAAGTAAAACAAATAGAAGCATCTTTGGCAGAAGCTATGGCGAATGCAAATGTTTCAGATAGTGAAATTGATAAATCTGAAGCTATGTTAGCTCAAGTTGGCGAAAATTTAGAAAGCTCAAAATCAAAGTTGGATTTTGCTAAAAATGATTTTAAAAGATATTCAGCATTAAATAAAGATGGAATTTGTACAAAGCAAGAGTATGATTCAGCTAAAACGAAATTAGATGTTGCTAAATCAAATTATAATGAAGCGATAGAAAAGCAAAAAGGAATGGAGTCAGCATTAAAATCAGCGAAAGCAAAAAATGATGCAGCTTCTGCAAATATTCAAAAATTAGAAGCTGAACTTGAGATAGCCAAATTAAACTTGTCTTATACAGATATTTATGCACCACAAAATGGCAATGTATCTTCAAGAAATGTTGAAATAGGAAATTATGTAAATCTTGGACAGCCTATAATGGCAATTGTTTCTCCTGAAGTGTGGATTGTTGCTAATTTCAAAGAAACTCAAGTGGGCAAAATGAAAAAGGGACAAGAAGTTACTGTAAAAATTGATACTTTTGGCGGTAAAAAATTCAAAGCTCAAGTAGATAGTATTCAACGTGCTTCAGGAGCAAAATCAAGTTTGTTTCCGCCTGAAAATGCAGTGGGAAGCTATATTAAGATTGTACAAAGAATACCTGTTAAAATAACCTTTAGTGAAGATTATTCCGAATACAATATAGTCCCGGGTATGTCTGTTGTTCCGAAAGTAAAAATAAAATGATAAAAACTATCGAACAAAGACTGAATATACCAATTTGGGTAATAGCATTTACCATAATGATTCCTACTATTGCGTCAATTTTGGGAACATCTACGGTAACAGTTGCAGTTCCTCATATGGCAGGTGCATTCGGCTCAACAAGAGATGAAGTTACTTGGGTTGTTACTGGTTATATGATAACACACGCAATAATGCTTCCGATATCAGGCTGGCTTGAAAATTATTTTGGACGAAGACAATTCCTTAAAGCAATAACAATTATTTTTGGAATAGGGTCGTTAATTTGTGTATTAGCAACTAATTTGAATATGTTGATTTTGGGCAGAATTATACAGGGAATAGGCGGCGGACCTTTTATGCCTTTATCGCAGGCTATATTATTGCAAGTATATCCAAAAGAAAAACATGGTTTAGCAATGGGTATTTTCTCAATTGCTGTTATGGTTTCCGCTATAATGGGACCGGCGATAGGCGGTTATCTTGTTGATAATTTTTCATGGCAGGCATTATTTCTTATAAATATACCTGTTAGTATTTTTTCAATTGCATTAATTCATTCTAATATAATGAATAATCCAAACAGATTGAAAGTAAAAAATCCTGATATTGTGGGAATTATAGCTCTTGCAATGTGGCTTTTATCAATGCAGGTGGTTTTAGATAAAGGTCAGCAATACGGTTGGTTTGATTGTGATTGGATTTGCTGGTTAACAGGATTTTCTGCTGTTTGCTTTATGTTTTTTATTGTATGGGAATTGGAAAGCGAAAATCCTATTACAAATGTTCGAGTTTTTTCTAACATGAATTTCTTTATAGGAACAGTTCTTGCTTCTTTCGTTAATATGATTGCATACGCTACATTAGTTGCATTACCTATGTTTTTGCAGAATTTAATGGGGTATACAGCGCAGCTTGGCGGTGCTTCAATGATTGCGCGTTCCCTATCTTGTTTTGTCGCAATAATTGTAGTATCAAAACTTGTTACCTTTATAGACAGTAAAATTTTGATTGCTGTCGGATTCTTTTTACTTGGCAGCACAACTTTTGTGTTTACAAATATCAGCCTTGAATATTCTTTTATAAATACTATTTTACCGAATATAATTTTTGGATTTGGAGTTATTATGACGTTTATTCCAATTTCGGCCTTGGCACTTTCAACTTTGCCAAAAACTCAATTAGCATCAGGTGCAGGCATGCATAGTTTAAGTAAATGTGTAGTAACTTCTATTACTGTTTCAATGATAAATACATTTATTGCAAGATTATCTCAGGCACACCAATTCTATTTGGTAGGAAATCTCTCACAATATAATAATGTTTTTCAATATAAGTTATCAATGTTAACTGCTAAATTAATGCATTATTCTGTTTACCATGTAGCAAATATTAAAGCAAATGCTCTTTTATATAAGGAATTGTTGGTGCAAGCAAAATTAATGGCATTTGTTGATGTATTTGCAATTTTTGCACTACCTGCATTTCTTTTGATTCCGTTTGTTTTTATGCTAAAAGAAAAACAATCCAAATAAAAAGAGGTTCCCATAGGAACCTCGAGTAATACGAAAAAAGGATA
>CAJTXT010000008.1 GCA_910583875.1 uncultured Vampirovibrio sp. | reverse complement strand
TATCCTTTTTTCGTATTACTCGAGGTTCCTATGGGAACCTCTTTTTATTTGGATTTGGAACTTTTTATAAAAAATTGTTTCTGATATTTATAATGTATTCTATTTTTATTTTGGAGTATAATAAAAACAAAAAAGGGAATGTATAAAATGTGGGATTATTCAGAAAAAGTTATGGAACATTACAGAAATCCTCGTAATGTTGGTTCTATAGAAAATGCGGATGCTATTGGAGAAGCCGGTTCTCTTTCTTGTGGAGATATGCTTAAACTTTATTTAAAAGTAGATAAAAATGGAATTATTACAGATGCAAAATTTCAGACATTTGGCTGCGGAAGTGCTGTAGCAAGTTCCAGCATTCTTACAGAAATGGTAATTGGCAAACATATTGATGAAGCCAAAAAAATTACAAACAAACAAATCGTAGAAGAACTTGGCGGTTTACCGCCCGAGAAAATGCACTGTTCTGTTATGGGACATGAAGCACTTGAAGCTGCTATTGCAGATTATTATAATGAAGAAATTACAATTCATAATGATGAAGATGAAGAAATTGTTTGTCATTGTTTTCATATAACAAAATCTTTTTTGGAAAATGAAATAAAAAATAATAATTTAAAAACAGTAGAAGATGTAATAAATTATACTAAAGCAGGTGGTGCTTGCGGTAGATGCCAAGGTAAAATAAAAGAAGTACTTAATAATATTAATTCTAATAATCAAAAAGAAGAAAAACTTACAAAAACTCAAATGATTATCAAAATTAATAATATTATAGAAAAATATATTTCACCAGAACTTAGAAAAGATGGCGGCGATATCGAGTTAATAGATGTAGAAGATAATAAAATAAAAGTAAAATTATCAGGAAGATGTCAGCTTTGTAATCGTTCTCAATTAACCCTAACTCATTTTGTAGAAGCAACTTTAAGAGAACATATTGATGAAAGTATAGAGATTATTCAGGTATAAATTATGATAGATACAAAACTTATATATTTAGATAATAATGCAACAACAAAAGTAGATGAAAAAGTTGTAGAAGCGATGATGCCATATTTTTCACAATACTATGGCAATCCATCAAGTATATATGAATTTGGCGGAAAAAATTCTAAAGTAATAAAAGAAGCACGTGAACAAATAAAAGATTTTTTTGGTGCAAATAGCGCTAAAGAGATTTTCTTTACAGCTTCCGGTAGTGAAAGTGCAAATATGGCTATCCGTGGTATTTTATCCGCAGATAAATCTAAAAATCACTTAATTACAACAAAAGTTGAACACCCTTGTGTACTTAACTTACATAAACAACTTGAAAAAGAAGGCTATAATGTAACTTATGTCGGGGTTAATTCAGCCGGTGAATTAAATACAGACGAATTATATGAAGCAGTTAATGAAAAAACAGCCTTGGTTTCTTGTATGTATGCAAATAATGAAACAGGCTCAATTTTCCCTGTTGAAGAAATTGCTGAAAAAGTTAAGTCTATTAACAGTAAAACCAAAATGTATGTAGATGCTGTTCAAGCAGCAGGTAAAATAAATATAAATGTAAAAGATACAAAAATTGATTTAATGGGTATTTCTGGTCACAAATTCCATGCACCTAAAGGTATTGGAGCATTATATGTAAATTCTTCAACATTAATTACACCTTTGGTTATTGGCGGTCATCAAGAAAATGGAAAAAGAGCAGGTACTGAAAATGTTGCGTTTATAGTTGGTATGGCAAAAGCTGCACAAATGGCTAAAGATTCATTGAATTATGAACTAACAGAAGTTAAAAGATTACGTGATAAATTAGAAACTGGTCTACTATCTAAAATTTATAACGCAAGATTAAATTCCTCTTCTCATAATAGAGTTCCTAATACTACCAATATAGGCTTTGAATATATTGAAGGTGAATTAATTCTTCTAAACATGAATGATATTGGTATCTGTGCAAGTTCAGGAAGTGCTTGTACTTCTGGGAGTTTAGATCCTAGTCATGTATTAAAAGCTATGGGTGTACCATTTACAGCTCTTCATGGAAGTATAAGATTCAGCTTAAGCAAATATACAACTGAAGAAGAAATTGATTATACAATAGAAAAAATGCCGGCAATAATTCAAAAATTAGCTGCAATTTCTCCATTCCAAAAAGAATTAAAAGAATTAAGAGAAAGAAAAGGTATTATTTAAAATACAAATAACCAACAAGGTTTAAATCAATACTTCCATACATTAATCTAATTCTTCCGTTATCAATTATTTTTGCATTACAAAAAGAAATAGATTCTTGTTCTAAGTCTTGTCTTGTTTGTTTTGCCTTAACTGTTAGAACTCTGTTAATACCTTGTGCCAAATCCAGAACATATTCATTTTCTGAAACTTTTCTGCAAGAAAGTTTATAATATCCGGGTTGTATAACTACACCTGCATCATTATATGCAGGCATTGGAATCATAACTGTTAATGTTTGGCTTAATTCATCATCAGGAGTTTGAGTTTCTGTAAATTCTTTCAAATGAGCTTCATCTGATGCAGGTGAAAGCGGTTGTACTTCTTTTCTTATTTTTTTTTGTTTATTAGTTAATGCTCTTTCTTTTAGCATTTTTATAGTATTTTGTAATTTTTTATCAGAAACGGCCTCTTGATTTTCAAAACCTTTATTAAAAATTTCAGAACCTTCTGAAAATGGTGATTTTTTCTCCTCACATATAGCAGCAGAAGAAAAACAAAATATACAAATAAATAATAAAAATAAGACTCTAAGCTTCTTCATAGTTATATAATAGCGTTTTTTTTATAAAAGTAAAGGAAATAAAACTAAATAAATTGTTATTTTTCTCAAACAATATGGTATTATATGTAAAGGTAGATTATAAGGAAGGTTAAATTATGCCAAAGTATAAAAATACAATACTTATTGTTTTAGCAGCTATTTTATTAATATATGCCGGATTTATAAGCATTTTTCCTGCAATATTAACAAGTTCTTTTAATATAGATAAATTTGAAAAACAAATTTACGACGCAACAAGTCTTGTAACTACAGTTGATACTGTAGAATACAAAATAAAACCTAACTTTGATACAATTATTACTTTTAGAAATTGGTCATCTAAATATATTGATGAACAAGATTGCTTTGACGCAACTATGATTGAATTAACAACAACACCAGCAGCAATTTTTACAAATAATATTAAAATTAAACAACTGTATGTAAAAAATGCTAAATTTTCTAATCAATTATTACCAAATGGAGACTTAAAGCTTGCTTTTCTTCCGGGTGCTTTTAATTCAAAAGTATTTGGTAAAGATAAAATTAATATTACAGCCGGTCCGGTAAGAGTTAAAAATTTCCAAATAAAGAAAATTGCACCAAATTATTATAATGAAGATAACAGAAGAGAATCTACTTATACCGAACAAGAAGTAAAAGATTTTCTTTCTCAAATGTACTTCGCAACTGTAAATATAAAATAGGAATATATTCGTTTATATTGGAGAATATTCATGAATAAAAAATTTCTTACAAAAATCGTTGCTTTCTTTATGATAATCGGATTTACTTCATTGGCAGCATTTAGCGGTTCTTATTATTATGATGATGGAACTGCATCAGATAATCCGGATGTAAATAAATTTGTTCCACAATCAGGCGTAAAAATTAAAGAATCAAAAATGGCTGCTTGGATGGAAAATTCAACAAAAAATGCAATGAACGGAAAAAAAAATACATCGAAGTCAAATAATGTTCATAAGCAGCAACAAAATAGAAATGTAAATACATATCAAAAAAGTTATAAATGGTTCTAAAAAGGAGAAAACAATGAAAAAATCACTATTAACTGTATTATTAGCTGGTATTATTACTTGTTCATATAGTTTAGCAGCTTCTGCTGGTACAACTGTAACTTATACAAAACCAACAATTAAAGTTACAAAAACACAAGAAGAATCTGCATTAACTAAAAAAGTAAATCAAACAAAAGCTGATATAGAAAAAGCAAAAGCAGAGTCTGAAGCAAAAAGAGCAGCTAATGAAAAAGCAGCTAAAGAAAGACAAGCACAAAGAGAAAAAGAATTAAAAGCTAAACAAGATTCAATTAAAAAAGATATTGAAAAAGCAAAAGCTGACTCTCAAGCAAAAAGAGCAGCTAATGAAAAAGCAGCAAAAGCAAAACAAAAACAAAGACAAGATGCAATAAATAGTTTTAAAAATTCTTTTAAAAATTAAATAAAGAAAACTAAAAGGAAAGAGCATATAATATGCTCTTTCTTTTTTATTGACAGAATTAAGTTATACAAGGTAAAGTAAATAATATATTATATAAGGAGAAGAAAATGAAAAAGTATTTATTATCACTTGCAATAGTTAGCACGCTTAGCTTATATTATCATTTATCTGTAAATGCAGAAGAAATGGTAACAATTCAAGTTCCTGCTTCATCTATAGAAACAATTGATGTTAAATACCAAAAGGTAGAGCCTTCTCCAACAGAAAAAGCCATTGATGCTACAAAAAAAGCTACTGATAAAACAGTAAAAGTAACAAAAGAAGCAACTAATAAAACTGTTAAGGCTACAAAAAAAGTAACAAAAAAAACAGTAGAAGCTACAAAAAAAGCTACTGATAAAACAGTAACAACAACAAAAACATTAAAAGATAAAACTGTTGATGGCACAAAAGAAATAATTGATAATTTAAATCCAAATAAACCTGTTACTTTAGAAGGATTAGAAAAAGAGGCTGCAATAAAAACATTAAAGAATGAAAAAAAAGAACTAACTGCTGCTTATAATTCAAGAATAAAAGATATTAAAGCAAAAATAAAATCAACTGAAAACTCAACTGTTATTACAGATGTTGAAAAACAATATCAGATACATTCTTTAAATAAGCAAAAAGAAGCGCTTGAAGAAGAAAGAGATTTAGCTATTGAAAAATATAATAATAAAATTGCAGAAAAAAAAGCAAATAAATAAAAAAGAGCCATTTGGCTCTTTTTTATTATAAATCATTATCATTATACAAAATAAAACCTTCTCTATATGCATCAACTACAGCCTTTGAAAATTTCTTTGAAGTATCCCAATACGAAGTATGAGCGCCAAGGAATGTTTTTCTGCTTTTCATATCTGATTTACTGTATAAAAAGCCTTCATTTGGCAATATTTCTAAGTCAACTTTATCCTTTAAATCTTTATATGAAATATTTTTAGTTGTTGGATATCCTAATGGGTCATCGGCATAATTTACTGTAAGCCAAAACATTCTATTTTCGAGAAGATATTTATAAAGAAGTTTATTATAATAGGTCAAAGAATAATCTGGATTTGAAATATCAGAATAAAATAAAACAAGCGGACTTGCAAAATTAATAATTCCTTTTAATGCTCCATCTGGAATACAAGAATTACATGTATAACTATCTAAAGTAAGATATTTTTCCTTTAATTCAATTGTATTCATATTTGGAATCAACTTACCCTCCGCACTATATACAGCCAACCCTGAATCGATTAAAGCATCAATACAAGTATTATTTTGTTTATTCACTTTAACATATTCAATAAAATCTTCTGATTGATTTACCTGTTTAAAATATTCAACAACATCTATATCAGGAAGCTTATTAAACATGTATTCATAGGTAACAAAAGCTCCGGCACTATACCCAAACAATACAACCGACTTATTTTTCTTATAATTTGCCATAACCTGCTTATGCAAGTCTTCAACAACAGGGTGCATATTTCTATAATGTGAAACCCAAATTGCATCATGCAGATAATGAGCCAGCAAGCTTCTTACCATTTGCGCCAATCGCGGACTAAAAAATTTAGTAAAAGTTAAATCTGAATTTAAAGATTCTATTTCTTTATTACTTTTATCTCCCCAGAAAAAAGCCTCCGGATATTTTGCTAACGAATATTTTCCATTTTGTAAAAAGTTTTTATTTATAAACTCAGAAGAATTAAATGCATTCAACATATTTGGATGCATTTTATGCATTCCGTCAAAAAACCATTTTTTCATTTTTGAATCATTATTATTCGAACCATTTATATATATAAATTGAATTTCCTGAGTATCTTTTGCCTGAACAAAAGATGGCGTAATAAATATTAAAATTAATATAAATATTAACTTCTTCATAAAATTATTTTACTATGAGTCTAGTTTATTTTTACTTCGTAACATATATTTTGTTACATTTACAATAGTTTCTAAAATTTATAGTATGATATAACAATATTAGATATTTAGGAATATATTATGAATATTTTGTTTGGGTTAATTGGGATTACAGCAATGTTGGCAATAGCTTTTTTGATGTCAAACAACAGAAAAGCTATTAATTATAAAACCGTAGTTGTTGGTTTAATATTACAATTTTTACTTGCTGTATTTATCTTAAAATTTGCCCCAGGGAAAATAATATTTGAATATATTGGCAAATTTGTAGGTAAAATACTTGATTTTGCAAATGAAGGAGCAAATTTTGTATTTGGTCCATTAAATAATAGCCCGGAAATTATGCAAGAATTATTTGGTGATAAATCCTTTATGTTTGCGATGAAGCTATTACCAACTCTAATATTTATGATGATTTTAGTGAACATTTTATATTACTACGGTATTATGCAAAGAGTTGTTGCGATTTTAGGTAAAATTGTAAATAAACTGATGGATGTTTCTGGTGCAGAAGCTTTATCAAATGTAGCAAGTTCTTTTGTTGGACAAATCGTTGCACAAATAATGATAAAACCATACCTTCCGAATCTAACACGTTCAGAAATATTAGCTTCAATGACAGGAAGTATGGCTTGTTTATCCGGCGGTTTAATTGCAGTATATGCTGGTCTGGGTATTCCAGCCCAATACATGTTAGCAGCCTGTATAATGGCTGCACCTGGTGCACTTGTTGTTTCTAAGATAATTTATCCTGAAACATTAGAACCTCAAACTAAAAATGATTTTAAAATCAGGAGAAGAAGAACTGATGTTAATGTTTTAGATGCAATTTCAAAAGGAGCAACTGATGGGATGAAGGTGGGTTTAAATGTACTTGCTATGCTAATTGCATTAATTGCACTTATTGCGTTAATAGACTTTTTCTTAGGCAAATTAGGATTATTTGCTCATAATGTATTTCATATAAATTTGGCTTTTTTAGGCTTAGATATTGAACATCTTTCAATTAAAATGATTTTTGGTAAAATCTTCTCTATATTTGCATTTTTAATTGGTATTCCTTTTAATGAAATAACAACTGTAGGCTCATTACTTGGAACAAAATTTGTATTAAATGAAGCATTAGCCTTTACAGATTTAATTTCATTAAAAAATATGATATCTGAAAGAAGCTTTATAATTACAACTTTTGCTCTTTCTGGATTTGCTAACTTTTCAACTGTTGCTATTCTTATTTCAGGTATTGGAGAAATAGCTCCAAATCAAAGAAAAAATCTTGCCAGAATGGGGATTAGAGCATTAATAGCAGGTACTTTAACATCATACATATCTGCTTGTATGGCAGCAATGTTATTATAATAACAACTAAGATTTAATATCTAACCTTTGAGCAACTTTTTCATTTATTGCCGAAACTTGCTCAGAACCATATCCATTGTTAATATATTTATCTTTAACAGAATAATGTACAGTTTTCATATTATTATATAACTTTGATTTTTCATTCATTACTCTATAATTATCAAAATGTGATTGTTTAAAAGGAAGAGTTGTACATAGTCTGCAATCATTTATTTTATATTTAATAGAACCGCCTTGTTCTTCAATATCGGCTTTAGTATTTTCTTTTATAACTTTATTTATTTCTTCTCTTGTTTCGTCAGCAAATGGATAATAATATGAGGTTTCTTCCACTTTCGGAACACCAAGAACAACGTCAAAATCCGTATTTTTAGAGGTTTTGCCCCATAATCCTTCAAAACTTGGTGTTTTTACCATTTGTTTATTATTATAATTAATTGAATTAATTTGCATAGCGAACCTTAAATAACTTTATTTTCGATAATATAAACGCGTGTAAAGAAAAAGTTTGCTAGCTGTGTAAAGATTTTTATCATTTATTTATTGAAAAATAAATTTCTTTTAATCTCTTCTTACTAATGTGAGTATATAGCTGAGTAGTAGAAACATCACTATGTCCAAGAAGTTCTTGAACAACTCTTAAATCCGCACCATTCTCTAGTAAATGGGTGGCAAATGAATGCCTGATTGTATGGGGCGAAATATCTTTATTTATTTTTTTTCCTAATGAATTTATAAATGTATATACATCTTGCCTTGTTAGTTTTTTACCATTTTCTTTGATAAAACAATATTTAGAAGACAGATTAAATTTTTTTATAATATATTCTCTTTCTTTATAATATTTTTTTAATGCTATGCAGGCTTTATTTCCAATTGGAACAATACGCTCTTTTGAGCCTTTACCTATGCATCTAATATATTTTGCATTTAAATCTATATTATTAGCCTGTATATTTACAAGTTCAGATACTCTTAATCCAGCGGCATATAAAAGTTCTAAAACTGCTTTATCCATTAAAGTCATACTCGAGTTTAGCAAATCGAGTATTTCATTCATAGATAAAACTTTTGGTAATCTTTTGGGCAATTTGGGCTGTTCAATAGCAAGTGCAGGATTATGCTTTATGATATCGTTAATACTTAACCACTTAAAAAAACCTTTTATCGACGCAATTTCTCTAGTTATACTTCTTGGCGTATATTTATTATCATATAGGTGTTTTATATATAAATTTAAATGAATACGTTGAATTTCGCATATTTCATCAAGCCCTTGAATTTGGAGAAAATCAGAAAGAGAATACAAATCACTTCTATAGGCTAAAATTGTATTTTCAGCCAAACCACGCTCTATCTGCAAATATTCCATATACTGTGAAATATAATGAATTAACATAAAACGATTTTATCATTTATTTGGATAAATGTTAATTATAAATACTTCTTAGAATTTGCAATTATAGAATCTGTGCTTTTTAAAATTGAATTTACTTCAGCTTGAAGTGCAGCTTCATTATCTTCAACCTGAGCCGGAGTAATTGAAGGAATATATCTTTCCGATTTTTCAGCTTTTTTATCTTTATTAAATATATTTAAAGCAGGAATTTCTTCACTTTGTTTAGGTTCAAGCGGTTGAGACACAGTTTGAGCGTTACTTATTGCTGCAGCTGGGGCAGGAGCCGAAGTATTATTAGCAACTGTTTGTGGCTGCACCTGTACTTGAGGCTGATTATTAGCTTCATCTATAGGAGATAAAGTCCATTTTTTTATTAAATTAGTTTCTGAAGTTATATTGTTATTGACTGATTCTGCAGGATTTTGAATAACCGGTTGTTGTACATTAGGTTGAACAGCATTAGTTTGAGGTTGCTGTGCATTATTCGCAGAACTTGATGCTTCTTGTTTTTTCAAATAAGTTTCGGGCTTACCAAAAATCTTATGACATAGTTTTGTAATAGGTTTTTGAATAAACGGTTGTATAACAAACATAATTAATGCAAATCTGCCTAAACCGCCTATAAATCCTTTTAATGTTGGTTGAGGAATTTTAACTTTTCCTAATACAGGAAGTTTAGCGAATTTTGGTTTTTTCATTTTATCTAAGCCTGTATCAAGAATTCTTCCCATGAATTTTAAAGGTTTTTCCCAGAATTTTAATTTTGCACCTTCATTTTTTAATGTTTTGGCAGCTGTTTTAACTTCTGCTAATCCTTTTCCTGTAAGTCTTGCAACTTTGTCTTTATCAACACCTTTTATTAATAAATCTTTTTGGATTTTTGCAACTTTTAAAGCTTCTTTTGTAATAGTTTCATCGGCATTAGTTTTTGCAATTAAATCTTTTAATGCAGCTCTGCCTGCTTCTGTCATACCTCTATATTTATTACCGCCAGCTTTATATAATAAATTTATACTTGGCTGGAATAAAATCATACCAATATATTGTTCTGAAAGAACATGCATAAATGTACTTTTCTTTTCACCTTTTGGTGCTTCTTTTGCTGCTTTTGAAGCTTGAATTATAGCATTAGCAGTAAATGCAAGGCTTAGTAAACCTCCGCCAAAAGTAATTACATCTTTAGCTTTTAAAGTTCCTTTTGCAAGTCCTTTTCCTATACCGGTTTTGCCAAGTTTAGAACTTGATGCTTTAAGTTTATTTTGTAATGTTGATAAATTTACAGGGTCAGATGTTAAACTGCCTTGTTTTATTGTATCAACACCTTTTGACATAATATCATCAACAACTCCAATTATTTGTTCTGTTCCAAGTGTTGATGAAGTTTTTTTAGATACAGATGATAAAACTTTTATAGTTTCGTCTTTAGACGATAAAACAACATCTTTATATTTATCATTACTCATGAATTTAGATAAAACTGACGCAATATCATCAGCCAAACCTTTTGTTGAAGATACATTACCTTCTGAAGCTTTAACTGCGAAGTCAACAATTTTAGATTGAAGATTTGCTATTGCACTTTTATCAACATCGTCAATTGACTTAACCGCTAAGTCTTCCAATGCATTCATTACAGAAACAAGATAATCATCTGTTATTGCATTTTTTAATGGTCCTAATTTTTCTAATGCTTGTAATGTTTTTTGAGATAAAGCATCTCGACCAGTACCAAATAAATTTGCAAAATTTGGATTATATTTTAATTCTGTAAGATTTGATAATAATTCTTGAGAATATTTTTCCGCCATAGTTTGGCTTTTCGCCATAGATGTTTTGGGAACAGCTTTAAAATCATTAGAGAAATATTTAAAAAATCTATTATTCTTCATAAAGTTAGAAACTTTAGAACCTGTTTCATTTGAAACAAGCTTATCTAAATGAAGAACATTAGATATTTTATCTCCAATATTAGCAACTTTTGTTAGTATGCTTTTTTCTTCTGTGCCGCCAATTAATTTATCTACAAAACGATTAGCAACTACTAGAGGGGGCAATAACAATAAAGTTTTTCTCATTACATCCGGATCTTTAGTTCCTCCGACTGTTTTTACAGCAGAATTACTTTCAAAATTATCAGAAACAGCTTGTTTAGATTTTGAAAGTGTTTTCTGAATATCATCTTGTTTCAATCCTGAACTTGAAACTTGATAATTATTTGGAGAATTAATATTATTAATCATTAAAACTTCGCCCCTTATATTAATATTAAAACTCACAAAAAAAATAATTGCTTTTTATTAAAAGCTATTAATTATTTAGTAACAAATTGTAATAAAAAAGGACGAATTAAAAATTCGTCCTTAATCTTTTATTCATTATTTATTAACCGTCTGAGAATAAGCTAAATGTTCTATCAACATTACTGCTAATTACTTCTTTTACGGAATCATATTCTTTCATAATTGCAGCATGCTGAGTTTCAAGCTGTTGAAGTTCCAAATCTAATTGATTATCCTGACGGGCAATCCTTGCTGATTCGTATTCATATTTACTTTGAGCTTCTGTATCATCACTTGTATCAAGAACATATTCAACATCTGTTTGAGACTGAAGCATAGTCATTGATATTCCTTCTGTGGAGTTAGCCGAATCAAATACGAATAATCTGCCATTTAATATAGAATTTTGTAATACATCTGATTTTGATAAGTAATCATTACCATCTACAATATTATAATTTGCATTTCCGATTACAGCTTTACCGGAAGAATCAATAGATAATAAATCATTTCCATTAATATCTTGCGGAATAATCCATTCTCCATTTTCATCTTTCTGCAAATATATTTGATTTTTTGCATCGGTAACAAGATAACCCATTGCAGCCATATTTTTAAAATTTAAATCTTGAGATTTATAACCTAATGTTTCATTAGGGTCCGTAACTTTAATTGTCAATTTATAGTTACTTACTGCTTCATTATATTCTTTGGCTGTCTTTTCAGATTCCATTGCTAATTGATTCTGTCTTTGCGAAATCATTGTTTCACCAAGCTCAATATCACTCAACCTTGAGGTCAACATTAACAATCTGCCTTGTGATGAAGATAATCCCATTTTTTCTCCACTTTCTATTTATACATTAATATATATCGGCAGATTGTCATAAAAACTTAAATTAAAGGGAAAATTTTTTCACAATTTGTAACAATTATCGATTCTTAATATAACTTGAAATATCTATGACATTATTTACTTCTTGAGGGATATAATATTCACAAGAAGACCATAATATTGTTTCAGGTAAATCAACACAAGAAGAATCTTCTACCGCTTTTTGATTACAATACCCTTTTACCATATTATTTGTACCATCAATTTTAGGTGAGAAATAAGCACAAGATTGGCATATTTTCATTCTAAAACCATGTTGTTCTAATATATCAGAAATATTTTTAACAGCATCACACATTCTTACATAACTTTGAGCAGTTTCTTGTTTTTTATTTTTATATCTAAATACAGCCTTTTTAAATCCATCTTCAGATATTAAATCCATTGTACATGGAAATACATTCCTTCCGTTGGTAACACTTACAGGAACAGTTATTTTTTCTACATCAACAGCTTGTTTTTTCTTTAAGAATCTAAATAATTTTTTAAATATTTTTATTTGAGATAATGCACTTGCTAATGTATAAACAGGACACATTGCTAAATATCCCAATGGTTTTATATACTGGTTTGTTTTATGTACTGAAAATCCAAATGCAGCTGCTAATACAACAGCTAAAAATACAGACCACGGAAAATCAAATACAAAATAATAATTAAAAGAATATGTTGCTATAACAACAAGCATTGCAATTAAAACTATAGGATTTGGTTTAAACAAAGATAAAAGAAACTCTGCGAATTTATAATTAGAGAAAACTTTTAAATTTAAACAATGTCTAAATAAAGACATTTTAAAAGAAAAATCCGGTCGTCTTAATTCATAATCAATTGAAGAAACATAAGTTTTAATTTCCGGAACAAATGTTGGAATATGGTTTACACTTGTAAGAAGGAATGAATATTTTAATTCAGCATTAGCATCTTTAAAATCAATACATTGTACCTTTTCCAAAACTTCATGTTTAATAGCCGTAATATCTGAATCAATAGGAACAGGTAATCCCAAACGAGAACGTCCCAGTTTCATAATATTAACATTATATTCATTTACGTTAGACCAAACTTTTTCATAGAAATCAGCATCTTCAAGAAAAATATCTGTAGATCCAACTACAACACTATTATTTTGAAGTGCATCATTTACTTTTGACAGAAAATCAGTTTTCACTATTCTATTTGCATTTAAAAAGACATATCCATCGACTTTTTTAAAGGATAATAAATTTTCTAAAAGCCAAGAAACAGCTTTATCTTTGCCAATGGGAGCATCATCAGTCAAACGCCATAATTTTGCACCGCCAACAAATTCTAACTTATTAGATGAATCATCTGTGCAGTTATCTAAAATTATATGTGTTTGATAATTACCTTTTGGATAATCCTGTTTATTTAACTGTTCAAGAAGATTAACTACTGTTTTTTCATTATTATGTGCATATATAATTACAATTAAATTATTATGTTTTTTTATTGCTTGCTCATCATCTTGTTTTTTCGGAGGCAAAATACTCATTGCTACGATTACTGCATAATACACGGTAAAAAGAGCAATATATATAAATAAAATTGTCATTATAACTATAAATAAATTATTAAACATGTTCCACCTCTATACATGATTGTAAAAAAAACAGAAGTTTTTTTCCAGTAAAAAATAAAAATAAAATCAATAGAATGTAAATTTTTATTAAAATTATATTTAAAAATATAAACATTTTAATAAAAGTGAATTATTATAGTTGTAACAAATCCCCAAATCTCCTCCCAAGATTATTAAGTATTAGCTGCGATGCAGCTTTTTTTTTGCTTGAATTAACAAGAAATTACTTGTAAATATAAAATTTTGTTGTATGATAAAATAGTAAATTTTATATATGTGCCTGTAGCTCAGCTGGATAGAGTGTTTGGCTACGAACCAAAAGGTCGGGGGTTCGAATCCCTCCAGGCACGCCATTTATTTTCAGATAAAAGTTTATGGATTCGAACTGGGTTCTTACCTATTAAATAATTATTTAGTTTCGAATAAAACAGGTTGCAAGTATGGTTGGAAATTCAAAATTTAATGATGATAAGTGTTCTTGCAACATAGAAAATTATGCAAATAAAGAAAATACTAATCCTAAGTTTTCTATAATATTGCCTGTTTTTAACGTTGAAAAATATATTACGGAATGCTTTAATAGCATTTTAAATCAAACACTACAAGATTTTGAAGTCATTTGTATCAATGACAGTTCTACGGATAATTCACTTCAAATTTTAAATGATTTTGCTAATAAGGACAAACGTTTTATTGTTATTACACAGGAAAATCAAGGTCAAGGTGTTGCAAGAAACAATGCATTAAAAATTGCAAATGGTGAATATATTGTATTTGTTGATCCTGATGATTTAATTGAACCAAATATGCTTGAAGACCTATACAAAACTTTTAAAGCTACAAATACCAATGTAATTGAATTTAATTATAAAACATATAATGAAAGTTCGAAAGCAGAAAAAATTTATAGCCTTACCAATCATTTGAAAAAGGTTCACAAATTCAAAATAAAAAAAGATGAATTCTATAACATAAAAGATTTGAAAAAAAATCTTCTGCATAAAATAAGATTTTACCCTTGGACAAGAGCTTATTCTAATAGTTTTATAAAAGAAAACTCCGCATCATTTTCTCCTACAAAAAGAGGTGAAGATCAATTATTTGCATTTATTATCTTATTTAATGCAGAAAAAATTCAATATTTAGATAAAGTACTTTATACATATAGAATCAGAAAAGGTTCTGCTATAAATTCTATATCAGATAAAAGTTTAGGTGTATTTAAAAATAGTGAACTACTAAAAGATTATATGATTAATCATAATTTTTATAATGAATATGAAAAAAGTTTTAAAGAATACAAAATACATATTTTAAGTCATAATTATAATTTTATAGATAATGAAAACAAAGAAAAGTATACATCATTATGCAAAGAAATTCTTAGCGACAAAGAATATAAAGCAATGATAAAAGCGACCAAAAGACATTATAATTTATTAGAAAAAATATTTTCAATAAAAAACGAAAATCACTTAGGTACAAAGTATAAAGTTATAAGAATACTGGGTATAAAAATAACAATAAAAACAAAATAGAAAGACCAATAATTTATTCTATTGGTCTTTTTTATAATATATAAAGAATTTTTATTTTATGAATTTTTTGCTTCGAATTCTTTCATAAATTCAACTAAACCTTCAACACCTTCAATCGGCATTGCATTATATATTGAAGCCCTCATTCCGCCTACTGTTTTATGTCCTTTTAATTGAATAAATCCTTCTTTTGCAGCTTCTTCTATGAATTTTTTATTTAATTCATCATTATCAGTAACAAAAGGAACATTCATTAATGAACGAGAATCTTTTTCAACTGTGCTTCTGAACATTTTTGAATTATCAAGAAAATCATATAAAATATTAGCTTTTTTAACATTAATTTCTTTCATTTTTTCAAGTCCGCCTAATTTTTTAAGCCATTTGAAAACTAATCCGCAAATATAGATACCATAAGCAGGAGGAGTATTATATAAGCTTTCTTTATCAGCGTGAGTTTTGTAACTCATCATTGTAGGACACCAGATTGGTAAATCATCTCTTAATAAATCTTCTCTGATTATTACTATTTGAACACCTGCCGGTCCTACATTTTTTTGAACTCCGGCATATATTAATCCGTATTTTGTAACATCTACAGGTTCTGATAAGAAACAAGATGACATATCAGAAACTAATATTTTACCTTTAGTATTTGGCAAAGTATGGAATTTTGTTCCGTAAATTGTATTATTTTCGCATATATATACATAGTCTGCATCTTCTGAAATAGATAGGTCAGAACAATCAGGGATATATGAGAAATTTTTATCTTCTGATGATGCAACTTTGTTAATTTTACCGTATTTTAGAGCCTCATTATAAGCTCTTTTCGCCCAGTGACCTGTAACAATATAATCTGCAACCCCATTTTTTAATAAGTTAATAGGAACCATTGCAAACTGCAAATTAGCTCCGCCTTGTAAAAATAATACTTTATAATTATCTGGAATATTTAATAAATCTCTTAAATCTTGTTCTGCTGTTTTAATTATCTTATCAAATGTTTTTGAACGGTGAGACATCTCCATTACAGACATGCCGGAGTTATCATAATTCATCATTTCCTCAGCTGCTTGTTTTAAAACTTCCTCAGGAAGAACAGCCGGACCTGCTGAAAAATTGTAAACTCTATCATAATTTCTTTTCATGTTCCAAACTCCTATTTATATTTTTAATATTAGAACTATTATTACACACGAGTATAAATAATCCAATATTTTCTATATTTTCCAGTTAATAAATTAAACAATCAGGTAATTTTTAATTTTAAATTATGTTTTATGCTTTTTTATTATGAACGAGGAAAAAACTACATTTGAAAATATAAATCTTATTGTTGGGGCTGGTGTTTCTGGAGCTGTTATGGCAAGAAGTATAGCCGAAAATCTAGATGAACCTGTACTTGTTATTGACAAGAAAACAACCTTAGCTGGAAATTGTTTTGATTATAAAGACGACAACGGGATAACTATCCATAAATTTGGCTCACATATATTTCATACTAATAATGATAGGGTTTGGAATTTTTTTAGAAGATTTGCCAATTTTAATACATATATGCATAAAGTTTATGCTTCAATTGATGGAATTGAAACTACTATTCCTTTTAATTTAAATTCAATTTATGATATTTTCCCTAAAACTATGGCTAGAATTTTTGAAAAAAAACTTCTTAAAAATTTTGAATATAATTCTCGTATTCCAATATTAGAATTCCAAAAATCTAATGATAAAGATTTAAATTTTTTATCTGATTTCATATATAAAAAAGTTTTTTTAAACTATACACTAAAGCAATGGGGATTAACTCCTAACGAAGCAGATAAAACAGTTACAGCAAGAGTTCCTATTCTTGTAAGTAAAGATAACCGATATTTTCAAGACAAGTATCAAGGTATACCTTTATGCGGTTATGCAAAGATGTTTGAAAATATATTAAATCACGAAAATATAAATGTTCTTACAAATACAGATTATAAAGACTTTAAAAATACCAAATTTAAAAGAATATTTTATACAGGTTCAATTGATGAATTTTTTGATTTTAAATTTGGCTATCTGCCATATAGAAATGTATATTTCAAAATAGAAGAACATAACCAACAATACTATCAAAGAAATAGTGTTATTAATTATCCAAACAATTACGATTTTACACGTATTCATGAATATAAATATTATTTGAATGAAAATTCAGAAAAAACAGTAATTGCAAAGGAATATTCAAAAGCTTTCAATATTAAAGATGATGAACGCTATTACCCAATAGAAAACAAAGAAAACCTTAAGCTTTATAATAAATATAAGCATCTTGCTAAAGAATATAAAAATGTTTGGTTTTTAGGTCGGCTTGGCGACTATAAATATTATGATATGGATAAAGCTGCATTGCGTGCATTAGAGTGTTTTGATGAAGTATTTTCATCTGAACTAAACTTACTTGTAGAAACCGACTTAAAACAAAATATGGAGAAAAATGATGGATTACAAAATTTCGGTAATAATTCCCGTTTATAACGTTGAACAATATATTGCCCAGTGTTTAGAAAGTATATTAAATCAATCACTAAAAGAAATAGAAATTATATGTATTAATGATGGTTCTAAAGATACATCTAAAACTATTTTGGAGGAATATCAAAAAAAAGATAACAGAATAGTAATAATAAATAAATCAAATGCTGGTTATGGTGCTGCGTGCAATAGCGGTTTGAGATTAGCACGCGGGAAATATATTAGCATAATTGAATCTGATGACTTTATAGATAAAGATATGTTTAAAGAATTATTTAATCTTGCAGAAGAAAATAATACAGATATAGTAAAATCTGCATATTACGAATATATAGAAGAAGAACAAGAGCAAATTTCTAAAATTGTAAAAATTAATTGGAGCGAACAATACAATATGCCAAAAGAAGTATTTGAAATTGCAGATTGTACACAGCTTGTATATTTTCATCCAAGTATTTGGTCTTGTATTTATAAAAAAGAATTTTTAGATAAAAATAATATTCATTTTGTCGAAGCACAAGGTGCGGGTTGGGTAGATAATCCATTTCAAATTCAAACTCTTTGCAGCGCAAAAAGAATTCTTTATACAGACAAAGCTTATTATTATTACAGATTAAATAATCCATCATCTTCAAGTAATATTGTAGATATTTATAATCCTTTTGATAGAAGTGATGAAGTACATTATTTTTTAGAAGCAAACAACTTTGATGACAAAAATCTGCTTGCACATCTTTACAAAAGAGAAATGTCTTATATTCATATTGTTTTATCAGGTATCGAAGATAATTTATTAGATTTAGCAAGCGAAAAAATTTCTAAAATGGTAGAAAGAATGGATAAAAATATAATATATGAAAATGAATATATTAATGATTATGAAAAATGGGTTTATGAAAGCTGCTTAAGTAAAGAAGGATTAAAAACATTAATGGAACATATAAAAAACAATAACAATAGAAATCATTCAGTTATTGTAAAAGAATAAATAATTATTAATTACAGCATTTAGCTTTTTCAGCATTTTGGGGAATATCATTAACTAGTTCTAAGTTATTAGAATTTTTTATATTCTTACAATTAACCTGATGATATTTGTTTGTATTTTTATTTAATAAAACCAAATTTAGCTCATGAGAATTCTTAATATGTTTTTTCATTTTATCTGAATTTTCATATTGTTTTAAATCATCTGCTAAATTTGATTTACGATATACAACAGAAAGACCTTCTTTTAAAACTTCTTTAGCATAGTCTTTATATTGACCATTCTTAGCAGGATAAGATATAGAAACTAAATGTCTTTTATGAGAATCATATTTATTTTCTGCTGTATATTTAACAGAAACATATTTACCAAGTAAATTTTTATTTGCATATTCTTTAGCATAAAAGCCAAGCCCTAATGCTTCATTAGGAGTCAGTTTATAACTAACCATTTGTTCATTTAATTTATCAGACATTTTTACTTCAAAGGTATCAATTCCATTCACTCTGACTTTTTCATCAGCATCCGGCTGTCCATTTGCATTAAAATCTATATAGAAAGTGTCTCCATCTACAATTTTGATTAAACGATATTCTTCTTGCTCAGCTTTCACAGGATTAAAACTAAATAAACTTGTTAAAAATAATAAAATTAAAATCTTTTTCATACTAATTAGTATACTTTAAAACTACAAACTTGTAAATTTATTTGTAAATGATAATCATTTCAATTAAAATTATATAAAAGTTTAAGGGTTGAATTAGTGGAATTAGAAATTTCAGAACAAAAAAATATAATTCTTTCCTGTATAAGAGAATTTAATTCTTTATACGGAAAAGGCGGTATTGCAAAAATTCTAAAAGGAAGTAAAAGTTTAAAGGAGAATGAATTTAATAATAAATCATTAAATTCAAGATATTTTGGACTTTTTCATTATTCCACGATAGAGAAAATTACAAATATAATTGAAGAACTGCTTGAAGAGAAAAAACTTACAATTGTAAAAAAAGGCTCTTTTGCAAGACCTATGCTTGCATTAAATCCTGAAGTTAATTTTGACTATCTTGATAATGTTGAAATAAAAATTGCAGAAAGTAATAATGATGATGATAATATTTCTGCAATTTTAAAACTCATAAAAAAGAAAGAAAATATATTTATTACAGGACATGCGGGAACTGGTAAGAGCTATATTTTAAATAAGCTGAAAGAAAAATTACCAAAACTTGTAATAACAAGTACAACAGGCATTGCAGCAGTAAATGTAAAAGGTCAGACTATACATTCCTGGGCTGGAGTAGGCATTTGTAACCGTCCTATTGAATATACTGTTGAAAGAATTCTAAAACGCAGCGCAACTAAAAAGCAGATACAAAAGTGTAAATTACTTGCTATTGATGAAATTTCAATGCTTGATATAAAAACTTTTGAATATGTAGATAAAGTATTACGTCAAGTCAGAGAAAATGATGAACCGTTTGGCGGTATTCAGCTTATAGTTATAGGTGATTTTTTTCAGCTTCCGCCTGTAAATCTAAATACGGATGATGAAAGAAAATACTGCTTTGAATCCGAATTATGGAATGACTTAAATTTTAAAACAATAATGCTCACTAAAAATTACCGTCAAAATGAAGAAAAATTAATAACAGCATTATCTAATATGAGAATAAACAGTCTTTCTGATGATGATATAAAACTGTTTAAAACTCGTGAATGCACACATGCAGATGATTTATCAGATATTTTACACATCTTTGCTACAAATGCTGAAGCAGACAACTATAACAATTATAAATTCAGAAATATAACAGAGCCGGAATACACTCTACGCGCTTCTGACGGCATTTATAAAGGTAAAGAACTTATTGAAACTGCACAGAATGAACGAGATGAAAATATCTTCAAACGTATTGATATGGTTTGTAATGCAGAAAAAAATATTGCATTGAAACTTGGAGTAAGGGTTATGCTCCTTACTAATTTAAGCTTTGAAGACGGACTAATAAACGGTTCTTGCGGTGTTGTTGAAGAAATTAATGATGATTATGTTCTTGTAAAATTTGATAATGGTGTAACATCACAAATTACAAAGCACGATTTTGAATTTTATAATAATGAAGTTTTAATTGCAGTTCGTAAGCAATTCCCGTTAAGACTGGCTTATGGTATTACAATTCATAAATCTCAAGGAATGTCGCTAGATAAATTAGTAGTTGACTGCTCTCGCATCTTTGAAAAAGGACAGGCTTATGTAGCATTAAGCCGTATAAAGACATTGGAGGGGCTTTATCTTTTCAACTTTAATCCGCAAAAAGTTATGGTTGATGAAAAAGTTGTAGATTTCTATCAAACCTTAGATATAGTTGAAGTTGCGCCTTCTATCGTAAAAAAAGAAATAGTAACTGAACCTGTTATTGAAAAAGAAGAAAAAGCAGAACCTCTAGTGATTGAAAATCCTGAATATGCAATGTATGCGAACAAAATTAAAGATATTATTTTAAATGAAAACAGATGGATAGAAGTATTTGAAATCGCAAAAATTTTAGGGATTAAAAGACACGACAGACTTGTTAATAACGAAAATAATTCAACAATAGGTCATATAATAAACAGATTTTTAAAAAAACAAGGTTTTGTAACCCATAGAATTAATTATGAAACAGGATACAGCATACTTGTTGCTCCGCCTAATTTCAGTATTGATGATATTCCATCCAAATTATATGAGGAAAAATCAGAGTTTTATTTTGGATAAAATTCTGGGATTTATATAGAAAATCCCACTAAAAATATCTAAAATTATCATCCAGAACTTGTTTAACTATTTTTCGAAATAGATGTTATTTTTAAACTAGTCAGATTCCGAAACAAGTTCGGAATGACATTACAACCAAGTTTTAAACATTTGTGAAAAAAATTTATATATTTTTAGGTCGGGCATTTACCCGACCTAATTTACATTATTATTTTGGCTGACCTGAATGTACATCAAGTCCGCCAGTTACAGGCAAGTTTACCCCGTTGCAATAACTTGATTCATCTGAAGCCAAGAAATACATTACTTTTGCTATCTCAATAGGATTACAAATTCTTTTAAGAGGATTTACTTCTGCATATTTAGGAATATTATATGGATTTAACATATTAGTGTTTACAGCACCCGGGCAAACACTATTCACCCTTATATTAAATTGAGCATAATCAAGCGCCATTGCACGTGTCAAATTAACAACCGCTCCTTTTGCAGCATTATAAACAGGCATATTATAATCAGCTGAAATACCTGAAATAGATGCAGTATTTACTATAGTTCCACATCCTTTCTTTATCAAATCAGGAATAAAATATTTAGATGTTAAATATATTGATTTAACATCATTTGCCATTAATCTATCCCAATCTTTTTCAGACGTTTCATGAAGAAAACCATGTGTGATTACTCCTGCATTATTTATAATACAATCTAATTCATTTATTTTTCTTCGAACTTTAGAGTATAAATGTTTTACATCACCATTTTTACTAACGTTACATTTTTGAAAGAATACTTTTTGAGGATAAAGAGAAAAAAGTTCATCTAAAATTTTATTATCTTTTTTCTTATCAGCCATAAAAATTATCCATTCTCTTTCAAGAAAAAGACGAGTTGCTGCTAAACCTATACCTGACATTGCTCCAGTTATTAATACTTTTTTCATAAAATCTCCTTTTTTTTCATTTTTAAAAAAAACAAAAAATTTGGTATTACTCAATAGTTTATATATTTAGAATAAATCTTTGTAAAAATTATTGAAAAAAGCTATAATACTCGTATTATTTATCAGCTAGTTGGAGAAGAAAATGGGAAAGAATGTATTAATTATATCTTCATCATTTAGAAGAAATAGCAATTCAGCAATTTTAGCACATGAATTTGAAAAAGGAGCAAAAGCAGCAGGGCATAATGTTGATTTTGTTAGTTTATTTGATAAAACAATAAATTTTTGCAGAGGTTGTCTTGCTTGTGTACACACACAAGTTTGTATAAATAAAGATGACTCTAATGCTATTGTAGAAAAAATGCGAAATTCTGATGTAATTGTTTTTGCAACACCTATATATTATTACCAGATGTCAGGCCAGCTAAAAACATTATTAGATAGAGCAAATCCTTTATATTCTTCAAAATATAAATTCCGCGAAATATATTTGATTTCTACTGCAGCTGATACAGACACAAACGCAGATGAAATTTTAAAAAACAGTTTAAACGGTTGGCTTATGTGCTTTCCAAATGTTGAATTCAAGGGTTCTATATTTGGAGCCGGCGCAGATAACGCTGGAGAAATTGCTAATCATACAGCAATTCTTGAAGAAGCATATAAACTAGGTACACTTGTTTAATTATTGAAGTCTGGTAAAATTTAAAATACTTATTTGTTTAATTAGCTTATGAAGCGGGAATAAAATAAAAAGTATTATTATAAGGTTATATATGAAAAATTTTATATATTTATTATTATTTCTTTTTTGCCTGCTATTCTCTTGCAATATTACTTTTGCAAAAATCCCCGAACAAAATAATACTATATATTTACAAGGTTCTAATTTAAAATTTGTAAAAAAATATGATAATGTATTTGATTTAATTGAATATAGTTCTAAAAACAATAAGAAAAAAGTAATAAATAAAAACTATAAAATAAAAAAGAAGAAAAAAGACAATAAACTTTTATACATTGCAGAAAATGAAGATACCATAATATTTTATAGTGATAATTCATTATTCTCAAATATTTTGCCAGAATATTATAATCAATTCAATAATATTAAATTTTTAAACTATCCAAATGCCGGAACAATAAAATATAAAATTCCTGTAACGGATAAAAAAGATAGTTTTTACTATACATTTATCTCCATTAAAGATAATTATATTAATATGATTAAACCGGATAAAAATAATTCCTTTTTTTGGAAATATCAGAACAATTATAGTGATATAAGTTCTATTATGTATAAATTACTAAATATATCTTATGAAAATCTGCCTAATTGTGGAAATTTTGAACAAAGATATAATATTCCAGCATTAATTAACGAAGATGTCAAAGTTGAAGATGGAAAAATTTATATTACATATAAAAATATTACTTTTCAAAAATACCCAAACTTAAAAAAATATATAAATCTAAATATGCAGACAGCACAAGTAAAGCAAAAAAAAGAAAAACTCTTTTTTATGAGTAGTGATCTTTCCGAGTATCTAAAAAAACTTGAAAACATACAAGATTTATACAATAAAATTGAAGAAGAAACTCCATTTAAGTTTATAGATTATCCTCAAAATTTTATGCTACTTATATATGGACATCCAACTTATACACTTATTTTCTTTGAAAATGGGCAGAAAACAAAAGAAATAGCAGGAACTTATGATAATTTTTATTTTCAAGATCGAAATATGCTAATAAATTATACAAGCCATTTTTATCATTTAAATTCAGCATCATGCATATCATATCAAAATCAAGAGAGAATAATCGCCCATAAAAAAGGAATGAAATGGGGAATTATTGATAAAGAAAACAATGAAAAAGTTCCATTTATTTATGACAAAATTTTGCCAATTGGTGGTAATGTTGAAGAAGAAATTATAAATATTGATAATAGAAATGCAAATCAATTACTAGTTAAATATATGGGAAAAACAAAAGAATATAATCTTTTCTTTGCAATAAAAGATAATCAAATAGGCGTAATAAACGATAAAAATGAAATAATAGTAAATTTTGAACCTATGAAATTACAAACTGATTTAGAAAAGGCTCTTTATATAAATACAAAAAAAATACAAGATAATACAGCGCTAAATAATATTGCATTTGCTACAGCTGCAATATTAACTGCCCCATTAACAATACCATTAATTGCTATACTTTCAATATGGTTTTAAAAATTATTTTTAAATTTATATTTATGTAATTTATAGTAAAAATATATTATAGAAAACTGTCATGCTGAACTTGTTTCAGCATCTTACCAGCTTTGAATTTGCTCATTTATTAATGATTATATATAAAACTCTAAGATGCTGAAACAAGTTCAGCATGACAATTAAGGATTATTTTTCCCAATAAAATCAAGAATAGCATTAATAAATGTCAAAGGATGAACAGGACATCCAGGGATATATAAATCAATAGGATGTTTATCTAAAAATTCTCTGTTTAGTTTTGTAGAGTTTTGGAAAATTCCGCCTGATATTGCGCAAGCTCCGCAAAGAATTACAATTTTAGGGTCAGGTGTTGATTTATAGCAATCTTCCAGAGCATAAGCCATATTTTCGGTTATTGGTCCTGTTATTACAAGCCCATCAGCGTGACGTGGCGAAGCAACAAAATCAATACCGAACCTGCCCATATCAAAATTTACGTTAGAACAAGCGTTCAATTCCATTTCGCAGCCGTTGCATCCGCCTGCTGAAACTTGGCGCAATTTTAAAGATTTACCAAAAACTTTTTTAATTTCTTTTCTTACCTCAACGGCAGTTTTATGGTATTCTTCACCGTTCATGCCGGCTGTAACAATTAATTTATCTCTGTTTGTAGAAGCTAATTTATAATAATTAGAGAAATTAACAGCCTCACAATTCTTTGAACATTTTCCACAAAATGTACATTTCCCCATATCAATTGATAACGGATTAGCACTAATAGCACCTGTCGGGCAATTAATATTTTGAATATCAAACTCACCTTCACTTATAAGGGGAAAACCTCTGAATTGGTCACGCATAGGTGCATTTTGAATATCTTTTATAAATTGCTGTCCTTGATATATTCTTAATTTTAAAGTATCTAACATAATAAATTCATTCCTTATAAATCGTTTCCGCAATATGAAAGATTATAACTTTTATTACATAACGGGAAGTCTGAAATACCGTTATTTCTAACAGCCATAGCAAGTGCAAACCAATTGTTAAAAGAAGGGTCTTTTATTTTATAACGAGATAAATTCCCCTCTCCATCAGACATTGCGATATGCACAACTTCACCGCGCCAGCCTTCTGTCATTGAGACAACAAAACTGTCACCCCAAATATGATTAACAGGTATTTCAATCGGTTCTTGACTGTATTCTTCAAGCTTTTTCAAGAATTTTTTAATAATATAAATAGACTGTTTAATTTCTTTATATCTTAAACGAGTTCTTGAATAGACATCACCATCTGCTTTTATAGTTCTGTTTTCAATATCTTGATACCATTTATCCTTAAAATCGAAACGAGTATCTATATTAACTCCGCTTGCACGGGCTGCCATACCTACAAGCCCTAACTTTCTTGCGTTTTCTTCACTAACCACACCTGTTCTTTCTAACCTTGAAGCAACTGTCGGAGAGTTTAACATAACCTTTGTTGTTCTCTCAACATCAGCTGAAACCTTTTCTAAAACAGAAATAATTCTTTCAGATAATGTTTTATCAATGTCAAAATTAACACCGCCAAGTGTAATCAGCCCGCGTCCAAAACGGCTTCCAGATATTTCAAGCATTGTATTAATAACTAATGTTCTTGTAGCTCCAAAAATTGAAGCGCCCATTAAATATGCGATATCACCCGCAATTGCACCTAAATCGCCAATATGTATCGCGCAGCGTTCCATCTCTAAAGCTATTAATCTTATTAATTGAGCTTTATTTGATATTTCACAATTACTTAAAGCCTCTATTGCATTCGAAAATGCAAGGTTATGTGCAATTACGCTGTCACCGCAGATAGACTCAGCCAGTTGATTTGAAGGAACTTGCAAAAACATATCTTCAATCCCTCTATGCTGCCATCCTAATTGGATTTCTAAATCATATATTTTTTCACCATGGCACATAAATCTAAAATGTCCTGGTTCAATTACGCCTGCATGGATTGGTCCTACTGCAACCTGATGAACTTCATCACCTTCCATCTCAAAAAATTTATATTCTTCTTTGTGATTTCTAACTGGTTTTAACCAAGGATGATTTAACGGTTTTATTTTAAACTCTTCATAAAATTCTCTCTCAAATTTATGGAAAGCAGGAACAAGCTGAGTAAAAGATTCATACTCTTTTTCCCAATAACTAAACAAAGAAGATGAAATATACAGCTTTCCTTCGGTATCATCAGCTAAAACTACATATAATCGTACATTGTCATACTCTTTTCTACCGAAAAAAGCAACAACTCTTTTATTAAGCTTTACAACCTCCAGCCTTAAATCTGCAATATATAAGCTTGGTATGTCATTTAAATTTACTCTTTTATTATTTTCTGTTATCAACCAATTCATATTAATCTCACAGTCCAAATATGCTCAATTGTATTAATTCATCTAAACTTAACGGTATACAAACACCTAAAACAAAGACAACTGATAATAATACAATTTGAGGCAAGTACATTGTAAAAGGCAATTTTTTCGCATTTTCTTGAAGCTCTTGTGTTTTTTCTCCGTCAAGTTCACCATAGCTCATTTTTATAACTACTTTTGCTAAACCAAACAAAATTATTGTTAAAAGTAGTACAAACAAGAATGCTAATATATAATGATTTTGTCTAAACATTGATTTAATCATTAAAAATTCTGATATAAATAAAACAGATGGAGGAAATGCAGTAATTCCTAAGAAAGATAAAATCCATAACCACCCTGTTTTCTTATCAACATTTAATAATGCTGTTACTTTTTTAATTTTTTTAGATTTATAAATTTCTAATATATTACCTGAGGTCAAGAAGAAAGAAGCTTTTATTAATGAATGCCCTATTAAATGGATAATAGCAGCAAACATTCCAAGCCCGCCAAGTGCTGCCCCGATTATAAGTATACCCATATTTTCAACCGATGAATAAGCAAGCATTCTTTTATAATTATTAATATGATAAATAAATACAGCAGCAACAAATAAAGACAGAAATCCCATTACAAGCATTACAATCCTTGCATAAGAATCACATTCCGCAATTACAAGAAGTGTAAATACCTTTAAAATTACAAAAAATGCTGAATTTAATAATGCAGCTGATAATAACGCTGAAGCAGGTGAAGGTGCCTCTGAATGCGCATCCGGAAGCCAAAAATGAACAGGTGCAAGCCCCATTTTTGTACCAAAACCAAACAGTATAAATACAAATGAAAGCTTTAACCAAAAATGATTAAACATTTTTGCATTTAATATTAAGTCGTAGAAATTTAAAGAACTTAATTCACCTGTAGCTATTGTTAAAAGAATTATTCCAACAAAAGCTAACGCAATACCTATAGAACATATAAATACATATTTCCACGCCGCTTCAATAGATGTTTTTGTTTTTGAAAAATATATTAAATATGCACTTGCTAAAGTTGTTGCTTCAACTAATACCCACGATAGACCTAAATTATTACTTATTATTACACCGGTCATTGCCTGAGCAAAAATTAAAAGCATATATGTATAATGTCTTTTTCTTTTAGCTTCAACGTTTTCCAGTTTCATATAAGAATTGTTATATATTGCAACTGCAAGAAATATTACAGATAGCACAACAAGAAAAATTATATTGGAATTATCAATATTGAAATACTTACCACCAAATCTTGCGGCTTCATCAACTAAGTAATATCCACTTATACAAAAATGTATAACAGCATATAATAAAATTAATATATTATTTAACCATTCCTTTTTTAAAAGGAATAATATTAAGCACTCTATTAAAGGAAGTATTAATAACAAACTAATCAACATATTCACAATCCCTCAAATCAGATAAATGCGATACTTCCATATCATCAAATTTTGTATTTATATGTTTAACAAGCAATCCTAAGATGAATACAGCAATAAATAAATCTAAAAGTACGCCTAAATTAACTATCATCGGCATCTCTTTTGCAACTGAAAGCGATAATAAAAATATACCGTTTTCCATTGTTATAAAATCTAAAACATTAGAAATAACTTTATGTTTAACTGTAATCAATATTAAACTTATTATTATAACTGCAACTGAGACACCAAAATATAAAGGATTAATTAGCTTCATTGCAGGGAAATTCAAATTAGATATTAAAAACCCGCCAAATAATACAACAGTAGCTATAAATAAACTGTAAAAATGATGTATATTTGCTTCTGTATCACGATATTCTTTAGTCCTTTTTATTAATCCTCCAAGAAAAGCAGGTATTACAATTGCCTTTATAACTAATGTTTCAAATGCAATGAATAAAAAGTTTAGTAAAGAAAATTCATTCATTCCGGACATACAAATTAAAAATAAAAGCATACCTTGTAAAACTAAAACATTAACATGAGCAGCCAATCTGCTTGTAGCTGCAACATATAACATTGTGAAACCAAATAATATTATAAAAGCATTTTCCATATTAACCGCCATAAATCTTTATTGAAACTAATGATAATACAACAAGCGCAATAGCCGTCATTATAAATACAAATTCAAAAATATGCGACATTCTTAATCTTGCCATAGCAGACTCTATTATTCCGACTACAAATGCAATTAAAATCAAAACTGCAAGATATAATAGCAAGCTTGGCCAATATGAAACTGAAAACGGCACTATAACAGTTGCTATTAATGAAGAAATTAATACCATTTTCATTCCTGATGCCCAAGTTAAAAATGCTAAATCAATTCCGGAATTATCTAAAATCATAACTTCATGAATCATTGTTAATTCTAAGTGTGTTGCAGGGTCATCCACAGGCACTCTTGAACATTCAACTAAAAGCATAATTAATAAAGCTGCAATAATTAAAACTGCAATACATAAACTTGTTATATCCTTTGCAAACCAAAAAATATTTAAACTTTGAAATCTAAAATTACCCATTACCGCAAATACAGAACCTAAAATTATGAAGAAAGCCGGTTCAATAAGTGTTGTAAAACAAACTTCTCTAGAGGCTCCCATTCCTTCAAAACTGCTTCCTGTATCCATTGCACTAAGAATAGAGAAAAGTTTTCCTAACCCTAATACATAAGAAAAAATTATAAATCCCATTCCTACATTTATAATTGAATAGCCGCCTGCCATTGGAACAAAAAGTCCTGCAAATAAAACAGAAGCTAATCCCACAGACGGAGCAAGTTTAAATATAAAAGAGGTTGTATTACTATAAACCGGTTCCTTTCTTATTAAACGAAGAAAATCATATAAAGGCTGTAAAAGACAAACACCTTTTCTGCCGCCCCAAAATGCTTTTGTTTTTTTGATGATACCCAACATAATAAAAGGCATTAAAAGCAATATTAATATATTTACTATAATAATTATCCCCATATTACAACTCCTATAAGAATAATAATTAAGAATATTAATCCATATAAAATATAATGCTGAATATTTCCATCTTGTAATCTTTCAAATTTAGACAGGAATTTTTCATCAAATTTTAATACAGGATTTATAATATATGCTTCTTCAACATCCTCTACAGTTGCATTATAATGTGCATCTTTAGGGAATAAACCTTTTGGTTTTTTAACATCAAATATTTTCTTAAATAAAGGAGTCAAAATCGAAGTGAAAGGACTCACAAAAGAAGAAGCCGTATATTGAATATGATTATTTCCTTTATCATAACCGCATCCCCAGGTTTCATGTTTTTCTGATTTTCTAACTAACAAAAATCTTACAAGAAGGACTAACCCGATGAAGACTATTAATACAACCGGTATATATATCATTTGCATTAATACGTTTAAAACAGCAAACAAATCAATATCAGCACCATAACTAAAATTACAAAAAGCTTTAAACGGAACAACCATAAAAGTAATATACGGCAATAATAATGGTATAAACAACGTTAGTAAAGCAAATATACACATTGGTATTAACATAGATTTAGCAACATCAGACTTAACATTATTACTATGTTCGCTTCTTGGCAACCCTAAAAATGTAATAGAATATAATTTAGACATTGCAAGTATTACAAGCGTTCCTACTAAAGCAACTGCAGCAATAGACAGAATTGCAGGAACAAATATTGAAGATGAAGAAATTTTCATCATATATAATAAGCCTGTATAAATAAAGAATTCACCAACAAAACCGTTTAAAGGAGGGAAGGCACATATCGCAACTACTGCAAATAAAAAAAATACCGCAGTATATGGCATTTTTTTTATTAATCCGCCAAGCAATTCAATATTCTTTGTATGTGTTTTTAAATATACACTTCCGGCACCCATAAATAATAAACTTTTAAATATAGAATGGTTTAGAATATGTAAGAAACACCCAATCATTGAAAAGATTATAAGTAAATCATAATGATAAAGTAATCCAAAGGAAAGAACAGCAATTGCTATACCAATAAGACCTATATTTTCAACAGATGAATACGCCAAAAGTTTTTTAATATCTTTTTGATTTACGGCATAGATAATACCATATAATGCCGTAATAACAGATACAAATAAAATAGTATAGGCAATTATTAATGTAGGTTCACCAATAATTTGCAGAACTCTTAAAATACCATAAATTCCTGTTTTAATCATAACAGCTGACATAACAGCTGATACATGACTAGGCGCTGCGGGGTGAGCATCCGGCAGCCAATTATGAAGTGGAACAAAACCGGATTTTGTTCCAAACCCAATAAAAGCTAATAAGAAAACAATATCTTTTAAATGAGGATAGTCTATAAACATATTTTTAAAATGTACAAAATCATAACTGTTTGAATAAACAGACATTAAAGCAAATGCCGCAATTATAAATATTACAGATATATGCATGTAAATTAAATATTTTATACCTGCTGATAAAACTTCTTTTTTATCATCCTCAAAAATAACAAGAAAAAATGACGCTAAAGACATTAATTCCCATATAATAAGAAAGAAAAATGCGTTTTGAACTGTTACTACCATTAACATTGCAGCTGTTAGTAAAGGGAAAAAGAAACAATGTGAAGCAACTCTTTTACCTTTATTCAAATATGGCTGCATATACCCATTAGCATATATTGAAGCAAGGGCAGTAACAATTGAAATAATAATTATAAAAAATCTTGATAAAGAATCTATTTCAAAAACAACATTACCAAAGGGCAATATTGAATAAGATGAGGTTAAAACTTCAGATTTAAAAAGAAGTAATTTTAAAAGAAGGAAAGAAGATACACATGACCCTATTGATATAATTTTAAATTTAAATTTTTCACTAAAAAATAACGATAAAACATCGCTTAATATAAGTATTAATATCCCTGTAAAAAATAATTCCATTTTCTCTACTGTTATTATGTTTCAACTATAGAGAATATTATCACTCTAAGAAAATTATTATTCAAGTTTTTATTAATAAAATAAAAAAGACCCTAATTGAGGGTCTTTTTATTTTTATTCTATTTAATAAAACTTAAGCAGCAACTTCAGGGTCTAATT
>CAJTXT010000007.1 GCA_910583875.1 uncultured Vampirovibrio sp. | reverse complement strand
GCTATTATGATTAAAGAAGGTGTTGATGTTTCTATTACAGGTAACTCAACTAACCCAACAAGATTCCAACACCCTGTAGCTGGTACTTACAAAAAATGGTGCTGGGAAAACGGTAGAAAATACTTCTCAGTAGCTTCTGGCGGTGGTACAGGCAGAACTCTTCACCCAGATAACGTTGCAGCAGGTCCTGCTTCTTATGGTATGACAGATACTATGGGTAGAATGCATGGTGATGCTCAATTTGCTGGTTCATCATCTGTTCCAGCTCACGTTGAAATGATGGGCGTTATCGGTATGGGTAACAACCCAATGGTAGGTGCTACAGTTGCAGTTGCTGTTGCTGTTGAAAAAGCTATGAACTAGTTATTTTATAGTAAAAAAAAGAGGAAGTTTAAAACTTCCTCTTTTTTTATTAAAGAATTTTATATCATCCCCATTTCTTGAGCAATCAAACATTGTTCTGCTTCTTCTTGATTTTTCCAATACGAATTATGAATATTATAAAATGTGCCGCCTTTCGCATTAGCTTCACATCCATTCAGCATCAATATAGAAGTCAAAAGATCTCTCGTTTTTTCATCATTAGGAACTTTTGAACCAGGGAATTTAAATTCCACTTCTTCACCATTAATTGTTCCTTTTAATATTGATTCTTTAAGCAAATTACCACGAACAAAATCTAAATTAAAATCCATTCCATCAAATGTACCATTTGTATTATAAGTACAACCAAATAAACCTGATCTATTTGTTGTTTTAGTTAATACAATTGATTTATCGTCAATTGTACCTGTTATTTCTTTCGGTCCATTTATTGCAGATAAACCAGACTTAGAGTTGATTTCTTGAAAATAAGCAGTTTTATTATTAATGGTCCCGTTGTAACTACAGCCTATACAACTTAGTGCTTTCATAATATTTTTCTTTTTCATCTTCTCATTACAAGCATTACCAGAAAAAGAGTAATTATCCGGCAGCTGTTCTAATGAAACTTTTTGCCTTTGTGCAGGAGATGAAGGTTGAAATCTTGCTGCTATATTAGCATTAACACCACTAACGTCCATATAATATCCTCCCATTTGTTATATTTCTATAAAAATTTTTTTATAGGAGTAATTGCCAAACGTATAAGAAATATTACAAACCTGCAATTAAAACGCATATTAAAATTATAGGTACTATAAATTTTAATATTATATTAAATATATATCCAAAAAGATTATCTCCGAATATTTTTTTCCATAATGATTGAATACACCAGCCTGATAATAAACAAATTAATAATGTATTAAATGGCAACAATATATTTGATGTTACATAATCTAACAAGTCAAAAATTGTTTTATCGGCTATTTTAATTCCGTCAAGAATTCCAAAGGATAAAGTGGCAGGAATACTCACAACAGCCACAATTATACTTAATAAAACCGTAGCTTTTTGTCTAGAAATTTTAAAATTATTTATAAAGGCAGATATTGCTGTTTCTAAAATGCTAATACCGGAAGTAATTGCCGCAAAAAATAATAAAATAAAAAATATTAAACCGACGAAAGAAGCACAAGGCAGTTTTGTAAATATTTCAGGCAGCGCTATAAATACCAAAGAAGCTCCGGCAGATGGTGTTACTCCAAATGAAAATACAATAGGAAATATCATAACGCCTGCAATAACAGCAATTAAAGTGTCAAAGAAAATTAAAGTATATGCAGATTTTACAATATGACTTTCTTCCTTCATATAACTTCCATAAGTGATAATTGCACCCATTCCTATACTAAGAGTAAAAAGTGCCTGCCCTAAAGCTGTTAAAACCATTGAATGACTAAATTGTGAGAAATCAGGTTTAAACATAAATTCTAAACCTTCTTTCGCACCCGGCAGAGTTAGAGCATAAACAGCCATAATAATAAGCATTAATGCAAATAACGGCATCATAATATTATTTGCTTTCTCAATGCCTTTATTCACGCCTCTATACGGAAAACTTGCAGTCATTATTAAAAATACAAAAGTCAAAAAACAAGGCATAAAAATTTGAGAACTATAAGATGTGAAATAACTTGAGAAATCAGATGGAAGATTATTAGAAATAAAAATCCATATATAATTTAAAATCCACCCTCCAACAACAAAGTAAAAACAAGGTATTAAAATAACTGTCGTTATACAAAGCCAGCCAAGCCACTTAAATTTTGGATTGATTTCTTTAAATGCATTAATTGTATCAGTTCTATAAATTTTACCAATTGCTAATTCACAAATTAAAGGAATAATACAAATAAATGCTATTAAAAGTAAATAAGTTAAAAGGAATATTGCACCCCCGTTTTTTCCCATAATATAAGGAAACCTCCAAATATTACCAAGCCCTACTGCACTGCCTACCGTTGCTATAATAAAGCTTAAATGTGAACTCCATTGAGGTTTATTCTTTTCCATTTTTTATCCTTTTAAATTATTTTGAATTTTAGAAAAAACATTTATACAATAATTTAATTCTTCTTCTGTAATTCCATTTAAGAAAACTTTTCTTGATTCTTTTATTACAGGAAGTATTTTATTTTTCAATGCTTTTCCTTTTTCTGTAATTTGAATTTTATTAACAAGTCTTTTATCAACACTTGGAAGTTTTTTTACTAATCCTTTTCTTTCAAGAACACCAATTAATCTTGCCATATTTGAACGGTCTTTATATAGAATTTCGCATAACTGCATTTGATGTAAATTAGAATTATCATCTAAAATACTAAGTATAATAAATTGTTCCGGAGTAATATCAAAACCTTTTTTTGAAAACAAATTTAAATTAAACAGTTTAATTTGACGGCCGGTTTCAACCAACGTATGTCCAAAAATATTCTCAGGTGTTTTTTCATACATAATAATCAGTTTCTCCCAACCTTCTTATGATAACGGATTTTAAAAAAATAGGAAATATTACTTAACATAAAAGTTAACAAAATAGCAATTTTTTTTTTTACTTGTATTATATAGTCAGGTCTTTATAATTAGGAGTATGTGTATGAAACTTTCTGCTATTCAAAATAATGTATCATTTGGTAGAGCATTATCAAGCAAAGAGAAAAAAGAATTTGTAAAAGTTACAGATGAAGCAAGAAAACAATTAGGTATAGAAAAAACAACAGCAACTATATTTGATTTTAGTGTTCCATCTTCAAAAAATGATACAGGTATAGGAACAAGTTTCTCTCCTGATGCACAAGAATTGGCTGCATTCTTAAAAACAATGTGCGGTGTAAATTCAATACAACAACCACCACAAGGTGAAATTTCAAATTTAGTACGTTCACCATATTCCGGTACAAGTTTTTCTCTTGGCATGCACATGATTGACCTAAATAAATTAAATGAAAAAGAATATGGCGGACTTTTAACAGCAAAAGATTTAAAATCTCCATATATGACTCGTGTAACAAACCACGATACAGTAAATTATGATAATGTTTTTTCAGAAGATGGTCAAAAAGCAATGCTTCAAAAAGCTTATGCTCGTTTTGAAAAATTAGATGAATCATCTCCATTAAAAAAAGAATTCGCTAAATTTAAAAAAGAAAACAGCTTCTGGGTAGAAAAAGATGCTTTATTTGAAGCAGCAGCTGTAGCAAATGGTTCACAAGATATGAGAACTTGGAATCAAAGAGACCAATACATTTATGCTTCAAAAGAAGGTGACCAAGAAAGAATTGCACAACTTAAACAAGTAAAAGATGAAGCAGGTAATAATGTTGTTGATTATGAACAATTTGTACAATTCATTGCAGATAAACAACAAAAAGAAGCAAAAGCAAACTTCAATAAACAAGGTATAGATATCGATGGTGATTGTCAAATTGGTTTTTCTCAAAAAGATTTCTGGGGACACCGCAGCGCATTCTATGATAAATATGAATTTGGATGCGATATTGGCGATGGCAAATATTCTTGCTGGTCACCGGCTATAAACTTTGATAAATTAGATGGCGATGCAGGCGAATTATTATACAATAAATTTGATTTATTCTTCAAACGTTATGATGGTGTAAGAATAGATGCTGCATGGCAGTTAATTAATCCTACAATTTGTGAACCATATAGCGATAATGGTCATGATGTTTTCGATAACAATGGAAACAAATTAGGAAGAAAATTAGATAATCAACCACATGTTGGACAACGTATTATTAAAGATATCGTATTACACGCTGCTGATAAAAATGGTGTAAAACGAGATAAAGTATCATTAGAATTATTAGGCGGCAACTCTTATGATTCTTTAGATGCAGTTAAAGATTTAGGCGCAACATTAATCCATATTTCAAGATATGGCGGCGACCAATGGGGCAGAGTTAAATTTTATGAATCTCATGGCAGCAACAAATATCAAAATATGCAACCCGGAAGATATACAATCGGACCGGGAACTCATGACGATGACCCATTACAAGAACAAGTTGAATATGGTCAAAACCGTGCAGGTTACTTAGCAGGTGATTTACATTTAGATTACAATGATCTTCGTAATTCAAAAGAATCATTATCTAAAGCAATTTTTGCAGAAATGTTCACAACTAAAAAACAATTTGCAACATTACCAGATATCTTAGGTTCAAGAAGAAGAATTAATACACCTAATACAACAAACGGAAACTGGTCATACAGAGCAACTCAAGATTATGAACGTGAATATTTTGAAAATCTTGCTCAAGGTAAAGGTTTAAATAGTGCAGATGCTTTAAGTAAAGCTATAAAGGCAAAACAAGGCGGAAGAGGTTCAGCGCTTACTGATAAATTAGAACATTTTGCACGTATTTTAAGACAACCTGATGGTCCTATGACTACAAAAGAAGCAGATAAAATGAATTTAAATGCTTAATAAAAAATAAATAACAATAAGTAATAAAATTCTGTTTAGAAGACATATATGTAAGTTCGTAATTTTGCTTACTAAAACGACAGCAAAGCCCCGTCTGTTTGAGCTTGCGAGTTACGGGGCTCTGGTTGAAGTTAGCAAAATAGAACTGGAGTATCAGACTTCTAAACAGAATTTTATTACTTATTGTTATTTATTTTTTACTTTTTCTTTACATCTTCTTAACATGCTAATTCGTTGACTTTCATGTTTTTTTATGGTCTATTATAAATAGAGATTTTAATCACGAAAGGACTCGAAACATTATGGCTACAAAAAGCAAAAAAAATGTTGAAGCATTAGAAAAAGCATTAAACCAATCTAATGTTGTTGAAACACTTGAACAATTAGAAGTATTAGTTTCAAAAGTAAAAAAAGCACAAAAGATTTTTGCTACTTATACTCAAGAACAAGTAGATGCAATCTTTAAAGCTGCTGCTACAGCTGCAGACAAAGCTCGTATTCCTTTAGCTAGAATGGCTGTTGAAGAAACAGGAATGGGCGTTCTTGAAGATAAAATTATTAAAAATCACTTTGCTTCAGAATATATTTACAATAAACACAAACACGCTAAAACATGCGGAATTATTAAAGAAGATAGAGCTAATGGTATTAAAGTTGTTGCTGAACCTTTAGGCGTAATTGCAGGTATTATTCCTACAACTAACCCAACTTCAACAGCTATTTTTAAATCTTTAATTGCTTTAAAAACAAGAAATGCAATTATTTTCTCACCTCACCCAAGAGCTAAAAAATGTACAATTGCTGCTGCAAGATTAGTATTAGAAGCTGCTGTTAAAGCAGGTGCTCCGGAAGATATTATCGGTTGGATTGATGTACCATCTATTGAATTATCTAACGCTTTAATGCATCACGAATCAGTTGATTGCATCTTAGCTACAGGCGGTCCTGGAATGGTTAAAGCTGCTTATTCATCAGGTAACCCTGCATTAGGTGTTGGTCCTGGTAATACTTCAGCTGTAATTGACGAAACTGCTGATATCAAAATGGCTGTTTCTTCAATCCTTATGTCAAAAACATTTGATAACGGTATGATTTGTGCTTCTGAACAATCTGTTGTTGTTGTTGACAAAGTTTATGAAGCTGTTAAAAAAGAATTTGAATACAGAGGCGCATACTTATTAAATAAAACAGAACAAAAGAAATTAGTAGATTTACCATTCATCGATCCAAAACGTGGTACTGCTCACCCTGATATCGTAGGTCAAAGTGCTCACAGAATCGCTGAATTAGCTGGTTTCAAAACTCCAGAAAATGCTAAAGTTCTTTTAGCTGAAAGACCAGAAGTTGATTGGGAAGATCCATTCTCAAGAGAAAAATTATCACCAATTCTTACTTTATACAAAGCTTCAGATTTTGAAGATGCTGCTGAAAAAGCATATTTACTTGTATCTCACGGTGGTGCTGGTCATACAGCTGTTCTTTACACAGATGAACGTTCTAAAGAAAGAATTAACATGTATGCTGAAAAAATGCCAGCTTGTAGAGTATTAATTAACTCTCCATCATCTCAAGGCGGTATTGGTGACTTATATAACTTTAAATTAGAACCATCATTAACTCTTGGCTGCGGTTCTTGGGGCGGCAACGCTGTTTCAGGTAACGTAGGTGTTGAAAACTTATTGAACTACAAAACCGTTGCTGAAAGGAGAGAAAATATGTTATGGTTCAAAGTTCCTTCTAAAGTTTACTTTAAAAGAGGCGCTATTGATTTAGCATTAAGAGAACTTGAAGGTAAAAAACGTGCATTTATTGTTACAGATAGATTCTTATTCAATTCAGGTGCTGTTGATAACATTACAAGAGTTCTTGATGAAATCGGTATTGAACATGAAGTATTCTTTGATGTAAAACCAGACCCAACATTATCTACAATTAACCAAGCAATGGCTGTTTTAAAACCATTTGAACCTGATGTAATTATCTCATTAGGCGGTGGTTCTCCAATGGACGCAGCTAAAATTATGTGGTTAATGTATGAACAACCTGAAACAAACTTTGAAGATATCTCTATGAGATTTATGGATATCAGAAAAAGAATTTGCAGAATCCCTGAATTAGGTAAAAAAGCTACTATGGTTGCTATTCCTACAACTTCAGGTACCGGCAGCGAAGTAACTCCATTCGCTATTATTACAGATGATGAAACTCACGTAAAATATGCGATTGCAGATTATGCATTAACTCCAAATATGGCAATTGTTGACCCTAACTTCGTTGATGGTATGCCTAAAGGCTTAACTTCTGCTTCTGGTATCGACGCATTAGTTCACGCTATTGAAGCTTATGTTTCTTGTATGGCTACTAACTTTACAAATTCTAACGCATTAGAAGCAACAAAATTAGTATTCAGATACTTAGAACGTTCATACAACGAAGGCTCAAATGATCCTATTGCTAGAGAAAAAATGCACTATGCAGCAACTATTGCTGGTATGGCATTTGCTAACTCTTTCTTAGGATTATGCCACTCTATGGCTCACAAATTAGGTGCTATGTATCACGTACCTCACGGTGTTGCTAACGCTTTATTAATCAGACAAATTATTAAATACAATGCATCTGATGCTCCAAGAAAACAAGCAACATTCCCTCAATACAAGTTCCCTTGCGCTAAATCAAGATATGGTCAAATCGCTGATGAACTTGGATTAGGCGGTAAAAACGATGATGAAAAAGTTCAATTATTAATTGATGCTGTTGATAAATTAATGAAAGCTATCAACCTTCCAAATTCTATTAAAGACTTTGGTGTTGATGAAAAAACATTCATGGATAACTTAGATGAATTAGTTGAATTAGCATATGACGACCAATGCACAGGTGCTAACCCTGTATATCCGTTGATGTCTGAAATCAAACAAATTTATCTTGATGCTTTCAACGGTATTGTATAATAATAAAACTATTGAAGAGGAACGCTATAAAACGTTCCTCTTCTTTTTTAGGGATTTTTTATAATGAATAAAATTCTTTCAGATAAAGTAATTAATAGATTAACTTTGTATCATAGTATTTTAACTGATTATATAGAAAAAAAGATTGAATATATTTCTAGTCCGCAAATAGCTGAATTATTGCATGTTGATAATACACAAGTTCGAAAAGACATTGCTCTTTTAGGATATAAAGGAAAATGCAAGGTAGGATATAAAGCTTACGATTTAAAAGTTTTAATAGAAGAAACTTTAAAATTTAAAACAGTCAAAACTGCCTTTATTGTTGGAGCCGGTAATCTTGGTATGGCGCTTGCAAAATATGATAATTTTGAAGCTTATGGCTTTAATATTTCTGCATTATTTGATAATAGTCCGGAGAAAATAGGACAAAAAATAAATGAAAAAGAAGTGTTTAATTTAAAAGAATTGCCAAGACTTGCAGAAAAATTTGGTGCTAAAATTGCTATTCTTACAGTTCCCAGAGCTTATGCTCAAGAAGTAACAGAATTCCTTATTAAATCAGGAATCCAATATATCTGGAATTTTACACCTTGTGTTTTAAATGTACCTTCTGAAATTCAAATTTGGAATGAAAACTTAATAGGTAACTTTTTACAATTCACAGTAAATCATAGTGTTAATGACAATTAAATCGGAGAATAAAATTGAATAATATTTATCCTGTATATACATTAAAAAATGAATGTCACGATTGTTATAAATGTATTAGAGAATGCCCTGTAAAAGCAATTAAAATACAGGAAAATTCGGCATCTGTTATAAATGAAAAATGCATTGCTTGCGGACACTGCGTTACTGTTTGTCCAAGCAGCGCAAAACGTGTAAGAAATGACATAGATAAAGTAAAAAAATTATTATTCCAAAATAAAAAGGTATATGTATCTTTAGCTCCAAGCTGGATTGGAGTTTATAATATTTCTAAAAATAAATTTATTAGCACCTTAAAACATCTCGGTTTTGAAGGTGTTAGTGAGACAGCATTAGGTGCGCAGGAAGTATCTATAGAATGTGCAAATATATTAAATAAAAATGAAGATAATTCTTTATATATATCAAGCGCATGTCCTGTAATTGTTGAGTACATAAGATTATATAGACCTGAATTTACAAAAAATATAGTACCTATAGTGTCACCAGCTTTAACACATGCCGGATTACTAAAAAGAACTTATGGCGATGATATTTCTGTTGTATTTATTGGACCTTGTATTGCAAAGAAAAAAGAATCAGATACACATCAAAATTTAATTGATGCAGCTTTAACATTTGAAGAATTAAATTTATGGTTAAAAGAAGAATCAATTGAGTTTAATAATATAGAAGAAAATGAAAATTCAGAATTTATTCCGCAGTCTGCTTATGAAGGTGCATTGTATCCAATAGAAGGCGGAATGCTTGATACAATTAGAAAAGTTGGAATTGATGAGAATAAAATATCATTAATAAGCTTAAGTTCACTTAATAATTTTGATAAAGCGTTAAAAGGTTTAGATGAAAATAAAATAAAAGGTACAATCTTTATAGAAGCATTAGGCTGTGAAGGCGGATGTATTAATGGTCCTTGTCTTTCTTCAGAAAAAGGAGTAATTACCATAAGCAATGAAATTCTAACAACAACACAATATAGAACTCTTGTGCCTCAAAAACCAGAAATTGTTGTAAAAGAGGATTATTCATCAAATCCGATAAAAAAAGAAAAATATAATGCTGACGAAATAGAAAATGCGCTGAAACGAATTGGCAAAACATCAATTGAAGATGAATTAAATTGTTCGGGCTGCGGCTATACAACCTGTAGAGATTTTGCTAATGCACTAATTTCAGGAAATGCAGAACCTTCAATGTGTGTTTCATATATGAGAAAAATTGCTACAAAAAAAGCAGCAGCAATGATTAGATGTATGCCTGCAGCAGTTGTAATGATAGATAAAAACCTAAATATCTTAGAATATAATAATGCTTTTCTAAAAATGTTTTGTTCAGATATGTATGATGTTTATTCACAAGAAGAAGATACATTAAAAGGTGCTGACATTGATAGAATTATTTCATTCGGCGATATATTAAAATCAGCATTAAACTCAAATACAGATATACACAAAGAACATTATGCAATTGCAAATAAATTATATGATATCAGTGCATTTACAATTGAAGAAGGAGAAATTGCAGGTGCTGTAATAACTGATGTAACAAAATCAGAAACAGATAGAGAAAAAATTGCAAAAAAAGCAAGAGAAGTTATAACAAAAAATATAGCAACTGTTCAAGAAATAGCTTGTTTATTAGGTGAACACATGGTTGAAACTGAAATTTTATTAGATTCAATTGCTCGAGATTATGAAAATACACCCGATGGAGAATAAAATGTTTATTGATATCAGCTGCAATCAAAAGAAAAAATATAACCAAAATGCCTATGGTGATTACTTTATATCCAAAAGATATAAAGAAACAGGCAGAGTAATTTCTGTATTATCAGATGGTCTTGGCAGCGGTATTAAAGCTAATATTCTTGCCTGTATGACAGCTACTATGCTTTTAAAATTTATAGAAGCTCAATCTGATATAAAATCAGCATGTGAAACTATTATGAATTCATTACCGGTTTGCCAAGTAAGAAAAATAAGCTATTCAACATTTTCAGCCCTTGACTGTAACGAAGAAGGTCATATAAAAATTGTTGAAGAAGGCAATCCAGAATTTTTATGGATTAGAAATAATGAAGTTTTAGAACCCGCATATAAAATTATCACCTCAAAAAATTTTCCAGACAGACACATGCATATATATAACTTTAAAGCTGAACTTGGTGACAGAATAATCTTTTGTTCTGATGGCGTTACTCAAGCTGCTTTAGGTTCTAAAGAATTAAGGGACGGTATTTGCAGAGAAGGATTAATAAAAATAGTACAAAATAAGCTAAAAGAAAATCCTTATATATCATCAGATGAATTAACAAAATATATTGTAAAGCAAGTTGAATTAATTACTCCTGAACATAAGTTAAAAGATGATACCTCTGTTGCTTGTTTTTATTTTAGAGAGCCAAGAAAAGCAATATTATTTACGGGACCTCCGTTTGACAATGAACAAGATAATTTTTATGCTAATGCTTTTTATAATTTTGATGGTAAAAAGGCAATTGCAGGAGGAACAACTGCCAATCTTGTTGCAAGAGAATTAAATTTAGAAATTGAATCAGATAGAAACATAAATCAAGGGAAATTACCTGCAATTTCATACATAAAAGGTATTGATTTAGTTACAGAAGGTATTTTAACACTAACAAAAGCAGCAGAATATCTTGAAAGTGGTGAAATTATTAATGATTCAGCAGGCAAACTTATAAAATTCTTATTAGAAAGTGATGAAATAAAATTAATGGTTGGAGTTAAATTAAATCAAGCTCACTATAATCCTGATCTACCTGTTGAAATAGAAATAAGACGAAATGTTATAAAGAAGATAGCAAATCTTCTTGAAAATAAATATATAAAAAAAGTTGAAATAAAATTTATTTAAATTACATAGATTTACATTTAATTTACAAATGAGCAATTTCCTATATAAAAATTTTTTATATAAATATAGGCAAAATTTATCGAGGATTTATGATACCAAATTATGTAGATACAAATTTATGTGATTTCACAGGGCAAATTCTAGAGTCTTGGGGTGTCAAATCTACAAAATATAAAAAACCATATTATTCTAATTCTGCACTATCAAGACAAATAACAAATGATAAATTAGAAAAAACATCAAAATATTGCAAAGATGGCAAAGATGATGGAAAAATTTCTTTTAAAGAAAAAATGAAGAATTTTGGAAAAGGTATAATAAAACCTGTTAAAACAATGTTTTCTTCACCAAAGAATATAGCATTAACGGCAGCATCCATAATTGGTGGTGCAGCGTTAATTGCCGCGACAGGAGGAGCGGCAGCACCAGTAATGGTAGCAGCAGGACTTCTTGGAGGTGGTATTCAAATTGGAAAAGGAATATACAAACAAGCTAAAGCCACAACAGATGAACAAGCAGCAAACGCTTGGCAAGATATGGGGTCAGGAACATTTACTGTAGGTGTTTCTGCTGCTGGCGCTAAATCTGCCTTAAAAACAGCTGGAGTACAAGGAGCAAAAGAAATGTCTACCTTTGCTGCAATAAAAAACTGTATAAAAAGTGCACCTAAAAATATTTCAAAAAGTGTTTCTGGTGTATCATCTAAGTTATCAACTGCAATGAATAGTATAAAAGGTGCTGCATCGAATAAACCTGCAGTCATACCAAGAGTCGAAGCAGAAATTGTTTCACCTGAAGAACTTGCTATTCTTGAGAAAAATGGTTTACCTAAAGGTAATTCTAGTAGAAAACTTGACATAATTGATGTTGATTTTTGTGAAATTACACCAGCAGACTCAAATGGTACAACACTAGCGATTGCGAAAAACAATGGAACAGAATTAGCAGTAATAGACAAAAATCCTACAGCATTAGCAATTAATCAGCCAAAATCTTTAGCAGTAATTAATTCACCAAAATCACATAATCAAATTTCGGTAAAATCTGAACCGTTAGCTTTGCCCGGACCAACACAGAAAACAGGAATTATGGGGAAAGTCAAAGGATTATTAAAATTGTTTGGCATATTTAAAAAAGAAAAATAAGAAATAAAAAAGAGAACCACAATTGTGGTTCTCTTTTTTATAATCTATATTAAACGCGTCTTTTGCGAGCTGCTTCAGATTTACGTTTTTTCTTTATACTTGGTTTTTCATAACGTTCACGACGTTTGATTTCAGAAAGTATACCTGCTTTTTGGATTTTTTTCTTAAATCTTTTTAGAGCGCTTTCAATACTTTCGTTATCACCAACTCTAATTTCTGGCATTTATTTTCACCACCTTTAAACTTAATTTATTTATAGTTAAATACTAACAGGAACAAATTTATATTTCAAGTGCATGAAAAAACCTCTTGAAAATTCAAGAGGTTTTTTCTTTTTCATAAATATTGATTAGTTAGGAATTGATAAATCTTGAGTTAATTCTAACCAAACAAAGTCGCCATCGTTAGCTTTATATGTTCTACCTGGAGTAGTTAAACCGGTTAATAAGCCAAGACCAGCACCAACAGGAGTACCTATAGCAACACCGTTACCATAGTGGTGGTGACCAGTAAAGCCTGCAACGCCAACACCAGCACCAGCACCAACAGCAGCACCAGCAACTGTATAGCCAACAGGTTTAGCCCATCTATTTTCTGTTAAAACACCATTATTATTGATAACTTCTGCTTTAAATGGAACGCAAACACCACAAGGTAAAGTCATTGATTCAAATTCTACAGTAACTTTATCATTTTTATTCCACCATTTTTTAGGTTCAACAGAAGCAACTTTAGCCTTCATTGTTGTTTTTGCTGGAATTACTAAAGTACCTTCTTCAGTATAGATATCATTTTTAGCTGTGAAAGTAACTGTATCACCAACTTGAACATCTTTAGAAGTAAAATAAGTATAGAAATAACCTTTAATTATATTTTTAGCTTCTACAATTTTTCTAGTTGATGTAATTTTAACTGTATCAACTTCAGCTTTTTTAGTTACATCTAAATGTTCAGTTCTAAGAACTGTTTCTTTGCTAACGTATTGTTCTTTTACAGCGCCGATTTGTTGTTTTAATTTATATAGTAAAACAGCTGCTTCAGCTCTATTTAAGTTTTTATTTGGTAATAATTCATCAGCATCTGGATAGTTAACATAAACGCCTAGGTCAATAGTTTTAGCATATTGACGAGTAGCCCAAGCTGGGATAGCGTTTTTATCTTTGAATTGATTTAAAGATTTTGTATTACCTTTGAAATCTTTAGTAATATGGCTGATAACAGAAGCAGCTTCTGCTTTAGTCATGATTCTATCAGGTTTAAAAGTACCATCGTTGTAACCATAAATTAAACCTAATTTAGAAGATAATAAAATATCACCATAATCAGCTCTAGAAGAAACAACATCTGAGAAAGGATTTTTTTCAGATAAAGAAGCTGTTTTGTGACCTAATGTTTTTAATAATGCAGAGTTAAAATCTGATCTTGTAACATCTTTAGTTGGTAAGAAAGCATTTCCTTTAAGAGGAAGTACACCATCATTTACAACAGCTGTAATTTCTTTATTTGCCCAATAATTTGCAGGAACATCACTGTAAACAGCAGCATTCGCAGCATTAAAAGCACACATCATGAAAAATACAGCAAACATAGCTAAAATCTTTTTCATTTTTTTCTCCATTTTTAATAGTAAAACTAAACTAATCAAGTTGATTATATAATAACTAAAACTATAATGCAAATATAATTAAAATTATTGTAAAAAGGTATTAAACAGATCAAACAACTAAAATTTTAATTGACATGCAATTATCTATATGATACGGTATTATTGACTTATGGACTTGTAGCTCAGCTGGTAGAGCAGTTGACTCTTAATCAATTGGTCGGGGGTTCGAATCCCCCCAGGTTCATTTTTTGCAGAATAATTAATTGACTTTATTTTTTAATGTGTTAAATTAGTTATATTGAAAATTGAATATGGGCGTGTGGCGAAATTGGTAGACGCACTTGACTTAGGATCAAGCGCCTTCGGCATGGGAGTTCGAGTCTCTTCACGCCCACCATTTAAAAGAAGACGGAGTTTAAACTCCGTCTTCTTTTTATCTTTTTGTAATTATTATTGCCCCGGGAATATACATTATACTTTCAATCGAATATATTATTTCATCAGCTTTTTTAGTAGTTAAAAAGATATCATTCAGCATCCATTCTTCTCTGCATATATATGGATACCGTAAAAATTCCAACAATTTCTTTGTATATTCCGTAAAGGAAATTTCTTTATCTGAATTTTCTTCAAAATCATCAATTTCAATAGCGCCTTTTTTGTCAAACATTACATCTTCTACTATATAAATACCTTTGGAATTCAATAGAGGAAAATACTTTTCAAAAAGCATTCTTTGCGATTTCCAAGAATGGATACAATCGTCTATAATTATATTTATAGATCCAAAATACTTTTCTATTTCACTATATAACTCTTCTGTTTCCGTTAAAATATTCCTTTGAATTATTTGTATTCTTTTATTTTTCAAATTTATTAACGATTTATCCACACCTATTATTTGCGCTTTTTTAAAATATTCACTCCACATTTGAACAGAGCTGCCCTTATGAACTCCAAATTCAACAAGTGTGAATCTTTGATTTTTCATATTTTTAAATAGCTTTTCATAATGATTTAAATAGTTATATGTTTTTAAACAATTATTAATACTTGCTTTGTTTGTACAATATTTTTGACCCAAATCGTCAAGCGAATAACTTTTAAATATAATTTTTTTTAATTTTTCAAACAAAAATACACCTCAGTAATAAAGTTTAAGAGATATTCTCATATTTTCTATATTTTGTCAATAAAAAAGACTGATAACAATCAGTCTTTTTTATTGAACTATGCAATATCTGCTAATTTCTTATATTTTTCTGCTTTTAATTTATTTCCGGTATTAGAATATATATGATATTTTATCTCATATATTTGTTTTTTATTTTTTTTCGTTAATGCATATTTCAATGCATTATTTGCATATAGTTCAGCTTTAGCAGTATCATTATTAGATAATGCATTGTACGCATTTATAAGATTTAATTGATAATCAATGGAAGAACCAGTATCACCTTTGATTTGTTTTGAATTTACATCATTATTTATTTGTTCCAGCAATTTTGCGGCTTCATCATGCTTTTCAAATTTATTGTATAAATGATACTTGTTTATTAACTTACTATATACTTTTTGGTGTTTTTCACCATAGCAAGCTTTTCTTATGTCTATAGATTTATTTATATATGCAATTGCATCTTTTTCATTATCAACATTATTTGCAATATCAGCATATATATCTGCCAGATCACGATTAACTTCGCCTAATAATGCAATATTAATATTTTTTGCCTTATTATAATACTTTAATGCTTCTATACTGTTGCCTTTATGAGCATTTAATTGACCGTATCGTTTATACACCTCAAAATACTCATAAGAATTTTCAGGAACCGATTTCTTATAATATTCAAATGCTGTATCTAAAGCAATTTTTGCTTCATCTAATTTATTTTCATCTTTATTTAAATCAAATTTTTTCAATAAGAAATATGCATATAATGAAGGTGTATTTTCTTTTTGCATTTCTAATTTTCTAAGTGCATTACAAAGAGCCTCACATGATTTATTAAACTCTTGCATATCTTTATACATTTCAATTTTTTTCTCTAAAATAGGGAATAAAGTTGCAAGCGAATCTTGCGGCAAGTTACTATATAATTTTTCAATATCATTAAAATACTTATATGTTTTAGAATATTCTTTTTTATCCTTGTACAAATCAATATAATAAGTTTTTATATGTTCTTTATCATGTGTACTGCCATATTTTTCTACCAATGCTTCAGTTTCAGAAAGCAAAGCTATTGATTCGTCAAAATATCTTACCTCATTAAGATACATAATTTTAGCTTTATTTAAAGATATCAATAGACTTTTATTAGAATCATCCAACTGTGCTAATAAATTTTCAGCTTTCTCTAAATTTTTTGCTGCATCAGGATATAAACCTATATTTTGGTACAATCCTGCTATCGATAAGTAATAATAAAACATATTTTGACTTACAGCTAAATTATTAGAAACCAAATCTTTATATTGTTTGTCATAATATTCTAATGCTTTTTTCATCTCTTTTGATTGAGTATAAGCATTTGCAAGATCATTATACACATAGGACATACCATTATATTGGTATTCTTTTGAAAGCGTTTTTTGCAAGTATGAAATTGATTTAGAATATTGTTGCACATAGTTATATTGCATTGCATATGTTAACATTACATTGTTTGCCAAATCAAAATCATTAGGATTTTTTTCATAAATTGAATTAGCAATATCTAAATCTTGAATTGATTTATTGAAAAGTGCCATATATTGATAAATTCTAGCTCTGGCTATATAGGCAAAACCTGTACGCGGATGATTGGCACCATAATATTTTTTACTCGCATTTATCAAGTATTGTGCTGTATTTAATGCTTTATCAAATTGTCTATTTTGGGCTTGCTGATATGTTAATTGTTCAATTTGTACTAAATAATGATCTGAAAGCCCTTCCATTTTTAATTGAGAAACACATTTTTGCAATTTTTTATCAGTATATTGAGCATCATCTTGTGCAAAAACGGAACAAGAACAAAAACAACACATAACTAATGTTGAACACAAATAATTTTTCAAATTTTCTTTCATAATTAAATAAACCCTTCTCTTTATAATTAGTTATGTTCCCTTAAAAAAAGGTTTTTAACATTTGCACCTTAATATATTAAAAGAACTTTATAATATTATACAATTTTTTTAATGTTTCTACACTATTATACGTAGTTTTATTGCCTAAAAAAACATTTTAACTTATAATTTGGGTATATATTATGGAATAAGTATATTTATAATAAATAGTTTAAGTGAGGTAAAAATGAATTTTAGAAAGAATTTAGCAACTGTCTTTTTAAGTATGACATTGTTGTTAACAGGTATTTCTACTGCATTTGCTAAGGATTACACTGATATTCCTGATGATTACTGGGCAGCAGAAGAAATTGAAGACGTAGTTACAAAAAATATTGTACCAATTTATGGTGACAATACTTATAAACCAATGGAACGTGTAACAAGGGTTGATTGGACTGAATGGTTATTAAGAGCATTAGGTCTTGCACAAGCACCTATTAATGTTGTTCCAAATTATTCAGATGTAACACAAGAAACTTTTGGTTACCCATCAATCGCAAGAGCTGAACAATTCGGTTTAATTTATGGTTATACAGATGGTGAATTTAAACCACAAAGATTTATTACAAAGCTTGAAACAGCTTCTATTATGAGCCATATCACAGTTGATACTGATATTGATACAGCAATTTTAAATCAATTTGCAGATTCAAAAGAAATTCCTGAATGGGGCATTTTCCCATTTTCTAAAGCTATTAAATATGGCTTGTACATCAACTATCCTTTGGAAACAGAATTAAATCCTAATAGAGAATTAAATAGAGCAGAAGCTGCCGTTTTACTTGCTAGATTAATGAGAGCTATGGATTTAGTTGACCCTAACTATAAAGCTGATGCAAATGCAGGGGATGATAATAATGCTGATGTTGCACAAGAACCACAAGAACCTCAAGAATATATATTATCTGTTGAGCACTTAGATAACTATGGTAAATCTGCAGTAGACAGAGTTAACATTACAAACTTAAGAAGAATTATTTTAGCTAAAAATGTATTTAGAGTTTCTTTCTTAGAATCTTTCAATTCTACAAAACATAAAGTTGGCGATGTAATTCCTTTCTACTTCAAAAAAGATATTGTTACAAAAGAAGGTACATTATTAATTCCTGCAAATACAAAATTATATGCAACTGTTGCAGAATTAAGAGATAAAAGATGGATTAATAAAAACGCTGAAGTTTATTTACATTTTGAAAAAATGGTATTCCCAAATGGACATGAATATCCATTTATTGCAAGAGTATTAAATAATAATGAAGGTGTTTTATCTGAAAACAAATGGTTAAAACCATTAGAATATACTGTAGCTGGTGCAGCTATTGGCGGCGTAGCAGTTGGTCTTCCTGTTGGTGAAGCTAATGACCGTTCTGGTGATGGTATGGCAATTGGTTTCCCGGTTGGTGCTGGTGTTGGTTTAGCAACCGGTTTCTTAACTCCAGGGGTTAATTTCAAAGCTAGAGCTAACGAAGATGTTTTAGTTGAATTAAAAGTTGATTGCAGCTTATATAATGACTACGTTCAACAAACTAAAACAATTACAAGAGAATATATTGAAGAATAAAAAACCAGTATAATGAAATAAAAAACCCTTGAAGATAATTCAAGGGTTTTTTATTAGCTTGTAAAAGCGCATTATTCAATTTATAATAAATTTATGGAAAATCTTGATTTATATTTAAAAAATCTAACAGGCAAAGATGAAAAAAAAGCACAAGAAGCTGCTGATTATCTTGTAAATCAAGCAGACCTTCAATTATTTAAAATGCTTGTTGAAAAATCAGATTATCTTTTTGATTTTGTAAGAAATAATGTTTGTAAAAGAATAGAAAAAGCCGTATCAAAAAATAACTTTATGAATATAATAAAGTTTTTTGATTTATATTCTGTATATTATGATGATCTTTTTGCAAGTATTTTAGCAAAACATGCAAATGAAGATGTTACAGATGAAATTTTTAAACTGCTTGAAAAAGGTACAGATGCACAAAAAACATACGCTGCAAAATATTTTTATTATATTCCTGATACTGTAGCACTTGAACCTCTTAATAAATATGCTTTTTGTGATGATGAATATTTAAGTTATAACGCAGCAGAAACCCTTGGGCAAATGAGAGATGATATTTCTTTTGATATAGCATTAGAAAATCTTGTTTTAGAAGACGATTTTGAGCAATTAAAAGCTGTTAAGTTTTTCACCGCTTATGGTAAAAATTACCCGTTTAAAGAGATTTTTGAGGCAATGAAAAAATCTAAAATGCCCGAAAATATTGCAGGACAAATTCCATATATGGAAAGCTTGCTTGTATTATTAAATTCTGAATACAAAGCAGAAACACTAATTGTAATTGATAATATTTTATCAGGTTTTGGAGAAATTCTTCCTTTAGCTGATATTTTTCAATTTGAACTATATGAAGTTTTTGAATATCTTATAAATATTAATAAATCCCAAAATGAATATTCTGGTAAAATCGCAGAAATTATATTAAATGCTTTAACAAAATTCAATATGTTTTGCGAAAACCAAGAATATATTTTTGACGAAGATAAAAACACCAAGAATGAAATTTTTGCAGTTGCAGAATTATTAAAAAATCAACCTAATGATTTTTGGGAAAAACAAAAAGAATATGTTTTATCAGAATTATACTCAACCGATGATAGAATTTTATCTGTGTTGCCGTTACTTGTAGAATTTAATCTGGCAGAATCCATTCCTCATTTAAAAGAACTTTTAAAATCTAATAATGAAATTATAATTTGTGAAGTTTTAAATACTTTAAAACAATTTAATGCGTTAAATGATATTAATTTAGATGAGATTATAAATAAAATCACAAACCCTAATATCAAAGCTATAATTGAGAATTTAAACAAATAAAATAATTTCAAGTAATTATAAACTTCAACTGTCATGCTGAACTTGTTTGACTACTTTTTCCGAAATCTTTGATTTCGAGAAAAATATCTGGTTTTCCACAGCATCTTACCAATTTTAAATTAAAGCATAGAACTTATTTTATTTAAAAGCAGTTACACTTTGTTGGTAAGACCCTGAAATAAATTCAGGGTGACAATTTATGTTTTTATTACAAGTTCAGCATGACAATTATATCAATATATATTTTTCAAATTATATTAATAATTTTATTGTCTTGTACAAAAGACGAAAGGCAGAAAGTATGTACAAGACAGAGATTAAAGAAATTAAATACAAATTTGCAAGAAATTTAGCAAAAATAAGAAAATCAAAAAATCTAACTCAAGAAAATTTGGCAGAATTAATAGGCGTTTATCGTGAACATATAGCTAAGGTGGAAACAGGAAAACGGAATTTAAGCTTTGATAAAATTATTTTAACATCTATAGTGCTGAAGATTGAATTAAAAGATTTATTTAAGTTCTAATTTAAAAAGCTAAAAGTGTAACATTTATAACATATCTGGGTTTACAAGAACAAGAAAATAATAGTAAAATAAGCTATTAATAAAAATAAAGTCTGTAGTTTTGAGTTTAACAAAATACAAAAAGGAATTTACATATCTTGTTGTCATTCCGAACTTGTTTCGGAATCTTATCAATTAGAAATAACTTCATAAAACTTTTTTTCTAATTAAAAGTTAGTAGGTTGTTGTATGGATTAAGAAGAGATAAATAGGAAAATGGTTTGAAATGGGGAAAAATAGAAATAATAGAAAAAAAATAAACAAAGAAATAGAAATGAATAACGTAGATTCAAAACAAAAGAAGAGTCTGGTTTGTAGTGTATATCTTACAAAACCCAAACTAACAAGAGGACATAAAATATTAATATTTATTCTAATTTTAATATATCCGTATATTATAAATTTACAGTATTTTCCTAAGGATAATCCCTTACTATCTATTAGAACTGCAAATTATAAATACACATATGAAATATTAATAAACATAGATAAATTAGGACTTCAAGATTCAAAATTGGCTTGTACAATAAGAAATAATCTTTTTAATCAATATCTAAATTTGTATAATTCCTTTAGTTCAAATGTATATAATGCTCTTGGAAATTTTTATTATATAAATCAAGAATTTATAAAATATAAAGAAAAACATAGTAATGAAAATAAAAATTCAATTAATGAATATAATAACTATAAACAAAAATATATTAATGAGTTACATAAAGTTTTAATTGAATATAAAGACAGAGAAAAATCATTAGAATATTTTTTAGACGTTAATGGTGCTACGCGCAAGTACAAAATACCAAACAGATTGGCACTTTATCCATACTTAGCATCTACATATATAGCATTCGCAGATTCTGAATATAATATAAATTTATTAAATGATTATAGATATATTTTATTATCGTATGATGATATATGGTTATTTGAAGAAAATACAAATAGTCGTCAATATAGATCATTTTTTGGAAAAACTCGCTACCAGAAAATGTTTCAAAGTTCTATTGGCACTTTCTTGGGAAATTTTTCATCAAATATTATAAAAATGGATTATCAATATAACAAAGTTACTTTTTGTGAGAATAAAGAAATTTTTGACAGATATGAACTAGCTGTTAAGTCTGGTTTTGAAGAAAATAAAGAAATAACAACTCTCCTAAAAAAAGAATGTAATTATTTAGTAAATAGAATGTAAGATTAGAGGTACTATGACAAATTGTAATCAAGATTTAAAAGATTATCCAGCAAGTAGGGTGCAAAAAGGAACGTTTGCACCAATAAAATCTATTCAAACTCAATTTCATTTATTCCATTTGTATCTTAATAATTCTATATTTGAAATTAATATTTTTATACGATATTGTGTGACTATCGTAAAAAAGATGTAATTATTTCCATCGACATATAATCGTTTATAATTTGGCATTTATGAATTTTATCATGTTTTTTGATTTTGGTGCAAACGTACCTTTTTGCACCCTACATATTGAAATAGCAGGTATCACACCAACCAATTTTTCTTCTAATTCTTCATAAGTCCGTAGGTTAGATTTTAACTCAATATAAAAATGTTAATTCTCAAAGAATTCAAACTAAACAAAAATAAAAAAGCCTGAAGATTAATTCAGACTTTTTTATTTTTGTTATATTCAATTTAGAAAACAATTTTACTAAAATCCGCAATCTTAGCAAATTTTTGTTTTATCGAATAAAGAAGGCTCAATCTGTTTTGTTTAATTTTTTCATCTTTATCCATAACTAAAACTTTATCAAAAAATTCTGATATAGCAGGTATCACACCAACCAATTTTTCTTCTAATTCTTCATAAGATAAAGCATTTTCATCTATATTTTTAACCGCATTCCATAAATTCTTTTCAGCATCAATAACAAATAAGCTTTCATCAACTGAAGCAAAATTGTTTTCGTTCTTAATTAGTCTTATGATACGGTTAACCCCCTCATGGAATTGAGCATAATTGTCTTTTTTAATAATATCTGAAACAATATTTAAACGTTTAATAAAGTCTTTTAAATCACTTAAAACATCTTTGTTGCTAATGCAAGCTTCAAGAACGTCGTGTTTATATTTATCTGATAAGAATACAATTAAACGTTGTTCAAAGAAATCTTTTATTGTTTCAAATAATTTATTTTCATCTTCAACTTGAACAGGAAGAAGCTTAATTGTTTCTTTTAAAAGCTCTGTAATATTAACATTCAAATCTTTTTGAAGAACCGTTTTTAAGATACCCAAAGTTGCGCGTCTTACGCCTAATGGGTCTTGAGAGCCAGAAATCTTTTTACCGTCCGCAAATACAGTAACAACCGTATCCATCTTATCTGCAATACCGACAATTTGCCCTTCAATTGATTCAGCAGGTTCAGAATCAGCATTCAACGGGAAATAATGTTCCATAATACCCGTTGAAACTTCTTTTGTTTCTCCGCTTCTTAAAGCATAATCCGCACCGATATAGCCTTGAAGTTCAGTAAATTCAAATACCAATTTAGTAACTAAATCAACTTTACAAAGAAGAGCTGTTCTTTCAACATTTGAATTATCAATTCCTAATTGTTTTTCAAGCACTTTTGAAAGTTTACATATTCTTTGAGTTTTATCATAAACAGAGCCAAAACCTTTTTGGAAAGTTACTCCCTTTAACTCTTCTAAATAATCAGCAAGCGGTTTTTGAGTATCTTCCTGTACAAAGAAGACAGCATCTTCAAGTCTTGCTCTAACAACTCTTTCATTACCGGCTTTAATGTTTTCAAAAACATCCCCGACATAGTTGCTCATTGTAATAAATTTATTTAAAAGTTTACCGTCTTTATAAAGCGGGAAGTATCTTTGATGAACCGCCATAACAGTAACAGCAACTTTTTCAGGTATTTGAAGATATTTTTCTTCAAAAGAACAAATAACAGGAATCGGCCATTCTGTGATAAAAGTAACTTCATCCAATAAGTCTTCATCAATAACAATATCTGCACCGATTTCTTTTGCTTTTTCAGTAGCAAGTTTTGTTATAACTTCTTTTCGTTTCGCAACATCAGCAATAACATTTGCATTTTCAAGTACTGTCAAATATTCATCGGGATTTTTAATTTCAACTTCCGTTTTAGAAAATCTGTGACCTCTTGAAACATTAGAAGCTTTAACATTCGCAACCTCAAATTCAACAATTTCATTATTAAATAAAGAAACAATCCATCTGATAGGACGTTGAAATTTAATATCCAAATCAGCCCATCTCATAAAGTGAGTACCTTTTAATTTCAATATAATTTGAGGTACAACAGCCTTTAATAATTCCTTTGTATCTTTACCTTTTTGTTCAATTTTTGCCCAAACATAATTATCTTGTTTATATAAATTTTCAGGATTAACACCGTTTTTATTAGCAAAACCCAATGCCGCCTTTGTCAAATTGCCGTTTTCATCATAAGCAATAGTTGCAATAGGACCTTTAACTGTTTTTTGTACATCTTCTTGTTTTTCAGCAACATCTTCAATTAAAACAGCAAGTCTTCTTGGAGTTGCATAAATTTTTATATCAGAGAATTTAATTTCATTTTCTTCCAAAGTTTTAGAAAATTCATTTTTTAATTGTTCCATAGCAGAAGGAATAAACTTATAAGCTAATTCTTCCGTTCCTATTTCCAATAAATATTTATTCATAATTTTCCTCGTAATCCTGTATAATTATATATTTCATTATATTGCAAAAAGATTATTAGTAAAATAATTACAAAAAATGTATTGCAATTTTTTTTTGTTCCGCATATAATAAATTTCGAAAGCAATGGGATCGTAGCTCAGTTTGGTTAGAGTGTCTGCCTGTCACGCAGAAGGTCGCGAGTTCGAGCCTCGTCGGTCCCGCCATTTAAAGACTTACTTCGGTAGGTCTTTTTTTATTGCCACTAGCCTCTCCTCGCGACGGCCGCTCCCTCTTTTTGCTCTCTTTTTCTTTCTCTTTTTTTGTTCCTACTCCACGAAAAACGTGACATTTAGTCACCTTTTTCTGCCCCGCAAACAGACACAGTGAGCCTCGTCGGTCCCGCCATTTAAAAGACTTACTTCGGTAGGTCTTTTTTTATTGCCACTCGTCTTTCCTCGCGACGGCCGCTATACTTTCAATTACAAATAATAACTTCTGATTATATATATTTATAGAAGTGAAGATTTTGTATTAGTTCAAGATATATTTATAATAATTTTTGTATAGAAATTTTTAATGATGTAGAAAATAAAAACTATAGAGAAAAAGAATAACAAGAAAAGTTTTTTGTTCGTTGATTTAACAAAGAATAGAAAAGAATAGTTATTAGATATTATTCAATCTTCTGAATGATGTACTACTTGGGGATTTTTATTAAGATTTGTTAGGATGGTATATTTGTAACCAAAGGATAAATTATGACAGAAGAGAGAGAAGGATTTTATTTCGAGCTATTAGACTTGTTAGAGAATGATCCAGACAAGAGATTTTACGCTGATAATGGCAAAGACCTTTTGAGAAACAAAGTTTATGAATGTGCCATGAAAATGGATAAAGACTTGATTAAATTGCTTTTATCTAATGAAAGAATGAAAGAAAAGTTTTTTGTAGATATTGATGGAACTTTAGTTTTTGATAAGACTGCTTTTGGTTGGGCAGTAAATAACAAAGCATTCTTACAAGATTCATATACAAGGTTTAAGAATACTATCGGACTTATTGATAGTAGAGAACAATTTATTTCATCTAAAAATGATGTTGTTTTATCGTTCCCTTATAAAGACTGTGTGTTAGAAGGCGGACAAACAAAAGAAGACCAGAAAAGGGGTGAAATATTTTACAATGAATTACTTGCCCCAGATGATGTTGATAGACTTCTTGCTCCAAAAGTATTTACAAATATGAAAAAATATACTAAAGACGGAGAAGAATCTATAACTGAATTTAATGATACAGATAATTTACTAATTAAAGGCAATAATTTGCTTGCATTATCTTCAATATTAAAAAGATATGAAGGCAGAGTTAAGTGCATATATATTGATCCTCCATTTAATACAGAAAAAGATTCATTCAGATATAATGATAATTTCAATCACTCTACATGGCTAACCTTTATGAAAAACAGACTATTAATAGCTAAACAATTACTATCGAATAATGGTTGCATATTAGTTCATTTAGATTTTAACGAAAGTCATTATTGTAAAATATTGATGGATGAGATTTTTGGCAAAGATAATTTTAAGAATAATATTGTATGGTGTTATACAGGACCAGCTGGAGCTACAGATTTTTTACCAAGAAAACATGATGATATATTATTTTATGGTAAAACAAATGAGGCTAAAATTAATATGCCATACATAGCTCATAAAAGTGGGGTTCACAATACTGGACAAGTCTTTGGTAGTACAGAAACAAAAGAATCTTTTAAAGAGGAAGTTGAAGCAAGAGGGAAAAAATTAGAGGATTGGTGGATAGATATATACTCAACAGATAGATACAGGACAGAATTAATAGGATTTCAAGGGCAAAAACCAGAAAAATTATTACAAAGAATTATTGAAATGTGTACTAATGAAAAAGACATTGTATTGGATTTTCACTTTGGAACAGGTACAACAGGAGCTGTTGCACAGAAAATCAATCGTCAATGGATTGGTATTGAACAATTAGATTATGGTGAAATTAATAGTGTAAAACGGGTACAGAATGTATTAAGAGGAGATGAAACAGGAATATCAAAAGCTGTTAACTGGCAAGGTGGGGGAAGTTTTGTTTACTGTGAATTGAAAGAGCTGAACCATAAGTATATAGATGAAATACAAGTTGCAGATGATAACAAGCTGAAAGACTTGTATAAAGAAATTACTGAATCTGAATTTATTAGTTATAAAGTTGATATTAACAAACTTAGAGAATCCGAACAAGACTTTAAAGAATTATCAATAGATGACAAACGGAATTTCTTAATTCAAGTATTAGACAAGAATCTGTTATATGTTAATTATTGTGATATGGAAGATGAAGACCTTGCTGTAACAGAAGAAGAAAAAGCCTTTGCAAGAAGTTTTTATGGAGAGGAAGTATAAGCATGGGTAAATTCTTATTTGAAGAGATAAATACTATTAAAGAGTATGTCCCAGAAGCATATAAGGAATTACCTAAGTATGTAGTAAGAAATCTTACTCAAAAATATTCTATCAGACCATATCAAGAAATGGCTTTTAGAAACTTTATAACATACTTTGAAAGTGAAAAACTGTGTCGTAAACCATCTCAAGTGTTATTGCACATGGCAACTGGTAGTGGTAAAACTCTTATAATGGCAGGACTTATCTTGTATCTATACAAAAAAGGTTATAGAAATTTCTTGTTCTTTGTTAATACGGATAATATTGTACAAAAAACCAAAGATAACTTTATAAATCAAACTTCAAGCAAATACTTATTCAATGATGAAATAAATATTGACGGTGAACAAATTAAAATCCGTACAGTAGATAATTTTCAAGGTTGCAATAAAGATGATATAAACATCTGTTTTACAACTATTCAAGGGTTGCACATGAGCCTTAACCAATTTAAAGAAAATGGTTTGACAGATGATGACTTTGCCGAGAAGAAAATTGTGCTTATAGCAGATGAAGCTCACCACTTAAATATAGAAACAAAAAAGGGCTTAACTAAAGGTGAAAAAGAGGATAAGAGTAATTGGGAAACAACTGTAAACAGGATTTTCAATGCAGATAGAGATAATGTGTTACTTGAATTTACTGCAACTTGCGACTTAAAAAATCAGTATATAATGAATGAGTATGAAAAGAAAATACTTGTTGACTATCCATTGAAAAAGTTTAGAGAAGACCGTTATTCAAAGGAAGTTAAGACTTTCCAATCACATGTGCCTTTAATTGATAGGGTATTACAGTCAATTTTATTAAGTCAATATCGATTAAAGTTGTTTCAAGATAATAAAAAGACAATTAAACCTGTAATCTTATTTAAAAGTGATAAGATAGAATCAAGCAAAAAGTTTTACACAGAACAATTTAGACCACTAATTGAAAATTTATCGGAAGCAGATTTTACAAGGATTCGAACACAAAACAGTCATCCACTGCTTGTTAAAATGTTTAACTATTTTGATAATCATTTAAGTTCAGAGGAATTAATTGCAGAAATAAAAGAAGATTTTTCAGATGAAAAATGCGTTTCCGTAAACAGTAAAGAAGAAAAGGGGAACTATCAACTACAAATAAACTCATTAGAAGATAGAAATAATTTAATACGATGTATCTTTGCCGTTGACCAATTAAATGAGGGGTGGGATGTTCTTAACTTATTTGATATAGTTAGGCTTTATGAAACACGAAGTGCAGAAAGGCATGGTGGACCAGGAAAACAAACTATTCAAGAAGCACAATTAATCGGTCGTGGTGCAAGATATTGCCCATTTACAATAACAGATAAAGCAGAAAGATTCTTGCGTAAATTTGACGAAGATATAGAAAATGAGTTGAGGATATGTGAAACTCTCTATTATCATTGTATGAACAATTCTACTTATATTTCAGAACTTACAACTGCAATGAGAGGTATAGGCTTAATGCCAGATAATATTCAAGAATGTTCATATATACTTAAAGATGAATTCAAGAATGATAATTTATACAGACAAGGTTTAGTATTTGAAAATGAACGAGTAGTTAAATCAAGAAATACTATAACCGAGCTTCTTCCGTCTGTGCGAGATACTATTTATAATTATGACTTATCCGCAGGGGCTTCAAGTACAACTACACTATTAGAAACTTCAAAAGATGATACAAGTACAGGGGAAAGAGGAATATTAAAAGAGTTTATTATATCAAATATTCCTTATCCTATAATACATAAGGTTTTAAGGCAATATAACATATTTAAATTTAATACCCTTAAACATTATTACCCTAACCTAGTATCAATTAAACAATTTATAACTGACCCAAAATATCTTGGTAATATCAAGTTAAGCATAAGAATAAGTGAAACCAATATTACGAACGAGCAATTATATTTGGCATGTAAATATGCATTGGGTAAGATTTCAAATAAAATTTCTGCTATAGAAGAAACCTATGAAGGAACTAAAGAGTTCAAACCTAGAAAATTATATGAAATCTTTAGAGATAAGACTGTAAGTTATACAGACCCACATGGTGACGGACAAGGAGTGTCGCAATCACATGGTGCTATATCTGAACATTTAAAAGTAAATTTATCTGATGAAGACTGGTTTGTATTTACTGATAATTATGGAACAAGTGAAGAAAAAGAATTTGTTGCTTACTTCAAAGACCATGTACAAGACTTGAAAAACAAGTACGACAAAGTTTATCTGATAAGAAATGAACGACAATTAAAACTATTCTCATTCAATGGTGGAGAACGCTTTGAACCAGATTATGTTCTTATTATGACAAAACAAGAAGATAATACAACAGACCAATATCAAATATTTATTGAACCAAAGGGTTCACACCTTATAGAAAAAGACTCTTGGAAAGAAGAATTCTTGTTACAAATTGAAGAATCTGGCAGACCTGTTAAAACTCTTATTGATGATAATAATTATAAAATTATAGGATTCCCATTCTTTAATAAAGCTAATAGACAAGCTCAATTTAACGAAGCTATGAATAAACTAAATTAATCCTTCTTTTTAATCTGCTTAGGCTTTTTACTTACTGGTAAGAAATTATCGACTGTTAGAACCTTTTGTCCTGTTGTTTCTTCAAAGTCTTTTCTTGCTCTGTTTGCAACCTTACCACCTTTTATAGCAGCATGTTTGTTTTCTTCCATACCAGTCGCATTTTCGCTTTCAGCTACTTGTCTTGTTGAAAGTTCTGCTAATGCTGTAAAAATTAATTCAGCTTCACTCATGTGGTCTCTTAGGTTTTGGGATTTCAAACCTTTTAAATCTTTATGTTCCTTAACAGATAACCCGCTCCATTCTTGATGAATAATGTTAGTTAAGATGGCGTATTCTTCACCTTCTGTAATTTCGTGATCTTTCCAGTAGTCAGTCAATTTGTTCCGAGTCTCTTGCCCAGTCATTCTCTGCTGTATCCACTTATCAGACCTTCCTAACTTCTTATAAGTTTCTCTTGCTCTATCAATAGCTGCCGTTGGGTCTGCCATTTCTTTCATACGTTCATAACCAACCTTAGCAAGCCATTGTTTAACGGGCTCAGCTTTTTTTGAAGGTATGGACTGAATTATACGCAAAAGAGTTTCAACATCAGCACAATCAGTTTCCCTTCTTTTACCATCAGGGGCTATTAATTTCAACTGTACGATTTTTTCGTACAGTTGACTAAAACCCTCATCGTTAGCAAGTTTTATCTTTAAATCACTCCAGTACCTGCGTGGATTTTTACTTTCCGTTAGAATGCCCACTATATCAATAATAGAAAAATACCAATGTTCAGTATTTTCGTCATAGTATGAACGAACTTTGCTTTCTTCAAATAATTTTAAGTCTTCAGCCATTTCCTTACCCCATAATACTTATGTTACTCAATTAATTTATAACTGTCAACGATGTAAAGACCTTGTTATACAGCTATTTCCAATTGTTTTATTAATACACATATATTGATAATTTTATCCTGATTTATATGCTCAATGTAGTTTTTCATGGTAGTTGTCGCTTGCCTGTCACGCAGAAGGTCGCGAGTTCGAGCCTCGTCGGTCCCGCCATTTAAAAGACTTACTTCGGTAGGTCTTTTTTTATTGCCACTCGTCTCTCCTCGCGACGGCCGCTCCCTCTTTTTATCACTATTTTTCTCTTCTGTTTAATTGACACTATATATTGTTTTTTGTTTAATTAAATAAGCGGAAATTAAGAAAGTTTATACAAATGAGTTGCAAAGTCAGTATCATTGTTCCAGTTTATAATGTTGAGAAATATCTTCATAAATGTCTCTCTTCTCTTATAAATCAAACACTAAAAGACATAGAAATAATTGTTATCAATGATGGCTCAACAGATAACAGTTCTCAAATAATTGAAGAATTTGTACAAAAAGATACGAGAATAAAAGCAATTAAACAAGAAAATAGTAAACTTGGTGCTACAAGAAATAATGGTATAAAACTTGCTACAGGTGAATATATTGGCTTCGTTGATTCCGATGACTATGTTGATGAAAATTTTTTTGAAGAACTATATAATACAGCTAAAAAATATAATGCCGATATAGTTTCAACTAATATTCTTAAACACAAGCCTAAGTTCTGTAAATATAATATTAAATATAATGAATATAAAACCGCCCAAAATATTCAAGACAAACTAACTCTTTGCTTAGATACAAAAAATCGCTTCTTTAGCTGCTGGAATAAAATTTATAAAAGAGAATTAATAAATAATCATAATATTATTTTTACTGAAAATAAATTACACGAAGATGTTTTATTTTCCTTATCTGCTTTATATTTTTCAGACATTTTAGCAGTAACTCCAAATACAAAATATCACTATATGCAAAATCCTTCATCAATTTGCAATACAAAAAAAGGAACAAATGCCAGAAATATAGATAGGTATTATAATTATAAACAATTGGAAATTTTAGCTAATAAATATAATATAGAGTTACCCGAAAGATTAAATTATTATAAAAGTTTTTGGTCTACTCCAATTATTAAATCCTATCAAGGATACTATAAAACAAAAGAATTATTATTTGATTTAATTCCTATAAATAAGACTTTATCTAAAATTTTTAAAATTATTTTTTCAACACGAACATGTGCAAATTCTAAATATAGCTTTATTTTTATGGGATTAAAATTAAGTATTCCTAAATTAAGAACCTTCAAAAGACTAAAAAATACTCCATTTTTAAAATATAAAGAAATGAATGAAGATATTACAACTCTACCAAAAGCAGAAGGACAAATTCGAGATATACAACTTGCAAATTTAGAACTTTTAAAAGAAATGGACTATGTTTGCAAAAAGAATAATTTAGAATACTGGATTGATTTTGGAACACTTATAGGTGCAATTAGGCATAAAGGCTTCATTCCTTGGGATGATGATATTGATACATCTATGAGAAGAGATGATTATGAAAAATTTATAAATGCTTTTGAACAAACAACCAGAAACCATGATTTCTATGCAGAATATCATAGAGGAGACAAAGACCCTAATAAAAGTTTCTATATAAAAATTAAACATAAAAGATGTCCAAATTTATTTGTAGATATTTTCCCGGTTGATATATACGGAAAAAATTTATCAAAAGAAGAACAAATTGAAGAAACTAAAAATATTAAATCATTAAGAAATAAAGAACTTAAAACAACTTGTCATTTATTATTATCTGATAATGAAATAATATCACGCATCAATAAACTAAGAGATGAAATTCTTTTCAAAAATCAAGAAAATGAAAAAACTGATTTGGTATGGGGACTTGATTTTAATCACGCTTGGAAAAATTGGTTTAGTGCTTATGATGTAATTTATCCATTAAAAACAATTAAATTTGAAAATATTGAATTTCCTTGCATAAATAATCCTGATGCTTATTTATCAAAAATTTATGGAAATTATATGGATTATCCTTCAAAAATTGCATTTGGTCATAGTGCTTATGCAGAACTAAGTATTGAAGAAAAAGAAACAATAAAAGAATTAATACCAAAGGAATAATAATGAAAAACTATAGTATAATTCTTGCTTCCGGAACAGGTAGTCGATATGGAAGTACGCTGCCAAAACAATTTATTAGAATAGAAGGTAAAACTATTCTTGAACACACAATTGAAGTTTTTGAACAAACCAAAGAAATTGATGAAATAATTGTTGTTATTACTCCTGAATATAGGTATCTTGCAGAAGATATTCTTAAAAAAAGTAACTTTAAAAAAATAACTAAACTTTTAAACGGCGGTGAAACTAGAAAAGATAGTTCATTTATAGGTATTAGTTCAATTCATGATGAAGAAGCAAATGTAATTATTCATGATTGTGCGCGTCCATTTGTAACACAGAAAATAATTACAGACTGCATTGAAGCGTTAAATAAATATGATGCTATTGATGTTGCAATTCCATCATCTGATACAATAATGGAAGTAGAAAATAATATTATAGTTAATATTCCTGATAGAAAAAATTTAAAACGTGCACAAACACCTCAATGTTTTAAACTTTCATTAATAAAAAAAGCACATGAATTATCCAAAGGTGATTCTAATTTTACAGATGATTGCGGATTAATTTTGAAATATAATTTAAGTAGAGTTGCAATTGTTGAAGGTAGTATAGATAACATAAAAATAACATATCCAAATGATATTTTTATGGCTGAAAAATTATTGCAAGATAAAAAATCTGAAGAAAAAAATAGGATTAAAACTATGAAAAGAGTTATAACATACGGAACATTTGATGTTCTGCATTATGGTCATATAAATTTATTGAAACGTGCAAAAGAATTGGGCGACTATTTAATAGTTGTTCTATCCAGCGACGAATTTAATATGTTAAAAAATAAAAAATCATATTATACTTATGAACAACGAAAAATGATTCTTGAAGCTTGCAGATATGTAGACTTAGTTATTCCTGAAAATAACTGGGAACAAAAAATTGATGACGTGAAAACATATAAAGCTGATATTTTTGTAATGGGTGATGACTGGAAAGGTAAATTCGACTTTTTAAAAGATTATTGTGAGGTTGTTTATCTTCCTAGAACACCTGATGTATCAAGTACACAAACAAAAGAATACCTAAAGAATAATTAATAAAAATCACTTATGCTGAACTTGCGAGAATTAAAAAATTTCGGAACGACAAGATTTGAACTTGCGACCCCTACCACCCCAAGGTAGTGCGCTACCAGACTGCGCTACGTCCCGAAAATATTTAATTTTTATTAGGTCTGTCGCGCACTTGTGCTACTTCTCATCAAGAACATTTAGTTCTTGTCTCGGCAAAGTCAGGCTGCGCTACCACCCGAAATTATTATCATTCTACCATTTCAAAAAAATTTTTCAATATTCTTTACTTTATTCGAATATCACAATTTGCAAACAAACTACCACCAGATTCAAGAAAATGTTGTTTGAATAAATGTTGAACCTTGTTTCCTGTATATTCTGAAAAATCTTTCATTCGTTTTATAACATCATTTTGACTTTTATTAAAATATTTTTCTACATTCGCAATTTTATAATTTTTATTTGTATCTATACTCTTATTTGTTGAAGCATCAATAATAAATTTTGAAAGTTCTTCTAATGACGCACCCTCATCATAAGCTTTTATCATTCCTGTTCTGTCTATTTGCAATCCAGAATAATGTATTAAAGGATTTTTTTCTGGAAGTTCTCTATTAAAAATAAAATTGTCTAGAACCATATATGTAATATCAATGCCTTTAAGTTTTGTAGTCATAACAGAAGCTTCTGATTCTTTTATTCCATTTAATACATCCATAATATCAAAATTAGATACAGAAGCTTGTTCTGAAACATTTAATGAATGTCTTATTGCTGAAGCATTTAAAGCAAAAAAGTCTATTGTACTATCTTTTTTCTTTAATTCTGCAAGTATAGAATCTGTCACAAAATTTGCTAAGAAATTATTTCCTCTTCTAATACCTTCAACATCTAATCTATCAATACCTTCTAAGGAAGGTTTTATTATATATTCTGGTTTAATATCTTTATCAAAAAGCATTCTATATAAATACTGTAATGGTCCTACTTTTTTATTATTTAATGGAGAATATGATGTCAAATTTATACCATTTAGTTGACCTTCATCATTTATGCTTATTTTTGCATTTACAAGTTTCTTAAAATTCTGTGATAACGGTACAATCGGTATTCCTTTAACATATCTTATTTCATCTTTATGTTCATGCCCGTCAAATACCAAATCAAGCGAAGACTCTTTTGCCAGATTATCTGCAAACTCGACTCCGGTATGACTCATTAAAATAACTACACCATTTGGATTTTCTTTTTTAAAACGGCTTATCTTTTGTTTGCAATCATCTAAAGTTTCTTGGTAATCTTCTTTTTTTACATTTGCTTGAGATTTTCTTATATTATTTAGGAAACTAACACCTTCCATATCTTTCTGATATGCAAACATATTTACGGGACTTACACCTAAAAATAAAAGTTTATGCTTTAAGTTAGGATTTTTATCATCTTCAACTTCTACTATTTTTTCATTTAATATTTTGTTTCCACTTATACTTTTAGAAAATCCTTCAGAATTTTCCATATCTAGATTAGATATTATAACCTCTGCATTCATATTAGCTAAAACATTATCAAGTAAAGGTATTCCGCCATCAAACTCATGGTTTCCGGGAGTAAATAAGGAAATTGTATTTTGTGCAATACCTTTCACTTGATTAATAAAACCATTTAAAATATCAAGCTGAAATTTAGCGTTTGCTCTTTCCGGATTAGAAATATAGCCTTTTCTAGCTCCATCCATAAACCAATCACCACAAACAGCAAGTATATTTGCTCGTCCTCTGCCTTCTTTATAAAAAACATCCTCTTTATTTTCTCGAAGTTCCTCTAATGCATTATTAGCATATAATAAATTACCATGCGTGTCTGATAATGCATTTATACTTACAAATGCAGATTTAAAAGCAGGATTACTACCATAATTATTACTTAACTGATTGATTTTCATACAGTTATAATACTTAAAAACAAAAAAAATTGCTTTTTTATGATAAAATCTTATTTGGAGCTTTTATAAAATGAAATTATGTGTTATTGGAACAGGTTATGTTGGTTTAGTTGCAGGTACTTGCTTTGCAGATATGGGCAATACTGTTGTATGTATAGACAATAATACAAAAAAAATTAATGACCTAAAAAATGGTATTATTCCAATATATGAACCAGGACTGGAAGAATTAATAAAAACAAATGTAAAAGAAAGAAGACTTTCTTTTTCAACAGATTTAGAAAAGGCGGTTAAAGAATCAAAAGTTTGTTTTATAGCAGTTGCTACTCCGCAAGAAGATAATGGTGCTTGTAATTTAGATGCTGTAATTAATGTAACAAAAGAAATTGCTAAAAATCTAAATGAATACAAAGTTATTGTAAATAAATCAACTGTACCGGTCGGAACAGGAGAAAAACTTTCTGAAATAATAAAACAAATAACAAATGTTCCCTTCGATTTCGTTTCAAATCCTGAATTTTTAAAACAAGGCTGTGCTGTTGATGATTTTCTGTCTCCCGATAGGGTAATAATTGGTTCTAATAGTGAAAAAGCCGCAAAAATAATGAAAGATATCTATTCTCCATATTTTAAAACAGCAGACAGAATGATATTTATGGATGTTAAATCAGCAGAAATGACAAAATATGCAGCAAATGCATTTTTGGCTGCTAAAATTTCATTTATTAATCAAATAGCGAATATATGTGAAAAAGTTGGTGCCGATATTGAAAAAGTAAGAGTAGGAATTTCTACTGATAACAGAATAGGAAATAAATTTTTATTCCCTGGAATTGGTTTTGGCGGCAGTTGCTTTCCTAAGGACATTAATGCACTTATATCAATGGCACAGGAAAATAATGTTTCAAGTTCTATGATAGAAGCTATTAAGGAAATAAATCATAATCAAAGAATACTTTTTGTAAAAAAGATTTTAAACTATTATAACGGTGATATAAAAAATAAAACATTTGCAATATGGGGATTATCTTTTAAACCAAAGACAAACGATATGAGAGAAGCACCCTCTATAGATATAATAAATTTACTATTAGAACATGGTGCGAAAATTAAAGCATATGACCCGCAAGCCATGCCGCAAGCAAAACTTATATTTAAGGACTCAATAACTTACGTATCTTCTGCATATAAAGCAATAGAAGATTCAAATGCATTAATTTTACTAACTGAATGGAATGAATTTAGACGTCCTGATTTTGACATGCTAAAAAGCATGCTTAAAGATAGAATTATTTTTGATGGAAGAAACCAGTATAATCCTCTAATGCTAAAGGATTTAGGCATAAAACATATAAATATTGGACGTTTATAAAAAATTTAATTGTTAAGTTTTTTTAAAATGAATTTTTTAAATTAAAACCTTACTCTCACTTGAAAAAAAATTTTTTTATTTATTTTGGGATTCTCAATATTTAGATTTTTTGTTATTATCAAAACTCTAAATAGCAAATTTTATTTTTTGATGATTTAGAACAATTGTAAGAATGTATGGAAAGTGATTATGAAAATTAATTCTATTACCACAAATTCAGGGCATCTAAAAAGTAGGACATTAGCGCGTCCTGGTGCGAAAGAGAGAGAGTGCGAACAAAAAAATTTACAAAACATTAATGAACAAATAAACACGGCCATCAAGAGAGATTCTGATGGTCGTGTGAGTTTTAAGGGCGGTGTTCCATTCCTTCACAAAGCAGCAAACTTTGCAGCTGACAATCCGTTAGTTGCAGAAGCATTGTTCGCTATGGTTATTACCTGCGGTTTAAGACCATTAACTATTATGGCAACTGCAAAAACAGACGAAGAAAAAGAAAAATGCTCTTATCAAGCAGCAAAATCTATTTCTTCCGGTGTAGTTGGTCTTGCAACTACAGCATTAATCGGAGCGCCTATAGCTGCTGCTTCTAAAGCAGCAAACAACAAAGGGGCATTCAATATGCCGCCAGAAATGAAGGAGAAATCTCTTCAAGTAGTAAAACAAGGTGTTGATGCTTTAAGCGATTTGGCTAGAAAATTAACTTCTGAAGGAAAACAATCAGAATTAGCTTCACAAATTAAATCACTAACTGAAGGCGGAAAAATAAATTTAGGCATATTTAAAAAAGCAGGTAAAAATGCAGAAAAACTATTTAAAGAAAAAGTTTCAGAAGTAGCACCTGAAATTTCTGAAACAGTAAAAAAAGCAATGAGTGAACAACAAATTATTAATAACTATTCAAAAACAGGCAAAAACGTTATTGATAAATTTTTCCAGCCTATATTTATGCCGATAAGAGCAAATATCACAGTTGCGCTAGTTCCTGTAATTCTTGGTCTTTTAGGATTAAAGAAAGCATCTTCAGCAAAAAAACCAGTTGAAGCTCAACCACAACAAAATCATATTAATTACAATATGTTCCAATCTACAAGTGAAAAAGAATTATTTCAATCCTTTGCGGGGGTAACAAATTATGAAAATAAATAGTATTAATAATCAATACCAATACAGCAGCAGAAATACTGCTTCAAAACAAGCAAACTCCCCATCCTTTAAAGGTGTAAATGGACTTTCTAATTTCTATGAAGGTGTAGCTAAAACAGCTCCTTTCCAAAAATTTATACATAATTTCAGTAAATCAAATAAAACATTTACACATGTACTAGTTGCAGAAAGCTGCTTCTTATCAGGTTTCTATATGCTAAGTACATTAAGAAACAAAAAAATTAAAAAAGAACAAAAACCTCAAATGTTAATAAATGACGCACTTACTTGGGGTGTTTCTACAGCTGGTGCTTATCTTGCAGAAGATAAAATCACAAATATAGTAAATAAAGGGGCAGAAAAATACTTTACTAAGAACAAAGACTTTTATGTAAATCTTGGTAAAAAAGCTCAAGAAGCTGCAGGTTCTTCAGCACAAAGTGATTTATTAAGTAAAGTTGGCGAAATTGCAAGCAAAAAAGGGGCAGAACTTACAAAAGGTCTTGATGATGTTGCTGCAATGATACGTGGTCATCTAAAAGGTATTGTAAGTGAAGAAGGAACTAAGAAAGCTTTCAGTATTGCTCCTGAAAAATTAAAAGAAGTTCAATCTTCAGTTAAAGATGCAATTACTAATAACGCAGGCAATATAGATAAAGCAAAAGATACTGTTAAAGGTCTTGTTGATGATGTTTACAATTCAGCAGCAGCAAGAAAGGAAGCTGATAAACTTCTACCTGGTATTAACAAATTAAAAGTTCTTGTAATTTTCGGTATTATATACAGATATCTTGGTCCTGTTGTAATTACTCCAATTGCAAATAAATTAAGTTCTAAGTTATTTAATAATAAAAAAGAAAACACAGAACAAACTCAAGCTAAAAAATAATAAAACTTGTTATTTATTCTAAATGACTGATATTATAGCTGATAAGACCCTGAAACAAGTTCAGGGTGACAATATAGTTAGTCTTGTGTAATTTTCTATATAATTATCTAAAATTATTTATTAAAAAGAGCCTTTTTAAAGGCTCTTTTTTTCTTGCCTTTTTATAAATAATCATTAATAAAAAGCTAAGTAAGGATTCTTCAATTTCTTAACATTAGTTTACATTTATTTTTTTAAAACTAAAGTTTTGAAAAAATTGGTCGATAAATTAAACATAACAAGGAACAATGGAGAAAGACAATGGGCTTAGCAGCTTCACAAGCAAGATTTTTAGGTATAACAGCAAGAAAATCAAATATAGAATATGAAGGTCAACAAGTTAACCAACAACGTACAGCGTTGGCTGAAGAAGTTAATGCTTTATATAGTAAATTATTAGCATTAGACTTACCTGTTGCACCAAATACAACTGAATTTTTTGAAACAAATTATTCATTTTCATTAGATAATACATCTGGTTATGATGGTGATTACTTAGTAAAAAGCTACTATCAAAATGATGATGGTACATATTACTTAAATACTGAACATACTTTCAATAAAAATGTTGCAGTTGGAACAGTTCTTACAAATTCAACTATTACAAATAATGAAGGTGTTTACAGCTTAAATACTCCGGATGCAACTTATCAATTAAGAATTGCAGAAAATAGTGAATCTATGATAAATTTAATCAATTCTACTTATACTTCACCTGAAGAACAAGTAGTTGGTCCAAACTTATATGTTTATCAAGATGCTGATGGTTTATCTCATTATTTAGATCAAACAGCAGTTGAAGAATATATGGCTGGCACAACAGAATTAAGATCATATATCAGCTCAAACAAAAAAGTTACAGAAACTCAAATTTTTGAAAAAGCAACAGTTGAATTTGATGCTAATAACAGATTTAAAAGTGTTTCTGCAACAGATCCAAATACAGGTGCAACAATTTTCAGCTCTACTGATGTTGATACTACAAGAACATACAACACAGAAGGTTATGATGCTGCATTAAGAGATTACACTATGAGCAAAGATGAATATGACAAAATGGTTGCAGACTTAAATGCTCAAACTGAATCTTTACAACAAGAAGATAAAGTTCTTGAATTAAGATTAAACCAAATCGATACAGAACAAAACGAACTTCAAACAGAATTAGAAGCAGTTAAATCTGTATTAGATAAAAACATTGAAAATACCTTCAATACATTCTCATAATTCACCATTTGAGAAACATAAAATCATTTAACAAAACTTAATATTATTAAAAACAAAATTAAAGTTAGTAAATTATATTGTCGATAAGAAAAGCATAGTTAAGGCAAACACAAGTAAACACGTAAGGAATGTAGGAAAAATGAGTTACAAGAATGATAGTTATCTAGTTATATCTAATAAATATGGCGGTTTGAGCGGTGACGCAAAAGCTATGTTATTCGAAACTTATGACCTTTTAAGAGATATTACAGTAAGCGGAAGTGCATCAGATGGTGCTGGTTTTGGTACTGCCGGCAGTTTCTTATGGAAATTAGCTAGTATGATTTCACCAAGTTCATTTATGTCTACAATGGGCGGTGGTACAGCACTTAATATTCCTGGTACTTCATACTGGTCACCAACTAATATGACCAGCGGGAATACAGCCGCATTTGGTATTGGTTCTTTATCACAATATTCAGGTTTTACTGGTGGTGCAGCAAGTCCTGTTGTTCAAGGATTTGGTTCAACAGCTTCTGAAGGACAGTTAACTGGCGGTGCTTCTTCTTTAACATCTGTTTCAGAAGTTGCAGGCTCAACTGCACTTAATGCGTTAGGTTATACAGCGGGACTAGCGTCTGGTTTTGGTTTTGGTGATAGTTTCCTACTTCCTGCAGCTGGTGTTATTTCTGGTTTCGGTGGTATTTTACAAGCAATGTCACCTTATTTAGGTTCTTTCGGTTTAGGAACTACTTTAATTGGTAACTTATTACAAGGTACAGCAAGTGCGCCATTAGCTGCATATCAAAAAGTATCAAGCAGTATTTTAAATAATGCGGATACAATTCTTCAAAACAAAGTAAAAAACATTGAAACTGTTTGCAAAATGTTAGATGCTCAAAATGATGTTGTTAAGAAGATGTTGAAAGATGATATGGACGGAATGAGCGATAAAATCCAAAATATGTAATCTCTAACTTTCTCATACACTTAAAAAAAGACCCTTTAAAGGGTCTTTTTATTCTTCAAACTTAGAAGGACCAATCTTTATTAGAATAAAATCCTCCATTTCTTTTATAGAAGTTCTTTGCGGGTAAATACCCATATCTTTAACAGCATTTTTTATTGTATTTACATAATATTCAATTTCATCTTCCTCAAATTGTCTGCTTTTAAAGAAATTCGTAATTGAAAAACCTTGTTCTCTTATAAAATTAAAAGGACGTTCTACGAACAATTCCGTATAATAATTATCATATCTATCCCAATTAAATATGCTAATACTTGCTTCCGGTGCCTCTATATCGTATGAATGTTTTAAAAGAGGATTTTCTCTAACTCCAACAATAACAACAGGTTTATCATTAAATTTTCTAATATCTTGAATTACATTAAAGGCTAACATTTTATCATTTTGGTATTTAATATTTTCAGTATAGAAAAATTGATTCATTTCTTTTGTTTGATAAAGAACACAAAGAAATATAAATGTATATAAAACATACTTTAAATATCTATTATTTTTTATAATAGAATATAAAATCACAAAAACAAAAGGAACAAAAAAACCATAATAAACAATAGTTCTATACTTTAAACTAGGATTTCCTGCCAATAAGGGCGGAAGAAGAGGAAAGATTAAAAATAAAAATCCCCATAGCAATATTATTTTATTACGCTTTTTCCAATACAAATAAATAACAAGAGAAAATAAAATTATATAGGACAATAATATCATTAAAGAACCAAAATCATACTTGCAGGTAAATATAAAATTCTTTAAACTGCTGATATTATTATTAATGAATGAATTTAGGAAGAATAAAAAAGAATCTACATTATACATAAAATGTTCTGCAAACTTATTCTGTAAATAATTAAAATTCAATAAAAATTTAAAAATATAAATAATTATATAATTTGAAATTATAGATAAGAAGGAAACAAAGCCTAAACAGCAAAACCATTTAAATTCATTATATGGTTTTTCCATTTCTTTATTATTGCTATTTATATCATGAATTTTGTTAAACAGAATTATAAATATACTGCTTAGAATATAATACATAATTCCTATTTCATAAAATGAAAATATTAAAAAGACAAAAATAAAACTATAGAAAATATATTTTTTATTTTGATTAATTAAGAAATATTTTGTTGTATAACTAACAGCTAAAGCACTAAACAATATAGTAAGCGGTTGTTCTATAACCGTACACATAAAAATAAAATTAAATGCTATATATGGAAAAGATAGTGCAAGACAAGCAAATATTATTGCTGAATTTTTATCAAATTTATTTGAAGGTAAATATTTATAAAAGTTATCAACATGTAATGTAATTCCAATAATATATAAAATTACGCCGATAAATTCTCTCCAAAATGGCAAATATTCATATGAATGAATTAATTTTGAGGTTATTAATATTCCAAGTCTTGTTTCAAAAAAGAAGATAGATTTTAATGATGATATATAATAAAGCATTTCATCATCAATTCCCATAGAAGGATTATTTAACGCAAAACCAAAGCATAATATCGCTGTCAGACAAAGAAAGAAGTAATATGATATAAATGCAGAATCTTCATTCTCATTGAATAAAAGATTAATTAATTTCTTAAACATTCAAATTCCCTTTTTTTTATAGTCATATATATAAATATATATCATTATAATAAATATGAGAATTTATTATTTAAATCACCATTTTTATCTGCAATATTAGCTTCTTGTTCAGTCATTGGACCGTCGCTTCTCAAAATTTCAGCTGCTTCATTACATTTTTTAACTAATTCATCAGCATTTATATGTTTCATATTAATTGCATTTGCTAACACTTTTGGCATGTTTAAACCAAATCCGTTTGCTAATTGAGAGAAATAAAATCTTTCATAATCATTTGGAATTCTAACAGCCCAGTTATCATTACTTACTTTACCAGAAATATTTATACGTTCTGCCATACCAAACATATCTGGGAGAGTAAAGAATTGTTTTTCAGATGTAAATATTTCAGAGAATTTTGCTGTTCTAAAATCTTCTTGAGTTTTTTGTTCTTGATTTTGAGTTTGATATCTTTCAGACTCAAAGGCAAGTTTAGAAGTATCAAGACCGTAATCTCTCTTCATACCATTTAGGTGAAGTTCACGTTTCTGAGTATCTTTTGCCATATTAACAAGAGAATCATTATCATGGCAGCCTACACCAGCATAGAATTTGCCTTGTTTATAGCCTTTTTCTAAAAATTTAGCAGGTGATTCGTCATACTCTGCATAAGCAGTCGTATATAAATGCGGATATGTATTTAATGTCATTTCTCTGCCTTTACCTGCTGACATTCCAACTAGTTCCAGCATTATATTATCAGGATTTTGTTCATCAAATTTATCACCTAGAACATCTTTAGCAGCTGTTTTCATAATATTAAATATAGTAAAGTTAATTTCTGGCAATTTAAATTCTTCATAATTTCCGTTAACTGCTTGGTAAATAAACGGAGTAACAAACTGCCATGCAGCATCCATTCTTAAACCGTCATAACGTTCAAAGAATGTACAATATTTATCATATAAGAATTTACCAACTTCTCCAAGTTTAGATAAATCACCATCAGCACCGCATTCACCAAGTTTTGTATAATCTAAAGCCGGCAAGCCCCAAGTTTGGATATTATTTGTTTCAGAGCAATTAGGATCAGGTCCGCCATAATATAAATTTTCTCTAAAGCAATCTATATTTCCCCACATTTCACTTTGAGAAAAACCTATTAAACAATCACCATATATATCTATATTTTGAGCATTTAATTCTATTCTTGCTTCATGCTGCTGTTTAACTGCCAAAAATTGTTTAAAACTTTCAAAATCTATTAAATCAGCGTATGTAGTTTCAACTTCAGATATACGATTTTTCCTTATATCTTCTGCTGTTGATTTACTATATAATTTCTTATCGAATTCACTCCATTGTGAAATATCTTGAGTTCCATAATGCTCAGATAAAGCTATAAACATATTTTCTTTTTGAAGCCATTTCTCGTTTTTAGCTTTGAACTCTGTAAATTCTTTATTTAGTTTTACGGCATCTGCTTCATTAGCATTTAAGGCAGAATTGAAATTAGAATATGCTTTTTGTAATAAAGTTTCTTGTATACCTTGTGTCTTACCATCACCAATTACATAATCATAATCAGTTTTATATTCTCGTGTAATTTTATCTGCCTGATAATTTTCATCTGCTTTTTTTATATCATTTGCATCTAAAATTGAAGCATATTCTGTTGAAGTAAGCTTATCTAAATCTATAATATGTTCACCAAAGGCATAATTAGTACCAGAATATGGAGATTTATTATTATGAGCAATTTTACCTTGAGGTCCTAATTGAACTGAAGTAATACCTGTCATATCTTTTACAAAACCGATAAATTTTTGCATAGAATTAGAAAATGTTGTTCCTATTGCAGTATTTTTACCTTTTTCAGACGGAACATTAAAATCAAAAACTATAGCACTTGTATCTTTTATATCAAGTACATCTTTTGCTTCATTAAGTAATGCAGCATAACTTTTCTTTTCTTCTGTAGTAAATGCTCTTCCAAAATTAGGTTTATAAACAGCCGGATTTATATTCATAGTTTACCTTTACTTCAATTACAAAAATATAAACCATAAGAATATAATAAATTGTTATTTATACAAAGTTTCTTTACAAATTTAGCCACTTGTACTATATACAATTGGAGAATTAATAAATATAATAAATAATAATTATGATTAAATTTATTAAGTACATACTTTTTATTGCTGTATCAATTCTTATTATATTTTCTGCAGTAGATATAGAAAATATAAATGCAAGTTCTGTTGCAAGTTCTGTTCCGGTTAAAATGCTTGAAAAAGACTATGTTAATCAATATTGTGAAGGAATAAAAGAATATATGCTTCCTGATAAAACAAGAGTCGATTGTTTAACGGAAGAATATGCAATTGAGTTTGATTATGCAAAAAAATGGGCTGAGAGTATAGGTCAATCATTATATTATGCAAAGAAAACAGGTAAGAAACCTGCTGTTGCAATAATAACTTCAAAACCAGACGATATTAAATATATTCAGCGTATAAAAGAAGTTGATAAAGATATTACTATTTTTGAAATTCCTGCCATTAATTATAACAACGAAAACATATAAAACTCTCGGATTTTGATTTTGAAGTCCATTGATTTCTTGCTCTTTAGAGCAAAAATCACAGGACAAAAAATTAAAATCCGAGAGTTTTATATGTTTTCGTTGTATCTTTTATTCATAATTCAAAAATTAAAAAATAGAAAAAGGTAAAGGATTTATCTTCTCGTCCTGTGATTTCGCGGTTCCTAAAATCAATGGACTTCGAAAATAAATCCTTTACCTTTTTCTATTTTTTAATTTTTAAATTATGAACTTACCATTTTCATATATAAGTTCATCATCAGCATATATTTGACCGCCATTTTTCATGTTCTTAATCAAATCCCAATGCAGACCTGAAACATTCTTACCACCAGTATCAGGATATGAAGCACCAACTGCCATATGAATTGAACCACCGATTTTTTCATCAAATAATATATTGCCTGTTACATCTTGAATCATATCATTAGTACCAATTGCAATTTCTCCGACAAATCTTGAACCTTCATCCATATCAAGCATATTGTTTAAGAATTCTTCACCTTTTTCAGCTTTAGCTTCAATAACTTTACCATCTTTTAAAGTTAATAAAACCTTTTGAGCTTCATTACCTCTGTAGATTTGAGGAAAATCAAAATAAATTTGACCGTTAGCACTATCTTCAACAGGAGATGTGTAAACTTCACCATCCGGAAAATTGCATTCACCAGCGCAACTTTTCCAAATTCTGCCTGCAACATTAAATGTAATATCAGTTTTATCGCCAACAATACGGATTTTTGATTTATTATTTAAAAATTCAGCGATTTTTTCTTGTTTTTCACCAATTTCCTGCCATTGTTTAACAGGATCTTCTGTATGCAAATAACAAGATTTAATTAAAAATTCTGTATATTCTTCCAAAGACATTTTAGCTTCTTGAGCTAAAGCGTTTGTAGGGAAATCTGCAATAACCCATTTTAAATCCCCTTCAGCAGCTCGTTTTAGCATTTTTTCAGATAAATGTTTCATTACGCTTGAACGTTTTGCAAGTTTCTTTGAATCAAGTCTTGCCATATTTTTTACATTTAACGGTGCACCAATAGAAATAAAGTTTTTAGCTTTATCATATTCAACTTCTACCATTGGATCAACGTATTCAAGCTGTTCATCGGTTGCATTTTTAATATAAACTTCTGTTAAACCTTCAACACCCATTCTTACAACAGGATGTCCGCCTCTTAAAAGAACCTGTTTATATATTTCTTTTACTAAAGGTTGTGAAAGATAAGAATCTGTTCTGATAACAGTAAGTTCACCGGGTTGAACTTTTACTGAATAATCAACAAGAACTTTTGCATATTTTTCCCATAATTTATTCATCAATTACACCTCTTCATCAACCAAATCATTACATCTTGAAAGGTAAATACCTCTTTTTGATTCACGAATAAAGTTAACTATGCGCATAACATTTTCATCTGTTGCATATTTTTCTTCAAGTTCTTTTAAAACTTCAGTCATAGTCATTTTACGAGATTGGATTAATTTATAAGCATCTCTAATATTTTTTCTTGATTCAGGAGAAAAGCCTCTTCTTTTTAAACCGATAGTATTCGGACCATGCATAATAGCAGGACGTCCGTCTGCTTTACAGAAAGGCGGAATATCCATTCTTGCAGCTGAGAAACCGGAGATAATTACATATTCACCAATTCTTACATTTTGGTGATATACACTCATACCGCCTAGAAATGCACCTTTACCCACATGGCAATGACCGCCGATTGTAGCCAAATTAGCGAATATAGCTTCATCTTCTACTACACAATTATGAGCTACGTGGCTTGATGCCATAAATAAACATTTATTACCAACTTTTGTAATTGCACCATCTTCACCAGCAGCGCGATTGATTGTTACATATTCTTTTATAATACAATCTTTACCAATAACAGCTTTTGTTTTTTGACCTTTGTAGCTTAAATCCTGAGGTGCTGTACCGATACTTGCAAACGGATAAATTATTGTATTATCACCAATTTCGCAGCATTCTAAATATGCGTTAGCAATAACTTTAACATTTTCACCAAGAACTACATCTTCGCCAATTACAACATTTGGTCCTATTTCGCAGCTTGCAGGTATTACTGCATTCTCTGCAATGATTGCTGTTTTATGTATAGCCATTTTTATCTCCTAAAATTATCTTTTACCTGCAATTGAAAACATTAAATCTGCTTCTACTGCTAATTGTCCATCTACAAAACCTTTCGCGTGTGCTTTTGCTATAGGTCCTTTTAGTTTTATAAGTTCAGATTCCATATCAAATCTATCCCCCGGGCGAACTTGTTTTCTAAATCTTACACCGTCAATACCCGCATATAAGAATAATTTATCTTGATATTGAGGCATAGGAACTAAAACACCTGCTGACATTTGAGCCATAGCTTCCAATTGTAATACTCCAGGGAACACAGGATTTCCAGGGAAGTGTCCTTGGAAAAATTCTTCGTTCATTGTTAGATTTTTATAACCTTTACAATATTTTCCAGGAACGCATTCTGTAATTCTGTCTACCAATAAAAACGGATATCTGTGAGGAAGCATACCCATTATGTCCATAATATCAAATTGTACGATTTGCTCTTCTGTCATTATTCCTCCATTATTAATTTATTTTTTAATTCTTTTGCCAGTTTAGTATGAACAGTATGTCCAGCTTCTTTAACAATAATTTCTGCATTAAAGTTCAATATATTACAGCCTGCAAGGTAAAAATCACCAATTAAATCTAAAATTTTATGCTTAATAGGTTCATATTCTGATTTAAGTTCAGCAGTATAACCTTCGTCTGTAAGTCCAAGAGTATTTTCAATACTTGCCCCTCTTCCGTATCCGGCTTTTTGAAGCATTTCTAATTCATTCAAATAACCAAAAGTTCTTGCTTCTGTTATTTCATCTATATTATCAAGATTTGAAGAAACCCAGCGATTGCTTAAATCTTTATGTTTAAAATTAATACTGTATGTTATGTTTAATTTGTCAGACGGCAATACTACAAGATGTGTTTTACCGTTTAAATATTGAAGCGGCTCTTTTATTGTACATTTTCGTTCATCAGCATTTTCTATACCTGCATTCGTAAATGCCTCTACCCATTCTTTTGAGCCGCCGCCTAAAATCGGAAGTTCAAAATGAGATAAATAAACATCTAGTGAATCTATTTTGCAAATAGCGCAAGCAGCCATAAAATGTTCAATAAGCATAACTTTTATTTCAGCATTACCAATAACAGTACAATGTTCGGTAGAAACGACATTATCAATATTTGCTTCAATAGTTTTGCCGTTGAAGTGGAATCTTAAGCCCTTTTCATTAGACGGACAAACCTTCGCTTCACATTCCATGCCTGTCATTAAAGCTACTGATTTTAAAATAACTTCTTTTTTTATTGTAGCCATTGATTATAAATCCTTTAATAAGTGTTCGTATTGTTTGAATTTATTAACAAGATCTTCAGCCTTTTTCATAACTTTCATTTGTTTAATAAATTCTTTTCTTGGAACAGCAGGTGCACCGATTAATATTGATTTTTCAGGAAAACTTCTTGTTATACCTGCTTTTGCCATAACAATTGAATCACTTCCGATTTCAATATGATCAGCCATACCTACTTGACCTGCAATAACAACACGATCACCTATTTTACAGCTGCCTGCAATACCAACTTGGGAAACAATCATACATCCTTTGCCGATTTTACAGTTATGTCCGATTTGTACAAGGTTATCTATTTTTGTTTGTTCGCCGATTACTGTATTTTCAATTGTACCTTTATCTATACAAGTATTAGCACCAATTTCAACATCATCACCAATAACAACTGAGCCTATTGAAGGAATTTTGAAGATTTTTTGGTCTGTATTATCTTCTTTAACATTACCTTCTTGTCTTGCATTTTCAACGTTATTAGGGTTTTCTGTAACAAAACTGAAACCGTCTGCCGCAATGCTTACACCGTGCTGTAAAATAACTTTGTTTCCGATAATAGCATTATCACCAATATTGCATCCTGCGTGGAATAAGCAATTTTCACCTATTTGAACACTTCTTCCAATATAAGTATTTGCCAATATTTTTGAATTATTACCTATTGATACATTTCTTGAAACTACTACATTAGGACCGATTGAAACATTTTCTCCTAATTTAGCAGTAGGGTGAACAACTGCGCTCGGATGTATTCCCGGTGTTGTTTCTGGAGGCATATAAAATAAGTGAAGCAATTTCATCATAGCTAAACGTGGTCTTTCTGCTTCAATTGTAGAAATTTTCTCAGAAGTAACTCCAATTGGAACAAGTGCTGCTTTTGCTTTTGTATTTGAAAGGTTTTCAATTTCATCTTCATTTAAAGCAAGTGCCAATGTATTTTCGTCAGCTAATAACGGTGGTCCTAGTCTTGATATTTTGGCATCTTCAACTTTTGTTAAAATACCTCCAACTATTTCTGATATTTCTTCTAAAGAATATTCTGTCATTATATTTATATCCCTCATAATTATCCCCTTTTGTTTTTCTATTTTAATACGATGAGTGAAAAAATACAAATTTATTCATTATATTTATACGTTTAATATACCTTAGAATATATATATTTAATCTATTTATTCCTTAAATTTTCAAGAACAGGAAAAAACTCTCCAAGTTTATTATCAATCATATAATCAAAAATACTATCTTTTAATACTTCTAATAATTTTTTATGTTCAGGATGTTCAGGTAAGTGAATTGCCAGTTCTTTATAAGAATCAGCCAATTCCTGATTATAATTACGTATTTCCCAAAAAGATGCATATGCATTATGTTCCATAGCAAAACGGGCAAATGCAGGCATTTCCGTATAATTATAACTATTCACTACAAAATTAAATGTTGTACTGCCAATTATTCCTTCATTTTTCAATTTTGTTATATATTCAATATTTTGCATTAACATATCAAAGTTACCGCTTCTAACAATCTTATTGTATGTTTCCTTTGTGACAGCGTGAATAGAAATTACTAAATTTCTAATTTTACCTCCCGCCAAAAGATTTAATTCCTTTAACATATTAGGTGTAGCCAAAACTCCGTTTGTCAAAATTTCAAATTTTATATTCGGATATCTATCTGCAATTGACTTTACTAACTTTCTTGAATGTTTACTTGCAAATACATCACCGGAAATATTAGGGTTAATGAATTGAGCATCTTTTAGAAGCGGTATAAACAATGAGTCAATTAATTCATCATATTTTTTTACTTTGTCTTCTGAATTTCTTTGTATGCGTTCTCTGCAAAAAATACAATTTACATTACATTCCTCATCATGTGACAATCTAACTTCTATAGGATATTTTTCTAATACAGGTTTTAAATCTGAACTTTTTTCTTTGAAAAAGACAGTTGGATTTTGCTTCCTTACACAATTTGTACATAAAGAATAATCATTATTTAATATTTTAGTCCTTATTTCAATTGCTTTATTTGAATTCCATATTTCTTCAAAGGAATTTTCAAATATATTACCTAATGAAAAACTATTTTCCGGAGTTGTCTTAGAAGATGAATGATGAGCACAACAAAAATATACACTTCCATCATAATCGGTTTCTATCTTCTCAAACGGCTCAGCACAAATAAGCATAATATCTCCCAAATTACTTACGCATCTTTTCTATAATAGAAGTAGTTGATTTTCCCTCTACAAATGAAATAAATTCAATTCTTGCGCCGGATGCTAATATTTCTTTAGCCTCTGGAAGTGTTTCCACAGTATAGTCTGCGCCTTTTGTATAAACATCCGGTTTCATTTGTAATAATAGATTTATAGGTGAATCTTCATCAAATAATACAACATAATCAACGCTTTTTAATGCACTTAAAACTTCTGCTCTATCATTTTCATTATTAATAGGGCGGCTTTCACCTTTTATACTTTTTACAGATTTATCTGAATTTAAAGCAACTATTAAAACATCACCAAAACTTTTAGTTTTTTCTAAATACCTAACATGTCCTACATGCAAAATATCAAAACAGCCATTTGTTGTTACTATTGTTTTATTTTGCTTTCTTAGTTCTGAAATTAGATTATCTAATTCACATTGTTTTACTAACATATTCACTCCTTAAAAATAGAGCAGCCCTAAAGCTGCTCTTTAAAAAACTTATTTTTTATCTGCACTTTGTTCTGAAAATTGTTGATTTACTGCAGGATTATCTTTTGCAGAATCTTTAATTTTCTTTTGAATAAATTCCGGATTATAATTTTCATCAAAATATTCTATTTTTGCTTCTTTTCTTAATGCTTCAATTTTATTTTTAAAGATATCAACTTTATCCATTCCTTCCAGATAGCTGATAATATCTTTTTTGCTTTGTTCAAAAGTCATTGTACCGGCTTCATTTCTATCTGTAACCATAATAATATGATAGCCGTATGGAGTTTGAACAACTTCACTTATTGTATTTGGTGCCATTGAGAAAGCCTTATTAGCGAAGGGTTCAACCATTTCTTCTTTTGCAAAGAAACCTAAATCACCGCCTCTAATTGCACTAGCTGTATCTTGAGAATTTTCTTTTGCAACTTTAGCAAATGTTGAAGGAGCTTTTTTTACTTTTGCTTGAAGTTCTTCAGCTTTCTTTTTATTTTGAGCCATTATTTCATCTGTTTTTGAAGCTAATTCTTCATCTGTAATATCTTTATTATCTTCTCTTAATTTGGCTTTAATTTGTTCCGGATTAGAAGAAATTAAGATATGAGAAGCTCTTACTCTTTTTGGATATTTGAATTTATCAATATTTTCATTGTAGTATTTTTTTGCTTCACTTTCACCTATTGAGACCATAGCAATTGAATCTACAAATTTTTTCAATTTAATTTCATCTTCTAAATCTTTTTTAAATTTATCATAAGTAACACCATTTACTTTTAGGACTTGTAAGAATTGGTCTTTGGAACCAAATTTATCTACAATTTCAGCCTCACCCATTGCAAGTTCTTCTTTAGAAACTGTTATTTTATTTTTTTCTATTTCTTCATTTAAAAGAGCTTTAACAATAAGTTCTGCTACAACTTTTTCTTTCATCATTAATGCAAAGACGTTATCAGGGTCTTTTTTCAAATCAATACCCATTTGTGAAAACATATTATTTGATGTAACAGATTCATAAGCTTTATCAAACTCAGCTTTTGTAATAACTGTATCATTAATTTTCATAATATTATTGTCATTGTTCTTTAATGAACATCCGGTAAATACAAACATTGCAAGAAGTGCAAATATCGCAACTTTTAGTTTATTCATATATATTCTCCTTAGATTACCCTAACCTTTATTATTTGGATTATAATCATATCCTATCTTTAATATATGATAAAATAAATTAGACAGAATGTTAAATAATTCTTCAAAATTTAAGTAATCCCTTTTTAGAATTAGTATACTATTACCGTCTGTGCAAGTATTTGGGGCAATTGTATATTTAATATATTTCGTAATATTTTTATCTGCTTTTGCGCATATAATGTTCCATTCACCCTTTGAAAGGTTTGTATAAATTCTTACGGAGGAATCAACTTCACGAATTAGTGTTATACCTGCCTGCGTTGCAAGGAGTCTTAAATTTACAAGTTTTATAAGGTTTTCAACAGGTTCAGACATTTTTGAAAATCTGTCTTTCCATTCGGCTTGAATAAGTTCAAGTTCGTTAATTGATTTAACATCTGCAAGACGTTTATATTCAATCATTTTTTGTTCTTTTGAGCCTACCCATTCGTCCGGTATAAATGCAGTTACATTAATATCAACAATTGCAGGTTTATTTTCAACCGTTTTACCTTCTTGAATTTCCGTTACGGCTTCTTCTAGCAGTTGACAGTATGTATCAAAACCGACATTAACCATTTGTCCATGCTGCTTAGTACCAAGAACATTGCCTACACCTCTTATTTCAATATCTCGCATAGCAATCTGGTAACCGCTTCCGAGCGTTGTAAATTCTTTAATATATTGCAGGCGTTTAACAGCATCTGCGGTCAATTGTTTTGACTTTTTATACAAGCAATAGCAGAATGCCTGTCTGTCTGTTCTGCCGACTCTGCCTCGTATTTGATATAATTGCGCAAGACCAAATCTATCCGCATCATGAATTATCATTGTATTAGCATTTGGAATATCCAGACCTGATTCAATAATTGTTGTACATAAAAGAACATCATACTCACGATTTTGGAAATCGCTCATAATTTGTTCAAGTACATTTTTATCCATTTGTCCGTGAGCTACTGCAAGCCTGATATTCGGTAATAATTTTTTAAGAGTTTCAGCAAATTCATATATACTTTCCACTCTGTTGTAAAGATAGAAAACTTGACCTTCACGCTCAATTTCATAATTTATAGCATTTTTAACAATAGATTCCTTGAACTCTGATACAAAAGTTTTTACAGGAAGCCTGTTTGTTGGCGGAGTATTTATAATACTCATATCTTTTATTCCCGATAACGACATATAAAGCGTTCTTGGTATAGGGGTAGCTGACATTGAAAGAATATCTATATTCTTCTTTAATCGTTTTAATTTTTCTTTATGTGCTACGCCAAATTTATGTTCTTCATCGATAACAAGCAACCCTAAATCTTTAAATTGGATATCATTTTGCAAAAGTCTGTGAGTACCGATAACAACATCAACCTCGCCTAATATAAGCTTTTTGATAACTTCTTTTTGTTCTTTTGCACTTTTAAACCTTGATAATAATTCAACACGAACGGGATAAGGTTTAAAACGCTCTGATATTGTTTGATAATGCTGCATTGCAAGTATTGTTGTAGGAACAACAATAGCTGCTTGTTTTGAAGACATAATGGCTTTAAATATTGCACGGATTGCAACTTCTGTTTTACCAAAACCTACGTCACCGCAAATCAGCCTATCCATTGGTCTTTCTGATTCCATGTCTTCTTTTGTTTGTGCTATGGCTTTCATCTGGTCAGGAGTTTCTGTATAACCAAAGGAGTCTTCCATTTCATACTGCCAAACAGTATCAGGTTCAAACGCAAAACCTTGCGATATTTTACGAAGTGCATAAAGATTAATTAAATCCTGCGCTACATCTTCAACAGCCTTTTTAACTTTCGATTTTGTGTTATTCCAATCATTACCGCCCATTTTTGATAATGGCGGAAGTACGCTCCCAGAACCTCTATATCGGCATAACATGTTTATTTGTTCCGCAGGAATATGCAGTTTGTCGCCGCGTGCATATTCTAATGTTAAATAATCTTTTTCTTCATTATCAATATTTTGTTTTGATAATCCTCTGAAAACTCCTATACCATGCACCATGTGCACAATATAATCCCCCTCTTTTATATCGTTCAAAGTTTCTATAAAATCAAGATTTTCACGTTTATAATTATAGCCCTTGCCCGTTATATTTTTAGAACGCTTATTAAAGAATTCTTTATCCGTTATAATTATTAACTTACAATCTTCAATAATGCTGCCTGCAAGTACTATATTATCCGTTATATAGACAGAATTATTTTCAACGGTTTTATATGAAAAAGGTATTTCAAATTCTTTTAAAATTTCTTCAATTCTGTTTTTATAATCAGTCGCAGTTATAATTTTATAATGCTGTTTCAGTTTCTTAGAAATAAATTCCGCAATATCTTCTATGCCAGAAGCAAAATATGGAATTAATTCCGTTGTAAGTTCAATATTTATATCAAATTCATCATCAAGAAAATTATCAAAATAAACCTTTTGAAAATCACTTACAGTTGTTAAAAATTCCTTTAAGGTTAAATGATTTTTATTTGGTAAAGGCAGCGTCAAATTAGTTTTAATATTTTCATCATACTGCTTATCAAGGTTATCAGAAATTTGCTCGTATCGTGATTTCAATTGGGTATAATCATCAAAAATAAAAACATAATCTTTTGAAAGTAATCTTGAAATTACAGTTAAATCTTCATTAAAATAAGGTTCATAATATTCAATACCTTCAAAATAATTTTCATTTTTTACTTGTTCTAAAAGTTCAAGCTGATTTTCTTCTTCTTTATTAATTAATTTTTCTATTTTTTTATAAGATTTCTCATTAAGAATAAATTTATACACAGGCTGAATTACAGCTTGTTTCTGTTTTGAAACGCTTCTTTGATTTTGAGAATCAAAACATCTTATATCCGTAATAGTATCGCCCCAAAGCTCAATTCTATAAGGATTTTCTGTTAACGGATAAATATCAATTACATCACCTCGTATACTGAATTCTCCAATATCTGCAACAAGAGTTTTTCTTTTATAACCAAGTTTTACAAGCTTTAAAGCTAATTCATCAACATTAATATCTTCATCAATTTTTAAAGTAATATTATTAGAATTAAAAAATTCTTCATCCGGAAACTTCTCAAAAAGTGCTTTTTGAGGAATAATTATAATATTTTCTTCTGTTTTATTTTGCAAAATACTTATTTGTTTAGCGTATTTATAAAGATTTTTTGAATTAGTATCATAAATTGAGCCGTCTTGATAAGGGAAAATAACAGCTTCAATCTTAAATAAATTTTTTAAATCATTTTGAAATTTAAGGGCTGTTTGTTCGGATTCCACTACAAAAACAAGTTTTTTATTTTCCTTTAACATCATTTGTGCAAGCAGAATTAACTTAGAACAATTAGTAATTCCGCTTAGCGCAAACGAAACTCTTTGCTTTAAAAGTGCTGAAATCTTTTCACTATATTCACATTTTATATTTTTTATAAACTCTTGCATTCCTTAATTTTAAACCATTAAAATAAATTATCAATTATATATACGATTGTATGTTGATATAAAAAAATGCTTTAATATAACTAGACATTAAAATAAGGGTAAGACTATGAAAAAGAATTTTTTAATATTGTCAATTATTGCTGTTATGTCAGGCAGTATAGCATTTGCAGACGGTATGGTTTTTGACCCTACAGAATATAATGCATCAAATACTACACCTGCCAAAACTACTACAACTTCAGCAAAAACAACTGCACCAAAAAATATTACAATTGAAGAAAACACAAAAGCCTCTTCTTCTTATGCTCAAAATAGTATTTCTGGACAATCTACAAGTTTAAACAATGCTTTATTTGAACTTGACAGCGCACAGGTAAATATAAGAAATGATTTGTTAGATTATCAAGCTAAATATCAAGAAGTTGATACTCAATATAAATTGATTAAAGAACAAAGAAGAGTTCTTGATGAGCAAATAAAATCAATTGAAAGAAGAATTAAAGATTTAGAGCGTTCTAAAAATCAAATAAGAAAAACAATGATATAATAAATAAGACTCTTACATTAGTGAGAGTCTTATTTTATAAATCGGAATTAAGAGAAAATGAATAAACAGGCAAAAACCATACTATTTTCTATATTTTATATGCTGGGAATTATTGCCTTTTTTATTAATTTTACTTTAGCATTTTCTCTTATAATAATTACAACTCTATGCTATCTTTATGCTGTTAAAAACTTATTTTCAACAAGATTATTTATTGTATTTGTTTTAATATTTTTAGCTGGATTCTTTAACTCATCCTTTCATCTTAAATATTTTGATGATTTAAGTTCATACGATGATAAAACCATAAACATAGAAGCAAAAGTTTCATCAATTCCGACAAATAACTTTCAAGATAAAACAAAATTTTACGCTAAAGTAATATCAATTACAGAAGATAACATATTAAATAAAGATATAAACGCGCAAACACTTATTACTATTGAGGATAAAACCGGCGAATTTAAAAATATAAAAATAGGCGACACTTTAAAATTAAACGGTAAAGTAAAAGTTCCTCAAAATGCGCAAAATCCTTCTCAATTTGATTATGCAAGATATTTGCAATTTAAAAATACTTTCTCACTCATTTATGTTAATGATACAAATCAATGGGAAATAACACAGCATGCTAATGATTTTGCAGGTAAGTTTTTAAGTAAATTAAACGATAAAAGAACTGAAATAATAAAAATTCATGCTCAAAATATAAAATCACCAATGCTTGAAATATTAGGCGGTATTATTTTCGGAGATGATGCTGTAAACCCTGATGAAGATACTAAAACCTCTTTTATAAATTCGGGGATTTTTCATATACTTGCAGCCTCAGGAATGAATGTAACTTTAATTTTTGGTATATGGTTTTTCTTTGCTGTTAGGCTTAAATTTAATTACAAGTTTTCAATAATATCAGGTATTTTCCTTATTTTGTTCTATACTTGTATGACTGGTTTCGGACCTCCGATTATTCGTGCAACATTAATGCTTACTTTAATATTAATCGGGAAATTGATTGATAAGAAAACTTCAACTATATCATTATTGTTTTTAGTTGCATTTTTAATGTTATTAATTAACCCTTTAATGATTTTTGATATAGGTTTTCAGCTTTCATTCTTAGTAACTTTTTCGCTTATTTTAACTTCACCGTTAATTACATTTAACTTTAAATTTAAACCTGTAAATTATCTTCTTGGTGCGTGCTGTATACCCATTATTGCACAGCTTTATGCCGCACCATTACAAATGTTCTATTTTAATACTTTTTCAATGTACTCAGTTCTTGCAAATATAGCTATTATTCCGGTTTTAAGTATTGTTTCTTTTGCAGGCTTCATTAGTTCAATTTTGGCGCTTATCCCAGCAATCGCTTCTAAGGTATGTTATATAGCAGACTTTCTTCTTAATCCGTTGTTAGTTTATATAGTAAAGGTTGCGGAATTTTTCTCTAATATGCCTTATTCAATAGTTTATTTAAAGAAACCTTACCTAATTCAAATTCTTTTATATTTTACATTGATTGTTTCTCTAACTTGTATTTTAAGATACAAACATTTCAAGAAGAAAATCCTTGTTTTATTCAGCATAATCTTAATTTCTTTTGCTTTAACTTTTATTCCTATACCTAATAAAAATCCTGAAATAATCTTCTTTTCAGTAGGTAATGCAGATGCAATGCTTTTAAAATCAACATCAAACGATTATTTTCTTATTGATACAGGCAGACTTCCATATAAAAAGTCCTCCTCTCAAGCAAAAAATATAATAATAAAGTACCTAAATGATAAAGGAATAAAAAGATTAAATTCAGTAATATTAACCCACTTTGACGCAGACCACGCAGGCGGAACTATTGATATACTAAAAACTCTTAAAGTTAATAATTTATATATTTCTGATGCAGATGAAAATACAAAACTATCTGATGAAATAAAAGCTTATATTGCGGAAAATAATCTCAATTATAAAAATATCACGGACATTCAAAATATTTATAATAAAAATGATTTTACATTGACAATAATAAAACCCTCTGGAAGCAAACTTGAAACAGAAAACCAAAAATCCTTGATAGTGCATTGTAAATATAAAAATCAAAATATTTTATTTATGGGAGATGGCGATATTGAGTCATATAACTCATTACCAAATGAATACAAGCAAAATATTGCAATTATGAAATCAGGACACCATGGCGCACAAAACACCATAAATAAAACAATGGCAAAAAATACAGACCTATTTATAATTTCGACAGGTAGAAATTTCTATAACCATCCGAATGATGAAACCCTAAATATTATTAAAGAAAATAACAAAACATATTTAAGAACAGACCGCCATAACGCAATAAAAGTAATTTTGAGAGATTCTGAACCCGAGGTTTATATGTATTCACCAAAGGTTAGAAAATTTGTTAAATAATTATAAAAAGTAATTATATCTTATTTTTCTAATTAACTCGTTTGACTACTTTTTCCAAAATCTTTAATTTTGTGAAAATGTCTGGTTTTCCACAGCATCTGACCAACTTGTTAATTAGGCTATTATATTTCAAAATTTAATTTTTGATTGTCTAATTGGATAGATTCCAAAACAAGTTCGGAATGACATTTTGACCATATTTTGAGCATATTTAGTGTAAATTTCTATATAATTCCCAATTTTTTTTACTCCACATTGTCATGCTGAACTCGTTTCAGCATCTTACCAGCCTGATAATAAAACATTATTTTTGATATATTATTCTCAAACTAACAAAAAGTTCAATGAACTATTTTCAAGTTGGATAGATTCCGAAACAAGTTCGGAATGACAGTAAGATTTAATTGTTATTACTATTTTTGGCTATTTTTTCTAAAATCTATTATTTTATGAAATATAGTAAAATACTTTTAATATCACATATTAGAGATTTATTTACCTCGGCATTTTGTAAACAAATGTAACAACTTTTCGCAAAAATGGACTTTAAAACTAAAGTTCATTAAAAGTTATGTCGATAGTATGTGTGTAACAAATAATTAGGAGAAACAAACAATGGCAAACATTAACCCCATCAGATTCGGAGTAACAGGAAATAGTTACTATAAACAAGATTCAGAAAAAGATTTAGCAAAAACTCCTGCAAAGGAACAAAAAGCTGCTGAAAAACAACATAAACAACTTGGTTCTAATGAAGTGCTTGGATATTTATCTGCACAAAACGCTGATTTGATTCCGGTAAAAGCACAAAAAACTCTTGATGTTTCAAAATATGTAACAAAAGAACAAGAAGCAAGAATTGCAGCTTTTGTAAAAGGCTACGAAGCTGATTATGCAGAAGCTTTCAATATCGCTGCAAATGAATTTCCGGAAATTTCTGAAAAAGCAGCAGGCGATTTAGCTCTAGCATACATAAACGCTTCATACTAAAAATTTCTTCCCCCAATCCTAATTATTGTTTGTTATTTTTACCAGACCGCTTTTTGCGGTCTTTTGTTTCATGCTATACTTTTTCTATGAAAAAATTTCTAAAAATTTTATTTGTAAATATACTTATTCTAATAGCACTATTTTTTCTTTTTGATATAGTTATCTATTATAGCAATTTATACATTTCTCATAGATATAGTATCTTTGATAATATTTCATATATAAAACATATAACAAGAGAGTTAAATATTAAATATACAAGTTCTTTAATGTTTGACAAAGAAACATATATTCGTTATGGCGGAGTAACTTCTCCACTTGAGAATGAAGTAAATTATAAAAACCGTCCTATTTTTTTATTTGGATGCTCTTTTATTGAAGGTGCTGGACTAAAAGCTGAAGACAATATTGATTATAGACTAGCTAAATACTTAAAAAGTCCTGTCTACAATAGAAGTGCTGGAGGCTGGGGCACACAACATACTCTTTTCCAATTAAAAAGTGATGAATTTTATACTATTTTTAACGATAAAAAGAATCCTATAATTATATATACTTATATGAATGACCATCAAAATAGAATAAATAAAGCAATGGAACCCATTCTATTTGGCGGGTATCCTACATTTGTTTATCATAAGAAAAATAATGAATTAATATATGATAAATTTTCAGAATTTATATTCAGATTTCCTGTTTTATCTACACTAAAAGAAATAATTTATTATAATACATCAAAAGCAAAAGATAGAGCTGAATTTCTTAAAATGCATATACTTGAGTCAAAAAAAGAAATTGATAAACATTATAACGGCCAAAGAACTGATTTTATACTACTTATTTATGAAGAAGATTATGAAATTTTATCAATAATAGATGACTTAATTAAAAATGGAGTGAAGGTTGTTTCTTATGAACAAATTACAGGCTTAAATAGTGATAATATTTCTCTACAAATTTCTGAAATAGATGCTCACCCATCAAAAAAAGCATGGGAAATTTTCATTCCTAAATTTGGTGAATATATAAAAAATCTTGAAAATAATCAAAATAATATTATTCAGTATAAAGAAGAAAAAATAAAACAATATCAAATAACTAATTATAGCTTCAATATTTGTAATATTTTTAGAGAAAGACCTTATGCTTATTTTTCTATTTCATACAAAGATAATAAACTTGTAGAAGAGAAAAAACTATCACAACTAAGAACAAAAATTGCATATACGTTTTGGAGCATAGGTAACCTAGTAGATGGATTACATATTAAACATCTTAGCAATATTTTCATAAATATCTCAATAAAAATAAACCCATATAATGATTTCTATAAACAATATAAAAAATATAATTTATAATAGACGTACATAAACAATCATAATTATCGTTGACCTTCTTACACTGAAACCAAATTACATAACAAAATATTTATCGTAAAATTTTGTTCTAACAAATACACAGCTAAGTTGGTTTTATGTTATAATATTTTCAAACGACAAATGGAGGTTAAACCTGTGGGTTATAAAATTTTAGAAAAAATTGAATTATGTCCAAATCAATACGAATTAAGAATTGAAGCACCTTATGTTACAAGAAATGCTCAAGCAGGACAATTTATTATATTCAGAGTTGAAGATAACGGCGAAAGAGTTCCAATTACAATCGCTGACGTTGACAGAGAAAACGGAATTTTAACAGTTGTATTCATGGCTGTTGGTTATTCAACAAAAAAACTTGCTCAACTTGAAGTTGGTGAAGAAATTTTAGACATAGTTGGACCTTTAGGTAAAGCTACAGAAATTGAAAAATACGGCACAGTTGTTTGTGTTGCCGGTGGTTACGGTGCTGCACCATGCTATTTGATTTCTAAAGCATTCCATGATGCAGGTAATAAAGTTCATATGGTTATGGGTGCTAGAACTAAAGATTTATTATTCTGGAATGACAAAATGGCTACAGCATGCACAGAATTACATATAGCTACTGATGACGGTACATTAGGTCATAAAGGTTTCACAACTGAAGTTTTAGCTGAAATTATGGAGAAAGAAAAAGTTGATTATGTAATCGCAGTTGGTCCTATGCCAATGATGAGAGCAGTTGCAAACTTAACAAAAGATAAAGGCATTAAAACAGAAGCTAGTATGAACCCTATTATGATTGATGGTACTGGTATGTGCGGTGCTTGCAGAGTTACAGTTGGCGGCGAAGTTAAATTTGCTTGTATAGATGGTCCTGATTTTGATGCTCATAAAATTGATTTTGATGAAGTTATCAACAGAACAAAAATCTATAAAGATGAAGAAAGAAGAAGAAGTGAAAACTGTAATCTTCTAAAAAAAGCTGATGCTGCTGTAAGATAAAAGGAGAAATTTGTGAGCAATAAAATTCCTATTTGCCCTTTAATGAGTGCAGGAAACGAAATTAACATAGTATGTGCGCAAGAAAATTGTGCGTGGTACATGAAAAATTATAAACAATGTTCCGTATATTTATTAGCCCACAATGCGGTTCTTGATATTAAAGAAAAACAAACAAAAAAAACACCTCAATAAGAGGTGTTTTTTATAACAAAAAATATGAAATATAATATAGTCATGTATTTTTCGTCCTGTGTTTTCGCGATTCCTAAAAACAATGGACTTCAAAATACATGACTATATTATATTTCATATTTTTTGTTATATATTTTAAAAAAGAAAAAGAGAATAGGTTTTACTTTTGAAGCCCATTGATTTTAGGTACCGCGAAATCACAGGGCGAAAAAGTAAAACCTATTCTCTTTTTCTTTTTTAAAATAACTACTAATTTATATAAGCACTAACCAATTTTTTCACTTCATTTGCAGGCACAGCAAAGCCAATACCAATATTAGATTTATTATTATCAGGATTAAAAATAGACTGGCTTATACCAATAACTTCCCCATTAGCATTTAAAATCGGACCACCAGAGGAGCCTGGATTAATAGCCGCATCCGTTTGGATTTTGTTTCTTTCATAGTCAATTCTTGAAACAATTCCTGTAGTTAACGTTCCGTTAAATCCAAACGGATTTCCAATAGCAAGTACTTTCTGACCCACCTTTACCATTGAAGAATCACCCAGCCTAATTGTCGGCAATGGTTTATTTGGTTTTATTTTTAACAAAGCCAAATCACCTGTTTTACCGTCAGATTGTACAACTTCTGCCTTGTAAGTTTCTCCTTTAGAAGTTGTTACTTCAATATAAGATGCTTTATCCACAACATGAGTACTTGTCAAAATTATCCCATTCTTATTTACTATACATCCTGTGCCGCTTGAAAGCCCGTCTATCATTTGAGCTTCTACAAGCACAATTGCAGGATTAATTCTCTCGTAAACCGTGACATTTATGAATTCTTCGCCTTTATAATCACCATCTTTTGAATAAACAGAACTATTTATCATAATTCCGCTTATAAAGGAAACAAACAAAACTAATATCACAGATAAAAATTTTAAATGTTTCGCCATAACTATACCAAACCTCTCTTACTCATACATTAAACAGTTTTTTCATATACTGCGCATTAGTAACCAAGTGTGTAGGTTTAACAATTAAAGCTGTTATTATAACTTCAAATTAACTATAAATTATTGTTTTAAAAATTAGTTTTGCGCTACAATTTTATCAAGAGGAAATATGCTTAAAACCATTTTAAAAAATAATTTAGTAGAATCAATGGAGAAAATTGCCGATGAAGAAAATGTTCTTTCATCTTACGATGAAAGATACACATACTCGACTGATTCAACCAACATAACAAATCCCAACGAAATTGCAGATGTTATTGTTTTTCCTCTAAATACACATCAAGTAAGCGAAATAATGCAATATGCTTATAAGAATACTATAAGTGTTGTTGCAAGAGCAGCCGGAACAAATCTTTGCGGAGCATGCCTGCCCAAAAAAGGAGGAATAATTCTTGATTTTGCAAGAATGAACAAAATTTTAGAAATAAACAAAGATAATTTAATTTGCAAAGTTGAACCTGGTGTTGTAATTGAAGATTTGCAAAAAGCCGTTGAAGAATATGATTTATTCTATCCGCCTGATCCTTCTAACTTAAAAGTATCAATGATAGGCGGCAGCATAGGTTTGTCATCAGGCGGACCGCATACATTCAAATACGGTTCAACAAAAGATTTTATTATTGACCTTGAAGTAGTTATGGCAGATGGAACAATTTTACATACTGGTTCATCTTGTTCAAAGGATGTAACAGGCTATAATATGACTCAGCTTTTTATAGGTTCTGAAGGCACTTTGGGCATTATAACTCAAGCAACAATCAGATTAATTCCTAAACCGGAAGCTAAAAGAGTTATGCTTGCATATTTTGATAATTTAGAAGATACAGCTACAACAGTAAATGAAATAATTTCAAACTTAATAACACCATCTGTTATTGATTTAATGGATAGAAATACATTGCAAACAGTTGAAAGCTTTTACCCTTGTGGTTTGTTAACAGATAAAACAGCAGCTCTTTTAATTGAGATAGACGGATTTAAAGCAAACCTTGAAAATCAATATAATAAAATAATTGAAATATGTAAAAATAATAACTCTGCTCATATTCAAACTGCAAATACAAAAGAAGAAGAAGACAGAATTTGGATTTCAAGACGTTCTTCCTTTGGGGCTACTGCAAAACTTGCACCAAATGTTGTAACAGAAGATGTTGTTGTTCCAAGAGAAAATATTGTCCCTCTTGTAAAAGGTATTTGGGAAATCTGCAAAAAATATGAACTAAAAACCTGTATAATGGGGCATATAGGGGACGGTAATATACATCCTAATATCGCTTTAGATTTGCGAAATGAAAAAGAAAGAAACAATTTTAAACAGGCAAAAACAGAGCTTTTTGAACTTGCACTTTCTTTAAATGGCAGACTATCAGGTGAACACGGTATTGGGTGCGAAAAATCTTACTTTATTAATAAAGCATTAGACCCCAATAATTTAGCACTAATGAAGCAAATTAAACAGCTTCTTGACCCTAAAAATATTTTAAATCCAAATAAAATTTTCTAAAACATTTATTTTGAATATCTTAAAAAATAGTATATAATTAATTTTGTAGCTTTTAAGTCTAAAAGGCATAATATGAAAATTAAAATTATTACTTTATTTCTTGTTCTTTCTCTTTGTTTTAATAATTTTGCAATTGCCAGTTCTCATATAGATAGGCAAATAAAAGCAAGTAAAAACAATGTAAAATATTCTTCTGTAGAGAAATACAAAATAGACACAATAAATGAAGTTACTAAAAAAACAAAAAAAGCTTCAAAAATAAAAGATCCTAAACTTATAAAATTTAAAAAAGTTAAAACAATTCCAGCTGCCGATTACAATAAAAAAATCACACAAGATGAACTTATATATAAAAAAGCAATCATACCGCAATTAAAGAAAAAGACTAATTCCGTAAACGTAAACCCGCAGCCTGTAGATTTTTATAATTTATATAGAATCGCAGAAAAATTAATAAGAGCAAATAAACTTGACTATGTTAATTGGAGAATTGCAGTAAGAAAAAGCGCTGGGGATTATAATGCTTCAACTACAGCAGCTAATTTAATATGGATAAATACAGCATTATATGACTCTTTATATTCAAACCCTGATGCTTTAGCTTTTGTTATTGGTCATGAAATTGCACATCAAGTGCTTGGACATCTTCAACAATATGAAGATAGGATGCATAAACATCAAATTTGGATTAATTCGCTTTTGATTCCTACTCTTGGTTATGGTTCAATGATATACGTTGCCATTGCGGATAAAATGGAAAGCAAAGCATCTCGCACAGATGAATATCTAGCAGACGCATTAAGTACTGAATTTCTTGTGAGAGCTGGCTATGACCCTCAAAAAGCTATGGAAGCTATTAATATAATCAATGCACACCCGCATAAAGAAACTATAAATTCTTCACATCCGGACCCTGAAAAAAGAATTGCAAACATAAAAGAAACTGTAAAATATCTTTCTAAAGATTTAAAAAATGAAGGAAAATTCAACATATATAATTCAAATGTTTTGGATTGCAAAAAATCTTCTGACAGAGTTTCAATTATAATTACGAAGCCTGAAAAACAGAGAAATGACTATTATCAAGTTGAAACACCTGAAGATATTTTAAAAAGAATAGCATATACAGATTATAAAAATGGAGATATGGAAAAGGCTATAAAAAACTTTAAATCACTTGCAAAAATTACAGAGTCATACATTCCATATTTATACATTTCTTATGCTTATGAATATTTGTATAACGAAACAAAAGAAGATAAATATTTAAAAAGAGCAAGAAAAGCTATAGAAGAAGCAGCGAAACTTGCACCTGATAACAAAACTATAGGCAGACAACTAAAAGCTGTAGCAGAAGATTTATAAATCAATTTATATTATAATGAAACTATGACTTATTGCATAATAAATTGTACAACAGCAAATAAAGAAGATGCTGTTAATATTGCAAAGCAGCTTGTATCTAAAAAACTAATAGCATGCTGCAACATTATTCCTTCTATTACTTCAGTTTATGAATGGAATAATGAATTATGCTGTGATGAAGAATGTTTGATGATTATAAAAACAAAAACATCACTATTTGGACAAGTAAAAGAAGAAATAAAAAAATTTCATAAATATGAAGTTCCAGAAATTATATGTTTGCCAATAATAAACGGGAACAAAGATTATTTAGATTGGATTGAACAACAAACTGAGGATTAATGTTTTTTGGACTAAAAAAAGAACCTGAATATACAATAAAAATGAACTATGACAGAACAAAACCTTTAACAAAAAGGAATGTCATAGAATTTTTAAAATCGCTTGATATAGAGGTTAAAACAAATACAAAAGCCAGAGGAAACCAAGGGCTTTATCAAAAAAACCGTATAGATATTGCAAAAGGACTTGATGAAGATAAAGCAATTGAAGTGCTTGTGCATGAATTTGCACATCATATTCATTATAAAATTGATAAAGATTTTCTTAAAAACGGCGGTTCTTTAGAAAATATTTTCAATCTTTCTGATACTACAGAAATAAAACAAGAGCTTTTAAACGTAACTAAACTAATAGACAAAAATTCACGTTTGCAAATATTTTTAGACGCAAAAGAGCAGACAGCAAATACTATAAAGAGTATGCAAAGTGCAATTAAAAGAGATTACCCCAAATTTCAGCGTTCTAAAAAATTTGCGGAATTTGAAAAATATATAAAAAACTCAGAAGCAAAATATCTGGTTAAATATGATGCTATAAGAATTGCAAAAGGATTTTTCTTTACTAAAGAAAGAATTCTAACAGTTAAAAACATAGAAAATGATTTTCCCGAAATGCCAAAAGCTTTTCAAACGTACATACGATTATGTTCTATGCAGCGAAAGCAAAGTAAAATAACACGAAGAATAAATAAATTAAATAAATATTACGAAAAGCCGACCGAACTTTTTGCACGTTTTGTACAAGGATATTTTATGACACCTGAAACAATATCAACTGTTGCACCAATTAGTGTTAACCGTTTTTTAGAACTTCTTAAATCAGGTCATTTTAAGGAAATGAAAGATTTATTTGAAATTTTTAAAAAATTACAATAAAGACAAAATAAAGCTAACTGTCACTCTGAACTTGTTTCAGAGTCTTATTAACAAACAAAATTACGCTTATTTTTCTAACTCTATAAAAAATTATAGATTGTAGGTTTAGTTTTAACCCCCAAAATATAAAAATGTTTTTACAAATAAAAAGGATAGGAAATCAATTTTCCGTCCTGTGATTTCGCGATACCTAAAATCAATGGACTTCAAAATTAATTTCCTATCATTTTTATTTGTAAAAATCTACTACCGTTGATATTCCCACAAGCTACAAACTCTTAAAAAATTGAGTAATTTCGACATTTAAGGCCTCTCCTAAATAAAAAATATCAGTAATTAAAATTTTATAATATCCCTTTTCAATTTTTTTCATTTTTGTATATTTAAATCCAGCTTTTTTTGCTAATTCTTCTATTAAAAGATTGTGTTCAATTCTAATCATTCTAATATTCTTTCCTATAGTTTTTCTTATATCTTTTTTATATTTTCTATATTTCATTAAATATCTCCATAACATGTTACATTTGTACTTTATATATTATACATGTATAATAATACATTTACAATATATAAATATTTTCACTATTTTTAATATTTTATTATGATTTCTATATGGATATTAGAAAAGAAATAAAAATATTAGCAACAAAAGAAGCAACGACATTAACAGAAATTGCAAGTAAACTATATTGTAATAAAGAAAGACGAAAAGCCTTAAATCTTCTTACACAAAAATTAAGAAACAATACAATTAGATTTCAAGAAGTTTCAAATGTTCTTGATATATTAGGATATCAATTAAAAATTGAGAAGAAAAGGTAATTTATGCAAGTAAAAGAACAAATTAAGATTCTCTTAATTGAAAGAAAAATGAAACTAAGAGAACTTGCAGAAAAACTAACAGAACTAACACGCAGAAAATATACGGAGAACTCACTTTCTCAACGATTAGGACGAGGAAGTATTACTTATAATGAAGTTCTTGCAATTTCAAGTATATTAGATTATAAAATTCAATTTATTGATATAAGCAATAATTTCTGAAAAAATAGTCAAACAAGCTTAGCATTACATCAATCTGTCATTCCGAACTTGTTTCGGAATCTGACCAATTAATAAAATAATCATTATATATTTAACAAAGAAATTATGAAGAAAAAAGTAATAGCATACGTGCATTCTCACTGGGATAGAGAATGGTATAGAGAATTTGAAGACTTCCGCTTAAGACTAATTGAAGTCTTTGATGAAGTATTGGAGGCTCTAAAAAATAATGAACTTCCCTGCTTCTATTTTGACGGACAAACCTCTGCATTAGAAGATTATCTTGAAATTCACCCCGAAAAAGAACAAGAAATAAAAACTCTTGTAGAACAAAAAAAATTGAGAATAGGTCCATTTTATTGCAGTGCAGATAGCTTCCTTTCTTCTGGTGAATGTTTATATAGAAACCTTGAGATAGGGATTAAAAAATCTAAAGAATTTGGCGAAACTGAATTTATCGGCTATTTATCAGATACTTTTGGGCATAGTCAAAGTGTTCCTTGCATATTAAAAGCACTTGGTATAGATAAAGCCTGCATGTGGCGCGGTTTAGGCGATTTACCCGCTGACCTCAATTGGAAAGATATAAAAGTAACATATTTAATACAAGGTTATTTTCAAGATTTTTTAAACTTAAATCTGTCTATTGAAAAAAAAGCAGAATTGCTAAAGAAATATATTGATAAAATTTCATTAAAAAGCGGGAATAATATTCTTCTTCCAATAGGTGCAGACCACTTGGGAATAGCACAAAATCTAAATAAACAAATTAAAGAATTAAATAAAATCTATTCGGATTATGAAATAAAAATTTCCACACCATTTGAATATTTTGACAATATTACAAACAGAACTCAAACCGAGGGTGAATTTTTAAATAATAAGCTTAATTTTATATTACCAGGAGTCTATTCTTCAAGAATCTATTTAAAACAGGCAAATGCTCACTCTCAATGGCTTTTAACAAGAATTGCAGAACCCTTGCAAGCTATAGGACACTTTTATTTCAACACAAAAAACAAGCAAAACGAAATCGATTATGTTTATAAAACTATAATTAAAAATCACGCCCACGACAGTATTTATGGCTGCAGTACAGATAAAGTTCATAAGGAAATAATGACGCGTTTTGAAAAAGTTGATACAGCTTCAAACGGAATTATAAAACGAACAATTAGAGATTTATCCAATGATAATGCACCATTATCCATAATAAATCTTTCAAACTTCGATTATAACGGCAAAATTATTATAGAAACAGAACAAAAACTTCCAAAATGGATGAACGCTGTAAAACTTTCGTCACGCAAAGGTTTTACAGATAAAAAACTTTATAACACTAATGAAATTCCAATAACAGAAGATATTACAAACATAAATACCTATGCTGTTGATGTGAAAAATATACCTGCATTTGCACTTACACAAATTACAAAAGAACATATTAATACAGAAAATTACATAAAAGTAAGTAATAACTCAATAGAAAATGCAAATATAAAATTTGAAATTAAAAATAACAAAATTATAATGACTGATAAAATTAAAAATGAAACTTATGAAGATTTTATCACTATTACCGATAGAGCAGACATAGGTGACAGCTATAATTTTGGAGCATTAAAAGACGATAAGCCTATAAAAGCTAAATTAATTTCATTTAAACTTAAAGAATATAACAAACAAAGAGCTGTTTTAAATATTACTTTCTCAATTGATTTACCTGTAAAATCAACTAATAAAGGCAGAAGCAAAAATATTCGTAAACATAAAATAAATATTGATGTAATTTTATATAATCAATCCAAATTTATAGAATTTAATGCAAACTGGATAAATAACAGCAAAGACCATATTCTGCAAATCGGATTTAATCTAAAAGAAAAAATCTATTCAACAATAAATGAAGATTTATTCGGCACAGTTAAACGCACATTTGACCCCGATTTTGACATATATTCACATCTTCCGGCTCCGCGAGGAATTGAACTAAAACCTAATACCTCACCAATGCAAAGATTTATGCAGACTCAAAATTTTGCACTAATGACAAAAGGAAACAGTGAATACGAAATTAATAAAAATACTGTAAATTTAACTCTGCTGCGTGCAACAGGAATAATATCAAACCCTCATAATCCGACAAGAGGAACTCCTGCAGGTCCGCCGTTAGATACACCTGAACTTCAATGTATAGGCAGCAATAGCGCAAATTTTGCAATTGCTTTTACTTCTGATGAAAATGAATTATTTAAACTTACAGAAGAATTTTATGCACCTTATATTTCATTATTTACAAAACATAAAAGCCAAAAATTCATAAATGAAAAAAATCTTATTTATGCAATCACCACGAAAGATAATTCTATAATATACAGAACTTTTGACAAAGCAAAAAATAAAATTAATAATGTTGTAATAAAACATTAAAAATATTGATTTTAAAGCATTTTCAAGATACCATCAAAGTATATGGATTAAGATAGTTAAGGAAATCTTTCCTTGGAGGATAAAATGTCAAAAAGACGTGTAGTAGTTACAGGTATAGGTTGTGTATCACCTTATGGTATTGGCGTCGATACACTTTGGAATAATTTAAAAAACGGTATTAGCGGAATAAAAGAACATAATTTAGATAAAGATAAACACCTTGTAAAAGTTGCAGGACAAGTTCCGGAAGATATAGATGTTGCAGCTTATATCGACCCAAAAGAAGCAAAAAGATTAGATAAAAGCATAATCTACGCTTTAATTGCAGCAGAAGAAGCTTTTAAAGATTCAAATTTAGACCTTGAAAAAGAAGACAAAACAAGAATAGGTACAATTGTTTCAACTGCAGCAGGCGGCTTAGTTGTTGTTACTACAGGTTATCAAGATATGATGAACAGAGGTTTCCATAAATGCTCACCATTCACAGTACCTATGATGATTGCAAATATGGCATCCGGTAAAATATCAATAAAATACGGTTTAAAAGGTCCAAGTAAAGCTGTACTTTCAGCTTGTGCAACAGGTGCACATTCTGTAGGTGATTCTTTTAGAGCAATTCAATATGGTGATGCTGATATAATGTTCGCAGGCGGTGCTGAATCAGCTGTTTGTGACTTTGGATTAGGTGCCTTTACAAGTGCTAGAACTCTTTCGAAGAGTGATAGAAGACCTGAAGAAGTTTCAAGACCTTATGATAAAGATCGTGACGGTTTTGTATTATCAGAAGGCGGAGCTGTTCTTATATTAGAAGAAAGAGAACACGCTATAGCTAGAGGTGCTAAGATTTATGCAGAATTAACAGCTTATGGACAAAGCTCAGATGCTTACGATATGGTAGCACCAGATCCTGAAGGCAGAGGTGCTGAACTTGCAATCCGAAATTGTTTAAGAGAAGGGAATAAAAACCCTGAAGAAATTGACTACATTAATATGCACGGTACAAGTACACACTTAGGTGATATGGCGGAATCAAACACAGTAGCAAGAATTTTTGGTGATAAATCACAAAACTCAAACTTATGCGTAAGTTCTACAAAATCAATGATTGGTCATATGCTCGGAGCAGCCGGAAGCATTGAAGCTATTATTTCAGTAAAATCAATAGTGGATGGTATCGTTCCGCCAACTATTAATCTTGTAAATAGAGACCCTGAAGTTGCAGACTTAGACTACGTTGCAAATAAAGCAAAAGAAAAAGATGTAAAAATAGCGTTGTCTAATTCATTTGGCTTTGGCGGTCACAACGCTGTATTGATGTTTGAGAAAGCATAAATAAAATAGAAGATAAATAATTAAAAAGCAGGTAATAATTTAACCTGCTTTTTGACTATTTATTAATCTAATAAAAGAAGAGATTGAACAATTGATTTACTGTTCAATCTCTTCTTTTAAACTTGAATCCGG
>CAJTXT010000006.1 GCA_910583875.1 uncultured Vampirovibrio sp. | reverse complement strand
TTTAAGGAAAAAATCATGACATTTGTAGTAAATTTTGTTAACATTTTGTTACAAAAAGTATTTAATGAGTATATATTATTTGAATATAGGGTATCTAGTTTTTGTTCTTAAAGTATTTAAGCAACTTTATTGTAAATTCGTTAATAGTGTACTAATAGAGCTATTAATAGCTCTATAGTTTGAACCTATTGCATTATGTTTTGCAACTATAATTACAGATAAATATTTGTTAATATTATCAATTTGGGAATCTTTTAAAAGTAATCTAACGCTTTCTCTCATCAATCTTTTAATTCGATTACGAACAACAGCGCGTTTATGTATTTTTTTACTAACAACAAAGGCAAATTTTGTAGGAGTATTTATATTAGTTTTTTCTTTTCCGAAATAAATACATACATTAGAATCTGCTACAATATTTTTTATTCTATATGTAGCAATAATTGCAGAATATTTTTTTAATCTATATTTTTTTTGAAGCATATATATACCTAAAAAAAGGACTGACATGCAGTCCTTTTATTATTATAACAAATTAATTCTTAAGCTCTTTCTTTTGCAGTAATAGCTATTTTATGACGGCCTTTAGCTCTTCTTCTATTTAAAACTTCTCTTCCGCCTGCTGTAGCCATACGTGCTCTGAAACCGCTAACATTTTGTCTTTTTCTCTTAGTTCCTTCTAACGTACGTCTCATTTTATTTCTCCTTGAATGTGTTGTTTTTCATTGTATCATAATAAATAAGACATAAACTAAAGTCAATCACAAAAAATAAAAAGGTTAAATATTATGAACAAAATAGGTTTTATTGGCGGTGGAAAGATGGCTTCTGCCATTATGAAAGGAATTATAAATTCTAAGTGGTGTGAAAAATCTGAAATTATAGTTTCAGATAGAAATGAAGAGGCTCTAAATAATTTACATGTAAATTATGGAGTTAATATTACAACTGATAATGCAGAAGTTGTAAAAAATGCAAAAATTATTTTATTTGCAGTAAAGCCTTTTGTTTTAAGGGATGTTTTAAGTGAAATTAAATCATTTATTACAAAAGAACATGTAATTTTATCAATCGCAGCTGGTATTTCTATTGGAACAATAGAAGAAATAGTTGGAGATGTTCCTGTTGTAAGAATTATGCCAAACACTCCAGCTCTTGTAAATGAAGGTATGAGTGCTGTTTGTAGAGGAACTTATGCAAAAGAAGAACATTCAAAAATTGCTTTGGAAATATTTTCAAGTGTAGGGAAAGTAATTGAATCAGAAGAAAAATATATAGATATAATTACAGCAATATCAGGAAGCGGACCTGCTTTTTATTATTATATGATTGATGAAATAGCTAAAGCAGGTGAAAAACTTGGATTAGATTATCAAACTTGTTTAAAACTATCAGCACAAACAGCCTTTGGAAGTGCTAAAATGATTATGGAATCAGGCGTAAATCCTGAGCAATTAATTATAAATGTTACAACACCTGGCGGCTGTACAGCAGTTGGTAATGATGTTTTAAAGGATAATAAAGTTTCTGAAATTTTAGAAGAAACAATTAAAAAAACAATGCAAAAAGCTTATGAATTGGGGAAAAAATAATTATGACAAAAAGAGCATTAATTAGTGTATATAATAAAGATAAACTTGTTGAATTTGCGCAAGAACTAACTGAAAAATATAATTATGAGATTATTGCTACAGGTTCAACATTTGATTTGTTGAAAGAAAATCATATAAATGCGAAAGAAATAACAGAGATAACAGGAAAAAGACAGTTAATTAACGGTAAAGTTAAGACTTTATATCCTGACGTTTTTGCTGGTATTCTTGCTGATATGAATAACGAGGTGGAAAAAGCTGATATTGAAACTTCACAAATCAAATTGTTTGATATGGTAGTTGTTAATTTTTACCCGTTTGAAGAAGCCGTAAATAAGCAGGTTGAAGAGATTGAATTGATAAATACAATTGATATAGGCGGACCTTCAATGCTTCGTGCTGCCGCTAAAAATAATAAAAGAGTTTTAGCTGTTTCTTCGCCTGAACAATATAAAGAAGTTTTAGCAGATTTAAGTGAGCATAATGGGGAATCCTCTTTAAAGTTAAGAAGAGATTATGCTCTTAAAGTTTTTGAAAAAACATTAGATTTTGATAACAAAGTTTTAAATGAACTTTCAAACAGATATGAAGAAGATGTAGATAATTATTTTTCTTTGCATTTAAGAAAAGCTAAAAACCTAAGATATGGTGAAAATCCTCATCAAAATGCAGGAATTTACTATACAAATTCAACTGTAGATTATGAAGTATTAAACGGTAAAGAGCTTTCATATAATAATATATTGGACGCAACTGCTTGTACTAATATTTTAAGTGAGTTTTATGATGTGGCAGGCTGCGTAATTATTAAACACAATACACCTTGCGGTGCGGCATTGGGCAAAAATATTGAAGAAGCTTGGGCAAAAGCTTTAGACTGTGACCCATTAAGTGCATTTGGCGGTATTGTAGGTTTTACACAAGTAGTTAATGAAGAACTTGCAAAGCAACTTACTGCAATGTTCCTGGAGGTTATAATTGCTCCTGACTATACTCCTAAGGCACTTGAAACTTTACAGCAAAAGAAAAATTTAAGAGTTATCAAATTAAATACATCATTAGAAGAATATAAAAATCATTTAAACAGAGAAATAAGGATAACTCCGTTTGGAACTTTGGTTCAAGATACTGATAAAGGTGAATTGAACAAAGATAGCTTTAAAGTAGTAACAAAAACAAAACCTACAGCAGAAATGATAGAAGATATGATTTTTGCGTGGAAAATAGCAAAACATGCTAAGTCAAACGCAATTGTTGTAGCAAAAGATTTTAAAGCTATAGGTATAGGTCAAGGTCAAACCAGCAGAGTTGACGCTTTTGAAATAGCTTTAAATAAAGCTTGTGACGGTTCTAAAGATGCAGTAGCTGCTTCAGATGGCTTCTTTCCCGCTATAGATAATATTCATGTAGCAGCACAAGGCAGAATTGCTGCAATTATCCAACCGGGCGGAAGTATTAAGGATGAAGAAGTTATTAAAACGGCTGATAAATATAATATAGCAATGATTACTACAGGAATAAGACATTTTAGACACTAATTATGGAACAAAATCAAAGTAAAAAAGTAATAAGAACGCTAGCAGCAGGTCATTTTACAATAGATGCATATTCAGGATTTTTAAATCCGATTATGCCGTTTATTGCAGCAAAAATTGGTATATCAATGGCAGTTGCAACTGTTTTAATATCAATTTCGAATCTGACTTCAAATTTGTCTCAGCCATTTTTTGGTTTTATTTCCGATAAATGGCAAAGAAGGTTTTTTATCTTCTGGGGTATGATAATGGCTTCTGTCTTTTTATCTTTTTTAGGTATTGCGCATAATATATATAGTTTAATAATATGTCTGCTTATCGGACATATGGGTGTTTCTTTCTTTCACCCGCAAGCTACAAGTATAGTTTCTAATTATTCTAAATGCAGTTCTAATAGCAAAGATATTAGTATATTTATAGCTTCAGGTACATTCGGTTTTGCACTCGGTCCTGCTATATCTTCAACTATTTCTCAATACTGGGGATTAGAAAAACTTCCTTTTGCTTGTTTTATAGGAATTATTACGGCTTTTATTCTTTTAAAGAATGTTCCTAAAGTTAAATCTGAAAAAAAAGATAAATTAAATGTTTCTATATTTTCTGCAACAAAGGCATTATTTGAAAACAAGCCGGTAGCAGTTTTGCTTGTTGCATCAATTGTAAAATCTTTTGTAGTATCTTCTTTTTCAATTATTTTGCCGTTTTATTGGAAATCTATAGGCTATAATGTTTCAACAATAGGCTTAATTTTATTTGCTTTTATGATGGCAGGTGCATTAGGTGTAATACTAAGCCCTTATGTAGAAAGAAAAATAGGTGTTAAAAATGTTTTTTATGTATCTTTAATACCTGTTGCACTTTTTGGAATTATCTTCTATTTATCAAAAGGTTCAGGCATAGTAGGACTTTGTTCTTTTATTTTGATTGGTTTTATAAGTTTTCTTGCTGTGCCTGTTAATATGTCTTTAGCTCAAAGACTAATGCCTGAATATAAAAGTATGATTTCAGGTTTTATTGGCGGTTTCAGCTGGGGTGTTATAGGTCTGATACTTCCCTTAATAAGCTTATTAGCTGAAAAAACAGGCATGATGAATATTTTATTATTAATGACTTTTGTTCCGGCTATATTTTCTTATTTTATAAAATATTTACCTGATGAGGAATAATATTCAGTTATTTGTATGAAAAAAAATATTAAAATCTGATTTATTATTATAAAAAGAGGATTTTATGAAAGATAATTTTTTACAATTAATATTAGAACGTGCAATTTGGATAGCATACTTAGAACAAGATAAACTTCAAGAAGCATTATTTTCATTTGAAGAATATAAGCAAAAACTTTTAAGTTCTGATGAAAAAGAAGAAGCTGAAAAAGAAATTCTATATTCACAGAATTTACTTATTGAAAAATTAACTCAAAAAGCTGCAGTATACTACGAAGCAAAAAATTATTCTAATGCTCTTATTTGTTATAAATATATATTTGAAGCGAATCCCTCAAATACAGAAAATATAAAAAAATATATTATTTGCCTTGAAAAATTATCTCAGTTTGATTTACAACTTGAACTTTCAAAACTTTTAGCAAGAAGGCTGACTAATGGGGAAAGTTATAAAATTCTTAGTAACGCATTTGAAAAAAATCAAGAATATTATAAAGCAGTAGAATATTATAATAAATATATAAGTGCTGAAAATAAAAAACAGTTAACAGCTGCAGACTATAATATTTTAGGCTGCCATTATTTTAACTCTTATGTAAAAAAAACAGAGCATCCTGATGATGCAAAAAATGCATTAAAGAATTTTGAATTGGCGTTACAAGGGAATGAAACCAGCAAAGCATACTTGAAAAATACAATTGTAGCAGCAATGAAAGCTAAAAATTATGAAATAGAAAAAAAATGCTGGGCTGAATATTTAAAACATGGATATGCTTCAAAAGATGATGAGTTTACATATTGTGCATCATGTATGAGAAATGGTGATATCTTAGAGTGGGCAAAATATTACGGTTCTCGTTTTGAGAAGAATGAACCTACTATTTATCCTAAAATAAATAAACCTGAATGGACAGGAAAAGAAGATTTATCTAAATCAACATTACTGGTTCACTATGAACAAGGTTATGGGGATAACTTCCTAATGTTTGGTTATATGCCAAGGCTTGTTAAAATGGCAAAACATGTAATATACTATATTCAAAATAATGCTTATGAACTTGTAAAAAATAATGACTTTGGGGTAGAAGTTGTATGTCATAACATTGAACCTGATGTAAATAAATTAAAGTTTGATTATCATATTCCATGTATGTCTTTACCTGTAGCTTTGAATTTAGATAAACATAATATTTCCGTAGGCGGCGGTTATATAAAACCATCAAGTGAACTTGTTAGTCAATTTAAAAACAAATATTTTAATAATAATAAATTTAAAATAGGTATAGCTTTTGAAGGTGTTGCTGCAAATAATAAAAGAGATATTCCTTTTAAAAATTTACTTGCTTTAGAAGAACTTGAAAATGTTCAGTTGTACTGTTTAACCAAAGATGTTGATGATAATAAATTAAAAGAATTTAAAAAGAATAAAGTTATAAATATAGCAAAAGATTTTAATAATTTTGCAGATACTGCAGCAGCTATTGCAAATACAGATATAGTATTGAGTAGTGATAATTGTATATTAAATCTAGCTGGTGCAATAGGTAAAAAGACAATAGGTGTCTTTAATTATCATTATGAATTCAGATGGTATGATTTAACAGGAGAAACATGCGGTTGGTTTGATTCTGTTAAACCTATCGTTAATAATGAATATAATGATTGGACTCTTTCTATTCAAAAAGCTCTTGATTTAATAAAACAAGCTATGGAAAATAAAAATTAAGCTTGATATTGAAGTGTTTGTGCATCATAAAGCTTTCTTTTTGCAGCATTCCATAATGCGCGTCTTTCATAGTCCTTGCAATCTTTTAATGTATCAGGTGTAGGTGTAGACGGAGAAGAACATAATCTTTCCATTAAATTGATACGATTAAAGAATTTTCTGTTTGTAGCTTTAAATGCTTCTTTAGGGTCTATTCCTGCGTCTTTTGCTATGCTTGCTGCTGTATAGAAAATATCACCCATTTCTTCTTCCATATGGTCAAAGTTTTGTTGTGTTTTATCTGCTTCATATTCTCTTCGTGCTACTTTAAATTCTTCAAATTCTTCTAGTAAACAAGCATCCCAGTCTTCTTGTGATTTTACGAAGTTTATACTTCTTGTTACATCATCGATTTTTGTAAAACTATCAAAAACATTATTATTATTTGGATTAATACCCTTCATTAAAGTTTTTGCCGGAACTTTTGCATCTTTTGATTGTGTGAAAGGTTCTAATAATTTGTCTATAGGACTTGTGGCTTTAGTTGTTGTTCCTCTCATTGGAATTGAACTATATGTATTAAAATTAATTTGCATGTTTACTCCTTTTTCTGGTTTAAAACATGAAAAAAATTTTTTTGCCCAAAAAAAAGAGACCTTATTAAGGTCTCTTTTTAATTCTATAATGTTGGATCTTGTTCATCTATCCAAGTATCACCATCTGAAGGATCTGTACAATCAGGTGTTGATGGCGTAGTATCTACAGGCTCATCCGGTGTAGTATCTACCGGCGGCTCTTCAGGAGTAGTATCTACCGGCGGCGTAGAAGGAGTTGTACTTGGATCTATTATTTCAATATCATCACCGGGATCCGGATTTACATCTGGATTTGTTGCTGTATTAGTAACAGTTTCAGTATTTGTTACAGTCTCTGTATTAGTAACAGTTTCTGTGTTTGTAACTGTTTCAGTATTTGTAACTGTATCTGTGTTTGTAACAGTTTCAGTATTTGTTACAGTCTCCGTATTAGTAACTGTTTCAGTATTTGTAACTGTATCTGTGTTTGTAACAGTTTCTGTATTGGTTACTGTATCTGTATTAGTTACTGTGTCTGTATTCGTTACTGTGTCGGTGTTTGTAACTGTTTGTGTATTAGTTACAGTATCAGTATTGGTTACTGTATCGGTATTAGTAACTGTTTCAGTTGTAGTTACAGTAGTAGTAATAACTTCAGTACTTGTTACAGTTTCAGTATTTGTTACTGTTGGTGTTTCAGGTGTAGGAGTTGATGTCGTTGGAGTTTCCGGTTTAGAAGGTTGTGTTGGTTGAGCTGGTTTTTGTGGAACAGCTGGTTCTTCCGGTTCATGGCAAGGACATTCTTTTTCATATTCAAAATCAGGAAGTACAATCTTATCACCTGTGTATAAAACAGCATTATGTCTGCCTGTGCCGCCTACTTCTTTTCTCCAGCCGCCAGCTTCATCGCCATATATATCTGGATTTGCATCCATGATTGCTTTTTCTAATGCATTATATTCGTCACTACCAGGTTTTATCCCCATAGCATCTAAGTCATAACTGTTTGCAATAATTCTTGATAAACAGTTGTTATCATCTTTGTTATTGCTCCAGTCTTCAACATTAACATATTTATTACCGTCATCGTCGGTTTTAATTCTTTCATCATCTTTCATTACTGATGTAATAACTTCTCTTGGAGTATCTTGACATTCACAATCTGCATCACAGCAATCATCATCGCAGCAATGAGTTTCAGGTTCATTTATTGCATCATCTACTGTTTCTAAGAAGGCTTTAATATCAAATTCATTTATTGTGTTACCTTCAGAGTCAAATTTATCTGTTTCATTTCCTAAGCTTGCAAGAAGTTTAAGTTCTTCTTCACTCATACCATCTTCGCCGTCTGACTCAGCAACAGCATCATAAATTAAACCTAATTGCTCTTCGGTTAAAGCTTTTGTTCCGCTATCTTTTAATGCACTTATAAAACCATCTCTTGTTAACAATGATTCATCTAGTTTGTAATCTCCATCTTCTGCGTTAAATAATATAGTATCGTCAACGCTTTTTGAATTTCCAGATTCGGTTTTAAAATCAGCTAAATTTTGATTTTTAAATAATTCAGCTAATTTATTTAAGTTCAAATCCATTTAATACACTCCTGTTTTACTCTATACATGTGAATGTATCGGCAATTATTTTTTAAACTTTAGAAAAATAATAAAAGTATTAAGATTTGTTAATAAGTTAAATGTAAATACTTCCCTGACGTAAAATTTTTATATTTTCTTCAGTAGCTAATACAACTGTAGATTCAATACCTTTGCATGTGTATCCGTAATCTTCAAATATAATATCAACATATTCCCCTATTGATTGTTTTGCTTCATTATAGGTTTTTGATGAAGGATGATTTGATAAATTTGCACTTGTTGTTGCTAGTACATGTCCATCTATTACAGAACATAGCTGCTTAAAAAATTCATTATTAGGAACTCTTATCCCAACTGTATTTTTGTTTGATGTTATGTATAATGGAGTCTTTTCTGATTTTTCTAATATAACTGTTAATGCACCGGGAAAATATTCCTTCATTAGTTTATTTGCATTTTCTGGTACATTCTTTACATAAGGTATTAAATTTACTTTTTTGTCAGACATTAATATTAAGGGTTTAGAGCGGTCTCTTCCTTTTATTTCGTATATTTTATCAACACCCTTTTTAGAATTTGGCAGGCAGCCTAAGCCCCATACCGTATCGGTTACAAAAGCTATAACTCCGCCATTCTTTAGTGTTTCATTCAATTCTTTAATGAACGAATTTTTGCTTAATATAGTTTCTAATTCTTTCAAGTAATTCACCTACATATTCAATTCTAAATATTGCTGCAATTATTGTGTATATACCCATGCAAGAAATAAATATACATAAAGTTTTTACTAAAAGCAGAATCCAATTATCTGAAGGAATTATCCAGCATTTATGTATAACAAAATTTATTGCAAAAGATAAAAATGCAGCTGCAACCATTTTTATAAGATTTATAAAATATTTTTTATAATCAAGATTTATTCGTTTTAATAATATGCAGCCAAGTAATGTTGCATTAAACAAAGTTACAAGTGAGGTAGAAAGTGTTATTGCTGCAATTCCAAGTTTGTTTATGAATAATGCATTTAAAATAAATTTTAAAATGATTGATGAAAAAGCAACCATAAATGGTGTTTTAGAATCATTAAACGCATAGAAAATTCTTGTAACTGAATCTCTAAATACATAAGGTATTATTGCAAATGATAAGAAAATCAAAGCTTGAGATACCATATAAGTAGCTTCTGAATCAAATGCACCTCTTTGAAATACTATTTGCACCATATCATAAGCAAGCAGAATAATTCCAAACATTATAGGAATAGCTACAAAATTAAGCAGTCCTATTCCTTTATGGAAGTAATATTTTATATCATTATAATTTTTTTCGCCTACTAATCTCGAAAAAATAGGAAATAACGGAACTAAAAAGGCTGTAGCTAAAATTCCAACAGGGAATTGGAAAACTCTATTTGCATATCCAACAGCAGTCCAGGCACCTTCACGTAATTGAGAAGCAAAAAACATATCTACGTATACATAAATTTGTCCTATTGTAGAACTTAAAGCTGCTGGGAAAACAAGTTCTATAAGATTTTTTAATTCCGGATTGTTTTTAATGTTTAGATTTGGTTTTATTTTAAATCCCAGTCTTTTTACAGCAGGAGCTTGAACAATAAATTGAAGAAACGCCCCGATTGTAGTTGCAATAGCAAGAGATGTTCCCATTTTATCGCCTCTTGATAGCGCAATTATCGTTATTATACTTAAGCTCATTAATACAGGTGAGATATTTGGCAGAATAAAACATCTATAGGTTATTAATAATCCGTAGTAAATACCTATAATGCCGCCTATTAATATTACAGGTGTCATAATCCTTAAATGACTGCTTGCAAGGCTTACAAGTTCTGTATTACTAGAGTGAATTATTAAATTCATTATTGGTTCTGCAAATATAAATACTAATATAGATAAAATAGCAAATACGATAAAAGTCGAAGTTAAAAAAGTATTAAATAATTTATTTACTTTTTCAGAAGGCATTTTATCATTAGGATTTACCAGTTTTGCAAATACACTAACGGTTGCACTATGGAAAGGACCGCCTACTCCGCCCATTAATATAATTGCAAGTGATGGTATTTGATAAGCATAAAAATAAGCATCAGATACCATACCGGCTCCATAATAATTTGCAATAAATATATCTCTTAAAAATCCTACAAATTTGGAAATTATAGTTACAAATGCTATTAACCAAGCAGCTTTTAATAAAGAAGAATCTTTACTCATTTTCAGCTCCTTTTATTTCAACAAATGCAGTTATTTTCTTTGTATAGTCTTTATCTTCATCCAATAGAAGATAAGATATAGTATTTTTTCCTTTTTCTATGTATTTTGATATATCTATTTCATTTTCATTATGTTTTAATTTTACAATTATCTCTTTGTCATTTATTGTAAGTTTTAACTTTTCAAGTTTGTCTTTATTTTCAATAAATACCTTAGCTGTTTTTATTTCAGTATAAAACTGTCTTGTAATTTCTTTTGTATTACATAAAACATCAACAGGAATAGTTGCTAGTTTAATACCTTGATAATAGTGTTGAAGAATTTTATCAAAGGAGTAGCCTAAACTTCCCATCTTTCCTGCTCCCCATTGGCTTAATCCTACACCATGACCAAATCCACCGCCTGAAAATTTATAAACAGGAAGTTCTGAATTTATATATGTTATTACAAAATTTGCACTTGGAAGTGAAATACCATCCTTTGGAAAACATCTTCTGATAACAAGTTCTTTTTCAATAATAAATGTATTTTTATCTGTTTTAATTTCTAACTTAATAATTTTACCTGATTTCCCTCTTTTTAGAACTTTTATTGATTCCAATTTTCCTATTTCATCAGTTGAATTTATTTGAGGCGTTATAAAACCTGTTTTAGATTGTGCAGGTAATGTTTTTAATAAAACCTCTTGAAGTTCATTTATATTCCAAGTTTTTGACCATCTGTAATATGGTGATAAATCATCAAATGCTTTAGGACTTGATGTATAAAATCTTTCGGCTTTTTCATCTGTATCAAGTTCTTCAAAATCTTTATCATCTGGAACAGCTGAAAGATAATGGATATCTTTAGAAGGAAAAGCTTTTGTTTTAGGGTCAGAAAAAGCATATTCATAGCTTTCTGTGTATCCGCCAGCAGTAGAACTGTACAAAGCAAGAATAGGCGCGTTTTCTTTATCTAAAGCAATGACACCGTTTGTTTGCTCTATTGCTTTGTTTGATAGTTCTTCTTCTGTATTAGCTCCAAAATATACTTGACATGCAACAGAATCACATAAATCAAATTCTTTATATGCTTTTACTCTTGGAGTTACAGCGTAGTTTCTTGCTGCAATTGTTTGTGCTTTTAATGCTTCAAGTCCAAAACGAACAGGCATTTCATTAGGTACAACACCTTTTAAATAATCTTTTAAACTTAAAACATTTACTACTGCAAACTTGTTTGTATCTTTACTGCTTCTTGCAAGCTCTATATAACCTCTATACAAAGCTTGTTTACCTTTTCTTTTTAAATTGTTGATTGAAATAAAATTATTTTCTCTCGCAGAAATTAAAATAGGACCTGTAAGATTTCTTGCTACTAATTTTTCATCTATATATATTCTATATAAATTATTTTCTGATGTAACTTTTATAATAGAAGAATTATTTTCGATTGGGGCGCTATATCCTGTTGTACTGTCAATAACTTGCAGACTAGCTGCATTATTAAATTCAACAACATCAAATAAATAAGTTTGAAAATTTGTATTACTTATACCAACTCGTATAGGAATATAGTTATCTGTCGCATAAGTATTTTGTGCAGAAATAAATAAAATCGAAATTATAATTAAAAAATATTTTTTTAAATTGAACATGCCCTATACCTACTGTGTTTATTATAGTCTAAAGACAAAATAAAGGTAAATTTTTTATGTTATATAATTAAGAAAAAAGGAATATTTATGAGTCTTAATTCAACACCCTCTTCAGAACGTGTGCATATTGGTTTTTTTGGTAAAAGAAATGCAGGAAAATCAAGTTTAATAAATGCGGTTACAAACCAAGCTCTAGCAATTGTTTCTAATATAAAAGGAACTACAACTGACCCTGTTTATAAATCTATGGAATTATTGCCGTTAGGACCTGTTACAATTGTTGATACAGCTGGTTTTGATGATAATGGAGAATTGGGCACTCTTCGTGTTGATAAGACAAAACAAGTTCTAAATAAAATTGATGTAGCTGTCCTAATAATAGATGCGCAAATCGGATTGACTCAAGAAGATAATGAGTTTATTTCTGTTTTAAATAGTAAAAATATTAAATGTATTATTGCTTATAATAAATGCGACTTGATTAAATCATATAAAGAACTAAAGAAAAATGAACTATATGTGAGTGCTGTAAATAATATAAATATAAATGAATTAAAAGAAATGATAGCCAGCATTGCTTTAGAAAATAATACAGAAAAACATTTAATAAATGATTTATTATCTCCTAATGATATAGTTATTCTTGTTACACCTATAGATTCTGCTGCTCCAAAAGGTAGACTAATATTGCCTCAGCAGCAGGTTATTCGTGATATTCTTGAAGCTAATGCAATTTCTATTGTAGTAAAAGAATCAGAATTAAAATCTGCGTTAGAAATTAGTTCTAAGAAACCAAAGCTTGTTGTTACAGATTCACAAGTATTTAAAAAAGTAAATGAAGAAACCCCTTCAAATATAATGTTGACTTCCTTCTCAATACTTTTTGCTCGTTATAAAGGTATTTTAAATGAAGCTGTTAATGGTATTAGATGTATTCAAAATTTAAAAGATAACGATACTGTTTTAATATCTGAAGGCTGCACTCATCATAGGCAATGTGACGATATAGGAACTGTAAAGCTGCCTAATTGGCTGAAAAAATATACAAATAAAAATCTGAATTTTGAATTTTCTTCTGGCACAGGTTTTCCTTCAGATTTGTCGAAATATAAAATGGTAATACATTGCGGCGGGTGCATGTTAAAAGACAATGAAGTAATAAATAGATATAAACAAGCAAAAGAACAAGGAATTCCTATTTCAAATTACGGAATTACAATTGCATACATCCATGGAATATTAAAAAGAAGTATAGAAATTTTTCCTGATTTGTATAAATTAATATAAAAAGTATATATAAATTGTTAAGAAATATTAAAATTAAAAATAGCCAAAACCCTTGTTTGAAAAGGGTTTTAAAAATTTGTTGAAAAATATTGAATATAAATAGCAATTTTATGGGTATATATTTTTTATATATAATATACAGCTAAACGAATCGAGGATAGTATGGCAAGTGAATTTAATTCTAGCAGTTTTAACTTCTTTAATGATACTTTCAAAAATATTAATCAAAAGAAAAATGAATATAACGATGAAATGTCAAACAATTTCTATGTAAATGATGACAATGAATTTGTAGAACTTGCTGATTTCTCAACATCAGCAGCACAAAATGATGTATATGGAAATGAAGAAATTAATATTTTCTCATTTAACGACGATTCTTATGAAACTTCAAGTTTTGAATTTGAAGATGAAGGCGGCTCTTTCTTTGATGATTTAGGTTAATATTTAAAATATAATTAAAGTTTATAGAGGCGGTTTATTAACCGCCTCTTTTGTTATCCTTTTACAGCACCTTCATTTTGTCCTGAAATAAAATATTTTTGCATTGAAACGAAAAATATAATAATAGGTATTATTGAAATAATTGAGCCTGCGGCAATATATCTCCAATTTGCGCTGAACATTCCTTGAAGGTCATTAATACCGACAGGAAGTGTATATAAATTTTTATTTGTAAGGACGATACTTGGCCATAAAAACTCACCCCAAGAACCTATAAATGTGAAAATTGCTAAAACAGCAAGTGTAGGCGCAGTCATTGGTAAAAGTATTTTTCTCCAAATATTAAATATGCCGGCACCGTCTATAAAAGCTGCTTCTTCCATTTCTTTAGGTATTGAAAGAAATGCTTGTCTCATTAGGAAAATTCCAAACGCATTTACTGCAAAAGGCAATATTAAACCAAGATATCCGCATACATATCCATAAGAATCGACAAGATGTAATTTTAAAACAATTAAATATATAGGCAGCATTATTGCTTGAAATGGAATCATAATAGTTGCAAGAATTAAACTAAATATAAAGTTTTTTCCTTTAAAATCCATTCTTGCTAATGGATATGCAGCAAGTGATGAAAATATTAAATTTAGTATTACAGTAAAACCAGCTACTATAAAACTGTTTAAGAAATAAACCATAAAAGGAATTTGTTTCCATACTCCGGTAAAGTTTTCAAAAGTTAAATGTTTTGGGATAAAGACCGGCGGATATTGAAAGATATTCTCATCTATTCCTTTTAAGGCTGTTGATATAAGCCATAAGAACGGAAATAAAGATAAAAATGACATTAGAATTAAAAATGTATGAATTGTAAAACCTTTAAAGAATTTTCTAATCATAATTTATACCTCTTATTTTCAAAGAAAGTAATATTAATAATTGAAAATACAAGAATAATACATAATAAAACTACAGAAGCAGCTGAAGCCATTGATAAATCTAAATTTTCAAATGCTCTTTCATATATGTAATAAACAATAGTTTTTGTTGAATTTAATGGACCACCCTTCGTCATAACATAAATTTCGGCAAATACTTTTAAGGCTGATATAGAGGAAATCGTTACAACAAGCGCTATTGTAGGCATTAAATGCGGAATTGTAACTGTAAGATGTTTTTTTACTTCACTTGCTCCATCTACCTCGGCTGCTTCATATAAATCTTTAGGAACACTAATTAATGATGATAAATAAATCATCATATAATAGCCGATACCTTTGTATATTGTAACAAAAGCAACAGAAAGCATTGCAAATCTTGTATCTGTTAACCAGCCGATTGGTGATATTCCAAATAAAGAAATAATATAATTTAAAATACCTTCTTGCGCATAAAGCCATTTAAAAGCAATAGCTACAACTACAATAGATACTACAACAGGCAGATAAATTAGAATTTTATATAGTGTAATTCCTTTTATTTTTTGGTTAATAAAAATTGCAATTATAAGCGGTATTATTGCTAAAATAGGTACAACCATAATAAGAAATAAAAATGTATTAAATAGAGTTGTATAAAATTCTTTTGATTTTAAAAGCAAACTATAATTTGAAAGTCCTGCAAATGTCGGATTATATATATCATTCGAAAAATCTTTTAAGCTTAAAATAATTGTATCTATAAAAGGTATAAAGAAAAAAATAGCAAGCAAAACTAATGCAGGCAATAAGAAAATATAAGGAATATATTTTTTATAATAAGTATTCATATAAAATCCTTTACATTTATTATAAATGTTCTTAGCAATATTTGCACGAAAAATGTTTTTAATATTATAAGAGGATTTATTATGGACATTTTTAAATTTTTTAAGAAGAATAAACAAACAAATCAAAATATATTTTTTAAAAGTTCAACAACTAAACATTCAATGAACTCTAGTTGTACTTTAAAATTTTCTACAGAAACAGAGAAAAAGAAAAAAGAAATTAATGAAAAATTAAAAGTGCTTATAAAAAAATATATAAATAATCCAGAAAAATTAATGCAATATATGCAATTAAAAGGATTAAAAGTATATAAATTTAGAAATGCCGATAAAATATTGAAAAAATTGGGAGAAGAAGCGGGCTTTATTACGCCATTAAAAGGTATTAAGGCTTTATGCTTAAATCTTATTATCGGCTTGTTGTATGAATCAAAGTTAAAATTTGGTATTACTACAAAAGAAATGTTTATTTTCAATATTGATAATACAGAAATTTATACAATTGCAAGAGCTTTGCATAAATATTACGGATATAAACATAATTTACCAGGGTTTGATTATCAATCACAAGAAATATTTAAGAAAGTATATGGTAATAGAAATCATACAGCCGTATTAAATGATTCATCAATAAGAGATTTGTATGCTTGTAAAGAAGCATTGGCAAGAGATTTAGAATCTATTAATTTTACAATTGAATTATCTGTTGAATATGAAAATTCAAAAAAAGCTTTGGAAAAGATAAAACAGACAGATTCTGCAAGTATATAAATATAAAGCTATAATGTCACCCTGAACTTGTTTCAGGGTCTTAGAACGGGTAAGATTCCGAAACAAGTTCGGAATGACATTATGACTATATTCTGAGAATGTTTAGTGTAAATTTCTATATAATGCCCCCAATTTTATTAAAATAAAAACAATTTTCTGTCATGCTGAACTTGATTGACTACTTTTTCCGAAATCTTTGATTTCGAGAAAAATGTCTGGTTTTCCACAGCATCTGACCAGTCAGAAATTAAAACATAGGACTTCTTATTGTTTTTTTATTATGTTTAACTTCTTTAACTTTATTTTATAATTTCATACTCTTTGGTATGATATTAATAATAATATCTATACAAGGAGAATTTTATGAGAAGTGATGAAATTAAACAAGGTATACAACGTACACCACACAGAGCTTTGTTATACGCAACAGGTGTTAGTGAAAAACAAATGAATAAAAGATTTATCGGTATAGCAAGCAGTTTTACCGACTTAGTTCCAGGACATAGCGGAATGCGTGAAATTGAACGTCAAATAGAAAAAGGTATTCATACAGGCGGAGGACAAGCATTTATTTTTGGTGTACCTGCAATTTGTGACGGTATTGCAATGGGTCACAGCGGCATGAACTATTCACTTCCTTCAAGAGATTTAATTGCAGATTGTGTTGAATCTGTAGCAACTGCTCATAAATTAGATGGTTTAGTATTATTAACAAACTGTGATAAAATTACTCCCGGTATGATAATGGCAGCTGCAAGATTGGATATTCCTTGTATTGTAGTAACAGTCGGACCAATGTCAGACGGCAAATGCCATAATAATACATTAACTATGATTAAAGGTACTTTTGAAGCAATAGGGAAATTCACAAATGGTGAAATTGATGAAAAAATGCTTCGTGAAATGGAAATAACTTCTTGCCCTACAGCAGGTGCTTGTCAAGGTTTATATACTGCTAATACTATGGCATGCTTAACAGAAGTTATTGGTATGAGTTTACCTGGCTGCGCTACATCAGCAGCAGTAAGTGCAAAAACAAAACGTATCGCTTTTGATTCCGGTGTAATTATAAACGAACTTATAGAAAAAGATATTCGTCCTTCTTCTATAATTACAAAAGATTCAATTAGAAATGCTATTATTGTTGACTTGGCATTAGGCGGTTCTACAAACTCTATTCTTCACTTGCTTGCAATTGCAAATGAAGCAGGTGTTGATGTTACTTTAAAAGATTTTGAAGAGCTAAGTTTTAAGGTTCCTCAAATTATAAAATTAGACCCGTCAGCCGCAAAAACAATGACAGATTTAGATAATGCCGGTGGAATACCTGCGGTATTAAAAACAATTTATGGTAATGTTGCTGAAATGAAAGATACAGTCGGCGTATCAGGCATGAAATTATCAGAAATCGCTGCTGCTGATATGTGGTGTGATAACGAAGTGATAAGACCAATTTCAGATCCTGTAACATCCAATCCGGGGCTTGCAGTTTTACATGGCAATTTAGCTCCGAATGGTGCTGTTGTTAAAATTTCAGGTGTTGAAAAAGAATGCCTTGTATTTACAGGAAAAGCAAAAACTTTTGATAGTGAAGAAGCAGCAATGGAAGCCATTATGGCTGATAAAATCGGTAAGGGTGATGTTGTTGTTATTCGTTATGAAGGACCCAAAGGCGGTCCTGGTATGAGAGAAATGCTTTCTCCGACATCTGCTATTGTAGGAAAGGGGCTTGGTAAGCATGTTGCTTTAATTACAGATGGTAGATTTTCAGGCGGTACAAGAGGTCTTTGTATCGGTCATATTTCACCTGAAGCTCCGGCTGGCGGTATTATTGGTTTAATTAATGATGGTGACGAAATATATATAAATATTCCGGAACGTGAATTAACTCTTCGCGTTTCAGATGCTGAACTTGAAGAAAGAAAAAAAGATTTCAAACCTTTACCTGTTAAAGTAAAAAAAGGTTATTTAAAACGTTATGCTACCGTTGTTTCGTCCTCTGATAAAGGTGCTGTAACAAGCATTTAAACTGTAGTTTTGAAGTTTAGAATGTTTTTGTATATAATCTAAAATGTAAATATTTGGAGCTATCAATGTATAATTTGGAATTTCGTAAAAAAAGAGAAAAAAAGATTAAGCACATGTATAATGTGGCGAAAATAGTTACTTCGGTATTAATAGTACTTGCAGTTATATTTATTCGCCATATCTTAGTACAAGAATCAATCGCCGTACAAGAATATATGATTCAAAGTTCTCAGCAGACAGCATCAAATTTAAGTGCAAGAGTTGTGAATTCTATTAATGAAATGAAAATTCTTTCATTAAAATTCCAAAATGATGTTGATATTTCGTCTGAATATGAAATAACAGCTTTTTTAAAAAGACATATTAATGATTATGATTATCAAAGATTAATTTTTGCATATCCGGATGGAAGAACTATAAGATATCAGCGATACGACGGAAAATTATCTTCAACTAATTGGCTTGATGAACCTAAGTTTTTTAGTGCATTACAAGGCAGCGAAGTTTTTGCTCATACATCTAAAAATGCACAGGCTCCCTCAGGTTATGTAAATGAGTTTGCTGTTCCAGTATATGATGATAATAAAAATATTGTTGGAGTTTTGGCATCACAGGTTTATGCTAATAAATATTTGAAAATATTAGGATTTAATAACTATTCTGAAAAAGGTTTTGCATATATTGTAGATTTGAACGGTAATTATATTGTTAAATCACCTAGAGATGTTTTTGGATATGATAATTTCCTTGATATGGATATTAAATATATTGGTGTGAAAAAAGAAGAAGTTCAAAATGCATTAAAGTTTAAAAAAGAAATATCTTTTATATGTAAATATAAATTTAAAAAGTATGTTTTGACAATTACTCCTATTAAAGAAAGGGACAGCAGTGTATTAGTTGTTGTACCTGTAAACGTATTAATGCTACATATTGATTCACTTTTAGTTGGTATTATTACTATAATTACAATTATAAGTTTATTAATAGTTTGGCTGATAAATTATAGTAATAATTTATTTCAAGAAGAAGAAAAGTTTATATATAATATAGCTTTTGTTGATAAGATTACAGGCGGTACTAATAAAAATCAATTTATAATTAGTGCAAAATCTATTTTGAATGATTGGATGTCTGAACATAAAGATAATTATGCGATGATTGCTATAGATATTGCTACATTTAAAGCAATTGGCGAATTATATGGTCTTAAACGTTCAAATAAAATACTTAAAGATGTGTATAACATAATAAAAGACAATATTACAGAAAGAAGTATTTGCTCAAGAGATTATGATTCTAAATTCTTAGTTTTATATAAATATGAAAAAGAATCAGATATTGTAGAGAAATTTATTAACAAAGTATTGGCGGAACTTGAAATTTATAATGAAAATTATATGACTCAGTTTTTCTCAGAATCGGGAACAACAATAAGTTCAAAAATAGCATTATTCTTCGGAATTTATATGATTAAGGATCTTTCATATACTGTTGAACAAATGTGTGAAAATGCTTATATGGCAAAGAAAAGCATAAAAGGTAATGTATTAAATTTATATAAATTCTATGATGATAATTTTAGAATACAAAGACTTCAAAATAAAGTTATAGAAGATGAAATGTTTGAAGCATTAAAAGATCATCAATTCAAAATGTATTTACAGCCAAAATTTGACTTAAAAACATTAGAAGTTGTAGGTGCAGAAGCCTTAGTCCGCTGGGTTCATCCAAGAAAAGGAGTAATTGCTCCGGTAAATTATATTCCTCTTTTTGAACAAAACGGTTTTATTCTTGAACTCGATAAATGTATTTGGAGACAAGCTTGTGAATTCCTTTCTGAAAGAAAGAAAACATATAAGAAAATGTTCCCTATATCTGTGAATGTATCAAGAATTCATATGAATGATGATTTGTTTGTTGAAGAATTAATATCTTTAGTTAAAGAATATGAAATTGAACCTGGTTATTTAGAACTTGAAGTAACAGAATCTGCATGTTTAGAGAACGAAGTAAGATTTAAAGAAATTTTAGCTAAGCTTAATCAAAATGGATTTACTATTTCTGTTGATGATTTTGGAACAGGTTATTCTTCTTTAAATATGCTAAGAGAACTGCCAGTTAATGTCTTGAAAATAGATAGAGGCTTTATCAAAGATACAATAAGTGATAAAAGAGGACAAATAATTGTCAGAAATATAGTAAATATGGCGAAAGAGCTTAATATGGCAACTGTTGTTGAAGGTATAGAAACAGAAGAACAAGCTGAATTCTTAAGAAATATTGGCTGCGATATCGCTCAAGGTTTCTTATATGGAAAACCATCTGATTTGAAAACTTTTACTGAACAATTTTTAAAAGAAACCGATCCTGAAATATATTATAAGAATTAATTGTATAATTAGTTTTAAGATATAAGATAAAGCGGAAATAATCCGCTTTATTTTTTATATATAACTTTCAATTATCAAAGAAAAAATTAGAAAACTTACCCGTCATGCTGAACTTGTTTCAGCATCTTACCAATTAGTAAATAAGTCAAAGAACTTATTTACATTCAAAAACCATTATAGACAACTGGTAAGACCCTGAAACGAGTTCAGGGTGACAGAGATTATTGCTATTAATAACTAATAAAAATATCAAAATAAAGTTATATATTTTCTTGTTTATTAAAAAAAATAAACAGTCATTCTGAACTTGTTTCAGAATCTAACCAATTATGAATTAAATCATAGATTAAGAAAACATAAAATATAAAAAGTCCTCTGCATTTAGTTCAGAGGACTTTTTTGTTTAAATAACAAATTATTTTTCGTCGTTCCAAGAATACATTTTTCTTAGTTCTTTACCAACTTGTTCTAATTGGTGTTCAGCTTTTACTTTTCTTGTTGCTAAGAAGTGAGCTCTGCCTGCTGCTTTATTTTCTGTAATCCATTTACCAGCGAATGTACCGTCTTGAATTTCAGAAAGAACTTTTTTCATTTCTTTTTTAGTTTCTTCTGTAATGATACGTTTTCCAATTTCGTAATCGCCATATTCAGCAGTATCAGAAATTGAATATCTCATTTTAGAGAAGCCGCCTTGATAAATAAGGTCAACGATTAATTTCATTTCGTGAATACATTCAAAATAAGCATTTTGAGGGTCATAACCAGCTTCAACAAGAGTTTCGAAACCAGCTTGCATTAAAGCAGTAACGCCGCCGCAAAGAACAGCTTGTTCACCGAATAAGTCTGTTTCAGTTTCTTGTCTGAAAGTTGTTTCAAGAACACCGGCTCTAGCACCGCCAATACCAGCAGCGTAAGCTAAAGCAGTTTCCATTGCTTTACCTGTGGCGTTTTGATATACAGCAGCTAAACAAGGAACACCTTTTCCTTCAACATATTCGCTTCTTACAGTATGACCAGGACCTTTTGGTGCAATCATTACAACGTCAACATCTGCTGGAGGAACAATTTGGTTAAAATGAATATTAAAACCATGAGCAAATGCTAAAGTTTTACCTGCTGTTAGATTTGGAGCTATTTGAGTTTTGTAAATATCAGCTTGTTTTTCATCAGGTAATAAAATCATAATCATATCAGCCATTTTTGCTGCTTCTTCAACTGTTGCAACTTTTAAGCCTGCATCTTCTGCTTTTTTCCAAGATTTTGAACCATTGTATAGACCAACTACTACATCTATACCACTTTCGTGTAAGTTCAAAGCATGTGCATGTCCTTGGCTGCCATAACCAATAATAGCAACTGTTTTGCCTTTTAATAAGCTTAAGTTACAATCTGCTGCGTAATAAATTTTTGCCATAATTACCTCATTTCTATCATTTTATTACTCATAATAGCTATTTTTAGTGTAAGTCTTACAATAAAGTTAGTCAATATTTAATTTTTTTTACAAAAAATTAAAGTTTTTTTGAAAAAAACAAAAAAAATTGCACTAAATTATTTATTAAGTTACAATTTAGTATAATATAATTTTAGAAAAGTTAATTTTTTCTTGTAATTTTAAGAAAATAGCTAAAATGGAGATAGAAATGACAGCCGAGCAAATGAACAAAACAGAGAAAATGACTGGTGCAAGGATGTTTTTAGAATGCCTACGAAAAGAAGGTGTTGAAAAAATATTTGGATATCCCGGTGGTGTAATTCTTCATATATATGATGAATTATATAAATGTGATTTTATAGAGCATTACCTTGTAAGACATGAACAAGCGGCTGTACATGCAGCAGAAGGCTATGCAAGAATAACAGGTAAACCGGGTGTTGTACTTGTAACCTCTGGTCCTGGTGCTTGTAATACTATTACAGGTATTGCTAATGCATATTATGACAGTTATCCGCTTGTTGTATTTACTGGTCAGGTTGATTCTAAATTAATTGGGAATGATGCATTCCAAGAATCTGATATTGTCGGTATTACTCGTTCTTGCTGTAAACATAATTACTTAGTTAAAAATATCAGTGAATTACCACGTATTATTAAAGAATCTTTTCATATTGCTCAAACTGGTAAACCCGGGCCTGTTGTTATTTCTTTGCCAAAAGATATATTAACTTCTAAAATGGAATTTAATTATCCAGATAAAATTAATTTACCGGGATATAATCCAACTTACGAAGGTCACCCTATTCAATGCAGACGTGCATTAAAATCGTTATGCGAAGCAAAACGTCCTGTAATTATTTCAGGTGGCGGTGTTATTCATTCTGATGCTTGGCAGGAAGTTAGAGAATTAGCAAGAAAATTAAATATACCTGTTGCTACAACTTTAATGGGCATTGGTTCTTATCCGCAAGATGACCAATTATCTTTAGGAATGCTTGGTATGCACGGTAATTACTGGGCTAACCATGCTGTAAGCAACTGTGATGTATTATTTGCGGTTGGTACACGATTTAATGATAGAATTACCGGCTGTTTAAAAAGATTTGCAAAAGATGCAAAAGTTATCCACGTTGATATTGATCCATGCTCAATAAGTAAAAATGTCAATGTAGATATTCCAATTGTTGGCGATGCAAAAAATGTTCTAAACTTAATGTTAAATGAATATAATACAGGCAAATATTCTTTTGACGAAGAATCAAGAAAAAACTGGATAAAACAAATTGAAGCGTGGAAAGAATGCCGCGCTAAATTTGCAGTAGAAAATGCAGGTTTACGTCCACAAACAGTTATAGAACATATTTACAACAAAACAAAAGACAGAGATACTGTTATTGCAACTGAAGTTGGACAGCATCAAATGTGGACAGCTCAGTTATATAAATTCAGTAAGCCGCGTCAATTAGTTACATCAGGCGGTCTTGGAACTATGGGTTTTGGCTTCCCTGCTGCTATCGGTGCTCAAATTGCTGATAAAAATAAGCTTGTATTCAACATTGCAGGTGATGGAAGTATTCAGATGAATATTCAAGAACTTATGACATGTGTTGATTATAAGATACCTGTTAAAATAGCAGTTATAAACAACGGTTACCTTGGAATGGTACGTCAATGGCAGGAAAAATTATTTGATAAACATTATTCTCAAACTCCAATTTCTTCTCCTGATTATGTTAAATTAGCAGAAGCATACGGTATTTTAGGTTTGAGAATTACAGATGAATCTCAAATAGATGAAGCATTGGATAAAGCTATTGCTTATGATGGACCTGTAATTATGGACTTTATTGTAGAACCGTTTGAAATGGTTTATCCTTGGGTACTTGCAGGAAAACCTTTAAATGAAACTTTACTTTCAAATGATTCTGATGAAAAGAAACAGGGAGTGTAATTATGAAACATACAATATCTGTACTTGTTAAAAATGAACCTGGTATTCTTTCAAGTGTTTGTGATTTATTCTCAACAAGAGGATTTAATATTGAAAGTTTAACAGTAGCAGCTACAATTGATCCGATTTTTTCAAGAATAACTATTGTTACAGTTGGTGATGAAGTTGTTATTGAACAAATATGTAAACAATTAAATCGTTTGATAAATACAATTAAAGTTGTTGAACTTCCAAAATCTGCTGAAAAATGCATTGATAGAGAATTAATTCTTTGTAAGGTTACAGCTAAAGATGATGTTCGTAATGAAATTTTAAGAATTTCTGAAATTTTTGGAGCGAAGATTGTAGATGTATCAACTGAAACATATACTCTTGAATTTTCTGGTGATACAAGGCAGGTTTCAACATTATTAGCACTATTAAAACCTTTGGGTGTTAAAGAACTTGTTCGTTCTGGTATGGTTGCTATTACAAGAGAAAATCAGTTTATAAATTTGAATAAATAAGAATAAGCAAAATAAAAACGGGGTATCGGATAAACTTTTGAAAGGCATATATGTAGTTTCGTGATTTTGCTTACTGAAACAACGTCAAAGCACCGTCTGTTTGACCGCAGGGAGTTACGGTGCACAGGTTGAAGTTAGCAAAATAGAAACGGAGTATCAGACTTTCAAAAGTTTATCCGATACCCCGTTTTTATTTTGCTTATTAATAGATTTTTTCTATTTTTTATGTTTATATTTCAATAAAAGGAGATTTATCATGAATAAAATTATTTCATTATTATTAGTAGTTTTTGCACTATTTTGCAGTGCTTGTATTGATTTTGGAAACTTCAATATTATTTCATCTAAAGCTCAGGCAGAAGCAGAAGCTTCTCAAGTATTAGCTTTTCATATTCTTGTTCCTACTGAAGCTCAGGCTAATGAAATTAGAGAAGATATTATGAAAGGTCAAACTCGCAGTGAAATTTTTTCAAATTTTACATCTGCAGCAAGAAAATATTCAAAATGCCCATCCGGTGCTGATGGCGGTAAGCTTGGATGGTTTGGTAGAGGCGAAATGGTAAGAGCATTTGAAAATGCTGCATTTTCTATTCCTACAGGCACAGTTTCAGAACCTGTTAAAACACAATTCGGATGGCATTTGATTTATGTAGTTAACAGAAAATAGTTTATAATTTGAAATAAAATAATAACCAACTGAAAAAGTTTTGAAAAACTGATATTTCGTTTCTATTTTGCTAACTTCAACCTGTGCACCGTAACTCCCTGCGGTCAAACAGACGGTGCTTTGATGTTGTTTCTGTAAGCAAAATTACGAAACTGCATATATGCTTTTCAAAACTTTTTCAGTTGGTTATTCTTTTATTTCAATAATTGATAAATTATCTTTAATATCAATATTTTCACAAGAAGCAATTGATATAACGTAATTATCTAAAAATGGTATAGAATAAATACTTTTTGCTTCTGCTTGAAGTTTATATTTTGCTTCAAAAATTGTCCATTGTTTGTAAAATTCTTCAAGTGTATTTTTTTCAAGATTAAATTTCATTCTTAATGCAATAGCGTTATAATCACGAGGTTTGATTTGTTCTATATCAAAACCAACTGGATTATCATCAAAACAAACTGCTGCAATATTTTTCGAATGAGAAATACTAAAGTTAATATCAGAATACTTAAATTTGGGTTTATTATTTATAATTTCAAGTTTTGTATTTTTAATATTATAAAAGTTTTTAGCTGCATAATCTAAAACATATCTGCCTGCTATATGTTCAAGAGAATGTTTGCTATCAGCATTAAAATTAAAATCATCAATATTTAAGTAAAATAAATCCATATTATAAACTCAAATAATAATCTTTTAATAATTTAGTGTCTCCTTCGATATTAGGACTTTCACATACTAATGCGCCTTTAACATCATATTCTTTAAATACTTTTAAAAGGTCTTTGTAATTCATATCACTTTCTTCAAGTATCAGGTGATTTTTTTCTCCTTTTGCGCCGTATTCAATTCCTGCAAGGTGTGCATGAAAATTATTGAAAATATCAGAGCCAAGTTCATTTCCCATATACTCAAACATTTTGGAAAATTCATCGTATGTATTATAAATTCCGTTATTGCGGGCATGAATGTGCGCAAAGTCTACGCAGGGTAATACATTCTTAAAATGTTTTGAAAGCTGCACAATTTCCTCCAAAGTGCCCCATTGAGTACCTTTCCCTGTAGTTTCGGGACGAACCCAAATGTTGTTATTTTCTGATTCTAATTCAGCACAAATTCTTTCCATTGATTTATAAACAATTTTACTTACATCATCAGGATTTTGCTTCATATAAAAAGCAGCATGAAAAGTTATGCTGTATGCACCTATAACATTTCCCATTCTTGCAGTATCAAGAATTCGGTTAATACTTGCTTCTATTTTTTCTTCTTCTTGAGAATTCAAGTTTATATAATAAGGTCCATGGCAAGTTACAATTTTCCCATCTTGCTGAGAAAAATTTCTTACAAGTTCTTGATTTGCATCGTTCATTCTTACGCCATGAACAAATTCAACTTCAAGTCCGTCAAGATTCATTTCGTCAATTATGCTAAGTCCTTTTTTATAACCTTTGCCTTCAGAGGCAAGAGGAAGTCCTGCTGTAATAAAATGAAGTTTATTCACTATATAAAATTTCTCCTTTTTTAGGATTTAAACGTTCAACAAAATCTCTGCCTGATGAAATAAAGAATCCGCCATATTGAATTGAATCTATTTCTAAAATATCTTCTCCGCAAGCAACTTTTAAAGAGTTTTTAGTGTCACAGATTGTCCCTGGAGTAAGATTGTGATGTTTTTCAATAATATATGCTGAATTTATTCTTAAAATAGTTCCGTTATAAGTGGTTAAAGCACCTATATATGGATTTAACCCTCTTATAAACCGTTCAATCTCTTCAGCTGATTTTGTCCAATCAATAAAAGTATTTCTCCTTTCAAAAGAAAGAGTTTCCGCCTTTTTATAATTACCTTCTGTGGGCTGCGGTTTTCTGGGAAATGTGTGATTTTCATAATAATCTAATGCTTCATAAAGCATTGATGCACACATTTGATTAGTTCTGTAGAATAATGTACCCATTGTTTCATTCAAATCTAAATTAAAACGATATTGTGAAATAATATCGCCGGTATCAAAGTTTTCATCCATAAAATGAAGAGTTATTGCAGATTCTTCTTCACCATTGATTATTACATGTGAATATGGATTTGCACCTCTATAGTCCGGTAATTTAGACGGATGAAGATTTATAAAACCGTCTTTTGTAAGCTGTAATAATTCTTTAGGCAGTTTTTTATTAAAAGAAGCAACGACACCTAAATCAGCATCTAAATTTTTTATTCTTTGTAAGAAGCCTTTATCACTAAGACTTATATTATAATCAAAAACTTCAATTCCTAATTTTTGAGCAGTATCAACCATAGTTTTATATGTAGAATCATTTTTAGCCGGCGGCACAACCCCTACAATATTAATGCCTTTATTGGCTAATTTATGAAGGCAAATTAGCGCCATATCAGGCATTCCAATAAATAATATTTTCTTTGTATATGTTTTTTCTGTCATTTATTTTTCCTTGATTTTAATTATATCAAAAAAAAATCTTTTATTTTAAGTGTGTTTTTAATAAAATAATATATGAAAAATGCGAGGTGGAACTATGCTAGATATAAGAATGATTAGGGAAAATCCTGAAAAAGTTAACGAATTATTAAAAAGAAGAAATCCAAACTTATCAATAGACGGAATTCTTGAAATTGATGCACAAAGAAGGAAAGTGCAAACTCAAGCTGATGAATTAAGAGCTAAGAGAAAATCAATGTCGCAAGAAATCGGTATGTTGAAAAAACAAGGTCAAAATACTGATGAAATTCAAGCTCAAGTTAAAGAAATGGCTGATGAGATAAAAGCGCTTGAAGAAAAAGAACAAGAATTAGATGTTCAACAAAGAAATTTATTATTATCAACACCAAATATTCCTGATGAAACAACACCAATCGGTTTATCAGAAGATGATAATGTTGAAATAAAAAGAGTGGGTGAACCTCGTAAAGTTAATTTTGAACAAAAAGCTCATTGGGATATTTGTACTGAAAAGAATATCGTTGATTTTGAACGTGGTGTTAAATTATCTCAATCAAGATTTTCATTATATAGAGGAAAAGGTGCTCAATTAGAACGTGCAATTATTAACTTTTTCCTTGATACTCATACGACAGAACATGGCTATGAAGAAATACTTCCTCCTGTAATGGTAAATGCTGCTGCAATGACCGGTACTGGTCAATTGCCGAAATTTGCACAAGATATGTATAAATGTGAAGAAGAAGATTTATACTTAATTCCTACAGCAGAAGTTCCTGTTACAAATATTTATTCAAATGAAATCTTAAATGAAGAAGATTTACCAAAATATATGACAGCTTATACTCCTTGCTTTAGACGTGAAGCAGGCTCTGCTGGTAAAGATACAAGAGGCTTAATAAGACAGCACCAATTTAATAAAGTTGAACTTGTTAAATTGTGTACTCCGGAAACAAGTGTTGAAGAACACGAAAAATTAACAAGAAATGCTGAAAAAGTTCTTGAATTATTAGAACTTCCTTATAGAAGAGTTGCTTTATCTACCGGTGATATTGGTTTTTCAGCAAGAAAATGCTATGACTTAGAAGTTTGGTTACCTTCTTATAACGATTATAAAGAAATTTCAAGCTGTTCAAACTTTGGTGACTTCCAAGCAAGAAGAGCTAACATCAGATACAGAAGTAAAGAAACAGGAAAACCCGTATTTGTTCATACATTGAATGGTTCAGGTTTAGCTGTTGGCAGAACTTTTGCAGCTATTTTGGAAAATTTCCAAAATGAAGACGGAACAGTTACCATTCCAAAAGTATTAAGGAAATATACAGGATGGGATGTTCTTTAATATGCAAAAAGGCTTATTCATAACATTTGAAGGTGCTGACGGTTCAGGTAAAACAACTCAGCTAAATAACATAAAAACTTTTTTGGAAGAAAAAGGTTATGAGGTTGTTATTACCCGTGAACCAGGGGCTCTTGATATCGGTCAAAAAATAAGAAATATTTTGCTACATCACGATGGCATAGTTCCAGATAAATGTGAAATGTTTTTATTTCTTGCTGATAGAGCTAACCATATTGAAACTTTTATTAAACCTGCTATAGAGCAAGGCAAAATTGTTTTATGTGACAGGCATACAGATTCAACAATCGCATATCAAGGCTATGGCAGAGGTCAAGATATTAACCTTTTAAAGGAATTGAATAAAATTGCAGTAAACGGAATTAATCCTGATTTAACACTCCTTTTTGATGTTTCGACAGAAACGGCGCAAACGCGTGTTGGAAGTGAAAAAGACAGAATGGAATCAGCAGGAATAGAGTTCCATAAAAAAGTAAGAAATGGTTATCTGGAATTGCAAAAAGAAAACCCAAATAGAATAAAGTTAATAAATGCAAATAATTCAATAGAAACTGTTTTTGAAGACACAAAAAATATTATAATAAAATTACTACAAGAAAAGTAAGGAGCGCAAATGCCAGAAGGTTACAGACGTTGGTATGACAACGACCCTATATTAAAAGAAGCATTAGAACTTTTAAGATTGCAGACTGATGATAAGAAAAATGCAGCTGCAGATTTTATTATTTCTCTTCAAGAACAAGTAGCACAAGATGTAATTGAAAGAATTTATGAAATTACACAGCAATTTGCAGGCAAAGGTAACAGATGGTATGACTCTGATCCTGTTATGTTAAAGGCTGTTGAATTATTAAGAGCGGCACCGCCAAAAACACAAAGAGTTGCTGCTCTAAAACTTTTACTAGCTATGGAAAGTAATACATCAGAAACATTGGAACAAAAGGAAGATGAATAGCGAATTAAAAGATATTCAAAATCAAAATGATAAAAGAGGTATTGATATTCAAAAAGTTGGTGTCAATGGAGTTGAAGTACCTCTTTTGATAGAGCGTAAAGATGCAGACAGTCAGATAGTTTCAGCAAAAGCACGTTTAAGTGTTACCTTGCCTCATAATTATAGAGGAACTCACATGTCTCGTTTTATCGAGGTTTTAAGTGATTATTCACAACGCAATCTGCTTGGTGTTGATATTAAAGGACTTCTTATTGATGTTCAAAATAAACTTGAATCAGAAAGTGCACATGTAAAATTTGATTTTAAATACTTTATAAATAAAAAAGCACCTGTAAGTGAAATGGAATTTCCAGTTGGATATGACTGCTCTTTTCAAGGTGATTTAACCGGTGATGACTATAAATTTATTTTAGGTGTTAAAGTACCTATAACTACACTTTGCCCTTGTTCAAAAGAAATTTCTAAGTATTCTGCTCATAACCAAAGAACAATGGTTAAAGTAAAAGTAAGTTATGATGAGAAGGATATTATTTGGATTGAAGATTTAGTTGCTAAAATTGAAAGCTGCGGTTCAAGCCAAGTATATTCAATTTTAAAAAGATGTGATGAAAAATATGTTACGGAAACAGCTTATGAAAATCCGAAATTTGTAGAAGATGTTCTTCGTGATGTAATATGTCTTTTAAAGGATGATGAAAAAGTTACTTTTTACGAAGTAGAAGTTGAAGCTCAAGAAAGTATACATAACCATAATGCTTGGGCTTGGCAGTCTGAAAATAAATTAGATTAATTGGAGATATAAAATGAAAGAATTATTTAACGATTATGTGCAATCATTAGAAACTTACATAATGATACAAATAAAAATGGAGACTGCAAGATTAGCTCCTGAATTAACAGCTAAAGGCAGAAAACCTATTTCTTTAGCAATGGGTGCTCCTGTTGAAAGACCACCTCAATTTGTAACTGATAAAGTAATGGAATATGCAAATACAGATGGTATGCATACATATACTCTTGTAAAAGGTGAAAATTATTTACTTGAATCAATTGCAACAAATATGAAAAAACGTACAGGTGTTGAGTTTGATCCTAAATCTGAAATTTGTGCTTTAATTGGCTCAAAAGAAGGTATTGCAAATTTAATAAGAGCTTTAATTAACCCTAAAACAGAAATGAAAGATAGAGATATTATCTTAATTCCAGACCCAGGATATGCTTCTTATAAAGAAATGGTAAAAGTTTCAGGCGGTATGAGTTATGGTATTCCTTTGACTCCAGAAAATAATTATATGCCTGATTTAGAAGAAGTTTTATCAAATCTTGAAAAAGACGGATTTGATAAGAATAAAGTAAAAGCTTTAATTATCAATTATCCGAATAATCCATTAGGTGCAATATGTACAAAAGAATATTTACAAAAAACTGTTGAATTTTGTAAAAAACATAATATTCTTCTTATTTCTGATGCAGCATATATTGATTTGACCTTTGAAGGTGCACCAAAAGCTAATAGTGTATTTGAAATAGAAGGTGCAAAAGATGTAGCTGTAGAATTTTACAGTTTTTCAAAACCATATTCAATGACAGGCTGGAGAATTGGCTGGGTATGCGGTAATAAAGATGCTGTAGGCATTTTAGGTAAATTAAAATCAACAATAGATACTGGTATTTATAAACCAATTCAAAAAGCAGCTGCTGAAATTTTAAATTCAAAAGAAGGCGATGAATATATCGTTGAAGCAAATAAAAGATTTGAAAGAAAACAAAAAGTTGTAGTTGATGGTTTCAAAGAACTTGGATGGCCAATGGATAAAATTAATCCGCCAAAAGCTACTTTCTATTTGTGGCTTCCAATTCCTCCAAAATATAAAACATCAAAAGAATTTACAGATGCTGTTCTTCAAACTTCAGGAATTGTATTAGTTCCCGGTAACGGTTTCGGACAAAACGGTGAAGGCTGGTTTAGAATGTCTATTGTTGCATCTGAAGAACAAATGCATGAAGTTATTAGAAGATTAAAAGAAGACGGTTTCTATTTTGAATAAGACAGTTATTGTAGATTATGATGCAGGAAATTTAAGAAGTGTCGCAAATATGCTGACATTTCTTAATGTTCCTTTTGAAATAACATCTGATAAAGATACTATTTTGAATGCTAAAAGAATAATATTCCCAGGACAGGGGCATTTTGCGCAGGCTATGAATAACCTTGAAAAAAAAGGACTCGTTCCTGTAATTAAAGAATGCTGTGATAAGGGAATTCCTTTTTTAGGTATTTGTATTGGACTTCAAATTTTATTTGAAAAAAGTGAAGAAGCTCCAAATGTTGATGGATTAGGAATTTTAAAAGGCGAAGTAAAACGTTTTAAAACAGGTAAAGTTCCTCAAATTGGTTGGAATAAAATTAACCCTACAACTAATAATGATTTTTTGCCGGAAGATTATTTCTATTTTGTAAATTCTTATTATGTTGAACCTGAAGATAAATCTATTGTAAGTTCTTATTGTAATTATAATGGAGAGTTTTGTGCTTCAGTACAAAAAGGAAGTGTAACTGCTGTACAATTCCATCCTGAAAAAAGTTCCAATGCCGGTTTAAAATTTTTTAAAAATTGGATTGAAAAAAACTAGAGGTTTTTTATGTTTAATAAATTAAAATCTTTATTTAAGAAAGAAAATAAGCCGCTAAAATATGTAAGCTGTGAATATGTTCAGCACGGTTTTAATGTGGATTATGAAGATATAAAGATGTGTTGTTTTAACTGCCATGAAGGCGGCGGAAGACAAATCCTTATTGATAATTATAAAGGTGAAATGATTGATTGGAATAAGTTCTTCAAAGAAAAAAGAAAAATGAGAGAACTTAACAAAAAAGGTATTATTCTTGAACGCTGCAAAGGCTGCTTTTTCTTAAAAGAAAAAGAATGGGATGATGAAGATTACATAAATTACATGGTTTTCAATCATTGGACTTTATGTAATTGCAAGTGTAAATACTGTTTTACAAATGAACAATCAGACTTCTTTAATGAACGAAAAAATTATAATATGTATCCTGTAATCAAAAAGCTTGTGGATATGGGTAAAGTACGCGGCGGCGGAGAAATCGGTTTTGGCGGCGGAGAACCGACTTTACTTCCTGAATTTGAACCAATGTTAAATATGTTATTAGATGCTGGTTGTGATAATATCAGGGTTCATTCTTCGTGTGTAAAATATTCTGAAGCTATTGCACGAGGTCTAAGCGAAGGTAAATTAACACTTGTTGTATCAGTAGATTCAGGATGCGCAGAAACATATACAAATATAAAAAGAATTAACCATTTTAATAAAGTTTGGGAAAATTTGGCAAAATATGCTGCGGTACAAAAAGAAAATAAATATAAAGCTAAAACAAAATATATAATATATCCTGGCTTTAATGATAACAAAGAAGAAGTTGATAAATTCTTTGAATGCACCGTTAATGCCGGTATAAAAAGTATTGTTTTGGATGTTGAAGGCGGATGGTATATTCAAAACAAATTAAATATACCTGATTATATTTATGACTTACTTGAATATGCAGCAAAAAAAGCAGATGATTTAGATATGAAAAATGTTGAGTTTTACGACAGAGCCAATGATATGCGAATTCATAAAGAAGAATATAAAAAATTAAGAGAAAATGAACAGCAAAACAATCAGTAAACAATATTTTATCGATTTATTAATACTTGCATTTCCTCTTTTAATTGGAAATTTAGGTCATACTTTAATTGGTGCAACCGATGTATTTGTTGTTGCAAAATATAATATAGACTCGCTTGCTGCTATCAGTATTGCAAATTCTATTTTATTTACTATTTTTATACTTGGAATAGGTTTAATTTGTGCTATTTCAATTGTTTTGGCAAATAAAAGAGGAGCGAAACAGAAAACTAAAAAATATTTATTTTCAACATTAATATTTGCATTTATTTTAGCTGTAATTTTTTCTATCCTTTGTTATTTATCAAATTTCCTAATCCCATATTTAGGATTTGAGCCTGATTTAATACCATATATACAGGAATATATGGTTATAGTTTCTTTCTCTATGTTTGGAATGTTTTTATACGAGGGAGTAAAACAATTTTTACAGTCTTATGAAATTGTAAAATTCCCTAATTTAATTTTATTACTTGCGGTGGTTGTTAATTTTATTTTGGATTTTACTTTAGTTTTTGGAATTGGCAATATTCCTGCAATGGGTTCAAAAGGTGCTGCAATTGCTACACTCTCCGTTCGATCTTTAATGGGGCTTGTAATGCTTTTATATATATTCAGGTTTATTGATTTTAAGTCTAAAATTGATTTTTCGTATATGAAGCATTTAATATATATAGGTTATCCTATTGGTGCAGCTTTGTTATTGGAATTTTTGGCCTTTAATATAGTTACAATATTAGTTGGACGTGAAGCAGGGCTTTTGGCTGCTACACATAGTATATTGACAACAATATCTTCTTCAACATTTATGGTTCCGCTTGCAGTTGCAACGGCACTTTCTGTAAAAGTTGCATATTATTACGGTGCAAATAAACCTGAGGAAATAAAGAAATTTTCAATTTCCGGCATATTAATGGGTGTTGGGTTTATGGCATTTGCTGGTATAATTTTTGCTGTTTTTCCAAAACAGTTAATAAGTTTGTTTACAAATAATAACGATGTTATAAAAATAGCACTTCCAATTATGATGATTGCTGCAATGTACCAGGTTTTTGACGGATTTCAGGTAGTAATGGGCGGAGTTTTAAAAGGCTTTAAAATGACAAAATTTGTATCTAATGCAGTATTTTGCGGATATTGGCTTGTTGGTATGCCGCTTGCTGTTATATTGGTTGGAAAATACAAAATGTCTCTGCAAGGTTATTGGATAGCGCTCGCTATTTCTTTATGTGTTATGGGATTTATTCAAGCATTAATGGCTCAAAAAAAGTTTAATGAATTAAAACAATGTATAATTAATAATTAAAATTCGTTAATATGTATACAATTCAGCTTAATTTAGGTATAATGAATTTATTGTTTAATAGTATTTGAATAGGTTATTATGGAAGAAAAATTAAAGTATAAGAGAATTTTGCTAAAACTTAGCGGTGAAGCTCTTTTAGGTACACAAGAGTTTGGAATCGATCAAACTCCGTTAGAAATGATTGCTAATGAAGTAAAACAAGCTTATGAAGCGGGTGCAGAAATTGCAATTGTAGTTGGCGGCGGCAACATTTTTAGAGGTGTTAAAAATTCATCTAAATATGGAATGGAACAAGCAACAGGTGATTATATCGGTATGCTTGCTACTGTTATGAATGCCTTAGCTCTTCAAAGTGCATTAAGAAAAATCAATGTACATTGCAGAGTTCAATCTGCTATTGATATGGACAAGATAGCAGAGCCATATATTAGATTTAAAGCAATAAGACACCTTGAAAAATCAAGAGTAGTAATTTTTGCAGCCGGAACAGGAAATCCATTCTTCACAACTGATACAGCAGCTGCTTTAAGAGCTTCTGAAATTGGTGCAGAAGCTATGTTGATGGCTAAAAATGGTGTTGATGGTGTTTACTCAGATGACCCAAGAACTAATCCTAATGCTAAAAAATACAGCAATATTACTTATGATGATATTATCATTAAAGGTTTGAAAGTTATGGATACTGCTTCTTGTGCTTTATGTAAACAAAATTCTATACCTATTGTGGTGTTTGATTTTGCTGCAAAAGGAAGCATAATAAAAATATTAAAAGGTGAAAATATAGGAACATATGTAGGAGGTTAATATGTCAGTTGATGCAATGTTTAAAACAGGTACAGAAAAAATGGAAAAAGCTATAGCTCAAATGAAAAAAGAGTTTGCTTCTATCCGTACAGGTCGTGCTAATCCAATAATTTTAGATAAAGTTTTAGTAGAATATTATGGTGCACCAACTCCATTAAGACAATTATCACAAGTTAGTGTTCAAGACGGAACAACTCTTGTTATTACTCCTTTTGATAAAACAATTTTGAAAGATGTTGAAAAAGCTTTAGTTAAAGCAGATTTGGGTATCAATCCTAGTTCTGACGGTGTTGTAGTTAGATTAGTATTCCCTCCTTTAACTCAAGATAAAAGAAAAGAAATTTGCAAAGATGTAAAAAAAGCTTGCGAAGATACTAAAGTTGCTATTCGTAATATAAGAAGAGATATGACTGATGAATTGAAAAAACTTGAAAAGTCTGAAAACCTTTCAGAAGATATGGTTAAAGATAATCAAGATAAAATTCAAAAACTAACTGATAAATATATTAAAATTGCAGAAGAAAATTCAGCTGAAAAAGAAAAAGAGGTATTAACAGTATAGTGGCTGTATTAGATTCAATTGTTAAAAACCGTTTGATAACCGGATTTTTAATGGGAGCATTAGTTTTTGCCTGCATTTTGTTAGGCGGAACATGGTTATTAGCTCTATTATTGGTATTTATAATTATTGCTTCTAAAGAATATGCAGATATCCTTAAAAATAAAGGATTTCTGCCATTCTTTAAAGTAATTCTTATAATATCTGTTTCTATGGTGCTTGTATCTGCATGCGGTTATGATAATCTTATTCCTTTAGTTCTTTTAATCGGAACTATTGGTTCTTTCTTAGCTGTATTATTTAGAGGCAGACAACCATATATAGCAAATGTTGCTACAACTATTCTTGGTTTTCTTATTGCTTGGATGCCTTGTCATGTTTGCTTAGTTAGAAACATGGGACCGGAAGTTTCTTTATTTGGAATAACATTCAAACAAGGACTTTATTTCCTTTTATTTATTTTCTTTGTAATTTTATTTACTGATATAGCTGCATATTATTTCGGTGTTAAGTTCGGTAAACATAAACTATCTGCAGTAATAAGCCCAAAGAAAACAATCGAAGGATCAGTTGCAGGCAGTATTTGTGCAATAATTGCAGGTTTAATAATAGGTAAGTTAACAGGTATATCTTTATACCATTCCTTTGTTCTTGCTTTAATTGTAACAGTAATGGCTCAACTTGGAGATTTATCTGAATCTTTAATAAAAAGAGATGCCGGTGTTAAAGATTCGGGTCATTCACTTCCGGGACATGGCGGTTTCTTAGATAGAGCAGACAGCTATTTATTTTCAGTTCCTGTAGCATATTACTATATAAAATATTTTATTCTTACAGGGTTAACTTTCCCTATGATTGCTGATTTTATAAAGAAAGTATGCGATGTTATCTGCGGCTAGAATTAAAGAGTTAAATAAATTTTTAAAAAGCATAAATATTAAAATGGCGGATGTAGAGCTTTTAGATGAAGCTTTAACTCATCCGTCGTTTAATTTTGAAGTTCATAAAGACGAATATAAAGATTATGAGCGATTGGAATTTTTAGGTGATTCTGTATTAAGAATCTTTGTAAGTGAATTCTTATATGATAAATTTTCAAATTATGATGAAGGTAAGCTCACAAAAATAAGAAGCTGCCTTGTAAGTGACAGATTTTTATATGGAATTGCTTTAGATTTAGGTGTTGCGCCATACTTAAATATTGGTGTACATGAAGAGAAAACAGGCGGAAGAAATAAAGAATCAATTCTTGCTTGTGCAATGGAAGCAATTTTAGGTGCAATTTTTAAAGATTGCGGCGTTGAACAGGCTAAGGAATTTATATATAAATTGTATTCTGATGTAGATATAAATTCTGTAATGTGTAATTTTAATTCAAAAGAACTTTTACAAGAATATACGCAAGAGCAGAATAAAGATTTGCCAAAGTATAATCTTATAAAAGAAACAGGGCTTGCACATGAAAAAACTTATGAGGTAGAAGTTGTTTATCATAATGAAGTCTTAGGTTTTGGAGTTGGAAAAACAAAAAAAGAAGCAGAAAAAACAGCTGCATTAGATGCATTAAAGAAGTTAAAACTTGTTGAAGGATAAAGTTAATGAGTGAAATTATAATTGCGCCATCTATATTATCAAGCGATTTTGCAAATCTTGAAAGTGAAATAAAAAAATTAGAAGAAAATGGTGCGACTTGGGTTCATGTTGATGTTATGGATGGGCACTTTGTTCCAAATCTTACAATTGGTGCTCCTGTTGTTAAAGCTTTAAAAAGAGTAACTACAATTCCTTTAGATGTTCATTTAATGATTTCTAATCCTGAAAAATATATAGATGACTTTGCAAAAGCAGGTTCAGATTTTATTACTTTTCATTATGAAGCAATGCCTGATAATGTTGCTGAATTAGTTGAAAAAATCCATTCTTACGGAATAAAAGCGGGTATATCCATAAAGCCTAAAACAAAACCTGATGAGATAAAACAATATTTGGATATTGTAGACTTAGTTTTAATTATGACAGTTGAACCTGGTTTTGGCGGTCAAAAATTTATGAGTGATTGTGCTGATAAAATAACAGAAATAAAAAATAATGCTAAAGATAATCTTATTATTGAAATAGATGGCGGTATCAATAAAGAAACTGCAAATTATTGCAAAAATTTAGGTGCAAACGCTCTTGTTGCAGGCAGCTATATTTTTTCAAGTGATAATATGAAAGAAGCAATAGATTCTTTGAGGTAATTATGTTAATAACGGATGGACTTGTAGAACAGCATATACATGGCGCATTTGGCTATGATTTTATGAATTGTACTATTGATGAATTTTTAATAACTGCAAAAAAATTGGCGCAATGTGGCGTTTGTGCTTTTTTCCCTACCGTTATGACTGATGATATTAATATTATAAAAGAACGTATTCACGTAATAAAAGAAGCAATGGTTAAACAAGCTTCGAATGAAGCCAAAATAGCAGGAATTCACTTAGAAGGTCCCTTTATAAACCCTGAAAAGTCAGGAATACATGAAAAAAAATACATTCTTCCATTAGATATTGAATTATTTAAACAAATAGAAGATGAAGTAATAAAGATAGTAACAGTTGCACCTGAAATGGCTGATAATTCTGAATTTATTGATTATTTATTATCAAAGAATATCAAGGTTTCTGTTGGACATTCTGTTTGTAGTGATTTATCAAAGGCTAATCAAGTAACTCATTTATATAATGCTATGGGAAGTTTTTCACATAGAGGTAATTCAACTGTAGTTTCTGCTCTATCTGATAATGATATATATATAGAAATAATTGCAGATTCAATGCATGTAAGTGATGAGGTTTTAAAAATAACATTTAAACAAAAAGATTTAGATAAAATTCTTTTGATAAGTGATGCACTTCCTTTAGCACATAGCAATAAGAAAGAACATAATTTTGCAGGACAAATGATTTATAACGAGAACGGAAAACTTGTAAATAAAGATGGTGTATTTGCAGGTAGTTCATTACTATTGTGTGATATTGTTAAAAATCTTGCAGATAAAAATATTATGACATTAAAAAATGCAGTTAATGCTGCATCTTCTAATCAATTAAAATATCATAATTTAAAAAATAATCTTAAAGTTTATTGGAATGATTCAAACAAAATAGAAAAAGTTGAATTTATCTAAAATGACTCAGAATTTGTTTTAGCATAAAATCCAAAAGGAACTTTTTTAAATGAATTTACTTCTCTTTTTAATCTGTAATTTTCTTTATTTAACTCATTAATTTTAAAACGCATAGTTTCGTTTTCTGTTTTAACTCTAATAAGTTCCATAACAACATCATCCATACCGTCAAGTTTTTCATCAAGAACAGATGTTAATTTTTCAGTAATAGATGATTCTATGTTTCTAAGCGTATCAACAAGTTTAACAATTGAACCTGCTGTAATTGAGTTTGAACCATTAATAACTGTATTTTTAGAATTAACAGGAGTAACATATTTCATCTTAGAATTAGCAGATACGTTTTTTAGCATATCAGCATCATCTTTCGTAAAATAAGTAAGCCCTCTTTCATTTCTTTTTAATTTAATGTCTGCAAGCTTGCATAATTCCTGAATACGAGAATTATCAATTCCTAACATCTCCCTAATTTCTTTTGGTGAAAATTCTTTATTTTCTGTTTTGTCTAACACTGATGTTTCCATATAAAACAAAATCCCCTCTAGATTAAAGCATGCTTTGCTATGAATATTATAACTATTTTGAAATTATTTGTCTAAGAAATATACGTATCTTTACATAACTTTTCATTTTATCTATCTAAAATTTATGCTAGTATAAACATATAAATTAATTGGGAGTTTTATAATGAAGTGTATAATTTTAGCAGGTGGTTCGGGTGAAAGATTATGGCCAATATCAAGAGAACTATACCCTAAATCGTTAATAAACTTTTTTGGTGGAAATTCTTTAGTTCAAAATGCATATCAAATTGCATCCTCTGTAACTTCAGAAAAAAATATTCTTACAATATCAAATATAAGACAATTAAATGATACCTTTCAGCAATTAAAAAAACTAAATCCCAATCCAACCGTAATAGCTGAACCAATGTCTAAAAATACAGCACCTGCTGTTGCATCGGCAATTACTTATTTACAAGGAGCTAAGGATGAAATGGTTCTAATTCTTCCTGTAGATTTTTCAATAGATAATGTCGGTGGATTTGTTTCTACAATTGAAAAAGCAAAAAAACTAGCTAAAAAAGATTATATTGTTTCTTTTGGAATAAAGCCTGCATATTCAGAAGATGGTTTTGGTTATATAAAAACCGGTAAGGATTTATTAACGGGAAAAAAAGTTGAAAAATTTATTGAAAAACCGGAAAAATCAGAGGTAGCTAAATATATAAAGAAAAAAGATTTTTATTGGAATTCAGGTATTTATTTGGGTAAAATATCTGTTTTTATTGAGGCATATCAAAAATATGCTTCAGAAGAATATAATAATTTTTCAAAAGAAATGTTTGATGAAAATAATAAAATTAAATATGAATATTATGAAAATATTTCAAATATTTCTATTGATTATGCATTAATGGAAAAAATAGATAATCTTGCTTTTGTCGAAATGGAAACCTCTTGGTTCGACTATGGTAACTGGCAGACCTTATACAATAATAGTGAAAAGGATGCAAAAGGTAATGTTATTACAGGAAATGTTGTAACAGATAAAATTAAAAATTGTTTTGTCCATTCTTCAAAAGAACTTGTTGCTGTTTCCGGTATTAAAAATACAATTGTAGTTGAAACAGAAGATGCTTTACTTGTTTGTGATAAATCACGAGCATCAGATATAAATAAACTTGTTAAAAAGTTGAAGAAGAATAATGATGAAACAACTCTTGCAAGAAAAACAATGTTTAGACCATGGGGATATTACACATGTATGAATGGCGGAGATGGATGGCTGACAAAAATTATTTCAGTATCTCCGGGGCATAAATTATCTTTGCAATCTCATAATCACAGAAGTGAACATTGGGTTGTTTTAGAAGGAACAGCTACTGTATTATTAGATGATGAAGTTCATACTCTAAATAAAAGACAAAGTATTGATATACCTGTTAAAGCAAAGCATTCTTTGCAAAATCATACTTCAGAGCCTTTAAAAATATTAGAAGTTCAAAAAGGCGACTATATTAGTGAAGATGACATCATTAGATATGAAGATATGTATGGACGTGTCAAATAGAATAAAAGATGTGTTATAATTATAAAAAAATATAGAAATAAAGGGTATAAAATGAATAAAAATCAATCAATGGGAATTTGGCTTGTAGTTGGTATTTTAGCACTTGCTTTAGTATCAATGCTTTTATCCGGACCGACAACTTCAACAAAAAATTTAACATATACCGAATTTATTGGAAAAGTAAAAAATGCTGAGATAAAAGAAGTTGTTATTTCTAATGATACTGTTACGGCTGTTCCTGTTGATGACGAAATTAAAACAAATGTTCAAGGCAAAGAAACGGTTACTGCATCTTTAAGATATAAGGTTAATATTCCTACAAATGATACATCTCTTTATAATACTTTAGAAGAAAATAATGTTAATGTTGATATTAAAAAAGGAAATGAATCTTCATCTTTTATGGGCTTAATGGGAACAGCACTTCCTATATTATTGATTGTTGCATTTTTTATAATTCTTGCAAAAATCATACAAACAGGCGGTTCTCAAGCATTGTCATTTGGAAAAAGCAAAGCGAAAATGATGCTTGACAGCAAAGTAAAAGTTACTTTTAAAGATGTAGCTGGTATTGATGAAGAAAGACAAGAACTGGAAGAAATTGTAGATTTCTTAAAAAATGGTGATAAATACTTAAAATTGGGTGCAAAAATTCCAAAAGGTGTACTTTTGGTTGGTGCCCCTGGTACTGGTAAAACTTTAATGGCAAAAGCTGTTGCAGGTGAAGCGGGTGTTCCTTTCTTCTCTATCAGCGGTTCTGATTTTGTTGAAATGTTTGTTGGTGTTGGTGCTTCAAGAGTTCGTGATTTATTTGAACAAGCAAAAAAACATCAGCCTTGTATTGTTTTTATAGATGAAATTGATGCTGTTGGTCGTCAAAGAGGTGCAGGTCTTGGCGGCGGGCATGATGAAAGAGAACAAACACTTAACCAATTACTTGTTGAAATGGATGGTTTTGACGGTAATACAAATATTATTATATTAGCTGCTACAAACCGTCCTGATATATTGGATAATGCTCTTTTAAGACCAGGTAGATTTGACAGACAGATTATGGTTAGTCTTCCTGATGTTAAAGGCAGAGAACAAATTTTGAATGTTCATGCAAAAGGTAAACCATTAGATAAAGACGTTGATTTAAAAGTATTGGCAAAACGTACTCCGGGCTTTACAGGTGCTGATTTACAAAGTTTATTAAATGAGGCTGCTTTATTAGCTGCAAGAAAAAATAAAACTGTTATCAATATGGAAGAGATTGATGACGCAATTGACAGAGTAATTGCAGGTATTGAAAAGAAAAGTAAAGTTATGACTGATGAAGATAAAGAAATAACTTCTTATCACGAAGTAGGTCACGCACTTTTGGCTAAATTACTTCATGATTGTGATGAACTTCATAAGGTTACTATTATTCCAAGAGGCTATGCACTTGGTATTACTTGGACAAAACCAGAAGATAATAAAGTTCATGTAAGTAAATCAAAATTATTAGATCAAATAACAATGACTCTTGGTGGACGTGTTGCAGAAGAAATTGTATATGGCTCTGATAAAATTTCAACAGGTGCTTCAAGTGACTTACAAAAAGTTACAGAGGTAGCTAAAAAAATGGTTTCCCAATGGGGAATGTCTGATAAAATGGGTGCTATGACATACGGAAAATCTCAAGAACATGTGTTTATGGGCAGAGATTTTGGCACTACAAGAGATTTTTCAGAAGAATTTGCTGCAGATTTAGATAGAGAAGTTAAAAAGATAATTGATGGTAGATATGAGGTTGCTAAACAATTATTAACTGAAAATAGAGATTTATTAGATGCTATATCTAAAGAACTTCTTGAAAAAGAGACTCTTGATGATAAAGATGTAACTGATATTATTATAAAAATTAAAGGTGAAGAGTTTAACGATAGATTGTAACGGGTATATAAATTATACAGAATAGAGGATAAAAATTATGGCTTCATTAATTAATGCTGTCAGAAGTATATTAGGTGATCCTTTGTGGATTATTAAGCTTGGCGTTTTTGCAGCTGTTCTTGTTGTTTTATATGATAATAATTTAAATTTTCCTAATGGCAATCCGCAGCTATTACCTGCTTTTGCTGTTATATATTTATTAATGCTGGGTAGTGCAGTAGTTACAATGCACAGAAATATAAATAATAAAATTCCGTTACTTCCCGGTATGTTTAGTATATTAGATATTATCATAAAGGCTATTGGCGGATTTATAGTTATTCTTCCTGCTGCATTATTGTATTATGCGGCAATTGTTTATATTCAACAAAATATCGTTTTTGAACCATTTATTATGGCTGTTATTTATATTGTAGTAACTGCAATTTTTATACCTTTTATTATGGTGCCGCTTGTTTTATATAGCGTAAAAGGTAATATATTTGATGCCTTTAGAATTAAAAATATAATAGATGCATCGGGTAATTTTATTGTTCAATTTTTATCATTTATACTACAGTTTGCATTAATTGTGTGTACTTTTACTTATTTAATATATGTAACTTTACTTGAAATGTTAGGTGACCATATAAGTTTATTAATATTAAAGTGTATTGTTATTGTAATATCTTTCTTTGTTTTTCTTATTTTCTGTTCAGATTTATATGAAGATATTATTCCGGCAATAAAAGAGAAACCCAAAAAGAAACTAAAACATCATTAACATTATAGATTTCTTAGTTTTTTAATTTGATTTCTAATTTCAGCAGCCCTTTCAAAATCTAAGATAGAGGCTGCTTTTTTCATAGATTTTTCAAGTTCATCAAGTAATTTAGGTAAATCTTTTTTAGAAATATTATTTTCAACCATTTCTTCTGCAACAATATCTTCAATGTTTCTATAACTGGAAACAAGCTGTAAAAGATTATTTTCAATAGGTTTTTTGATTGTTTGAGGAGTGATATTATGCTCTTTATTGTAAGCTATTTGTATTTTACGTCTTCTTTCCGTTTCTTTAATAGCTTTATCCATGCTGTCAGTAACTTTATCGGCATACATAATTACTTTTGAGCATACGTTTCTTGCTGCCCTTCCTATTGTTTGAATTAAACTTGTTTCAGAACGCAAGAAGCCTTCTTTATCTGCATCCATAATAGCTACAAGCGATACTTCGGGAATGTCTAACCCTTCACGCAATAAGTTTACACCTATTAAAACATCAAAAAGACCAAGCCTTAAATCTCGAAGAATTTCAACACGTTCCATAGAAACTATTTCGCTGTGTAGATATCGTACTTTTATTCCAAGCTGCTGCAAGTAGTCACATAAATCTTCTGCCATTTTTTTTGTAAGAGTTGTTACTAAGATACGTTCTTTTTTATCTGTAACTTTTTTTATTTCTTCAATTAAATCATCAACTTGATTTAGTGTAGGCTTAACAAAAATTTCAGGGTCAACCAGTCCTGTAGGACGTATAATTTGTTCTACAAGATTAGATGAAACAGCTTTTTCATAATCGCCCGGTGTTGCTGATACAAATATTTTCTGACCTACTTTTGACCAAAATTCCTCTATTTTTAACGGTCTGTTATCTTTAGCACTTGGAAGTCTGAAACCATAATCAACAAGTACGGATTTTCTGGCTTGATCACCATTATACATAGCTTTTAACTGCGGAATTGATACGTGAGATTCATCTATAACAAGAAGAAAATCATCATTAAAATAATCAAGTAATGTAGAAGGTGCGCTGCCTTCAGGGCGTCTTTCAAGTATTCTTGAATAGTTTTCAATACCGCTGCAATAACCCATTTCTTTAATCATTTCAATATCATAATTAGTTCTTTGATATATTCTTTGGGCTTCAATCAGTTTATTTTCAAACTCAAATTTTTTAACCTGACTTTGCATTTCCTGCCTAATCATTTTTATTGTTTCTTCTTTGTCTTCTTCACCTGAAATGTAGTGAACAGCAGGAAAAATTACTGTTGTATCTATATTTTCTAATATTTCTCCTGAAACAGGATTAATTCTTGTTATTTTTTCAACTTCATCACCAAATAAATAAATTCTTGTTATTACTTTTTCGTATGCAGGCATTATTTCGATTATATCCCCTCGGGGTCTGAAGGTCGAACGGGTGAGTTCTAAATCATTTCTGTTATATTGAATTTTTACAAGTTCTCGAAGAAAAGCATTACGGTCAATAACATCGCCAACTTCAATTTTTAATGCGCTGCTTAAATACTGTTCAGGCAAACCTAAACCATAAATACAGCTTACAGAGGCAACAACAATAACATCATTTCTTTCATATAAACTTCTTGTTGTATTGTGTCTGAGTCTATCTATTTCGTCATTAATTGTTGCGGATTTTTCAATGTATGTATCACTTCTTGGAATGTAAGCTTCCGGCTGATAATAGTCATAATATGAAATAAAGTATTCGACTGCATTATTAGGGAAGAGTTCTCTAAATTCGTTATACAATTGCGCAGCAAGAGTTTTATTATGTGCAATAACAAGGGTCTGTCTTTGGACTTTTTCAATTACATTTGCAATGGTAAATGTTTTGCCTGAACCTGTAATACCCAGTAATGTTTGTGCATCATAACCGTTAATCAAGCCCTGGGTTAGTTCATTAATTGCCTTGGGTTGATCACCTGATGGTTTATATTTAGAACATATTTCAAATTTTTTACTCATAAACATATTGTATATTAAATGTATTTAATATTGTATATCATTTTTGAATTTGATCGTAGCAGTTCTGATTTCCACAACCGCCCAATGATGATAACCGAATATCATCAATAAAAGAATCATCAGTTATGCTATTGTTACTTTCTAATATTTCTTCATGTTTTTCATCAAATTTTTTATTTGTTTTTATTGAATTAAAAAATTCTTCTATATTTTTAAAAATATTATCTTTCATAAAATCTCCTTACTAAAGTACATTAATCTTTTATAAATAATGTACTTTAGCAAGGATGAAAAATTATTTGACGGAATGAGATGGGATGCCACCTGCTGCTGTAAATACATCATCAATAAAAGAGTTATCATTCATCGTTATATTATTATTCACATCGGGGGGGGGGATTTGTTGATTGCTATTATTATTGAAGAAGTGATTTTCTTCAATGAAATTTGTAATTATTTGAATAAAATTCTTTTTCATATTAGTCTCCTATATCTTTTCTGTAATATAAATCTTTTGTATTTATCTCTTTTAGATATCTATAAATATTTTTAAATGGATTTTTATCTGTATTTATGAGATTACATAAAACTTTATCAGTTGGGTGATTAGTCTTATAATCATAATCAATATAATCGCTGTTTAAATAAATTTTTACTTCTTTTTGTTTTATAGAATAGAAATTTTTTAATGATATTGTTTTGAATTTGTTTTGTACCTGCTTGTAATAGTCTTTATGAACAATAACAACACAGCCGCTTTTTACATGTTTATATTTTATTTCTATATCTTTTGCTTCTTTTTTTGCAATTTTGTAGAAAAAATCAAGAATATCAATATCCATATTCTCAAGTAAGGTCTGAAATTCAGGGATTCCAGGACGCATATTAAATTCCAAAGTGTATATATTATCTTCTGAAAATAATATATTTGTACAGAAAATGCCTGTAAAATCAGGTTTTACAGTTTCAAATATTATTTCCATCTGTTTATTATATTTATTTAAAATTTCTTGCTGTTTTTGTGTTAGTTCAACAGGAGTATAACAGCCTAAACTACCAGTATTAATTCCCTTATTGCCTTCTTTCAATTTTTTATAATCTCTAACAGGATTTAACGCTATTAAGTTATTAGTATCCCAAAGATATGTTTGTGTTATTTCTTCACCTTTTATGAACTTTTCAGCAATACAAGGCAGTTTTTCTTTTTTCAAAATTTGATTTATTATTTTCCTACAACTTCTAAAATCCTCACAAATAAATGTGCCAAAACCAGCTTTTAGATTATCATTTTTTATTACAATAGGTAATCCGAAGTTTTTAATTGCAGTTTTAATATCTTTTTCGCTTTTTATTATTTGAAAATCGGGTGTTTTAATTCCATTTTCAATCATAAAATTTTTACCAAAAATTTTTGAAGATTCAAGTAAAAACCACTTTTGTGTTACACCTATAACAGGAATTATTTTTCTATAATAATCATTTAAGCCTGAATAAGCATACGCTTCACCAAACATTATTGCAAAATCGATGTTTTTTTCTCTAATTATATTTTTACAGTCTATATTCCTAATTTCTTTTCCGCTGCCTATGTTTATCCTTTTTAACAAATGATTTTGCCCAGAACTTATCGTAAATACATTTCCAATATTTGAAGATTGGTTTAATTTTTCAATAATTGAACTACTTAAACTACCAATACCAAAAATTAAAACATTTAACTTTTTATCCTGCATAAGCGTATACCTCCGAAGGTAAAATAAGCTGATTTCCGAGTTCTAAATCATATTCTTTTTTATGAAAAGGAATCATTGCGCTGCAAGGTGTAAAGGTCATTTCTACAACATTAATATCATTTTCATCAAATGCAAAATCAACTCTTACAAAAGAAAATTCTTGTGATAATATTTCGGCAAATTTAATAATTCTATCTAAATCTTTTGGAATTTCTTGTGTTTCTTTACAAATATTTGGCATATAGGTAAATTCTGTAAGATTCCAGTTTGTATCATAAATTTGGCTATAATATTTCTCGTCTTTATTAAACAAATATTCAATATATTTGGCTTTTCCATTAAAGCAAAATACTTGAATATCAGTTCTGTAACCACTTTCTCTTAAATGTTCAACAAAAAGTTTTGGTTTGATATTTCTGTATTGAGGCTCAATACTGTATAGTTCGTAGTTTGTGTGCATCCAGCGGTTTGATACTTGTTTTATTGTATTAAAATTTTTTCTTATAAAATCTTTATTATAGATAAGAATATTCATTCGCCAGCCGTGATTAGCTTTTAATGCAAATTTATCAGGTAAAATGGAAAAATCTATTTCATTAACATTATTATAGATTCCGTAAAGTTCAGCACTAAAACCTTTTCCAAGCTTAGAAGCAATATAAGATTTTACAAGTATTTTATCTGTTAGTTTAGTTTTAAGTTCTAATTTTTCATTAAAAATGAGCCATCTTATTTTTTCATTTAGAGTCTTTGGAGACTGCCAGCAATAATCACTAATCATCAAGTCTTTAGCTCTTTTTTTTATATAGTAGTCTCTGTATTTGTAAGGACAGTATTTGAAAAACGGATAAAACCCTTGTGTTTTTTCATAATATTTATCTAATAAATATTTCATATTCCGCTATTCCAAACTCATCTTTAAAAGAACCTTATAATTATAATTTACATCTTAATAGACTCTTCGTCAAGTATAGAAGAGTCTATTAATTCCTTATTGTTACAAAAAAACTAAATTAAAATATAAATAGGAGTTTTATAATGAAAAAATTATTCGGGAAAAGAATAAAAGAATTACGAATAAGAAATAAACTTACCCAAGAAGCATTGGCTGAAATTTTGGGGATAGGAGAAAGAAATTTAAGTAAAATTGAATGCGGGGTAAATTTTGTTAGCGCAGAAACTCTTTCAAAATTAGCTTCAGCGCTTAATGTGCAATATAAAGATTTATTTGATTTTGAACATTTAACTGATAAGGATGATAAAAAAGATAAACTGCTTTCTGCTTTAAATAATGATGATTTGGATGTTGATTTAATGTATAGATTATATATTGCATTGAAAAAATAATTGTAATTTGTTTTCTTCACTTTACTATTTTACAAATTAAAAATATAATAAAATAGATGAATACAAATGGTTTAACAGAATATTTAAAAATAGCGTTTGAATATAAAAATAATGGCGACTATAAGAAAGCTATAGATTATTTTTATAAAGCATTAGCGTTAGATGAAGAAAGTTCAGAAATAATGGCTGAACTTGCATTTTTGTATTCTAAATTATTTCAATATGATAGAGCAGTTAGCTATTATGAGCAGATTTTATTGAAAAATCCTAACGATGATAATGTTAAGTTTTTATTTGCGAAATTACTAAAATCTATGAAAGAATATAACCGTGCAGAAGAGTTGCTTATTGATTTATATAATAAACAATATGAATTTGATTCTGTTTCGTTAGAATTATTTGAAGTCTTTTCCATAATAAATAAACAAGATTTAATTATTGACTATTTTAATAAAAATTCGGAAAAATTGAATAAAAGTATTATTTTTTATTATGTGGCATATGCATATTCTCAATTAGGAAAAGAGGAGTTATCTGAGGAATTTTACAGAAAATCATTTAACGCAGATGATAAAAATCTTGATGCAGGGGTTAAACTTGCTTCCCTTTTATTGGAAAAAGAAGAGTTTGATGAGGCTGAACAACTGGCTTTAAAACTTTTAAAATATTCAGAAGACGATAGATTATATTATATACTTGCAGAAATTTATTATATGCAATCTAATATAGATTTATCTATAAAATATTATTCGTATGCAATAAAATTTAATCCTCAAAAGGCAGAATATTTATTTAAGCTTGCTATAGCTTTCTCTATAAAAGGATTTTTCAAAGAAGCTGAAGGCAGTTATTGCAGGGCAATTGCTTTAGAACCCGAAAATGAAATGTATAATTATGCATTAGCCTATATGTATTATATGAATAAAAATTATGATTCAGCAGAAAAATTAGTAAATTCTATTCTAAAATTAAATCCGGATAATTATCAAGCTTTATCATTAAAAGCATTGTTATTAATAAATAAAAATGAAGTAGCAAATGCAGGTAAATTAATTGAAGAAATTTCAGAATATTCAAATCGAGATGATTTATCATATTATGTTGAAGCTTTATATTATTCGAAATTAAATATTTGGGAAAGGTCTGTTAGTGCTATAAATAAAGCGATAGAGTTAAATAAAACTTCTATTGATTATAAGTATGAACTTTCAAAATATGAATATAATTTATCAAATTTGGAAAAATCTAAAAATATATGTGAAGAAATTATCAAAGATAACTCAAAATATGTACCGGCATATTTGTTATTAGCAGAAATTTATATTCAGGAAGGGAGTTATGAAGCTGCTTTAAATAATGCAAATATTGCATTGAATTTAGATAAAAATTTAGCGGATGCTTATGCAATAATTGCAGCAATAAGTTTGTTATCAGCAGATTATGAAAAGGCATTATCTAATTATAAAATAGCATTATCTATTAACCCTTCAAAAGAAGAATATTATACACGAATTGCAGAATGCTATTATATTTTAGAAAATTATAAAGATGCATATTCTTACTTTAAAGAAGCGGCGAATTTTGATATAACAAATGCTCAATATAGATATTACATGGCGAAATGCTGTATTTATAATAATGAAACAGAAGAAGCCATTTCAAATTTTTCTGTTATGAAAAGATTATCACCTTTAAATATAGAATATATAGAAGAATATGCTGATTATTTGGCAATGCTTGGACAAAAAAAACAAGCAGCAACGATATTAGAATCAACGCTGAAACTCTTGCAAGATAAGGATAAAAAAGAAACAATGAAAAAAAATATAAAAAATTTGAAAAAAAAGTGTTGATTTTTTTTTATGACATGTTATTATAATTTTGTACTTGAGAGTACTTAGTGCTTGAGAGGACTCCAAAAGCAAATGGGGGATTAGCTCAGCTGGTAGAGCACCTGCTTTGCACGCAGGGGGTCAGGAGTTCGAATCTCCTATCCTCCACCATTTAGAACTCATTCGAACACTTGAATCGAATGAGTTTTTTAATGTCATAAAATCGGGCAATACTACTTCTGTTATGTCGTTTTCTCCACTATATTTATATGCAATTATCATGCTTTTTTCATTTATAATTACTGAATCTACAAATGAAGATAAAATTTGTTTTTGATAATCTGCTTTACTTAAATTTTCATGATTCTTAAATTGATTTAGAAAATAAATCATCTGTTCTTTTTTTATTTTAGGTGTTGAAATCTTTTTTTCTTCAAATAAAATTTGTGATTCTATTTGTTCTTGTCTATTTTCTAATTCAATAAGCTCGTAGGTTTGGTTTTAACCCAACATTTTTCTCAATACTCATTATAATTTTCTTATCTATATTCTCTTAATCCATAAAACAAAAGCAGCATAGAATGCTCGATGTTGCTTCGTCTGTATTGAAATGTCTATACACTTCCCTATTTTTATTCGTTTTGCTCAAATATTGTTTTCTACTTTTTATTTTCAACTAACATACACTTTGTTAGTTTGAATAATCAATTTTACTATTATTATCTTGTTATTCTAAACCTAGCTAACTGGCTAATGTTAGTCCCTTCATTTTTATGCTTTTAATTCAATCTGAGTATAAATTACAACCGTTTTTTCAAGTTTTCTAAAAACTAATACTTTTGGTTGAGTTATAATCGCCAAATGCATACCTGTATTAAACGATAACTTTATAATTTTCAATGCTATAAATTGAAAATCTTTTTTACAATAATTAATGTTTTTTGTTTGAAAAAGTTATCTTTATTGCTTTTACAAGTTTAAAATAATCAAAACATTAATATTCATGTAACTTCTGCTGATTTTGATTCAGCATTTCTAATTCTTGATGTAGAATTAAAACCCAACCTACTTACTTTTTTCTCACCACATACTATTAAGAAATATCATAAAAGAATTGTCTGTATTATACTTATAAATAATATGGAGTATTTTATAATGACAATTAATATCAATGCATGGTTAAATCTTGCAATAGAAAAACTGCAAAAAACTTTTAATGAAAAACTCCTTTTTATTGGTTTACAAGGAAGTTACAATAGAGGCGAAGCAACTTCTGAGAGTGATATTGATTTAGTCGTTATTTTAGACAAAATGAATTTTCAAGACTTAAAAGAGTATCGAAGAATTATAAACGAAATGCCAAATAAGGAACTTGCTTGTGGTTTTATCTCGGGCAAAAAAGAATTGCAAAATTGGTCTAAAGCTGATTTATTTCAATTTTTTTATGATACAAAATCTTTAGTTGGAAATATAGAAGATATAATTCAATCGCCAACAATTGAGGATATTAAAAAATTAATTAAAACAAGTTCTGAAACTTTGTATCATTCAGCTGTTCATAGTTTTGTGCATTCAAATAATTACGCGGAAGATTTGCAAAATATATATAAAATGACATTTTTTATTTTGCAGGCAAAATATTTTGTTGAAAACAATATTTATATAAAAACTAAAAATGAATTAATTAAATGTTTACAAGGAATAGATAGAGAAATCTTAAATATTTGCATAAATAGAAAACAGCTTGAGTTTACTAATAAAAATGAACTTGAAATTCTGTATAAAAAACTGATTGATTGGGTTTCAAAAAATATTTAATTGTAATCGCCATATATGATAACGCTGATAGATTTTAGGTTGGATTTAATATAACATATAGACTTATTAGAACTTATTATATTTGAATATTAACTTTTCTTGTTTTAGCATAAATGTATGAATACTGGTTTTTTAAAACAAATAAGAATAGAACGGTATATATTTGGCATTTTAATGGCACTTTTAATGGTGTTTATTGCTGAAATCAGCGGAGAACGAGAGATAATTTTTCCGGAAATTTGCGCGTTAACAATCGGAGCGTGGATATCGGAACAGCAGCCTTGGAAAACAAATAAAAGGCGCATATTTTTTCTTATGTCTGTTGCTGCTTTGTTTGGTGTAGTAATCGTAAGATACTTTCCAATCCCATTAATATTACAAGTTTGTCTTTGTTTTGCTTTTACTGGTTTTATTTTAACTTTATTTCGCACAAACTTTATTCCGATAATTTCTGCATGCATTTTGCCTGTCTATTTAGGAACAACAAGTTGGATTTATCCAATTTCAGTAACTATAATGGCTCTTTTAATAATAATTGCGCAATGGCTTATGGAAAAATTTCATTTTCGACCTATCAATAAATTTATTCCTTGCGAATTTAATATAAAAAATCAAATTATAAAATGGGCTAAATTATTATTTGTATTTGGATTGTTAGCTCTTATTCCATTTAAAACACATCAAATATACTTTTTAGCTCCGCCTTTAATTGTTATGTTTACTGAATTGGCGAACCCTGAAAGTCCGGTGAGAAAGAAACCTCTCTATATTGTTGGATTAATGACCTTTAGCGCTTTTACCGGCTGTTTTTTAAGAATTATATTAAATATTCATTTTGGACTTCCTTTATCACTATGTACAGCAATAGCGTGCGTATTTTTATTCATAGTGCTTAATAAATTAAAAATACATTTCCCACCTTCAGGAGCAATCTTGCTAATACCAATGATATTAGATAAAAGTTTACTTTTTATCTTTCCGTTTGAAGTATTTATCGGGGCAATAACCCTTTGTTATATTGCAATATTAATGTTTAGAAAGTCAGAAATCATATAATTATTTAATTTTTGCACGCGTGCAAGTTGTTTGCGACAGGTTTTATTAAAATTGCTTATATGCAAGACAAAGAATTAATAAAACTTGGTAAACGAATAGAATATTTTCGATTAAAAACGGGACTTAGTAAAAGTGCCTTAAGTTTTAGAAATGGCCTTGAACTTTCAACTTTAAGCAGAATTGAAAATGGAAAAGTGGAAGTAAAATATTTAACATTAAAAAGAATTGCAGCAGCACTAGGTATAAAACTTTCAGAATTATTGGATTTCGATTAAATATTATAAATTATATTGTGGCCTCTATTTTAATTGAGATACATTTTTTAGTTGGATTAAAACCCAACCTATTGACTCCTAATTTTTTATAAATCTAAAAATAATGATGTTTTTCTGTCGTTTTGAATCATTTTGGCACATATCTTATCAACTTTATTTCTTAATTCATCTTTTGAATATTCATTATTGAAAAAATTTTATTCAATATAAATTAAAACATTTCATCTGCATTTTTTATAAAATCATCAAAAGATATTTTAGTTCTATATTCAGCTATCATTTTTTCAAACATTTTGACAGCAAGGTCAGTTTTTCCTTGTTTATAGTAAATATATATTTTATATTTATATTTATACATAGGAACATAATTTTTATCTGTTTTATTACATTCTTCTAATGCTTTTTCATAATCCTTAAGTCCTATATATGTCCTTATTTTTGTGTTTGACCTTACTTTAGCACCTGTATTAATTATATCTAATGCTTTATTAAATTCTTTTTTTTGATTATATAAATGTGCAATATAATTATCTATATTTGCACCATAAGATTTTGCAAGATAGGCGTATTTTAAAGCATCATCATATCGTTTATATACATCACATCTTTGAACTATGTTTATATACCCGTCATACCCAAGCAGTTCTGCATACTGTTTTTGATATTTAACATATTCATCCATTAATTTTTGCACTTCTGGTGAAGATAAATTCTTTGAATACATATCTGTTTTTTCACCTATTTCAAAATCAATATACATAGCTGCTTCTTCAGAGAGAAAACCTTTTATCCCTTTTATAAAAGCTTTGTCTGCAGCAAATTGATGTATTTTTATCAAATCTTTATTTTTCAGATTGAAACATTTTGAAAAGGTATAAGATTTATCAACAGTAAGAGGCAAATAATCATAAGTAGAATATGGAAAACCAAGATATAAAATTAATGTAATAACAATTGAAATAAAACATGATTTCTTTAAAAAAGATTTATCATTTGTTTTTTTATAGTAAATAATTCCTAAAACAATAATTAAAGGAATTATAATCATTGATAAATAAGGAAAAGTATTAAACATTATATGTAACTCAGCAAACCATCTGTTCATAATCTGCATTTGTGTTAACGGTATCTGCGTATAGTTGCCAGCATAAACAAAAGAAGGACAAAGAATATCAAAAATATAAAATAAAAAGAGTCCAAACAGTATTATAAAAAGAATTGAAAATAGTTTTTTATTTATCTTTGATGAAAATAAAATCCAAATGATTATAAAATATATAAGAATGGAAGGAATAAATAATAAACATTCAAACAAAAACGGATTTAAATACATAATATATCTCCTATATTATGCTTATTTTAACAAATCTTTTCGGGGGGGGGGCAAGTCCATAGTTCAATTTTAATTTTGTTTTTTTACTAGCTTCCACAAGTATAAGCAGGTTAGAATTGTAATAACTCCGCCAACTATTTCTGCATATTTTAGCGGGAAGTTAAATCCGATTTTTTCACTAAAAATAAATGACATAGTGATAAATACATAAAATAATGCAGGTAGTAATGTCATAAAGTAATTTTTCTTAGCTTTCATTAAAAATACGCTTGCACAAAGCAATGTAGGTATAGCTATTAACTGATTAAAGAAAGTGAAATAACGCCAAATTAATGAAAAACTTCCAGAATTTAATTTCGCCCAAACTAATATAGAAAGTACGCAAACTAAAATTGGAATAACTATTAATAATCTGTTTTTAATGCTTTTTTGCTCAAGTTTTAAAGCGTCGGCAATTGTAATTCTTAAGCCTCTTAACGCTGTATCACCTGAAGTTATAGGCAAGATAATTACAGCTAAAGTTACAACAAAAGCAAGGTTAAACGGTACAAATTTATTTGCAATTATATTAACTACATTAACTGTTCCAACCATATTTTCGGGAACTGCGTTTAATGAATAAACATCCATAGCAGCTGCTGCCCATATTAATGCAATTAAAGATTCAAGACACATCATTCCGTAGAAAATCATTCTGCCGTCTTTTTCGTGTTCTACAGTTCTTGAAATTATAGTTGCCTGCGTAGAATGAAAACCTGATAGCAGCCCGCAGCTTACAGTCATAAAAAACATTGGAATTAAAGGAAGATGTTTTGGGTGCAAATTATAATTTGATAAATGAAAATTTTGAAGATTTACTCCGTTTATGAAAAAGCCTGCAAGTACAAGCCCTGTACCTAAAATAAGCATAGCACCCAATACAGGATAAAATTTACCGATAATTTTATCTATAGGGAAAAGCGTTGCTACTATAAAATATAACAAAATAAATAGATATGTCCCAAGTACTAACGGGTTAGTGATAACGAATTCTTTAACTCCGAAAAATCTTTCAACAAATAAATCACCTGAAGTATAAACAAAAACAGTTGCAAGAAGTAATAACATTATGGAAACTATAATCATAAATATTTTAAATGCAGAATTGCCAAGATATTTTTTTATTAATCCTGTAATTTGTGCACCGTTATTTCTCATAGATAGCATTCCTGCAAAATAATCGTGAACACCGCCTGCCAATATGCAGCCAAGAGGTATTAAAATAAATGCAATCGGACCGAACAATATACCTTGTATTGCGCCGATAATAGGTCCCATGCCCGCTATATTTAACAAATGAATTAAAGCATTTCGATTTTTAGACATCGGAATGAAGTCTACTCCGTCATTTAATTCTATAGCCGGAGTCTTTCTGGCATCAGGCGAAAATAAGTTTTCAACTCTTTTTGAATAAAAAATATAACCTAAAACTAAAATTAAAATTCCTAAAATAAAAGTTATCATTATTTAATTTCTTTCTTCATTTCCAAATACGGTAATTCTTCAAAGCCTAGTTTTTTATATACGTGGCAAGCGTGCTCGTTTTCTTTTTCTGCTTCAAGCCTGTATATACAATCATTATAGTTTGTTTCTATATATTGAACAAATTGCGGAATTATTCCAAAACCTCTATATTGTTTTTTCAAATATAAATCTTCATACCAAATACAAAGTTTTCCGAATTCAGTTGAAAAACTCTTTGAAATCATTGCATAGCCCATAATTTCATTTGAGTTTACAAATATATAGCCATCAAGATATGGATTTTCATTTATACAATTTTCAATATCACTTTTAAATATTTCATCTGAACCATTTGTATAAACAGCAGGCGAAGAATAAAATTCTTTCATCATTGAAAAAACTTCTGATTTATCGTCGTTTTTTATTTTTCTGATATCAAAATTCATAAATATGTTTCCATTCTTCATATAAATTTTCCAGTCTGAATTTAGCGTTTGCAGGGCTTGTTGAAGGCATTTTCAAACACTTATATTTTTCTAATAATAATGGGAAATGCTTCTTAAATGCGCTGTAAGATTTGTTTCCGTTTAAGCATATAACTTCTATATTTTTATACTTTTTTAAAAGTGCAGGGATTTTATTTGGAATTTCCTTTTCAATATTAGAATCTAAACTACCAACTCTTTCACACGATTTAATAACATCCCAGAGTGCAATATTATTATTTAGCAAAGTTTGAAGTTTTTCGCTATATTCAAGATTATGTAGATTTTCGCATTCGCAAATTAAGCCCATAATTTTCCAAAACCTGTTTTGCGGATGCGCATAATACTGCTGCATTTCTAACGATTTAACACCTGGCATTGAGCCTAATATTAACACCTTAGACTTCTCATCTATCGACGGTAAAAAACTTTTGCACTTAGTCATAGCTGTATTATAGCATTCTACAGACTAATTGTGATAGAACATATTAATTAATAAATTAGAAAATATTAATTAAAATATACATACCTGTCATGCTGAACTTGTTTCAGCATCTTAGATTTATTAATAAGTTCATTTAACTGACTTTATTTGAAAGTTGGTAAGATGCTGAAACAAGTTTAGCATGACACTATAAAATAGGCGACCATCTTGGCAAAAAATATAAAAACTGTATAATTATACTAACTTATCATTTTTACTGTGTTATAAATCGGAGAATATGGAATATGAAAAGAAGCAGATATAATTCAAATTATAATCGTTCAAGACAAAATGATATACCATTAATAGCTTTAATATTACCTTTGGTTGAAAAATATTTTGGCAAAGAAAAAGCAGATAAATTAAGAATAGTAATAATAGTCGGAGTTATTATTTTTATATTAATAAATCTAGTTCTAATGTTTGTACCTCGCTAAATGGATATTAGTCAATCACGTATGGTACGAAAGGTAGAAAATCAAAACTAAAATATAAAAGAATAGGAGTTTAATATGAATTTAAAAGATTTATTAGCTTTAGGGGTAGAGAAAAATATAATTACTCATACCCAACAAAGTGAATTGCTTAATTTATTAAATTCAAATGAAAATGTAATAAAACAAACATCTTCTATTATAAAATTTTTATATTACCTTGGCGGGTTTATTATTCTTTGTGCAATGTCCGTATTAATGTCCCATACAATACAACACTGTTCTTATTTTGTTATATTAGGTCTTGGAATTCTTTATTCAATAATATTTTTCACTTTGGGTGAATTTTTATGGAGAAAAAATGAAAAAATTCCTTCAGGGATATTATACTTCCTATTTATTTCTATAATTTCACTTATTATTGTTGATATAGAAAAAATGACAGGATTTTTCCCACATTTTTCAGATATTGGCAAAATCCCCAATTATGGAGAATTGTGCAGACTTCCATTAATTGTTTTATCATTATTAACAATAATTATAAACAATATTGTACAAAAATATAGAAGTATCGATTTATTAGCAATTCCAACAATTGGATGTGTAAACATAATATACTTTACAGTTTTGCATTATATTTTAGGAAATACCCTTTTTGAATCTTATACTATAGAGTATTATTGTTTAGTATTATCAATTACTATAATTATATTTGCATTTGTTAAAGATAAAACAACAAAAGTTGATTATTCCAAATGGATGTATTTATTTGGGGCTTTGGTTTTTAATTATTCAATTTTAAACATTTTATCATCAGCAATTCAATCTGAACCAATATTTCAAATTTCAATTTATATTTTAAGTATTTTTTATTTCTTTATAGGTCTGTTAACTCAAAGAAAAATATTTACAATACTTGGAATATTAGGTGTTATTGAAGCTATCATATATTTTGAGTTTTATTTCATAAAAGATAATACTACTCTATTAACAAGTATAATCATAGTAACAGGATTGATAACTTTATATGTCGGTGTTTTATTTAATAAGTATTCGAAAGAAATTAATATGTTTGTAGAAAATTTATTGCCTGAAAAAATTAGAAATTATTTGCCGCAAAATAGGACTTCAAAATGTTAGGAAATTGTAAGTTCGTAGGTTGGGTTTTAACCCAATAACGATAAATCATAGAAAGAGTAAAATGTTAGCATATACATATAAAGACCATGGAAAATTTGAATTAACGGAAAAAGAAAAACCGCAAATTATTGATTCAAAAGATGCAATTGTTCGTATTACAATGAGCAGTATTTGCTCTAGTGATATTCATATAAAACATGGTTGTGTTCCCAAAGCTGTTTTAGGTATTACGGTTGGGCATGAAATGGTAGGTATAGTTGAAAAAGTCGGAACTGATGTAAAAAATGTAAAAGTCGGAGATAGGGTAACCGTAAATGTTGAAACATTTTGCGGAGAATGCTTTTTCTGTAAAAAAGGATATGTAAATAATTGTACCGATAAAAATGGCGGCTGGGCTTTAGGCTGCCGTATAGATGGGGCACAGGCAGAATACGTTCGAGTCCCTTATGCAAATCAAGGTTTAAATAAAATTCCGCAAACGGTTTCTGATGAACAAGCGCTTTTTGTCGGAGATATTCTCGCAACAGGGTTTTGGGCTGCTAGAATTTCCGAAATAAAAGAAGAAGATACAGTCCTTATTATTGGTGCAGGACCAACAGGTATTTGTACTTTACTGTGTGCAATGTTGAAAAATCCACAAAAAATTATTGTATGCGAAAAAGATATAATAAGAAGAAATTTCATAAAAGAACATTATCCAAATGTAATTGTAACAACACCTGAAAACTGTATTAAAACTGTAAAAAATGAAAGCCAACATAATGGTGCAGATGTTGTTATTGAAGTTGCAGGAACAGAGGAAAGTTTTGAAACAGCTTGGAAAGCAGCAAGGGCAAATGCAATAGTTACAATAGTTGCGTTATATGATAAGCCGATGACGTTACCCTTGCCTGATATGTATGGAAAAAATCTTACATTTAAAACAGGCGGAGTTGATGGCTGCAACTGCGAGGAAATATTATCGTTTATTGAACAAGGAAAAATTGATACAACTCCATTAATAACCCACAAATATCAGCTTAAAGATATTGAAAAAGCCTATAACATTTTTGAAAACAAATTAGATAATGTTATAAAAATAGCAATTATTAATACAAAATGATAAATTATTTGGTTATTTTAGACATTTCTATTTCGTCTTCAAAAATATTCATTTGCTGATTATTACATATTATAATTTTTCCCTAAGGTGCAGTATTGTATTTGGGAATAAATAAACCTTCCATATTTACGCCCTCATGCTGAAGCAATTTGATTTTTGTTTCATTTTCTTTATTGTCGCAAGCAAGTGTGATATTTCCAATTTGTGATTTGTAAATCGTTTTAAAATACATATTTATTTTACTTTTTTTGTGGTGAATAATCTTTCATACCTTCAATTAAACCTCCTGCAACTGCCCAAAAGTAAAGACTTGCAACAGAACAGTAGGGTGAAAATCGTTTTCTGTACTTTTCAAAAAGAGGTTTTGTAATTTTTTTATGGTGATAAACCATCCTAATTCCTCTTTGAATAGCTAAATCATCATAGCTGAATACATTTTTGCGCTCCATACAAAAAAGCAGGAGCATTTCAGCAGTCCAGACTCCAATGCCTTTCAATGCAGATAATTCTTTTATTACTTCCTCATCTGTTTTTTGCCAAATAGCTTCTAAATCAAATTCACCATTTTTAATTTTATTTGCAAAATCTGTTATGTATTCAGCCTTTTTAAAAGTTATGCCAAATGATTGCAGCTTTTTAATCCCTGCTTTTAATATTGTATCAGCATTTACAACCCCTAAACCGTCTTCAATTCTTTTCCAAATTGTTTCTTGTGCTTTTGTTGAAATTTGCTGTCCTACAATATGATGAACAACGGCAGAAAATAAATCTTTATCAACTTGTCGTTCAATATGCCCGACTTTATCAATTACAAATGCAAGTTTTTTGCATTTACTTTTTAAATATTCGGTTTCTTTTTCATCATATCTAAAGTACATTTTAATGGTTACCTTTTTATTTCTTTTTTATTAAATGAGAAGTTTGGAATACAACCTAAAATTATCACAATATCGTCATAAAATAAATGAGGATTAAAATAAATTCTGTAAAGCTAAACAATAATACCGATTTCTCGTATCTTATACAGGATGTAATAAATGATACATCAAATCCAAGAAATAAAAGGTTTCAGATTATGCACTTGAAGGCGGACTTGCTGTTTATTTATGTAATTGACTGTAAATGACATCTGAATAGTATGTTTTAGTTGGAAGCACAGTTTGTTTGTATCTTTCTTATTTAAAAGATAACGGAAAAATTGAGGTTCCATTTGTAGAAAAAGAGATGATATGTGGTATTTATTGATTGATTTCACCCCATTTTTTCATTTCAAGTAAAATTGGGATTAAACTCTCACCTTTTGCAGTTAGCGAGTATTCAACTTTTGGAGGCACAACAGGATAAACTTTTCTCCCTATTATTCCATCATCTTCAAGTTCTCTTAATTGTGAAATCAACATCTTGGGCGTAATGTCTTTGATTGTTTTTTGCAGTTCATTATATCTTAAAACTTTATTCTGATACAAAAACCATATAATCATAACCTTATATTTCCCGCCGATAACTCCAAGAGTTGCACCGAGTGGACAATTATATTTTTCAAGCTTGTTTTTCATTGTTTTTCCTTAATTCTATCTTTTTATATAGTATATTACAAAAAAGTAAATACTTGTAAAAAATATAATATTGAATAAAATTGATAAAGAAGAAAGGAAGAAATTATGACAAAACAAGTTTATATTATAAACGGTTCACCAAGAAAGAACTGGAATACATCTAAAATGTGTGAAAATTTTGCACAAGGAGTGATTAATGCCGGAGGAAGTGCTGAAATAATAAACCTGTATGACATTGATTTTAAAGGTTGCAGGGCTTGTTCAGCGTGTAAATTAAAAAACGGTAAAAACTACGGCTTCTGCTCGTACCCCGATGAATTAAAAGAAATATTAAACAAAGTTTCTATTTCTGATGGAATTTGTTTTGCTACTCCTATTTATTTCGGAGACATATCAGGTGTTATGAAAATGTTTATAGAAAGATTGGTTTACCCGTTTGTAAGATTTGATAAGCAATATACCCCAATTCCGCCAAAAAAATTAAAAACTGCTGTAATCTATACAATGAATGTTAATGAGGACACTTTTTTAAATCAATACATAGGTCAAAATAACTCTGCATCTATTGGATTTTTTGAAAACTGGATAACGCATCTTTATGAAAAACCTCAAAGAATTTGTGCATTCAATACATTTCAATATTATGATTATTCAAAATATGATGATGAAAGATGGGATATTAATGATAAAAGAAAACAACATGAAAAAATATTCCCTAAAGATTTAGAAAAGGCTTACAATGCGGGAAAAAACTTTATATAGAACTATTTATAACATTTCACATTAATAAAATCGATGATATTCAGATATAATTTAACAAAATCATTATCACTATTTTGCAGTTTATCTATAAAAGTATTGAAATATGTTTTATTAAGTTCTTCAGGTTCATCAAATCCAAAAAAGGATGTAATATGCATATTAAAAAATACACTTAATTTCTTGGCATAAATTAAACCGTTTCAATTTTAAAATCTTAATTATTAAGATATTCTATAACTTCATCAACGTGGCCTTTTACTTTAACTTTTCGCCATTCTTTTTCAATATTACCATTTTCATCAAGTATAAAAGTTGAGCGTTCAATTCCCATATATTTTCTGCCGTACATTGATTTTTCTTTCCACACGCCGTATTTTTCAGCTAGAAGATGTTCAGAGTCAGAAAGCAGAATAAAGTTTAAACTTTGTTTTTCTTTAAATGATTTGTGGCTTTTTATACTGTCTGGGCTTACACCTAAGACTATAGCATATTTTGTTAAACGATTAATATTATCTCTAAAGTCGCAAGCCTCTTGTGTACAACCCGATGTATTATCTTTCGGATAAAAGTATAAAATAACTTTTTGTCCTTTAAAATCGTTTAAATCAAACTCTTTCTCACTTCCGTCTATATCTAAACCTAATAATTTCATACTAATCTCCTTTTTATTCAGAATAGCATAAAATTAAAAATGCGGGACATAATACTATGTCCCGCAAAATCAATTTCTGGAATCAATTTATTTTACAATTAATTTTTTTATTTGTTCCTTTTCTTTGTGCATTTTAGGTGCAACTATTTTAAGAATACCGTGTTCTAATTTGGCTTCTGTTTTATTGATATCAATTTCTTCAGGAAGTTGAATTGTTCTTGAAAATTCGCCATAACTAAATTCTGAATGTTTGAAGTTTTTGTCTTCTTCGTTTGTTTCATCATATTTTTTAGCGTTAATTTTTAAGTAATTTTCTTCAATATCAATATCCAAATCTTCTTTTTTTATTCCCGGAAGTTCGGCTTTGATATCAAATTCAGTTCCTTTATCGGTAAGCTCAATAGGCATTGAAAGTTTTTCTGTATTTTCCCAATAATTTGCATCCGGGAAATAACTGTCAAAGTGTCTGTTAAGTAAAGAGCTGATTTCGTCATTCACAGTTCTAATAAAATTGTCCGGTGTTTTTCTAACTAAAAATCTCATAATTTGCTCCTTTCAAATTACTTATTTCTTTCAACACCTACGTTATACATCTGTTTTTCATTAAAACTTCATTTTTTAACATTTATTTAACAATTGAATAAAATTATTCTTGAACTATGTATATTTACAAGAACAACTAAATAATAGTACAATTAATCATTCAGTTTATGAAAAGTGAAAAAGATTAATTGAGTAAAAAGAATAAAAATAGGGAAATGTGTACACATTTAAATACAAACGAAGCAACATAGGTCAATCTATGCTGCTTTTGTTGTTGTATGGATTAAGAATAGACAAATAGGAAAATTATAATGAGCAATAAGAATAAAGAAAATAATCAGAATATGGGACTAGAAAATAAACATAATATAAGTTTGTGGAAAAAGTTGTGGGGTTTAAAACCAACTTACAAGCTACTGGTAGTATTAGCATTCTTAATTTTAGGAATAAGTATTTCTTGTACAGTGTCTTATGCGGGTAATACAAAAAATAGTATAAAACAAGAAAATTATAATAATGAAACAACTAAAATTAAATCAACGGGGCGGATGAAATATAAAGACATTGAGCCTTTATGTATATTATTGCCAAACAATAATGTATTAGTTTTAGGTGGTGGGAAAAATGGTACAGGAGCACAAATTTTTGATCCAAATATTAATAAATACAGAATAATACAGGATTCGTATTTTCCACACCATAAAGATTATCTTTTATTGGATGATGGAACCGTTTTTCTCTATGATAGCGGGTACGATCGTCAAATTGAACTTTTTGATTATAAAACAGAAACATTTAAAAAATTAGATGACAAACTTTTTCCATATAATAAGTTTGCGAGACGGTATTTTTTATCTTTAGGAAATAATAGGTTATTAGTTGTAACACGGGGAATGCAAGGAATGCGCTATTATCATGTATTTGATTTAAATACAATGAAATATCAAACACTACATGATGATAATGAACAAAAATTATTATTTGAAAAATATGGACAACCAATGAAAGAAATTATTATAGATGAAAATACTGTAATGATTATTACGTTCAAAAAAGTAGTAGAAGTAGAAGATAATCCAAATGACAAAGGAATAGGATATAATACAAATGAAAAAAGAATAGAAGAATATAATATCGTAAGTTTAAATTTAAATAATAAGCAATACAAAATAATTGGAACTTATAGGATACCAAGATATAAGCAACAAGCATTTATATATAAAAATTTAAAAAATAGTATTTTAATATATTATCCCAAGAATATTCCTTCTTCTGATCCATCACCAAAAAGATATAAATATAAAGATGTTGATTTTTATTTACTGGATTTAAAGACAAATTCATTAAAAAAAGCAGGTACTTCAAAATATGCAGGTTCTTATGATTCTGTAGAATTAAAAGATGGTCGTGTTTTATTTAATACCGGTAAATTTGGTTCATCAACAACATATTATGTAGGTTTAGCAATCTTTGATCCTAAAACGGGGAAAACATCTTTGCTGGATGAATATTCTTTAAGATACCATACAGGAATGGGACTAACATTACTTCATGATGGTAGTGTTTTAATAAATGGCGGATATAAAGGAGGATTCGCACTGGATTGGAATGATGGTACGAAGTTCTCAAAAAGATATTATCCTAAATATAAATAGAAGGAGCGAAAATGACAAAAGCAATTGAAGAAGTTTGTAGGTTGGGTTTTAACCCAACATCAAAAAAATTGGAATATTTAATGAAAAATAGCAAAAGTTGCATAGATATAAAAAAGAAATAGAAAAGTTAAAATTAGCATAATGAAAAGAATATTGAAAAACAAGCACCAGAGAAAAATTGGTAGAGAAAGTTGTTGTTTTTAAAACCAGCCTACAATCTTAACAGATATAAAAATCAATTGAAATATTAAAAAGATCTAGATTAGATTTTTTAATTTTATTTTTAATGATTAGCAAATAATAACTTCTTTTATAAACTTTTTATAGCTTTTTGAAAAAAGTAATCTTTATAATTAATATGTTTTAATATTACTTCATAAGATATTCGATAAATTTGCATATAATGGTAGAATTAACAAAAAAGGATTCTTATGACTGAATTTATTAATAAATCAAAAGAGCGTAGTATACAAGATTTAGCTTTGTTTATAAATAATAAACCAGATGGAGAAAAACAACCATTATATTCTATGTTGCTTGGTGCTGGTGCTTCAATATCTTCTGGAATTCAAACAGGACAACAATTAGTCGATAAATGGTTACGAAGCATTTATAAAAAATATAATGAAAATGATGAAAATATCTCTATTGATGAGATTAGAGAATATCTGCAAACAAACTGTATGGACTGGTATAAAAAGGATAATGAATACGCTTCATTATTTGGTAAAATATATGATTTGCCATCGCAGAGAAGAAACTTTATAGAACGAGAAGTAGGACAGAATCTAGAACCGTCGATTGGATATCAGTATCTTAACAGACTTGCAGCGAATGAAATAATAAATACTTATTTTACTACGAATTTTGATGATTTGTTAGAACAAGCTATGTCGCCTTTTAATGATATATCAAGACCTATTGTATGCGCTCATGACTCATCTATTTTTAATGTAAGTGTTCGTTCTAATAGAACTAAAATTATAAAGTTACATGGAGACTTTTTATTCAATGATATAAAATCTACATCTGAAGAAGTTGATAATTTGGATAAAAATACAAAAGAAAAATTTGAAGAATTTTTAAAAGTATATGGATTAATAGTTGTTGGATATGCAGGTAATGATAATTCTATTATGTCAGTACTTGAAAATTTAGTAAAAAAAGATGAGTACTTAAATAATGGAATTTATTGGTGTATAAAAAAATCAGATTATGAACATAAAAAATTAAGTCCCAAATTAATTAATTTACTAAATTATAATAAAGTTTATTATATCTTGATTGATGATTTTGATACCTTTGTTGCTGAATTGACACATTTATCTTTATTAACAAAAAAAAATGATATTGTTCAGCTTGGTATACCAATAAATACAAGAATAACGAAACAAAAAGAATATTTTATTTCTCAAAAAGAAAAATATAATAATTGTCCATATATTGTAAATGATATTAATAGTTTTTTAGATTCTTCTATCAGAATAAATAATATTAGCTCATATAAAGAAAATGCAGAGAAAACTAATATAGAATATAAAAATGAAATTATTGCACCAGAAGAACAGGACATAAAATTATTAATTCAAAATGGACAATACATTGAAGCTCTTGAAATAATAGATAAAAATATTGACATAAATAATATGCCTTCATTTTTATATAATAAATACATGTATTATAAAATAGATTGTTATATAGATTTAGATAAAAAAGATGAAGCTTTAAAATGTATTAATAATGTTATTTCATATAATGATAAAAACAAGCGTGATTCCAATATTATATATTTATTAAAAAAATCAAATTTGGTAGCATCATATGATGAAAAATTAAATTTGCTTGAGACTGCATATTCGCAAGATAAGTCAAATTATAATATATTAAATAAAATTGCTGATTGCAAAATTGAACGAAATATAATAGATAAGTCAATTTATGAAGAAATTATTCAGCTATATGATAAATCTATTGCTATTGAAAATAGCTCAGAAAATTATGCTTATATGGATAAACTTAATTTTGTAATAAAATTTTCAGAAAAAGAAGAAGAAATAAATAAAACTTGTGACCAAATAATAGATAGTTTAGATAATAAAGACTTTTATTCAGACTTTGTCTTTAAAGCAAAATTAGAAAAAATATATAGAAACATAAAAAAATATAATGAGACAGAAAAAGAAGAAAATATAAAGAAATTGAAAGAACTTTTCAATTTATATATAGATAATAATTACATATATGAAAGAAATATATATTATCTTATAGAATATATAAGTACTTTATCTAAGTTAAATTTAATTGATGAATTGAAGGATATATTTAATAGATTTGATAAGATTTATTTTGATTCAATTTCCTACATAATCCATAAAGCACGATGTGCTATAAACAATTATTATAATAATGATATGGCAATAGAAATAATGGAAAATATAGATGATAGAGTATTAAATGTTTCAGGGAAAGAACGTCTAAGATACTATTCATTATATTTAAGATTATTAGCAAACAAGAAAGAACATGAAAAAGCTATTAAAATTATAAATGTCCAGTCAGATTCTCATGTTCTTATGAAGTTAGATGCATATATGGATAACTTATTCTATTATGACAAAGATAAGTTCTTAGAAAAAACAATGTATGATTTTGAAAATAGTGACAAGAACACCGAAGACTATATAAACTATACATACAATTTATTAAAACTTGAAGAGTATGATGAAATATATAATATTTATCAACAATTAATAAATGATTTATCAAATAGAAATGTAAACAAAACTAATTCTGTGCTGAAAATTAATTATTCGTTAGCAAAAAAACTAAGAAAAAATGCTTCTAAAATCAGAGAAAATAATTTAGATGATATATTAAATCAATCTAGAGATTCGTTAGAAAAAGCTGCAGCATATATATTACTTGATGATTTTCAAAATGCTAACAAAATAATAAGAAAAGAGATTGATAATGATTATATGATGTATTATAGACTTCAACTTATGCCTGTTTTCAAACAAATAAACTTTAATGAATTAAAAAAAGAATCTTTAACCATAAATTAATATTTTTATTTGTACGTAGATTGGGTTTAGCATAATATTAATATTTTATGAAGTGTTCAAAATAAGAAGTAAAATTGCTGTTGACTCTTAAAATATGAGTTATTATTATGTTTTTTCCCCTACCCTATTATTTTTTACTTTATTTCAACAGGAGCAAAGTAAGGAATAATTATTTTAATAATAAAAAAAGTAGTAAGTAGGTTTTGTTTTAACCCAACATCAATTAATTTGGATATTGAAATAAAAATAGTAAAAGCAGCATAAATATTGCAAAATAAATATAAGTATATAATGGCAAATTTAGTTATTAATATAAATAAGCAATAAAAAAGACCCTTAATGGGTCTTTTTAAATGGTGGGCGTTAAGAGACTTGAACTCCTGACATCCTCCTTGTAAGGGAGGCGCTCTACCAACTGAGCTAAACGCCCTTCACATTTATTATATTATCGTATAAATTTTTGAAGTCAAGCATATTTTTTAATTTAATTTATAATTATGTATAACTTTACACTAAAATACCTAAAGTTATCATACGGAATTTGTTTGACTACTTTTCCACAATCTGTGATTTTGTCAAAATGTCTGGTTATAATAGAAATTTTCTTATAGATGGTAAGATTCCGAAACAAGTTTGGAATGACATTATTACTATATTAATTACCTTAAATTATTTTTTAATTTGCATAATTATGCTATGATAATTTCATTTATAAAGGAGTTATTATGTCAGAAATTAATTTTAAAGTTGATGAAAATAAATGTATTCATTGCGGACTTTGCGCAAAAGACTGTATTGCCGCTGTTATCACTATGGATGAAAATAATACACCTAAGGCAACTGCCCCTCAAAGATGTATTCAATGCCAGCATTGTTTAGCAATTTGTCCTGTCGGCGCTATTTCTATAATGGATAAAAATCCTGAAAATTCTGAACAAATTTATGCTCAAAATCCTGATATGATTTTAAACTTAATTAAATCAAGAAGAAGTGACAGAAATTATAAAAATGAAAATCTTGATTCTGACAGAATGAACAAATTAAAAGATATGTTGAAATATATTCCGACAGGATGTAATGTTCGTAAACTTCATTTTTCTTTTATTGATGATGTTGAAGTTATGAACGAATTTAGAAATCATACAAATAATAAAATTATTACTGCATTGACTAAAAAGCCTGTTAAGGCAGTTTTAAATACATTCCAAAATTATATAAAACTATTTCTAGATGGAGATGACGTTGTATTTAGAGGAGCTCCGCACATGTTAGTTGTTTCTAACCATATTACAGCTCCTTGTGCTAAAGAAGATGCTATTATTGCTTTAAGTTATTTTGAATTATATGCTCAAAGTCTTGGTGTTGGTACATGCTGGTGCGGTTTTGCAGATACTTGTATGAAGTTATTCCCTGAATTGTGCGAATATATGAATATCCCCGAGGGCTATAAACCAGAATATGTTATTTTATTTGGACCTAAAGCAGTTAATTATGCAAGAACAACTCAGCCTAACGAAATGACAATTGTTAGTGCAAAAAAAGTCGGATTTGAAAAAATGTCTGCCGCAAAAAAATTAAAAAGATATTTTTGGAATTTTATAAGATAAATTTATGCTAAAATAAAAGCTATATAAAGGTTGGAGAAAACTTATGAGAGAAGAGTTATTGTCAATAATTGAAAAGAATAGCAGAATCGGGCTTGATGAACTGGCGGTTTTATTAGGCGTTAAAGAAGCTGATGTATTGGCAGAATTTGAAGCTCTTGAAAAAGAAGGCATAATTTGCGGTTACCATACGTTAATAGATTGGGATAAAACTTCTATAGAAAAAGTTATGGCTTTAATTGAAGTCAGAGTTACCCCGCAGCGCGGTCAAGGCTTTGACTCTATTGCAGAGAGAATATATAACTATCCTGAAGTTCGTGCAGTATACCTGATTTCAGGCGGTTATGACCTTTTAGTCATCTTAGAAGAAAAATCACTAAGAGAAATCGCAAACTTTGTATCTGATAAATTATCAACATTAGATAGCGTTTTAAGTACTGCAAGCCATTTTATTCTAAAAAAATACAAAGACCACGGTACTATCTTAGCTAAAAAACATGAAGATGAAAGAGAAATTATTACACCATGACAAAAGAACTCTCTAATAAAGTATTAGCGCTTAAACCATCAGGAATAAGAAAATTCTTTGATTTAGTAAACGAAATGGAAGATGTTATTTCTCTTGGCGTTGGTGAACCTGATTTTGATACTCCTTGGCATATAAGAGAAGAAGGTATTTATTCTCTTGAGAAAGGAAAAACATTCTATACTTCTAATTCGGGTTTAAAAGCTTTAAGGCAGGAAATTAGCAATTATATAAAAAGAACTCAAAATATTGATTATAATCCTGATAATGAGGTTATAGTTACTGTCGGCGGTTCGGAAGCTATTGATATTGGTATTCGTGCACTTGTTAATGACGGTGATGAAGTTATTATTCCCCAACCGTCTTATGTTTCATATGAACCTTGTACAATATTAGCAAATGCAGTTCCTGTAATTATTAATTTAAAAGCAGAAAATGAGTTTAGATTAAAACCTGAAGAACTTGAAAAAGCAATCACCCCAAAAACTAAAATTTTGATTCTTCCGTTCCCTAATAATCCTACAGGATCTATTATGGATAAAAACGATTTGGAAGCTATTGCAAAAATAATAATTAAAAATGATATCTACGTTATGTCTGATGAAATATATTCAGAACTTTCATACAATGAAAAACATGTTTCAATTGCTTCATTAAAAGGTATGAAGGACCGAACAATCTTAATTAACGGGTTTTCTAAATCATATGCTATGACAGGCTGGCGTTTAGGATATGCTTGCGCACCAAAAGAAATAATAAAGCAGATGACTAAAATCCATCAATTTGCAATAATGTGTGCACCCACAACAAGCCAGTATGCAGCAACAGAAGCATTAAAGAATGGCGATGAAGATGTTAAAATGATGCGTCAATCATATAATCAAAGACGCAGATTTCTTTTAAACGCATTTAAAGAAATGAATTTGCCTTGTTTTGAACCGTTTGGCGCTTTCTATGTTTTCCCCTGCATTAAAGAATTTGGAATGACAAGTGAGGAATTTGCTACAAGGTTATTACAGGAAGAACGTGTTGCTGCAGTCCCGGGTACTGCATTTGGCGAAAGCGGCGAGGGTCATTTAAGAATTTCTTATGCTTATTCTTTAGATAATCTAAAAAAAGCAATGGAACGTTTAAAAAGATTTATTGATAAATTAAGAAACAATTAAATTTACATGAAAAATATAATGCTTATTTACCCTGTGGGGGAAATATATCAAAGAGGTGAAGACAGATGTCAGATTAATGTTGAATCATCTGTTGCTAATTCTTTGCGTGCTTGTAATGATTTAGGTTATATTGCTTCAATTCTGAAAAAAGAAAATTATAATATCTTTTTAAAAGATTATCCTGCTGAGCGTTTAACCTTTAATGATTTAAAAAACGATATTTTAAATCAAAATCCTGATGTAATATTTATGAGTATTACTAACGGTAGTATTTTTAATGATATTGAAATTGTAAAAAAAATAAAAGATATTAAAAATGATGTAGTTATAATTCTAAAAGGTGCGTTATTTTTTAATCCTGATAATGAGCTATTTGAAGAAATTGATTTTTCATTGGTTGACTATTTAATAGGCGGTGAAGTTGAGTTTATAATTTCAGATTTATTAAAGGCTCATTATTGTGACAAAAATCAATTAAAAATAATTCAGGGAATATCATATAAAGAAAATGGAATATGGAATATTAATAAGCTTATAGATTTTAATGAAAATCTCAATTCTATACCTTTTCCTGACAGAAGTTTAATGAAAAATAATTTGTATTTAAATCCTTTAACAAATAAACCATTGGCGACTATTTCTACATCAAGAGGCTGTCCTTCTTCTTGTATATATTGTGTTTCACCTGTAATATCGGGGAAAAAAATCAGATTTCGCACTCCTCAATCAGTTTATGAAGAAATAAAAGAATGTGTTGAAAAATATAATATATACGATTTTTTCTTTAAATCTGATACTTTTACAATGAACAAAAATTGGGTTATTGAACTTTGTGATTTGCTTATAAATTCAAGGTTAAATGAAAAAATTAATTGGAATGCCAATTCAAGGGTTAATACTCTTGATGAAGAAATGCTTATAAAAATGAAGCAGGCAGGGTGCAGTTTAATTGCATTAGGGCTTGAATCAGGAAGTAGTGATTCTTTAATTAAAATGAAAAAAGGAACAACTGTCGAACAAAATATTAATACCGTAAAACTTATAAAAAAACACGGTTTACAGATATTTGGTTTTTATTTAATAGGTTTCCCTTGGGAAACAAAAGAGCATTTAAAAGAAACTGAAAAATTAATCTTTCAGTTAAATACCGATTTTATAGAATTATCGATAGCAACTCCGTTTAAAGGCAGTGAACTTTATAATATGGTGTATTCTGATATTGATAACGGTAAAGATGTTCTTGGTAAGGATTCTTTTAAGTATTCAACTATGGGTACAAAGTATCTTTCCAAAAAGGAATTAGAAGAGTTTAGAAAAAAAGTTATTCTAAAATATCATTTAAGACCTTCTTTTATTATAAAGAAACTATTATCTAAAAAACTCACTATTGATGTCTTCAGTAACTATATTAAATACGGTATCAGGTTGTTAAAAAATACTATTTGCAAATAACAAATATAGCTTCTTCTGCAAGAATATTTGAAAACATGCTATATTGTATACCTTTTCTTATAGTTGCTCTTGTTGTATAAATGCCTTCTAATATAGTAATATCGTGTTTTTTAGCATATTCAAAGAAGTCTTTAATTGTTAATAAGTGAATATTAGGTGTATCGTACCATTCAAACGGCAATACTTTAGATTTTGGCATATTGCCTGTGAAAAAGAAATTAAATCTAATTCGCCAATAAGCAAAATTAGGGAAACTTACAATACATTTTTTACCTGCACGAAGCATTTCTTCAAGTACATAGTGAGGGTTGCAGGTTGATTGAAGAGTTTGATTTAAAATTACATAATCATAATGCTTATCAGGAATTTGTTTTAAACCTTCATCGATGTCGCCTTGAATAACAGATAATCCCTTTTCCAAACATTGGATAACTTCTTTTTGAGAAATTTCAATTCCGTTTCCTTGAATGTGTTTTTTATCTTTTAAAAGTTTTAATAAATAACCGTTACCGCATCCGATATCAAGAACACGTGCATTTTCTTCAATCATATTTTCTATAATAGAGTAGTTTAAATGAAGACCTTTTGAGGTTGAATAGTGGTTATTCATTTTCTTCCTCCTTTATATGAGTATTTAAGAAACTTTTAATTATTTTGGACTGTGTTTTATATTCAAGCAAGAACGCATCATGTCCGCAAGGTGATTGTATTTCGCAGTATGAAACATCTTTTCCTAATTGCATTAATGTATTAACAATTTCTTTCGCTTCACAAGACGGGAATAACCAATCGGAATCAAAAGAAATTATTAAAAATTTAGCCTTTGAATTTTTGAAAGCTTCTTTTAAAGAACCGTATTTATCGGCAGGATCGAAATAATCAACAGCTTTTGTTATGTAAAGATAACTATTAGCGTCAAATCTATCTACAAAAATCTGCCCTTGGTGCTGCAAGTAGCTTTCAACTTGAAAATCCACATCAAAATTAAAATCATAATGATCTTTATCTTGAAGCTTTCTTCCAAATTTATTATACATAGCTTCTTCGCATAAATAGGTTATGTGTCCTATCATTCTTGCGGTTGAAAGCCCTCTGTCAGGTTTGTTTTCGCTTTCATAGTAATTCCCGTTATTCCAGTTAGGGTCTGAAATTATAGAGTTTCTGCCAACAGCATTAAAAGCTATTGCCTGTGGCGAAAGTCTTGATGTAGTTGCAATAAATATAGCAGATTTAACCATTTCAGGGTACGAAATTACAAATTGAATTGCTTGCATTCCTCCCATAGAGCCGCCTGCTACAGAATATAGTTCTTTTATTTCAAGATAATCCAATAATTTTTTTATTACTTTTACAGTATCTTCAATTGTAAAAACAGGAAATGTGGTACCATATGGTTTGCCTGTTTCAGGATTAATACTTGAAGGGCCTGTAGTTCCACTGCAACCACCAAGAATATTTGTGCAGATTATGAAATAATCATCAGTATTGAATGATTTATCTTTGCCAATCATTGTATCCCACCAGCCGGGTTTTTTATCTGTTTCACTGTGGTATCCGGCGGCATGAGCATCACCTGTTAATGCGTGAATAACAAGTATTGCATTGTTTTTCTCCGCATTTAATTTTCCGTAGGTTTCATAAGCTACTGTTATTGGTCCAAATTCTGTTCCGCTTTCAAATTGTATTTTTTCATCTATTGTATAGAATTGTGTTTCTACAATTCCAGCGCTTTTTTCATCTATAATCATTTCTATCCTTTATGAACGTGAAATTTTTATTGCATTATCAATATCTTCAATGATATCATCAATATTTTCTAATCCAATAGAAGCACGCATAAAGTCATTTGTAATACCTGCTTTAATTTTTTGTTCATCAGATAGCTGTCTGTGTGTAGTTCCTGCCGGATATGTGATAATAGAACGCACGTCACCTAAGTTTGTAGCGTGAATAAATAGTTTTAATGCTTCAATAAATTTAGTTCCGTCACCATCAACGCCAAAACCAATTAATGAAGAAGCACCATGTTTTAAATATTTTTGTGCAAGTTTATAATCAGGACTGCTTTCTAAATATGGATAATTTACATAGTTAATATGTGGGTGATTTTCTAAATGTTTTGCAAGTTTTAATGCGTTTTCACAGTGCCTGTCCATTCTTACGTGAAGTGTTTCAACACCTAATATTGTTAAATATGAATTAAACGGATTTTGGATACAACCTAAATCTCTAACCAAATGTGCACGGCATTTTAATATATATGCTGCTTTACCAAAGGCTTTTGAATATATTGTGCCATGGTAGCTTTCATCAGGAGTTGTTAACATTTTAAATTTATCATTTTGTTCCCAATCAAAATTACCAGAATCTACAATAATACCGCCCATTGCATTTCCGTGTCCTGATAAATATTTTGTTGTTGAATGGATAATAATGTCAGCTCCAAATTCAATTGGTCTGCATAAATAAGGAGTTGGTACCGTATTATCTACAATTAACGGAATACCATGTTTATGTGCAATATTAGCTAATCCTTCAATATCAGCGACTTTAATACTTGGATTACCTAAAGTTTCAGTATAAATACATTTTGTTTTTTCTGTTATTGCATTTTCATAATCTTCTAAATTATCTGAATTAATAAATTTAACATTTATTCCCATTTGTTTAAATGTTTTTGCAAATAAATTATATGTTCCACCGTATATTTTAGCTGATGTAACAACTTCATCACCTGCTTCTGCGATATTTAAAATTGCAATTAATATTGCAGATTGACCAGAAGAAGTTGCTAATGCGCCAATTCCGCCTTCAAGTGCTGCTATTCTTTTTTCTAAGATATCATTTGTAGGGTTTGATAATCTTGAATAGATATCTCCTGCTACTTTTAAATCAAATAAATCTACTGCATGTTGTACGCTGTCAAAACTGTATGCAGTATTTGCATATATTGGTGTTGAAACAGTATTGTTTTGTTTCTTTAAATCTAAAAATCCTTGTGTCGCCAGTGTTTCAAAATTCATTTTTTACCCCTTAATAAAATATTATTTTATTTTGTTATTTAATATAGTTTTACTTACTTCTAAGAGTAAATGTATTTCATTATCTTTGCAAGTTGATAATAATTCTTCAAATTCTTTTCTTTCTTTATTTTCTATTTTCTTATGAAAAATTTGAAAATCACTTAAATCCATATTAAGAACTTCAATAATTTTAAGTAAAGTATCTGCATTTAGCATATTTAAACCTCTTTCTACTTTACTCAAATAATTTGAAGAAATTTCTATTGCTTCAGCAAGGGCTTCTTGCGTATATCCTTGTCTTAATCTTGCTTCTTGAATTTTTTTACCAATTAAATTTTTATTAATCATTTTTTACTACCTTTTTATAAGATAAGCTATTTATGATTATTTATTAATGGCAAATAGGATTAGTAATAAGAATAAATGATTATACTTGACTAGTTAAATCTAACTAGATATAATCAAATATGATTAAGAATGGGTGAAAATGGGAATATATAATAATAATGTTTAATTATTTATTTGAAAAGTTAAATTTAAAAAAAATATCGGAACCGCCTTATGAATATGATTTTATAATGAATCTTTGTGAATCAGAATATCCTTTATATTTAAAGAAGATATTTAAATACCGATTGGGAAAGAATTTAAATCTTAATAATCCAAAAACATATAATGAAAAGATTCAATGGCTAAAATTATACGATTCTACTCCTTTAAAATCAATGCTTACTGATAAGATTCTTGTAAGGGATTGGATTAAAAATAAAATTGGTGAAAAATATTTAAAACCTATTTTATGGCAAGGAAAAAGTTTTGACGATATCCCCTTTAAAGATTTGCCTGATAGCTTTTTTATTAAAACAAATCATGGCTGCAAATGGCATTGTTATATAAAAGATAAAAATGCTTTTCTTGCTGAGCAAAATGTTTATAACTATACCAAAATGAGATTTGATAATTGGATGCAGCAATCTTTTTTTGGTTGGAGTGATTTTGAATTTCAATATAAAAATATAATTCCCCAACTATATGTAGAAAAGGCATTATTAAGTAGTCCAGAAAGTCAGCCTATGGAAATAGAAGTATATTGTTTTGATGGGAAACCGCAGCTATTTAGGTTCCTAATGTATAAAGATTCAAGTTCTGAAACTTTATATGATGGTAGTTTTAATTTATTAAGTAAATATATGAATATTTCTGTTCCAGATATAACAAGGAATAAACTATTCAATCTTTCTCGAATTCTTTCGGAGAAATTTAAATTTGTTAGAGTTGATTGGTTAGTTCATAATCAAACTTTATATTTTAATGAATTAACTTTTACACCAGCATCAGGTTTACAAGAATTTTTGGATAAAAAAATTGAGAAATTATTAAATTCTTATTTAAAACTAAAATAACGAAAGGACTAATTTTATATGGCGGATTTAAATGATATTAAAACTTTAATTGATAGCGGAAATGTTGACGATACATTAATAAATGAATTTTATGATGAAATATTGGAAATGGGGGTTGGTTCAGATTATCTGGCAGTATATTGTCCAACTTCTCCTGCATATTGTGGAAGTTATAAATACCCTAATTCATGTTATCCGTCTGGTAATCATTGCGTTTGTAAATGCTAAATTAATCAAAAAAAAGACACCATATATGGTGTCTTTTTTTATACTTTGTATTTTTATACTTTCTTTTCTTTAATTGTAAGTGAAGCTAATGCTGCACAAGCTAGAACTATAGCACCTACAAAGAAGGCATATTCCCAATGATAGAAGGTACCATCAGGTTTAACCATTGTGCTGTGGTTTATAAACCAAGCAACTAATGTACAAACAACAACCTGTGGACCTGCAATAAATATGTTAAATATACCCATTACAGAACCTTCGCTGCCAGGTTTGATGTATTGAGATAGCATCGCAAACGGTAATGCTAAAACAGATGCCCAGCCGATACCTGCTAATCCCATTCCTATCATTACAGGAATTTGTGAATGTGAAAATGCTAAAATTAAATATGAAACAGCCATTGAGAATAATGCAATAGCATGTACCACTTTATTCCCGAATTTTGTAGATAAAACTCCGATTGGAATTGAAACTAAGAAACATACTAAGTTAAATAGTGCTAAACAAATTAAAGCAAAGTTTGTACCTGCAAGTTTTACAGAGTCAAATGATGCTAAATCAACACCTTCTGCTGCAATATCAGGAACTCCGTATAAGTTATGTACAACGAATAATGTGAAATATAATAACAAGCACATCATACCAATCCAAGTAAAGAATTGAAGTACGCATATTTTAACTATTTCTGGAGATGTAGTTAAAAAGTCTTTCATTGATTCAAAGAAAGAATGTTTTTCTTTTGTTTCTTCGTCTGTTTTTTCTATTACATGTTGTTTTTCTTTAATTGCAATACAAGTAACAAGCATTGCACCTGTAAAAGCAATTGCTGCCATCACAAATTGAGCAGGAATACTCATTGTTATATGGAAGAATTTACTTAAAACAGGCGGAGTTGCTGCTGCAACTACAGAACCTAAACCAATAGCAAAACTTAAAAATGAATTTGCAATTGCGTGTTGTTTTGGCGGTACTACATCAGGTATTAATGCACGATATGGACCTTGAGCTATATTAACGCAGGCATCAATAATCCAAATCATAACAGCTGCAACAGCAAGCCCTGCCCAAGGTGCAAGAACTACACCTAATGAATTGCCGAAAAATTGAGCTATTACTGATGAATTAGGGAATGCCCATAAGGCTAAAGATGCAAGAATTGCACCGCCTAATAAATAAGGTCTTCTTCTTCCCCATTTTGAAGTTGTTCTATCGCTTAATGCACCAATAATAGGCTGAACAACCATACCTGAAAACGGGCCGGCAAGTGATATTAAACCGTAAATTAAAGGGTCTGCCCCAAGTCCTTCTGTAACAGGGCCTGATAATGCAAGTCTCATTTGCCAAGCAAATTGAAGACCAAAGAAACCTAAACAAAAATACAATAATTGCATTGTTGAAAATGGTTTTAGAGTGCTTGTGTTTGTTTCACTACTCATTTGTTTTCCTCTTCTATGTATCCATATTCTTAATTAACTCTGGTAATATTTCAAATAAGTCACCAATTAATGCTATATCTGAGTGCTTAAAAATTGGTGCATTTTCATCTTTATTGATAGAAATAATTTTACCACTATTTTTAATTCCTGCTAAGTGCTGGTTAGCTCCAGAAATACCTACTGCAATGTAAAGTGTTGGTGCAACTGTTTTTCCTGTTTGTCCGATTTGTTGCGATTTCGTTATATAGCCTTTTTCAACGGCTTCTCTGCTTCCTGCAACTGCAGCATTTAGTTTTTGTGCCAGCTGATAAATTAATGCAAATCCATCATTTTGGCAAGCCCCTGCACCGCCTGCTATTATAATTTTAGCTGAAGACAGGTCTTTGCTTTTTAATTCTTTCTTTATTGATTTTATTGTTTCTATTTTCTTTTCAATTTTATCAATATCAATCCAATTAAATATTGCAGAAGCATTATGTTCTATTTTATTTTCTTTAAAAATATTTTCTTGAACTGTTGCCATTTGCGGGAAGGTTTTGCAGAAAATATCAGCTGTTAATTGTCCGCCAAAAGTAGGGCGTGTCGATAATAAAAGATTATTTTCGCCGATATCCAAATCAGTACAATCAGCAGTTAAACCTGTATTTAATTTTGTTGCACAATAAGATGCAATTTCTTTACCTTGATTTGTTGCACCTACTAAAATAGCACGAGGAGGATATTTCTGCGCAATTTGTGTAAAAACTTCCGGAAAATAATTATGGTTATACTCTGTAATTCTGTTATCACATACTATAACTATTTCATCTGCACCATATTGACCAAGTTCATATATTATATTTTCATAATTAATTCTTGGTCCAATAATACAAACCATAATTCGCTGATTCCATAGTTTTTCTTTTAAATCGCGTGCTTTGGTTACAAGCTGTTTTACTACTGGTCTTATACTGTAGTCATTATTTAGTTCACCATATATTAAAATGCCGTTTGGTTCCATTAGTTCTCCAATACATCTTTTATTGAACAAACAACTTCATTAATGTAATTATCTTGAGACTTTGTATCTATTCTTTTGCAATTACGTTGTTCATTAGTTTTGTATACTTTTGAAACATAAGTAGGTGAACCTTTTACACCTGTATCCATTTCACTAATATTTAGTTCATAAATATTATATGTTTTATAATAGTAATTTTGTGATTTTATATATCCGTTAATTCTTGGAATTCTGGGCTGATAAATGTAATTGTTTATGCATAAAACAGCTGGCATGGTTATTTTATATGAACATTTATTTGTTTCAGTTTCTGTATTAACAATTACAGTATTATCTGTAATACCTGTTATTTCATTAACATGACTTATGAACGGCATATTTAATCTCACAGCTGTAGAAGGTCCGGTTTGTGATGTTTCACCATCTATTGCACTTTGTCCGAATAGTATTAAATCTGTCTGAGGATATTTTTCTTTTATTGCTGCGGCTAGAACTTTTGAAGTAGCACAAGTATCTGACCCGGCAAATTTAGAATCACATAATAATGTTGCTTCATCAATTCCCATTGCAATTGCTTCTTTTAGAATTTCAGTTGCATTATTTGGTCCCATTGTTATGACAGTTGTATGAGCATCATATTGTTCTTTTAATCTTAATGCTGCTTCTACAGCCTGTTTATCAACAGGGTTCATAATGCAATCCATTCTTGCCCTGTCTATATTATTGTTTTGTGTCCATTTTACATCATTAGTATCCGGCACTTGTTTTATAAACACAACAATATTCAATATTTTACCCCTTTTTATTTATTGTGATATAAAAATACAAATAGTGCAAACACTACATATCTAATGCTATATCGAGAGTTTTTGCTTTTGCAACAATTGCGCTTGAAGAAATAACATCCACGCCTGTTTTTGCAATCTCGCCTATTGTATCTATTGTAACATTTCCGCTTGCTTCTACTAATGCTTTATTGTCAATTAACTTTACACATTCTTTCATTAATTCGCAGTTCATATTATCAAGCATAATGATATCTGCTTTTGCTTCAATAGCTTCTTTTACCTGTTCTATAGTATCGCATTCAATTTCAATTTTATGTGTATGAGATAAATGCTCACGAATTTTATTTACTGCATTGGTAATAGAGCCTGCATATTGAATATGATTGTCTTTAATCATAACGCAGTCTGAAAGGTTAAAACGGTGAAGTCTTGCGCCGCCCGTAAATACTGCATATTTTTCAAACATTCTAAACCCCGGAGTTGTTTTTCTTGTATCTGTAATTCTTGCTTTATTATCACCGATTGCTTCTTGATATTTATTAGTTTCCGTTGCAATTCCGCTTAATCTTTGTACATAATTTAAAGCTGTTCTTTCACCTATTAAGACAGCTCTTGCCGGGCCTTCTATTATTGCAAGTGTATCGCCTTTTTTTATTTTATCGCCGTCAGAAAAGAATTTCTCGAATTTTACATCCTTTGAAAGTGTTTTAAATACTGTTTCAACTATATTTATTCCGCATAATATGCCGTCTTGTCTTGTATTTAATTTTGCTGTAATTCTTTCATCTTTCGGAACAAGATAGTCTGTTGTTATATCACCAAAACCGATATCTTCTTTAAGTGCATTTTTAACGTGTTCTTCTACAATAAAATCGTGTAATAAAACTGATGACATATTTAACCTTTCATAATAGTATTTCTTGATAATTGGTGTGATTCTGGGATTAAATCTTTTTGAGGAAAATCTTCTCTATAATGAGCGCCTCTTGATTCTTTTCTCTTTAGTGCAAATTCAATAATTAATTCTGCAATTGTAAGCATATTGCGCATTTCGTAATTACTTCTATCTGCACATTTATATGTGCAGCCAAATTGGTCTTTTAGTTCTTCAATTTCTTTTTTTGCTTCTAATAAATTTTTTTCATTTCTTATTATTCCAACTTTGTTCCACATTATTTCTTTTAAATGTTGAAACATACTTGAAATATCATCTTGATTATTTATAAATAATTCATTTTCATAAGAGTTTATAATCTTGGTAATTTGTTCATCTTGAAAATAGTTATCATTGAGATTTTCATTTTTTAGATGATTTACAAGTTCATAAGCAGTAACAGCGCATTCTAATATTGAATTTGAAGCTAATCTGTTTGCACCGTGTAAACCTGTGCAGGCAGCTTCACCTATTGCATAAAGTCCTTTTATAGAGGTTGTTCCATCTACTTTTGTTTTTATTCCGCCCATAAAGTAATGAGCAGATGGTGAAACAGGAATATAATTTTCTGAAGGATTTATATTATATTTTCTGCAATTTCCGTAGATAGTAGGAAATCTTTTTTCAAATTTTAATTCATTTATATGTGTTGCATTAAGATATACATTTTTTGTGTTTTTTTCGTTCATTTCGTGGAAAATGGCTCTTGTTACAACATCTCTGGGCGCAAGTTCAAGACGTTTATCATATTTTTCCATAAAAGTATTTCCTTGTTTATCAACAAGTTTTGCGCCTTCGCCTCTTACTGCTTCTGATATTAAAAACATAACACCGTTATCACCAAGTGCAAAAGCAGTCGGGTGAAATTGAACAAATTCCATATCTTTTACTACCGCACCTGCTCTATATGCAAGAGCAATGCCGTCACCGGTCGTAATATCAGGGTTTGTTGTATGTTTGTATAATTGACCTATTCCGCCGGTTGCAAGAATTACAGCAGGAGCTTCAATTACTTCATATTCGTTTTCTCTGTAGTTATATGTTATTAATCCGCGGTTTATATTTTTTGAATCTTTTAACAATTCTACGGCAAGTGTTTCTTCGTAAATACGAACATTTTTTTGTGACATTAGATATTCAACAAGCGCATTCTCTATGCAATAACCTGTTGCATCACCGCCTGCGTGTAAAATTCGGTTTACGCTGTGCGCTGCTTCCTTCGTGAAGCGTAATTCATTATTTTCATCTTTATCAAATTCAACACCAAGGCTTTGAAGTTCTTTTACAACTTTTGCACTTTTTTTAGATATAAATTCGGCAACTTTTGCATCGGTTAAACCTGCCCCGGCTTTTATAGTATCTTCTATATGAAGTTCACAAGAATCAAGCTTATTTTCAGGCATAACACACACCATTCCGCCTTGAGCGTATTTCGAATTTGATTCTATTAACTGTGATTTTGTTACGATTAATAACCCATTTGGAAGATTAACCTCTTTATGCAGTTTTATTGCCGCATAAAGTCCTGCAATACCGCTACCTACGACAACAGCAGAATATTTTGTGTGTTTCATTTGAATATCCTTATGTTATCTATAATTTTATTGCAAACAAAAAAAAGAATAAATAATTTTAGCTATTTTGCCTTTTATTTTTGTAACCGTATGCAATATAAATGGCAAGTCCAATTATTATCCAAAATAAGAAATATAAAGATGATGTACCGCCAGATAGGCTTTTATATATCATAAAGCAGCTGCACATTATTATGCCTAAAATTGGAAATAAAGGACAGAATGGAACTTTAAAAGGTCTATGTCTCTCTGGTTCTGTTTTTCTTAAAATTAGTACTTCAATACATATAATTACGAAGGAAGCAAAAGTACCATAGTTGCATAATTCTGCAGAAATGTTTAAGTCCATAAATAACGACCCGATAATAACAATTAAACCGGAAAGCCAGGTTATTATATGCGGAGTTTTGAATTTAGGGTGGATTTTCATTATATTTTTAGGAAGAAAATTATCTCTTGCAATAGCATAAAAAATTCTGGTTGTACCTAACTGATAAACTAGTAATACAGAGGTTAAAGCACATAATGCACCTACCGAAATAGCGCCAGCGTACCAGTTCATTCCAATACCTCTCATTGCGTGTGCTAAAGGAGCTTGTGTATCAATATTACCTAAAGGAACAATACCTGTTAAAACAAGGGCTACTGATACATATAAAATTGTACATAAAATTAAGGTTCCGATAATTGCGGCAGGTAAATCTCTTTGCGGATTTTTTGTTTCTTCTGCTGCTGTGGATATAGCGTCAAATCCAATATATGCAAAGAAAATTATAAAAGTTCCGGCTAAAATTCCCTCTATTCCGTTTGGAGCAAAAGGTATCCAGTTATCAGGTGCTACATATTTTGAGCCGACAATAATAAAGGAAACAATAATTGATAAATTAACAAATACCATTATTCCTGCAACTCTTGTAGATTCTTTTACACCTTTAATTAATAAAACAGTTAATAAAAAGACTATAAATATTGCAGGCACATTTATTGCTATAGGAATTTCCATTCCAAACGGTAAATTTATGAATGGCATTTTATCGTGTACATCCCAGTTATATTTGTCGCATAAAGCATACATAGAACGAAAATCATTTCTTAACCATAACGGGCAGTTAATAATAAAATCAGGAAGTATATGTTTAAAGCCTTTTAATAACTGGGTTAGATAACCTGTCCATGCTGTTGCAACCGTAATATTACCAATTGCATATTCCAGCATTAAAATCCAGCCTACCATCCACGCCATAAATTCACCCATTGTTGCATAAGTAAATGTATATGCGCTTCCTGCAACTGGTATCATTGCTGCAATTTCTGAATATGATAATGCGGAAAATAAACTTGCAAGTGCTGCTATTAACATTGAAATAATAACTGCAGTTCCGGCTCCTGCACCATCACTGCCGCCAACTATTGCACTTCCAATGATTGTAAAAATACCAGTTCCTACAACTGCGCTGACTCCAAGAATTAATAAATCAAATATATTTAGTGTTTTTTTTAATTCTGTAGCTTTACTTTCGGCTATAAAAACATCTGTTGATTTCTTACTTAGTAAGTTTTTTATTACAGATAGTATTTTTTCTTTCATTTTCCGTTATCTTCTTAATTTACGACGTATTTTATTATAAAACAAACATATCTAATTTAGTTTTTTTATATAATTTTCTGCTGCATTTACAGCTGTTAATTTTAGTATTGTATTTCTTGTATTTTGTTTTAATTGTTCAATCTCAGCGTTATTTAAATTATAAATTTTATCTAAACATTTCTTTAATTCTTCTGGTGAAGATTTAATTAAAAATCCGTTTTCGTTATCTTTTATAATACCGTCAATACCATCATTTTTTTTGCCTATTACAATATTTTCTGCTGCCATTGCTTCAAGGTAGCTTAAACCAAATGTTTCATTTTGGCTTAATAAGACAAAAATATCAGATTTTCTTAAATAATCAAAAACTTTATTTCGTTCAAGTTTACCTGTAAAAATTACTCTATTTCCTAAACCAAGCTTTTTTGTTAGAGTTTCAAGCTTTTTTCTTTGAGTTCCATCTCCTATAATAGTCAAATAATATTTTTCATCAAGAATTTTTAAAGTTTTTATTATTACATCTATATTTTTTCTTTTTATTAGCGATGAAACAGTTATCAATTCAATTTTATCTTTGTTTAAAGGTTGAATGTTTTCTTCAATTAAATGTTCTTCTATACCAGAGTAAGCAATAAATGTTTTATTGCTTATATTCGGAATAATTGTTTCAATTTTTTCTTTTAAAACAGGGCTTCTTGCTGCTATTTTATCCGCATTTTGATATGAACTTATTAATTTATTTCTAAAGGGCAAATATTTTAGGCTTTTTAAAACAACAATATCTGAAGCGTGTACACCACAAACATACTTTATTCTCTCTTTTTGTAAAAGTTTTTGAGCCATCAATGCACCGCAAGGCATATGTGATATTAAAACATCATAATTTTTTAAAGAAAAATCCTTTGGCAGTTTGTTATATACATTAAATAAAAACGGTGTATGAAAATTTAAGTTATAAATTTTTGTATTATTTTCATAATAGATTTTTTCGGTTTTTATTTTTCTGCCACGCAAAAAAGTATTTGCAATAAAATTCGCTCTTATAACTTCAACCTCGTGCCCTTGTTTTTGCCACTCCTGAACAAAATAAAAAAGAGCTTTTGCTATATTTTCATCACCAATAGGATATAAATCTGTTACAAAAAGTATTTTCATATTATAAATATTACTATATTATTAATAATAAATATAGTAGAGGGATATTTTGCAAGAACTAAATATAAAAAATTATGCACATATTGGTGACGCTGTTTATGAGGTCTTTATAAGAGAAAAAACCATAATGATGACTTCTAATCTAAAAAAATTGCATCAACTAACAATAGGTTATGTAAATGCGGCATTCCAAACTGAATTATTAGAAAAATTAATGCCCTCATTAACTGAAAAAGAAGTTGATTTAGCGCGCCGTGCAAGAAATATTCCTACTTCATCATCAAGAAGAATTGATAGAGCCCTGCATTCCAGCGCAACCTCCTTAGAAGTAGTGCTTGGCTATAATTATATTCATAATAAAGAGCGTTATTCCGAATTGTGCAACATAATGAATAGCTTGATTTTTTCAATATAATTAACAAATATTAAAAATTTAAAGCTTTATATCAATTATTTTTATTTATTTAATTTATTAGATTTATGATTGGTTTTAACAGTAATTTTGATAAAAATAATTTAAATGGTGTTGTTATTAATAGCAATACTTCTCAAAATTCTGTAAAATATTGCAAACCAACAACAGATATTTGTGATTCTGCTGAATTTACAACAAAAAAACAAAAAAAAGAAGGTTTTATTTCTCGTTTATTTAAACCAGGAAAGCATCAAAAAAATGAAAATAATCAACAAGTATTAAATTATAATTTAAGTTGTGATTTTGGCAATACGCAAAGATTAAAAGCTGAAGAAATTGGAGAAAGTACTGCAAAGTCAGCTATTATAAAGGCATTTGCTGAAGGTAATGACAATTTGAATTACCAGCTATTGGCAGATGATGAATACGATAGAATTAGAGAACACGGAATATATAAAGTTGATTATGGAAAAGATGCTTTTTCTTCTAATGAAGAATATTTGCTAAATTCAATTGCAGGATTTGACCCCGGCGAAGATTTTTATAATGTAAAAAAGTATAATTTAAATGGCAAAGATATTGCAGAAGTAAAAGTAATACCTTTAAATAATTGGTGCTGGCGTAACGGTGCAGGCGGAGTTGTATCTGATAGAGTATCTTTGAACATAAAGCCAGAAGGTGATTTTATTAACGAACTTGATATTTTCATGAAAACAGGAATATACACAGATGCAAACGGTAAACCATCAAAAGTAGAAGATGTAACAAACTTCTTTTATAAAACCCCATTAGATGTAAACTCTTGGAATGACAGGCAAGACCCTGTTACTATTTATTTCCGTTCAAATCCGAACAATGAAACATATAAAGCAATTACTGATATTTCAAGCCGTTATGCAAGAGGTTTTATCAATAATGGAAACAAAAATGCACCTTGGATTAGCAATATAGAAAAAGAACCTGATGATATTTTGGTTAATAATTTAATTGAAGAATTAGGAAAATATTCGCAAAGAGCATCATCTGCTTTAAAAAATACATACATTGCGCAGTCAAAAGCATTATCTTCAGGGCAATATAAAGCTTATATGAATATTCTTTCTTATATAAAAGCAGCAGCTAAATAATAAATACTGCCATTTTACAAAAATGGATAGAGGAGTTGCCTTTTCGTCCTGTGATTTTTAGATACCTAAAATCAATGGACTTCAAAAACAACTCCTCTATCCTTTTTGTAAAATTATAAATAACGTTTTCGTTCTTCGCCTGTAACCCCTGCATATAATTCAACATATTGTTTAGCCGGGCTTGAATTTACTTTTGTAAGAAGAACTTCTTCTATTTGGAAAAAACCTACCTCAGAAGACATTTCAATATCAATTTTTATAGGTTTATTTTCACCGTGGTGAATTCCTACTCTTGTAATCGCATTTGCGCTGTATTTATGAATATCACCGACTTGCGGAGTTTTATTTATAGCTAATGGAATCCTAGCTCTTCCTTTTGTCATATCGCAGCCGTCTGCGATTAAGATTGTACCAGCTTCAATAGAATGTATTTTTCTTGAAGACATATGCCCTACAATAGATTCTAAGGCTAATGCTTTTATAATAACTCTTTTATGCATATCTTCGGGGAAAACATAAGCTAATGTTCTATCTATTATTGGAAGTGCAAGCATAACAGACATTTCTTCGTGGCTTTGCCTTCCTATCATCATTCCTAAATCGTGCATTAATCCTGCTAAAACTACGGCGCATATACTATCTTCAAATGTGCCGATTTCTTCGTTTTCCAATGACGTTTTTATACCTGCATCGTGTAAAAGGTTTAACATCTTTATTGCATTAATTACAACCTGTCTCATATGAACAGGTCCATGGTCATTAAACCCCAGTCTTTTTATTGAAACATTATTTCCATAGTCTTGCATTTCTTGTAATTCTGCATCGGAAAATAAATATTTCACCATTTTTAAACAATTAGGAAAATTTTTTAATTTATCTTTTATTTTTGATTCTGTTGCAATTTCTTTTACCGATTTTATCATAATGCTTACCCCGTATAATAATTATACAACATTTTATAAAAGTTATAAATCTTTACTTTTAAAATTAAAATATTGTGCTATTATAATATTATGTTGATTAGAGAAACGGATTTCCGTTTCTTTTTTATTTAATTAGGGTAGAACGGAAAGGAAGGTCAATGTGAAAAGAGATAAATATAATAAATCTCAATCTAATGATAATGCTCCGTTTGAGTACGTAAATAAACATGAATTAATGGCTAAACTTGAGCCGCTCATTGACAACACTTTGATGCGCTTCGGACTTATTCCTGTTGAAGTTGAACTTGTAAAAGAAAATCATAGATGGTTTTTGAGAATTTTTATTTATTCAACTGAAAGAGAAGTTAATCTTGAAGATTGTGAACGAGTATCAAGAAGCCTTTCTGATTTTTTAGAAGAACTTATTCCTTTTAAATATTATTTAGAGGTAAGTTCTCCCGGAATTGAAAGAAAAATTAAAGCCAATAAAGAATTTCTAATCTTTAAAGGAAAAGACATAAACCTTAAATTAAAAGAAGCAATTGATGAATCCGGTGAAAAACAATTTGTAGCTAAAATTGTTGATTTTGATGAAAATGAAGGTTTAACTGTTTTTTCATACAAAGATAAAAAAGATATATTAATAAAAAGAGATAATATAATATCAGCAAAATTATATTCGAGTGAAATATAGGAGAAAGCACAATGATTAAAATCGGAACAGCGCTATTTGAAGCTTGTGAAGAATTAGAAAGAGAAAAAGGAATATCTAAAGACGTTATTATTGCTTCTTTATGTGATGCAATGGTTACTGCTTATAAAAAACATTTAAAACAAAAAGAAGTTCCAAATGTAGAAGCTATTTTAGATGAACAATCAGGTGAAATCGGAGTTTTCAGAACTAAATTAGTTGTTGAAAATGTAGAAGATCCGGATTTAGAAATTTCATTAGAAGATGCTAAAGAAATTGATGATGAAGTTGAATTAGAAGATGAAGTTAAAATTGAAGTTACACCTGAAAACTTTGGACGTATTGCAGCTCAAAGTGCAAAACAGGTTATTACACAAAGAATCCGTGAAGCAGAAAGAAAATTAGTTCTTGATGAATTTATGGAAAAGAAAGGTACTTTAACTACAGGTATAATTCAACGTGTTGAAAATAGAAACGTTATTGTTAATATCGGTAAAACAGATGCTATTATGCCTCAAAAAGAACAAATCCCTGGAGAATATTATAAGTCAGGTAACAGAATCAGAGTATTTGTTCTTAATGTTAAAGAAACTGCAAGACTTCCTCAAGTTATCGTTTCTCATGCTCATTCTGAAATTGTTAGAGAATTATTTGAACTTGAAGTTCCTGAAATTGAAGACGGTATTGTTGAAATTAAATCAATTGCAAGAGAAGCAGGCTACAGAACTAAAATTGCAGTTACAAGCAATGACCCGGATGTTGATTCAGTTGGTGCTTGTATCGGGCCAAGAGGAAGCAGAATTCAAACAATTATCGGTGAACTTAAAAACGAAAAAATTGATATCGTAAGATATAGTGAAAATCCTGTTGAATACATTGTTAACGCTTTATCACCAGCAAGAATTGTGTCTGTTGATATCTTAGCAGATGACGAGTATTCAAAAGAAGCATTTGTTATAGTTCCGGATGATCAATTAAGCTTAGCAATCGGTCGTGATGGACAAAATGTAAGACTAGCTCACAAACTAACAGGCTGGAAAATAGATATAAAGAGCGAATCTCAAGCTGCAAAAATGGAATATGCTCCGCAGCATCAACAAGTTGAAGAATATGACGAAGAAATTGTTGAAGATGAAGTAGATGAAATTGCTGAAGAAATTCGTGAAGAACAAGAATATGCTCTTGATGAAGAAGATACAGCAGCTATTGAAGGTGAAGATGTTGAAGCTGAAGATTCAATAGAAGAATAATCCATATTTTAAACAAATAGAGAAGGAATTATTATAATTTCTTCTCTATTGTTATTATAAGAACTATTTACATAAAATATTAAAATATTATACTTATGAAAAAGGAGTTAATTAATTATGCAAATTAAAGATTATCAAGTCGTTTTACTGGGGGTTATGATTGCACTTGGAAGTGTTTGTTCAACTTACATTTTGTCTAAATCAATTGTTCAATTTCAAAAACTTCAAAATCAAACAATAAGAGTAACAGGAAGTGCAAGCCAAAATGTTACATCTGATTCTGCTTCCTGGTATATAGATTTCCATACAAATAAAACAACTTTAAAAGAAGGTTATGCAAGAATAAATTCAGACGCTAAAAAAATAAAAGATTTCTTTATTTCAAAAGGTATAGACGAAAAAAATATTGATTTTTCTTCTATCAGCAGTTATGAAAAATACAGAAGATTAGCTAATGGTTATACTTCAAATGAAATTGAATCATATAATGTAAGCCAAACTGTTACTGTTAAATCAAATGATATTGAAAAACTGACACAAATTGCAAAAGATGTTAATGAACTTGTTAATCAGGATATAGAATTAACATCCGGTAATGTTCAATATTTTGTTTCTAATTTAGATGATATTAAAGTAAAAATGATAGCAGAAGCTTCTAAAAATGCGAAAGAAAGAGCTCAAAGCTTAGTAAAAGGTACAAACGGAAAAATTGGTGTTATGACAAGTGCAAGAATGGGCGTATTCCAAATTGTTCCGGTTGATTCAACAGATGTATCTGATTATGGTATTAATGATACTTCTTCAATCGAAAAGAAGGTTGTTTCAACTGTAACTGCTACTTTTACTGTTAAATAGTAACAATGTTAATTAAAAAAAAGAGAGCTGAAAGGCTCTCTTTTTTAATAGTGTTTATAATAATTTTTAATATCTTTTATTGGAAAATTTATTGTTCCAAATAAAGTACCTATAACCCAAATTAGACAAAACAAACAAAAAACCGTAAAAATAAATATGAAACCTTTTATATTTTCTTTTTCAAGTTTTAATGATGTTTTAACTGCTTCTATTAAGAATATCCCAAGAATAATTAATGGCAAACTAATTAAATATAATGGATTCATCTTCAGCATTGCAAAAATTCCAAATAAAAAACAAAATAAAATAATACCAATTAAAGGTAAATATTGTTTTAGTGTTTCCTTTTCTGTTTTTACAGGTTTACCTTTTATAAATGTATTTGCATAATAATAGCTCATTGCATAAATTTTTCTTAAATATGGGATTAATTTGCATTCATGGTGATAAACACAAACTTTTGGAATAAATCTGATTTTATAATTATTTTGAATAAGTCTTTTAGAAAATTCATTATCTTCTGCAAGATATATATTTTCGTTCATTCCTCCAAGTTCAGAATAATATTTTGCTTTTATGATAACATTTGATGTCATAAACTCTGTACAATCACACTCGTGTGCATTTTTATCGATTACTTTACACCATTCTTCATGAGTAAAAAGTGGCGAAAACCTTACTAGTCTTAAACATTTTTGTTCAAAGCTATCATTAATAGGATTAAATTGATTTCCTGTTACTGCTGTGTAGTTGTTATTATTTTCAAGAAAATTTACTCCTGTCTCAAGCCATCCTTCATTCGGATATGAATCAGAATCAATAAATGCAATATATTTTGTATCCGCATTTTTTACACCAAGATTTCTTTTTGCTGACATATTTGGATTTTCAGCTTTTATTATTTTTATATTATTTGGGTATTTACAAGTTTTTTCATTATCTGTTTCATCAAGAATGATAATAATTTGAATAGAACTATATAATTCACGAATTTTTTGAATACATTCTTCTAACAGATAATCAATATTTCGTGCCGGAATTATAATTGATGTCAGCTTTTCGTAATTATTTTGCATTTTAGATATCTCTTATTTCATTTTTTATAATATTATATGCAATTTCAGGAAAATATCTTGGTGATGAGAAAATATTAACAAGCCAGCTGCATTCAAAAGTGCAAAAACATTTTGAGCATTTAATATTATTTCTGATTTTTTCTGCATTTTGGGATTCCCAGCATTTCATAAAATCATAATCAAAATCTTTTAAATTTGCGATTTTTGTATCTAAAAGCTCGCAAGGTGCAATATTCCCATTGCTATATATAATTCCAAATAAACTTCCTGCACTGCAAGGTGATATATATTTTCTTTCAACAAAGGTTTTTAGAATATACTTCCATAACATTTTATTTTTTGCGTTTAAAAGAATTGATGTTAGTGAATTATTATCAAAGCCTTGAATAGACCCGTTATCAAAATCTAAACTTCTCTGTGTTTGAATTTTTTTATAGACCTCTGCTAGTTTAGCCCTTGTATTGATGTCAAGTTTCTCAGCATTTTTACCTCTAATCATTGCACAATTTATATTTTGAATTTTTAATATATCTCGCATATAAATATAAGTTTCAAAGGCACTATCAACATTTTCTGGTGTTAACGTTATTGAAAATGTAGCATTTAGATTTTTACCATATGATTTTATTATATTATATGATTCTTTTACCTTAAGGTGTAAATCTTTTAACCTTCTATATTCCGAATGTTTTTCTTCAATAAAATCATAAGAAAAAAAGAAGGAAACCGGCATGTTATGTTCAATTGCTTGTTTTGAAAAAGTTTCAATTTTCTCTGGCATACTTCCGTTTGTCGTTATCGATATAGATTTAGCACCGGAATTTTGCTTCCAAATATTTGCTATTTCAAATAAATCATCCCTAATAAAAGGTTCACCACCTGTTAGTGCAATATTCCTTAAACATTTTCCGCTTGTTTTTGCTATTTTTTCTATTTGTTCAAGTTTTAATTCATTTTCTGCTGTTTTAAAATCTACAAAACAGTGTGGACATCTTGCATTACAGCGTTCAGTTACAAATTGAATTAAATACACAGGATATTTGTGTAATATCAATGCATTATATAAATTTTTTAATATGTACCACTCTTTCTGCAATTTTATTTCCCTTTTTTATAACTATTTAATTAATTTATCTAATAAAGGTGCTATAAAATCTCTATATTTTTTTAGATTTGGCGATTGCATAACTTCTACCAGTTCTTTATGCAGCGGATGACTTTCTTCATATATATAATTATTTTTTTCGTTGTGGTAAGAACAATTACCCTGTCTAAATTCCCAAAAACATGGAATTGCATCATATTTTTCTGCTAAATCAACAAAGGCCGGCATTTCTTTGAAATTTTCAGGTAAAACTACAAAATGAATAAATAATTTAAAATAGTTTTGTTTTCTAAGCTCTTTTAAATATTCTAAGTTATTTGTTATCTGAGGAAATAATGCTTCTCCATTTGTTACTATTTTTCCATAAGTTTCTTTAGTAGCAGCATGGATTGAAATTCTTACTGTTTCAATTTTGTCAGCTGTTATATTTATGTTATCTAAAACAGTTTTATTTATGAGAATACCATTTGTATGAAAATCAAATTTTAAATCCGGATACATCTTTGCCGCTTTTTTTATTAATAGTCTGCTGTGTCTTGAACCAAACGGATCACCATATGCATTTATGGTTAATATTTTTGCATGTTGAAGGATTGGTAAGAAAAGTGTGTCTATTTTTGAGTTTAATTCTTCTAATTCTTTGGCGGGATATCTTTTTATTTTGTCTCTGCATATACTGCAATTAATATTACATTCGTAATCATATACAAATTTTATTGCCAATGGATATTTCTCCATTTTAGGTTTGTAGTTTATATAATCAGCAGACATTGCAGGCGGAAATCCTGATTTTAAATATACGCATCTGTCTTTATCACATAAAGAATAATCGTTATTTAATATTCTTGTTCTTAATTCAATAGCACGGTCTGAATTCCATATTTCTTCAACCGAATTATCTTTTATTTGTCCAAGATAATATCTGTTATTCCAATTTGGACAGCAGGCAAATACTTCTCCTGTATTGTGAATTTCAACTCTTTCAAATGCTTCCGGACAAAATCTATTTTTATTCATTATTATATATGTTCCTCTATTTTAATAATGTTTTTATTTCTGGATATAATATAACATTTTCTTTTCTGAATATTGGATTATTAAGTATTTTTATAAAATCACTATGCTTTTTATGATTTTTATTTATAACAGAATATTTGTCAAAATTTTTTCCAATTTTAGTTGCTTCAACAAGTCTTAATGCCCAAAATTCAGCGGTAGCATTTAATTTTGTTGCAAGTTTCGCAAATTTAATCATATCTTTATAATTTTCTGAATAAACAACAAAAATAATTCTAAAATTATTAATTAAATTTTCTTTTTTCATTTTTGAATATAATTTTAAATTAGACATTACCTTGTCATATTTCCCGCCAACTACTATTTTGTTATATGTCCACCTGGATGCTGAATGTAATGATACTGTAATTGTATCAATTTTATCGTAAACATTAAGCTTTTTTAGTAAGTCATCATTTGCTAAAATTCCATTTGTATGAAAATGAAATTTCAAATTAGGATATTTCTCAACAGCTTTTTTTATAATCAATTGTTCTTTGTAGCTTGAAAAAGGTTCCCCGCTGCATCCAAATCTAAGTAATTTTGCGTTCTTAAAAATTGGCAGCCAAATTTCTTCAATTTCTTTTTCAAGTAAGTTTTTATCATATTTAGTTTGAACTTGATTATCTCTGCAAATTTTACATTTTACATTGCAATTATTATCAGAACTTATTGATATATCTTCGGGAAATTCTGTAACGATTTTTTGATAATTTAAATTAATTTCGTCTTTATTTTTCTTTTGGCATATATCATTACAAAGCGAAAAATCTTCATCTAAAAGTCTTTGTCTTAGCTCAATAGCCTTATCAGAATTCCATATCTCATCAAAGGGTGTTTTAAATATATTCCCAATTGAATAATAATTAATAAAAGGCGGACAGCAATTATATACATCACCATTTTCGTAAATTTCTATTCTATTAAAAGGCTGTGAGCAAAACAAGAAAATAGTTCCTTAAAATACTTATATTAATGTAGAAATGATAGCATTTATAAGTTTTTTTATCAACTTTACAAATATTTTCTATTACTATAAAATAGCACTCGAGAGGTGTTAATATGTTTGATAATTTAATTAAATTTTTTATAAAAAAAGAAGAACCTAAAGAATTAAAATATTGCCGTTTTTTAAATGGCGGTGTGACCTTTATGCATTCATCCGTTAGAGCTTGTTGTTCTAACAAATGCGGTATTACTTTTATAGATAACTATAAGGGTGAAAAAATAGACTGGGAAAAAATTAATAAGCAACGTAAAACAATAATAGAACAATGTAAAAAAGGAAAAATCCCTGAAAATTGTAATGATTGTGTTGAACTTACAACTGTTGATAAGTGGCCGGAAGATTCATTAATTACTTCTATATTTCTTAATTATTGGGATCATTGTAATTGCGGATGTGTTTATTGTATTCAAGATGCACATGGTATTTATCTTCAAAAAGAAAAGAAACCAAGCCGTTATTATAGCGTAGCACAAGAGATAAAATCTTTATTTGATAAAAAAATGGTATCAAAAGATGCCAGGGTTGAAATGGTTGGCGGTGATTTGACTGTTTTGGATGAAGCAGATGATATTATTAATTGTTGCATAGATAATAATATTCAAGGAATGGATTTCCATTCTTCATGTATTTATTATTCACAAGGAATAGAAAATGCTCTAAAAAGTAATCTATCTGTTACTTTTGATTTTTCATTAGATTGTGCATCTAAAGAAAAATATAAACAAATAAAAAGAATTGATGCATTTGATAGTGTAATAGAAAATGTAAAAAAATATTTGTCATTTGAAAAACCGGGTATAGATAAAATAATTGCAAAATATATCATTATAGATGGTTTAAATGATAATCTTGAAGAGTTATCTAATTGGATAGAATTAATTCATTCTTTAGGTATAAAATATGCAAAAATGGATGTTAATTTTGTGAAATATTTTTCTGAATGTAATTCTTTAGATGTTACAGTTCCTGCTGTATATTATGAAATGTATGAATATTTTAATAAAAAGATAGAAGAATATGGAATACAAGATTGCTGTTGGGAATTTTCTAAACGTGTAATGAAAGAAGGCGGCAGACCTAAAGGTTATTAATTTATAAAAATATAAGGAAATTATATAGAAATTTACACTAAACATGCTTAGAATATAGTTATAATGTCATTTCAAACTTGTTTGACTACTTTTTCCAAAATCTTTGATTTTGTGAAAAATGTCTGGTTTTCCACGGAATCTTACTAATTGTAAGACCCTGAAACAAGTTCAGGGTGACCACTTCAACTATTTAGTGTAAAGTTATACATAATTTTCACATATAAATATAAATCACAAAAATTTCGTGCTAACATTTAGGTATGTTAGTACGATTCATTAAAATAATAATAGGTTTTGTAATTTTGTGTGCAATTCAATATCTATGCAATTGGATTGTTAGATTGACACATATTGTTCTTCCTTCCCCTATTTTAGGGATTATCGTTTTTGCTTTGTTATTGCAATTTAAAATTATAAAAAAAGAATGGGTTCAAGATATTTGCAATCTTCTTTTGAAAAATATGCCGCTTCTTTTTGTTCCGTTGTTTGTTGGGATTATTGCTTATTATGGAATTATTGAGAAAAACCTTATTCCTATACTTATAAATGTTATTGTAACAACAACTATGACATTAATTGTTACTGCAATATTTGTTGAAAATGTTATAAAATTTGTAAGACTCCGTAAAATAAGGAAAATACATAATGATTAGTTTATGGGGTTTTATTGCAACTTTTGTAGTTTATGAACTATCTAAAAAACTTAAAAATATAAGTTTATTAAAAAAATTTCCGCCAATGATGATGTCTGGCATAATTTTAATTGCAGTTTTAAAATGTTTCAATATTACGTATGACAGCTATAATAAATCTGCTTGCTTTTATACTCTTTTATTAGGTCCTGCCACAATAGCACTTGCATATCCTTTAATTGAAAATATCGGACTATTAACAAAAAATAAAAGAGCTGTTTATTTTGGTTTCCTTGTTGCAACATTGACAGCATTAATTACAACATTAGTTATTGGTAAGTTTTTCCATTCAGATTGGAATCTTATTACTTCATTAATGCCAAAATCAGTAACAACGCCAATTGCGGTTGAAATATCAAAAGCAATAGGCGGTATCCCCGAACTAACTGCCTGTATTGTTGTAATAACAGGTATATATGGAGCTGTATTAGGTCATAAAATACTAAAATTATTTCATATAAAAAGTGATGTTGCTATAGGACTTTCCATCGGAGCTTCAAGCCATGTACTTGGAACTTCCAGCTGTATTGAAAAGAAAAGAGATAGACAAGTTGTAATGTCAACTCTTGCACTTATCATTATTGGAATATTGACAACAGTGATATGTGTATTCATATTTTAAATTATTAAGAACTATTAAGCAAAATATCAAAAAACAGAAGAGAGTATATACTAATTATTAAGTTTTGTGAAGATGTTTTTAAGAGTCAAAAGGCTTAAATAGCAATGGTTTTGGGATATTTTTAAATAAGGTAAAAAAATAAATAACTAAAGCGCGCAATTTTATATTTCG
>CAJTXT010000005.1 GCA_910583875.1 uncultured Vampirovibrio sp. | reverse complement strand
CCGGATTCAAGTTTAAAAGAAGAGATTGAACAGTAAATCAATTGTTCAATCTCTTTTTTTATTACTAATCTCAGTCATTATTATGGATATTGAGATATCTATTACTTTTTTAATAACTTTTTATTGTTTTCGTCTATATGTTTAATTAAGTATGCTATAGATGCATCGATTTTGTTATTTAATAACCATTCTATATCTTTATATGCTTTTCCTATTTCTTTATATAGCTTTGTTATTTCTTTGTAAATTGCTTGTATATCTTCATCATGCGCATTAATTAGTATATTGGTTGTTGCACCTCCAATATTATTTTTTAATGATTTATTATTTGCCTTTAATTTATATTCAATTATTTTTTTCTTGTAGTCCGTAAAACTTAGGTAATAATAATAAATATCATAAATACTACTTTCAAAGTGCATTAACCAGGGTTTAAATCTACCGGCATAATGAAGGATTTTAGCGTTTTTTAATTCGGCTGCATTTGAATATTCATATAAAAAATATTGATAATTCCATTCTTTATTTATAGATAATATTTTATTATTTAAGACTTTATTTATAATATCTTGGTCTTGCCATAAAATTTCATTTCTATGTTCTATAGCATATTCAAATAATTTATTAGTAATATTATTTTGGCGCCAATAGTTTAGATTTATCATCATGACTCCGGCATTGAAATATTGATTTATTTTAAGTCTTTCTTTTTCTGTAGCGTTTGATGCATCTTCAACCATCATTGCACTATAGTTTTCTATATCTATATCAAATAGTTCATGAAGTGATGTTCGTATTATTACATCACAATCCAAATATAAAATTTTATTTAGTATTGGGAAATATTTTGGTGCATTAAATCTAAAGTATGTAGGTATTGTTACGTGATAATCTTTATAATTTTCATTATTTTCTTTTAATAAAGGGCATTTGATAAAATCTGATTTATCAATTTTTATGAAATTAATATTAAATTTTTGAATTTTCTTTAATTTATTAAAACAATATTTTTGTTCTTCTGTTAGCCCATTTTCCATTATATAAAAATTAAGAATATCATTTATATTTGCATTTTTTAGTATAGAAGTGATTGATACAATTAATTGTTCAATATAATTTTCATCTACAGCATAGCAAATATTTAAATTTGGCATTGTTTCCTTCCTATAATAAATCATATTTTTTTATTTATTTATTGTAATACATTAAATTGGTTAATGCAAGACATTAGTAAATAGGCTATTTCTTCCTGTAGTAGGGGGTTCATTAAATTTATCAAAGAAAGTTTAATTAAATTATGAAAAAACAATTTGGTAAAAGACTAAGAGAGATAAGATTGCGGCATAATCTTACTCAAGAAAAGCTTTCAGAATTAATTGGAATAAAACCTGAAAATTATAGTAGAATTGAGAATGGTTTATCATTTCCAAAACCAGAAAATATAGAGAAGATAAGTTCTATTTTAAATGTAGAGGTTTTCGAATTATTTCAATTTGAGTTTTTAAAAAGTAGTAAAGAAATAAAAGAAGCTATATTTTCTGCAGTTGAGAAGGATGATGATGCAGCTATTATGGTTTATAAATTTTTAAAAAGTATAGGTAAAGCATAGTTAATATAATTGATTACAATAGTGTTACAGTGAATCATATAAAAGGCTGCAAGAAAAATATTAGGTAATCATTCAAAAGTAATGCCGTGCACCGCTTTAAGGTATTCATTTGAAAAGCTTTTTATAGAACAGTGGCAGTATTATATGCTGAAATAAGATATATGTAAAGAAATGTAACTGTTTTTAATATAGGAAAATATGTTAGACACAAAATTTTAGGCTCGTTTAAACTAATAATATATTAGTAATTGGAGTTCTTATGAATTGGTATAATTATCGCAGTAAAAAGTTCAAATTCACAATTGTAGAAGATGATGATGAAAATTTAGATGATAATGATTTCTCAATTGAAATTATGATAAAAAGAGGCTTCTTAAAAAATTTATTAATAAAATTATGTGGAATGAAAAATATTATTCCTACTTTAGATGTGCCTTTAACAAAAAGAGAAATACAAGTTTTAGAATATTTATCTTTTGGTAAAAATAATGCTGAAATTGCTGAAACATTAAATGTTAGTGTACATACAGCTAAAGTTCATATTCATAATATTTTTAATAAATTATCTGTCCAAGATAGGACGGAAGCTGTTGTTAAAGCAATTAAATATAAAATTATTGATATTTAATTATTAACAATTGTAACAAAGAACGCAATTTTGAAATGCAAAAATACTTTATATTAATGTAAGGTTTATTCTAGGTTTTGGTATAAGGTTATAGGTATGGTTGACATTTCAAAATTAAATTCTATAGATACATCTAATGCATTATCTTATAGTAATTTTCAATCTGTTCCACGAATTGAAGATACAGATGTAAGTATTTTTGCCGGTAATAATTCAGTTTCTGATGAAAATGTTGATGCATTATATGCTCAATTAAGTGAAGTTGAAGATAAACAAGGTATATTCTCAAATGCTTGGAATGATATAAAAGAAGCAACTAATATCGGTACAAGCGTTGAAAAATGTGATGAAGCTATTCAAAAATATCAAAAAGGTGAAATTACATTTGAAGAAGCATCAGCTATAATAGATGAATTTGCTGCAAAACAAGATAGCAGTTTGAACTTATTTTCTAATATAGCTACAGGTGTAGCTGCAATTGCAGTGGCTACAGCTTCTGCCGCAGCAATCGTTGCATCAGGCGGAACAGCAACTCCTTTGGTTTTAGCAGGAATTGGTGCAGCTACAGGTGCAGCAACTAAAGCCGGATTTAAATTTACTGATAGAGCTACAAATGAAGTAGATGGTGATGCTGCAGATGCTAAACAAATCGTTAAAGATGGTTTGTCCGGTGCTGTAACTGGTGGAATTGCTGCAGCTACAATGGGAACTGGTAGTGCTGCTGAGTCTTTGGGTTCATCTGTAGCGAAAAGTGCAGCAAGAAGTATGAAAACAGGTGCTATTACTGGTTCTATTTCTGGTGCTTCTAATTATATGATTGATACAACTTTTGATGACGATAAAGATTTTAAATTTACTGAACTTCTAGGTGCAACTGCATCAAATGCTGCAGCAGGTACTGTTGTAGGTGGAATAATGGGTAGCGCAAATGGTGCAATGAAATATACAGGTGTTCTTAAAAATGGCGGTATGGTTAAAGATGCTGGTAATGGTATTTTAACTCATACTTCAACCAGAGATATTGTTGCAAATTCTGCTTGTTCAGCTGAATATAAAGTTGTTAATGATAGAATTCGTTCTATTGCTGCTTAATTAAATTTTATAACTAAAATAACTAACCAAATAAACTAACTATCACAAAATGCAAAGAATATATTTTTCTTTGCTTTTTTATTTTAAAATGTATTTATGATTAATTTAGATGCATTAACATTAAAATTATTTGAACAGGAAAATAAGGATTTTTTCCTTGGTGCAAAAATTCAAAAAGTCCAACAGCCAAATAGGCATGAACTTATTTTTAATATGCGTAAAAATGGTGAAACAAAAAAGTTTTATATTAATTTTAATCCTAAATTTTATCATATTTGTTTTATGTCTACTGAAAATGAATTTAAACGAAATATTTCCATTCCTAAGACCGCACCAATGTTTTGCATGTTACTTCGAAAGTATATTCAAAATGCAAAAATAATAAATATTGAAGTTCCTAAATATGAAAGAATTTTTGAGATTTATTTTGAATATTATGATGAGCTTAATGAGAAGTCTCAATTATGTTTGGCAATAGAGTTAATGGGCAAATATAGTAATGTTATTTTATATAATTATGATACTAATGTAATTATTGGCTGTGCCCATAATGTAAGTTCAGAAAAAAGCCGCGAACGTGAATTGTATGGACTGCTGCCGTATATTTATCCGCCGAAACAAAAAAAGAGAAATTTATTAAAAATTACTTTTGAGTCTTTTAAGAATAGTATTGATATAGATAATTTGGCTGTTTCAATTGCCTCAAAATATCATTATTTAACTATTTCTTTAGTTCAGGATAATATTGATTTGATAAAAGATTTTTCTTTAGAAAAACTTTATCATAACCTTTGCAGATTTTTAAAGCAGAAGGAATTTCAGGCATCAATAAGTAAAGATTTTTCTAAATTTTATTTATTTGATAATCTTGACGCTATTAGGTATTCAACGATAAATGAAATGATTGATAATTATTTCTCGTATCATCAATTTAATTATTTGATTTCAAATGCAAAGAGTAAAACCTTTAAATATATAAATAATCAGCTTAAAAAATTTATTACATTAAAAGAAAAACAAGAAATAATTATAAAAAAACTAGATAAAGCTTTAATTTATAAAAATAAAGCGGATATTATTATGGCAAATTTATATGCACTAAATGGGGCTGGAAATCAAGTAATTTTGTATGATTTTGACGGAAAAGAAATAAAAATAGACCTTGATTCTAATTTAACACCTATAGAAAATGCAAATAGATACTATAATCTATATAAAAAAACAAAAACAGCATATGAACATGCCTCTGTAATGATAGAAGAAACTAATTCTCAAATTTTGTACTTTGAAGAATTAAAATTCTTTGTTGATAATTCAAACAAACTCGAAGATTTGAATGATATATATTCTGAGCTTATAGAAGAAAAAACAATAAAAGATGAGCAAAATTATAAAATAGATTTTATAGATTATGATGGATTCAAAATTTATATTGGTAAAAATAAAAAACAAAATGATTATATATTATCAAAATTATCTAATAGTGAAGATTTATGGTTCCATCCATTAAATGCTCCAGGCGCGCATATTCTTGTGAAAGCAAATAATTCTAAGCAAGAAGTTTCTAATTCTGTATTATTAAAAGCTGCGGAAATTACAAAAGAATATTCGTCACAAAAAAATAATTCAAAAACTTCAATAATTTATACAAAACGTAAATATGTAAAAAAAGCTAATAATAAACTAGCTTTTGTTACTTATAAAAATGAAACTGAAATTATTATTTAGTAAAATTTTCTATATCAGAGAAGATTTTGCTTGTGTTTTTAGTAAATAAAGCTGTATCAAATTCATTTATTTTGTTATTTTGATTAGATTGAGCTTTATTTGCGTTTTCTTCGTTAATACGTTTTTTAGTAGCTTTTTCATTTATCCAAGGTAAGAAGAAACCAAGGAATGCAGGAACAAGTACTAATACAGAAAGAGCTGTAAATCTAGCATTTAATGTTTTAGCCTTTTTAACCCAAGCATTATTTTTATCTTTAAATAGGTCTGTAAGTTTTTTCACATCTTCAGAATCGATTGCTTTTGTTAATGTTTCTTTGATTGCAGAATTATTAGCTGTTGCAATATCTTTACCTTCTTTTGAAAGTAAGTTTTGTACTATATTTTTTGCATCATCAGTAAGACTAAATACTTTACCAAGATTACCGCCCTGACCTTCAATAAATTCGCAGAAACCTTTTATTCCATCTTTGTATTTATCAATACCGCTATATTTTGAAACAATTTGTTCAGTAGAAAGAACTCTAACACCTTTAATTGGTCTTAAATAATCAAATAAACGTTTAGCAATATTTTTATCTTTAAAACCTTTATCTTTTGCAGCAAGTACTAAGCCTGATTTCGTTTCATTAAGTTTAGAAAATCCTTTACGTAATTCTTTTTCTGCAAAACACATAGTTGCACATGTTACAAGGTCACGTCTTAAAATTTCTTCTTTGTCATATTTATCTTTTGATTGTCGAACTCGAGGCAATAATATTCCAAAACCCATTATCCCGAGTAAAAGAGGGAACGAAACATTTGGACCTTCGAATTCGATGCCTTGTGCAATTTTGCCTACTAAACCTTTTCCGGTTAATTTTTCAACAAATTGTGCAGAAGAACCAAAAGATGGATTTGATTTGTTTACTGCTGTTTTTTCTTGCGTTTTTGTTTGTGTTGCAGTAGATTCAGCTTTATTATTTGTTGTTTCTTCTGTTTTCAAACCTTTTAAACCAGCATTTCCTTTACCTTCTGCCTTATTATATAGTTTAGGAATAACTTGTAAGAAGGTCATAACAGCAGCATACATAATTACATTTGCTGCAAGTCTGCCAATTACTTTTTGATTAGAAAGTTTTTTAACAAATTCTGTTATCTTACTTGCATCTTGTGTTTTAGCTTTTTCAACAATATCATCTGCATAAGACATCATGTGAGAAACAGTTTCCTTGAATGGGGCAGCTGTTGTTTTTGAAATTGCTGCTTTTGTGAAGTCAGTATGTGCAGCATCTTTTGCATGACTCTTTGTTATTTCAATAAATTCGTCTGTAAGTTTGTTAATAGTGTCTTTACTTGTCGTTTTATCTTTTATGCCATCTGCAAGTCTTTTTGCAAAGTCAGAGGCTGTTCTCATTGTTTCTTTTGAAATTGTAGTTTCTTCTTTTGCATTTTTAATCATTTCAGCAAAAGCATTTTTATAGAAATCTTGTTTTCCTATTGCTCTACCAGCTTCATTTAGAGGATTAGCAGCATGTATATCTCCAAATGATTTAATAAATTTCATAGGAACTTCAGTTGTTTTACCGAAAATTTTCTTTCCTGCTGCTAAAATCACTCCAGGAATTATGAACATGCTAGGACCAGTTGTCATTTCTCTTACCAGTTCTTTTGCAGCAAATTTAACGTTTTTTTCGCCTTTATTTTCTTTAGAATTTCTTTTTAAACCCATTATAGGACGTGGAAGGTTTGTTCCTAACATATCCTGCAATGTGAAAGAAACAGCTAAACCGCCATTTTCAATTGCGTTTGCTACACCTAATGAAAGTGCATCTATTCCTGAACCTATCCCTTTAAATGAATTAATTTGTTTGTTATTAATGTTATTATTGTTTAATTTTTTAGGAACGAATGAGTTTACCTGTTTTATTTGCATGTTCTTCCTAGTTTTACTTACTAATGTCCTTACTATTATATTAATACTTGAAAATGAATAAAGTTGCGTTTTTCCATGTATTTTATTAAATTTTTTTACAAAAGTTAAATAAGTGTATTAAGTATACTTATTATTATAATGAAAGATATTCTTTAAATGCTTATTATAGTTAAGTTTTCGTTACATTTAAACATAAAAATGGAAGAAATTAAAAACAAGGTCAATAATATTATTGATGTCTCTTTTACTAATTTTTCTTCCTTAATAATATTAAGGAAGTTTTTTTATTCAAATATTGACTGATAGTTACTCTAAAGATATAAAATATTAATGTAATGTTATTAATAAGAGGTAAATAATATGATTCTTGATAAAATTAATATGCCACAAGATTTGCAAGCTCTTTCTAAAGAAGAATTAAATACACTTGCTGATGAAATGCGTGAAGTTATAATAAAAAAGGTTAATACTACAGGCGGTCACATGGGACCAAATCTAGGTATTATTGAAGCAACAATTGCACTTCATTATGTTTTTAATTCTCCTGTTGATAAGTTTGTTTTTGATGTTTCACATCAATGTTATCCACATAAAATTATTACAGGACGTAAAGAGGGATTTACGAATCCAGATAAATATCTTGAATATACCGGTTATACAGCACCAGAAGAAAGTGAGCATGATTTATTTAAAGTTGGACATACTTCTACATCTGTAAGTCTTGCAGTTGGTGTTGCAAAGGCAAGAGATTTAAGAGGCGGAAAGGAAAATGTTGTCGCAATTATTGGTGATGGTTCTTTAAGTGGCGGCGAAGCTTATGAAGGACTTAATAATGCTGCAATTTTAGGCTCTAATATTATCATAGTTGTAAATGATAATGATATGTCTATTGCAGAAAACTATGGAGGTTTATATAAAAACTTAAAACAGTTAAGAGAAACAAAAGGTATGGATTCTTGTAACTTCTTTAAAGCTCTTGGTTTTGATTATTGTTATGTTGAAGAAGGTAATAATATAAAAAAACTTATTGAAGCTTTTAATAGATACAAAGATGTTAGCCATCCTGCTGTTGTTCATATTCACACTAAAAAAGGTAACGGGCTTAAGGTTGCTGAAATTAATAAAGAGGCTTTTCATTGGATTATGCCTGGAACTTTAGATGCAAAAGAAAGCGAAAATGTTATTGTTACAGAAGATTATAATTCTATTACAAATGAGTTTCTTTTGAATAGTGTAGAAAAAGATTCCTCTGTTGTTGTAATTAATGCCGGAACTCCGGGTGTATTTGGATTTACAAAAGAATTCAGAACAAAACTTGGTGAAAATTATGTTGATGTTGGTATTGCCGAAGAACATGCAGTAGCTTCTTCATCTGCCCTTGCAAAAAGCGGAGCAAAACCAGTATTTGCGGTTATGAGTTCTTTTATTCAAAGAACTTATGATCAAATGTCACAAGACTTATGTTTAAATAATTCACCAGTTACTATGCTTGTATATTGGGGCGGCATTTCGTCAGCTGATGCAACGCATCTTTGTGTTTTTGATATTCCTTTAATTTCTAATATTCCAAATATGGTTTATTTGGCACCAACTTGTAAAGAAGAATATATCGCAATGCTTAATTGGTCTTTAAAACAAACAAAACATCCTGTTGCAATTAGAGTACCTGCCGGAAGTTTGATTACAAGGGGAGTAACAGATAATACAGATTATTCTGTTCTAAATAAATATAAGGTTGAAAAATCCGGAGAAAAAGTTGCAATTATGGGACTTGGTACTTTCTATGAACTGGCAGAAGAGGTAAAACAAGAACTTAAATCAGTAATGGGAATTGATGCTACATTGATTAATCCTAAATTTATTACCGGAATTGATGAAGAATTACTTGAAAATTTAAAACAAAATCATGAATTGGTTATTACCTTGGAAGATGGTGTTTTAGATGGCGGTTTTGGCGAAAAAATAGCTAGATTTTATGGTAATTCTGATATGAAGGTACTAAATTATGGTGCTAAAAAAGAATTTACTGATAGAGTTTCTATTGATGAATTGTATAAACGTTATCACTTAACAAAAGAACTTATTTGCGAGGATGTTATGAAGGTCATGAAAAAGTCTGTCAATTACCTTTAATATGTGATTTGTAAATTTTGTTAATTTAGCTATTAATTCCTGTCATGCTGAACTTGTTTCAGCATCTTACCAGTTATCTAGTAAAGCAGTTAATATCACTTCTTTTATAAATCTAAGATGCTGAAACAAGTTCAGCATGACAGCATAATTTTATATAGAACCCATCAATAATATTTCTTATGTAATTCTACTCTAATTTATAATAAAATATCTATCTAAGGAGATAAAAATGTACACAATAAAAGAAGTTGCAGAAAAAATGGATGTATCAGAACATACATTAAGATTTTGGGCAAAGAGTGGATTTTTTCCGTTTGTTCAACGTAATCAAAATAATATAAGAATGTTTTCCGATAAAGATTTAGAATGGGTTAAAATTGTGAAATGCCTTCGTTCTGTTGGCACTGAAAACAAAGCTATAAAAAGGTATATTGATTTATGTATTATTGGTGATTCTACAATTTTAGAACGTTATGAGATTATTAAATCAACAAAAAAGAAAGCCCTTCAGCAGCAAGAGGAATTAGAAAAACAACTGGCTTTATTAGATTACAAAGAAAAATTCTATGAAAATTTAGTAAAAGGCAATTTAAAAGATACTTGGAATCCCATGAATAAGTTTAAAAAAGAAACAAAAGCTGTTTAATTTAAACAGCTTTTGTTTTGTATATTTCGTATTTATAAACTTTTTCTGAAATAATTCTAACAGCCGTATCAATTTGTTTTGTAGTTAAATCTTTCATTGCACAAAGCCTTAAACGACATTCTTTCCTTCTGACTGCAGGGTATGTAACGATGTTAACGTAAACACCTGCTTTTCGTAATTCATCATAAAGCATAAATAACTTTTGCTCATCATAAATCATAACAGGTACAATGGCACTTTCGCTATGAGCAATATCAAGCCCGTTTTCTAATAATCGTTTCTTAAGATATTCAGTATTTTTTAATAATCTTTTTCTTCCTGCTTTATCGTTTTCTAAAAGTTTAAAGACCTCATTAAGTCCTCCAATTATTGGTGCTGGCATTGCTGTTGAGAAAAAATATGTTCTTGCATAAAGTCTTAAATATTGAACAACTTCTTTTGAAGCTGCACAGTATCCGCCTAGACCACCCGGTCCTTTTGAAAGCATTCCAACATTCAAATCAACTTTGCTTTGTACATTAAAGTGCTCGGCAGTCCCTCTGCCTGTTTTACCGACAATACCAACTCCATGCGCATCATCAACCATTACTCTGCAATTGTATGCTTCAGCAAGAGCAGTTATTTCATCAAGCTTTGCCATGTCACCATCCATTGAAAAAACGCCGTCTGTAATTATCAGCCTTCCTGTTTGTTTCTTTGGCAGTTTATCAAGAATTCTTTTTAAATATCTCATATCACCGTGTGGAAAAACTTTTATATCAGCACCTGATAATCTGCACCCGTCAAAAATCGAAGCATGGTTTGCGCTATCATTAATTATTACATCACCTTGATTGCATAATGCAGAAATAACGCCTACATTTGTTCCATATCCACTTGGGAATACAATGCAATCTTCAGTATTATAAAATTTTGCAATTCGTTGTTCTAATTCTTTATGCAAAGCGGTAATTCCTGCATAATTGGATACAGCGCCCATTCCGTAACCATATTTTTTTAAAGCTTTTTGTGCCCCTTTTATAACTTTGGGGTGAGTTGATAAATTTAGATAAGAATTTGAGCCAAGCATTATTACAGAATGTTCTTCGCCATTTTTTTCTTTTATTTTAGACACACTTTTAACTTTATGGGAAAGCTCCATTCCAAGTCCTTCGTTGCCTGTTAAGATATCACTTGCAAGTACAGTATCAACACGCTTTGTTTTACCAAATAAGTCTTCATTTTCAAGAGTATGAATAAAATCTTCAAACTTTATATTTAAACTTTTCTCTGCTTGAATCACGTAAATCCTCCGTTCGTAACGAATACGATAAAGGAAAAATGTGTAAAAAAATATTATCCTATAAAGCAGTATTTCATATACAAATATAGACAATTGAACTAAGTTAATTGTCTAATCTTATTCTAAACATACAGTTGCTAAAAAATATTTGATTTTGTATTGACATAATCAAAAATAAGTAGTATGTTGTGGTTATGAAATGTTGTAATAAATCTAATTGGGGCGGTAAACGTGAAGCAGCGGGCAGAAAGAAAACCTGCTTAAGAAAAGTACCGTTCAATAGAAGAATAAATGAAAATATTTTAAACATTTTACGCGATTATGCGCGTAATCATAATATGACAGATACAGAAGCACTTGAAAGTGCGATACTTTTACAAACGAATTTAGAGAAAATAAAAGGAGATATGATTATGAAAATTTGTATTCCAACTTCAGAAGGCAGACTATGCGGACATTTTGGACATTGTGATTCTTTCACTTTTGCTGAAATCAATCCGGAAACTAAGGAAATTTTAAGTATAGAAGAAAAAATACCGGAAGAAGGAATTTCTTGCCAAAGTGCAGCTTGGATATCAGAACAAGGTGTAAGCAAAGTACTTGCAGGCGGAATGGGCGGAAGACCTTTAATGACATTTGCTCAAAACGGAGTAGAAGTTGTTGCAGGCTGTCCTGAATTACCTGTAAGAGAAGTTATTGAAAGATATTTGGCAAATACACTTGAAACAGGTGAAAATGCTTGTGGCGGCGAAGGACATGACCATGAACATTGTCATGGACATCATCACGGCGAAGGACATCACTGCCATCATTAATTAATAATATAAAAATAGAATATTAAAGGATAATCAGATGAAAATAGTTATAGTAGGCGGAGGTGCTGCAGGTGCAAGCTGTGCAGCCAGATTAAGACGTTTAAATGAAGATGCTGAAATTATAATTGTTGAAAAGACAAATGAAGTATCTATTGCGAATTGCGGTCTGCCATACTATATATCAGGCGTTATTAACGAAAGAGAAAAAATTCTTGTATCAACACCCGAAAAATTTAAAGCTTGGTTTAATATTGATGTTTTGTTAAATACTGAAGTTTTGAAAATTAACAAAGATATAAAAACAGTAAGTTTAAGTACGGGTGAAGAAATTCAATATGATAAACTGGTTCTGACTCAAGGTTCAAATCCAATTGTACCTCCATTTGAGGGTATGAATTCCAATAAAACCTTTGTTGTCAGAAACTTAAATGATGCTGATAAAATCAAAACTTATATTCATCAAAATAATTCTAAAAAAGCCGTTGTCGTTGGCGGCGGCTTTATTGGAATTGAAACAGCTGAAAATCTTGTTGAAATGGGATTAAATACGACATTAGTTGAACTCGGTAAACAAATACTTGCGCCGGTTGATGAGGAAATTGCCGTGTTTGCTCAAAATGAAATGAGAGATAACGGCGTTAATCTTATTCTCGCTGACGGTGTAAAATGCTTTAATGACAATCATATCATCTTAAATTCAGGGAAGAAAATCGAATTTGATATAGTTATTATGGCAATAGGTGTAAGACCTGAAACAACATTGGCAAAAGAAGCAGGGCTTGATGTAGACAGAGGAATTCTTGTAAATGAATATATGCAGACAAGCGATTCTGATATTTATGCGGCAGGTGATAGTGTTGAAATAAAAGATTTTGTAACTAATGATAATACGCTTATCCCGCTTGCAGGTCCTGCAAACAGACAAGGAAGAATAATTGCTGATAATATTTGTGGAATAAAATCCAAATATAAAAATACACAGGGAACATCCGTATTAAAAGTTTTCGGACTAACGGCTGCGAGTGTGGGAAATAATGAAAAACAGCTAAAACAAAAAGAAATTCCTTATTGGAAAACTTTTGTATACGGTCATTCTCATGCAGGTTATTATCCTGATTCAACGCAAACTTTATATAAACTGTTATTTACTTCGGATGGTATGATACTTGGTGCTCAAGCAGTTGGACAAGAAGGTGTGGAAAAAAGAATTGATGTAATCAGTTCTGTTATGAGAAACGGCGGAAGCATTCAAGAACTTATAGATAGTGAATTGTGTTATGCTCCTCCTTACAATTCAGCAAAGGATGCCGGAGTAAATATACTTGGTATGAGTGCTGATAATATTTTAAAAGGACGTGTAAAGCCTGCATTTTTTGAAGATTTAGAAGGCTCATATTTAATTGATGTCAGAGCAAATATTACATATAAAACAAAGACAATAGAAGGTGCCTTAAATATTCCGATTGACGAACTTCGCTCAAGAACGGAGGAAATTCCTAAAGATAAAAAAGTAATTTTATTCTGCAATACTGGATATACAAGTTATTGTGCTTCACGAATTTTAATTCAAAAGGGATTTAATAATGTATATTCTCTAATGGGCGGAATAGCTTTATATAAAGAAATAACAAAGAATAAAGAAGGAAAAGTACAAGAGAAAGTTCCATCAATAGCGGGTGCTTTTTCGCAAAATTCAGAAATAATAAAAATAGATGCGTGCGGTTTGCAATGCCCAGGTCCCATTATGAAAGTTTCAAAAGCTTTAGAAACAGCTAAAGAAGGAGATGTTTTTGAAGTAACTTCAACAGATAGAGGTTTTAACTCAGACATTGGCGCCTGGTGTGAGAGCAGCGGAAATACTTTGCTTAATTTAACACAAGATAAAGCAAAAATTATTGCAACTATTTCCAAAGGCGGAACTATGGAAAATAAAATAATAACTAACAATAACGGTCAAACTATTGTTGTTTTTTCAAATGATTTAGATAAAGCACTTGCTTCATTTATCATTGCAAACGGTGCAAAAGCAAGCGGAAAAAATGTCACAATGTTTTTTACATTTTGGGGATTAAATATTTTAAGAAAATCAAATGTGAATGCAAAAAAAGGTCTTATTGATAAAATGTTTGGAATGATGATGCCTAAAGGCGCTGAAAAATTAACTCTTTCCAAAATGAATATGGCAGGAATCGGTTCAGCAATGATGAAATGGGTTATGAAAAATAAGAATATTTCTACTTTATCAGAGCTTATTAAACAAGCGAAAGAAAATGGTGTCAAATTTATTGCCTGCAATATGTCAATGGATGTTATGGGAATAAAAGAAGAAGAATTGATAGACGGAATTGAGATTGGCGGTGTTGCAAAATACATAGCTGAAAGCAATAATGCTAATTCTAATTTATTTATATAGGATATGTTGGGTTTTAACCCAACATGCAAGCTTTGTAAAATAATATTTTTGATGTTTAGTATCTACGTTTAAAGGGAATATTTAATCAATATAAGAATAAAGTGAAAAAATAATGAAAATAAAAATAGAAAATAGAATTGCTTGTGTTTTAGTGGGTATTTTTTTCCTTTTAATACCTTATTATTTGAAAACAGAATATGAAAATAAAAAAACAGAACTTGATTCAGTTGCGCAATCAATACAAACAACATATAAAAAACATTACAGTTATAGTGGAGAACGGCATCATAGGCGCACTATGTATACTCCGGAATATCATTTTTTAGTTGGGAAAACTTCGTATGTATGTACTTCAAAGTATTCAAGTAGTTCAATACCGACGAATACACCAAAGAAAATATATTACAACTCATATAATCCAATGGATTGTCTTCCCGAAAATGGAACAGAGGCAGATGTAATATCCCATGCTATAGGGATTGCAGGTGTAATTGTAATACTTTTTGGGCTGTTATATAAAGAACCAGGAAGATGAAATATGGCAAGGTGGTTTGGGGTAAAACCCAACTTACAAGCTGTTATTAAAATTGACTTACATATTTTTTGTTGTTATATTTCAACTAATAAATCTTAAGTTTATATGGGATGATATAATATGTTCAGACCAATGAGAAGATATAAACAACAAATATCCGATAACGATTGCATTCAAATCCTAAAGAATGAAATGCGAGGAGTTCTTGCTGTTATCGGCGATGGTGATTATCCTTATACAATTCCTTTAAGTTTTTACTTTTCAGAGGAAGATAAAAAAATTTATTTTCATGGTGCAGGAAAAGGACATAAAATTGATGCAATAAAGAAATGCGATAAAGCTTCTTTTTGCATTCTTAATAGTGGTGTTAAAGTTGAAGATAGAATCGGCTTAAATTTTAAAAGTGTGATTGTTTTTGGCAGAATAAAAATATTAGAAGATAGAGAAAAAACTCTTGATATATGCAAAAAATTAAGTGAAAAATTTAATTTTGGAAATGAATACATAGAGGATGAACTTAGAAAATTTGCAAATGTTGTAACAGTATTGGAATTAACACCCGAACAAATAACTGGTAAACTTGTTAACGAAAGTTAGCTGAATTCATTCAGCAATAGTCTTCCTTAGAGAACAAATAAAAAAGACACCAACAAGTGTCTTTTATGGTGCCGATGGCCGGACTCGAACCGGCACGCAGGGTGAGCTGCGTCAGATTTTGAGTCTGATGCGTCTACCAATTTCGCCACATCGGCTTATTTGCATCTTTTGCTCTTTGCTTATATTAACTTAAATATTATTTTTTTTCAATTATTTTTATAATGCCTTATATATAAAAATTTTCTAAATAATATATTGATAATTTATCACAATTTCGTCATGCTGAACTTGTTTCAGCATCTTACCAACCCTAATATAAATCAGCAAAAAGACTTAATTTATAAATATAAGATGCTGAAACAAGTTCAGCATGACATATATAATAATTATCTTAGTCTTTTTTAGCAGAGTTTACTATATTAATCTCTTTTATAATGTCATCTGGGGTACTTGCAAAAATATGCCCGCCGTTTTTTATTAAAAATTCTTTATCTCTAAAACCCCATAATACACTTATACAAGGAATATTTGCATTCTTAGCGGTCTGAATATCAACATCAGAATCCCCTATGTATATTGCATTTTTTATATCAGAATTAAGTTCTTCTATTGCTTTAAAAACTCCTGTAGGATTTGGTTTTCTCTCTACCCCGTATCCTTCACCTATTGCAGTTTGAATATAATCTCCAAAATATTTATTGCATAACCCTTTTACCGCATCATCAAATTTATTTGAAACAACAGCTATTTTGTATCCTTTTTCATTTAAAGTTTTTAACATTGGAATTATGCCTTCATAAGGGAATGTTAATTCACTCATATGTGCTTGATAATATTCTTTAAATAAACTAACGATTTTATTTAATTCCTCATCGCTTACTTTATGTGGCAATGCACGTTCAATTGCTTTTACTATACCGTTACCGACAAAACTTTTTATTTCTTCTATAGTTCTTGAAGGATAGCCAAATTGTGTTATAGCATAATTAAAGCAGGCATGTAAGTCGCCTAGTGAATTTAATAATGTTCCATCTAAATCAAAAATTACTGTATTTATATTCATAGGTATTATCTTAAGTTCTAAAAAGCGGGCGACGAGACTCGAACTCGCGGCGTCAACCTTGGGAAGGTTGCATTCTACCACTGAATTACACCCGCATATACGGCAATTATATCACTTAAAAAATAAAATTTGTAACATTATTTCGGGTGTATAAACATTCTTATTTATAATGTATTACAATACTTTTATGGGAAGAATAAAACAATTAAGTGTTAATCTTATAAATCAAATTGCAGCGGGTGAAGTTATTGAACGACCTTCAAGCGTTGTAAAAGAGCTTGCTGAAAACTCTATCGATGCAGGTGCTACTAAAATTGAAATAAGTATTTCGAATGAATGCAGAAATATCCGTATTGCTGATAACGGCTGTGGTATTCATCCTGAGGATATTGAACTTGCTTTTACAAAACATGCAACAAGCAAATTAACCGATGAAAACAGTTTGTTTAATATTCAAACACTTGGTTTTAGAGGTGAAGCGCTTGCAAGTATTATTTCTATTGCAAAAGTTACATGTATTACCCGTACTAATGAATTTGACTATGGAACAAAGGTTGAATCTCAAAATTCCGTTGTTAAATCGTCAAAAGTCGGCTGTGCTCAAGGTACTATTATGGAGGTTGAAGATTTATTTTTTAATCAGCCTGCACGTTTAAAATTCTTGAAAAGTGCAAAAACAGAATTTGCATATATTCAAGAGCTTGTTCAATCTTTAGCTATATCGCATCCTGAAGTCGGGTTCATTCTAAAAAATAATAATTCTCAAGTTATTACAACAACTCCAAATGCTGATTTATTAACAAGAATTACAGAAGTTTATTCGACTTCTCTTATAAATGAATTAAAAGAAGTTAAAAAAACAGATGTATTAACAGGTATCGGGATTTCAGGCTATGTGTCAGTTCCAAGCTATACTCGTTCAAGTAAAAAATCTATCTATACATTTGTTAACGGAAGAATTGTTAAATGTCCGATTTTAATGAAAGCAATTGATATTGCATATAAAAATATGATGCCTAATGGTCGCTATCCTTTTGTAGTAATTAATTTAGATATTAATCCTGCAGAAATTGATGTAAATGCGCACCCTACAAAACGTGAAATAAGGTATAAAACGCCAAATCAGATATTTAACTTTGTACAAAGTGCTATAAGTTATGCTTTATCTGCCGTAAATTTCACTCCTGCAATTGAAGAACAAAAAAATAATAATGTAATTCCGTTTATTAAAACTTATAGTGAAGAAACTATTGTAGATGAAGAACCGGATGAAGTTTTTACATTTCCTTTAAATGTGAAAAAAGAAGAAAAAAATGAATTTCAGCCTATTGAAGAACCCGCGCAAACAAAAATGGAAATAGAGTTTGAAACTCCTTCAAAACTAAAGCAGGTTAATGTTATCGGTCAATATAATAATACATATATTCTTGTTGAAAATGAGGATAATTTGGAAATTATAGACCAGCATATTGCAGAAGAACGCTATATTTATGAAAAATTAAAAAAACAGAAAGAAATCGCTTCGCAGCTTCTTATTATTTCTGATGTTTTGGATGTAGAACCAATGGAGATTGAAATATTAGAAGATGCCAAAGAACATTTGATGAAATTTGGCTATCAAATTGAAAAAATATCAGAAACACAAATTATTTTTAAGAAAATACCGCAAGTATTGTCAAATGTAAAACCAAAGGATATTCTTTCAGAACTTTTAGAAAATCTGAAAAACGCGCCTGAAAATGATTTAGATACAATTGAAGAACGTATTTTAATAACAACTTCCTGCAAAGCTGCAATAAAAGCAGGTGATAAGCTTACGCTATGGCAAATGGAGGAAATTGTTAAACGATTAAGAACAACAAAAAATCCGTATACTTGCCCGCATGGCAGACCAATTTCGCATTTTATTCCTTTGAAAGAAGTTGCCTCGTTTTTTGCAAGAAATATTTAATTAGTTGTGGTAAAATTAAACTTATTAGTGGAAAACAGGATAAAATTATAAAAAATGATTAGCTTTTTAGGACTTTGTATAGAAAATTTTATTCAAACACTAAAATATATTTTTGGCGGTAATGTAAAATTTAAAACAATAATGACTCAAGCCGCATTAATAAGTTATGATTCTCTTCCAATTGCATTAAGCATTGTATTTATAGCTGCTGTAGTAATTGCGCTTCAAGTATCAAAACAATTTTTGATGTCAGGTGCTGAAAGTTATGTTGGCGGTTTTTTGGCCGTAGCTTTAATTAGAGAGCTTGCCCCTGGGTTTGCCGCGTTAGCAATTAGTGCAAGAGCGGGTACTGCAATAAGCGCAGAAATTGCAAATATGCAGGTAACATCACAAGTAGATGCAATTAAAACTTTAAAAGTTGACCCGATAGGTTATTATTTTGCACCAAGAATTATTGCGGGTGCTTTAACAGTTCCTATGGTAGTTGTTTTGGCTATATTACTTGGCATATTAGGCGGCATGATAATTTCATATTATGCAATTGATTTACATCCAAATCGTTATATGTCTTCTGTTTGGTTATGGTTAAATATGAGAGATGTTTATATAAGCTTATTAAGAGGTTTTGTATTTGGAATAATAATTCCTTTAGTTTGTGCAACACAGGGTTACAGTACACATGGCGGGGCAAAAAATGTTGGTATTTCAACAACAAAAGCCGCCATTAAGTCTACTGTCTTTTTACTTATGGCGGATTTGTTAATTACTTTTATTTTCTATGTAAATGCTTAATTAGTTTGCATTAATTCCTGCTAATCTTCTTAATTCATCCGGTCTTTGAGATTTCATCAAAGCATCTTCTGCAGTTACTAATCTTTTCTTATATAATTCTGCAAGTGCAGATTCTAATGTTTGCATTCCGCATCCTGCACCGGTTTGAATTGCAGAATATATTTGTGCAGATTTCCCCTCTCTAATCATATTAGAAACAGCATTATTTTTAACAAGAATTTCTTGTGCCATTACACGACCTTTTTTTGTTCCGTCTGGCTGTAACTTTTGTAATAGAGTTTGCGCAAATACAGCTTCCAAACAGCCGCCTAATTGAACACGAATCTGCTGCTGCTGACCTTCTGGGAAAACGTCAATAATACGGTCAATTGTTTGGCTTGCCGATGAAGTATGCAAAGTACCAAATACTAAGTGACCTGTTTCAGCTGCTGTTAAAGCTAAGCTGATTGTTTCAATATCACGCATCTCACCTACAAGTATAATATCAGGGTCTTCTCTTAATGCTGATTTAAGTGCATTTGCAAAAGAACGTGTATCTTGACCTAATTCTCTTTGGTGGATAACACTTTTTTTAGATTTATGAACAAACTCGATAGGGTCTTCAATTGTTAAAATGTGTTCACTTCTTGTTTCGTTAATATAGTCAATCATTGAAGCAAGTGTTGTAGATTTACCGCTACCGGTAGGTCCTGTTACAAGAATTAAACCTCTTGGACGCTCTGTTATGCTTCTTACAACATCAGATAAGCCTAAAGTATCAAATGAAGGAATTACACTATTAATTGTTCTGAAGGCTGCTGCGTATGTTCCTTTATTTTTATATATATTTACCCTGAAACGTCCTATACCGTTTATCCCGTATGACATATCAAGTTCCCAAGTTTGTTCAAGACTTCTTCTTTGTTCATTGTTTAACATTGGGAAAAGTAAGTCTTCTATTGTTTCAGGTGTAAATGCGGGGTATTTTGTTCTCATCAAATTACCATCTACCCTGATTACAGGCGGAAGCCCTACTGATACATGCAAGTCACTTGCTTTATACTGTACAACTTCTTTTAATAAGTCATCAATTATCATCTTCTACCTCTTAAATTATTAATATAATAAGTATATGATACATTTTTATTTTATTTTACACAAGGTTTTTGCTGTTTAAATTTTTTCCAAGCATAGTATATTGGAATACCTGTTGCAATAATTATTAATGTTTTCATTGAACTTGCAAATTTATGAAGAGTTAAAGAGTATATGATAAAACTTCCTGTAAGAATAAAGAATAATCCATATAAGCTGTTTACTTTATTTTGTATGGTTTCTTTGTATCTTAGTCTATAAATAAAAATACCTATAACTGTTAATACATAAAATATAAGTGCAGCATAGATAACATAGTCTAATAATTCACTATAATTCCCACAAAACAAAATAAATACGCAAGACCATAAACATTGAAGTAATAATGAATTTACAGGTACATTTGTATCTTTATTTATTAATGCTAATCGTCTGAAAAGCAGTTTATCTTTTGCCATTTGATAATATACTCTTGCTCCGGTCATTATTAATCCGTTTGCACTTCCGCAAGCAGAAATAAGAATTATAACTGCAATAATAATTTTACCGATTGCTCCAGTTATATTTTGCATTAATACAACTGCAACAATATCTTCAGGTGCTGTTTTTATTTGTTCAATTGGTATTGAACAAACATATAAGATGTTAATTAATAAATATAGAACCATAACAATAACTACGCCCCAGAATAATGCTAAAGGTATATTTTTTTCTGGTTCTTTTACTTCTGCTGAAATAAAAGTAATATTATTCCAAGTTACCATTGCAAATATTGCACCAACAGTTGCTGTAGCAATTACTTCCATTGAGGAGAAAGAAAAATTTAAACTTTCCAAAATACTAGAAAAGTTTGCAATTATAACTTCATGATTAATTCCAAATAAAATACCAAAGACAATTACGCCGACAATTGATAGAACTTTTGTAATTGTAAAAATATTTTGGGTTATAACGCCGTATTTTATACCTCGTGAATTTATAAAAGTAAGCAGACAGCATATTATAACAGCACATAACTGCTGAGTTGAAATATTAAAATAAGGTGTTTGTAATAAATAGTTAGTAGAGCTTATTTGTGGAAAAAGAATACCTAAAAATTTACCAACAGCAATACAAACAGCACCAATAGTTGCGGTTTGTATAACTAAAAGTAAAGACCAGCCATATAAAAAGGCGGTTAAATCGTTAAACATTTTTTTTAAAAATATATATTGTCCGCCATCTTCTTTTATATTTAATACAGGTTCAGCGTAAGCAATTGCACCAGCTAAAGAAAATATTCCAGCTAGAAACCAAACAAACAGCATTAATGAGGCAGAACCTACTTGTCTTGAAATGTCAGCAGATACAATAAAAATTCCGCAACCTACCATTGAACCCACAACTACAGAAATTGAGTCCTTGAGATTTAGTGTTCTTTTTAAATCATTGCTCATCTTTAAACCAAACTTTATTCATTTTGAAAATTAAGTTATGACGTTTGCTGTAATCGATTAAAAGTTGTTTAATATCTTTTAGTAAAAGTAATACAGCAAGTAAATTCGGTACAGCCATAACAAGATATGTTGCATCTGTAAAATCAATAACACTCTTAATATTCATTGCTGAACCTATAATTATAAATAAGCAAAAAACAAGCTGGTATAATTTTATACGTTTATTACCTTCACCAACAAGGAATGTCCAAGCTTTTTGACCGTAATAAGCCCATGATAATATAGTTGATAAAGCAAATAATATAATAATAATTGCAAGTACATAAGGGAAGAATGGTATTACACTTTGAAATGCTGCAGATGTTAATTCAACACCTGAAATTCCTTTTGAATAATTTAAATATTCACCAGTAAGAACAATTACAAAAGCAGTCATTGAACAAACAATAACAGTATCTAAGAAGGGTTCTATCATAGAAACAAAACCTTGAGAAACTGGTTCATTAGTTTTTACAGCTGCATAAGCAATAGGTGAAGAACCAATACCTGCTTCATTAGATTGAATAGAACGTCTTAAACCTATAATTAAAGAACCAATCATCCCGCCTGCAACAGCTTTTGGGAAGAAAGCTTCATTAATAATAGTATAAATTGCGTGAGGAATTTGAGTAAAATGTGTTACGATAACAATTAAACTCGCACCGACATATAAAATACACATAATAGGAACTACTTTTGAAGTAACATTAGCTATACTTTTTATACCGCCAACAATTACTAAGCCTACAATTATAGCAACAAAAAGTCCGAATAACCAGCTATGGTCAGCAAAGAAACTATTCTGTCCGCCTGTTATTACAATAAATTGCTGTGCTGCCTGATTTGTTTGAAGCATACATCCGCCGCCGACAGTACCGGGTAAACATGCTATTGCAAAAACATAAGCTAGGATTTTACCAAGCTTTGGAAAACCTTTTTCAGCAAAACCTTGAGCAATATAAAACATTGGTCCGCCCGATACAGAACCGTCTTGATTAAAAGTTCTATATTTTAATGCAAGAGTTACTTCGCAAAACTTGATTGCCATACCAAAGAAAGCTCCAACGCACATCCAAAACATTGCACCGGGTCCGCCAATAGAAATTGCAATTGCAACACCTGCCATGTTGCCTATACCGATTGTTCCTGAAAGTGCGGTAGCTAAAGCGCCTAAAGAAGAAACTTCTCCATCATGTCCGGAATTATCTTTTTTATGAAAAATTTGGTATAAGGAATGTTTAAATCCCCAAATGCTTATTCCGCGCAAGTAAAATGTACAAATAATACTTACAATAATAATTATAAAAATTAATACAGGAACTTTTGCTCCAAATATATTTACAGGTGCAAAAATAAATGATGAAAAAGCGTCTGAAAAAGGAGCAAAATATTTTTCAATTGTTTCGTCTACCCCTAATGCACTTGCTTTTTGTGCATTTAATAATAGACATAACAATGTAAATATACTTATATTTTTCATATTCCCTCTTGCTCTCTTGGTTATCACCATACTATTTCAGCTTTTTTTAGAATATAAAAAACATTAATAACTTACAAGGAAAACAAGCTTGAGTCTTACAAAGCGTTACATAAACTATATTATATTTAAGTTAATATATAAATAAAAATGGTGAAAATTATGCAAAAATTTCTTAGTTTTATTAAAAAAAACAAATTAAATATTTTCTTATTACTTTTATGGCTTATGATAGCTTGTTTATCTTTATCTTTTCATGAAATATGGAGAGATGAAGCACAAGCCTGGTGTATTGTAAGAGATTCTAGTTTTATTGATATTTGTAAAATGGCAAGAATAGAAGGTCATCCTATTTTGTGGTATTTATTTCTATTTGTTCCTGCAAAAATGGGATTTTCTGTTTTGTCTATGCAAATTATAAGTTTATTGCTTATATTTGCTGCTGTTTATTTAGTTTTATTTAAATCTCCATTTAGTAAATTTGAGAAATTTATTATAATTTTCAGTGCAGGTTTTATATATTATCTTCCAATTGTGGCAAGGAATTATTCACTTATTCCTTTATTTCTATTTATACTTGCTATTTTGCATCCTAAAAGAAGTAAATATCCTATTTTTTACTCTTTAATAATTGTATTATTGTCTCATTCACATCTTTATATGCTTGGATTTTGTTTTATTTTGGCATTTTTGTTTGTAATTGAAAACAGAAGAAAAATTTTGCCTATATCAATATTGACTGTTAATTTCTTTATTTTATTTTTTGTATTTTTTAAAGTTCATGATATTAATTATGCATTAATGCCGGATGTTAGAATGGGTTTATCTTTCTCCCAAATTTTAACTATTATTCCTAAAATTCTTACTTATTATTTAATGCAATATAGTGCTTTTACAAGAAATTATTTTTCAATAATCAGTATAATTCTGTTTTATCCGTTTTTATTTATGTTCTTATCTGCAATATATAAATGCAGTAAAAAGATTTTTATAATTGCAGCTGTTTCTCTTTCTTATATGTTTTTGATTTTTTCAAAAGTATATTTTAACGGGATTTTATATCAAAAAATTTATTTGATATTTCTTATATTAATTTTTTGTTTTTGGATTGCAAAAGCAGAAGCAAAAAAACTTGCTTCGTACGGAATTATAGCTTTTTACGTATTGTTTTCAATTAGCTGTCTTATTTCACCAGTTAGTTTGATTTACGATATTAAGTATAATTTTTCAAACGGTAAACAAATAGCACAATACATAAAAACTAATTTAGATGATGAAGAAGAATTTATAGCATTTGGAAATCCATATTTATATTCTTCAATTGCGGCATATCTGCCAAAAAGAAAATTTTATAATGTTATAACAGAATCTTATATAACTTTTTATTCATATTCAAATTCGAAAAATGACAGAAAAGAAGATTTTCCTGAAAATGCAAGATATAGCATAATACAAGAGGATATTGATGTATCTAAAAATGAATATTTAAAATTAGTATATAAAACGGACAGAAAAATTTTAAGCTCTAATACCGAAAGAGAAATCTTTGATATATACATAGAAAAGGATTAAATCCATATATAAAAGAAAAAGGCTATGATTTAATCATAGCTGTAGATTAGGGATATGTGTATCATCGTTTTTTCCAAGGAATATAGGTTAATATTAGCAGTACAAATTTGTTTTTAAATCATACATAATTATGAATAAATTAATATGCGGTTTTTAATTTTTCGTATAAAAGTAGTATGTACGAAATTAAAAAGTATTATCTTTGTTGCTTTATTAGGTTTTTGCAGAAAAAGTGCTTGGGATATTATTTCGAAGTCCATTGAAATAATATCCCAAGCACTTTTTCTGCAAAAACCTATCCTCCTGATAATCTAACAACTCGACTATTGTTAATTACTATTATGTTGTATAATTGATTAAAAGATTAGGAAAAAGGATATTTATGACAAACGGTATTTTAATGCAGGCTCAAATGCTTATAGATGAAGAACAATACGATAAAGCATACGAAATGCTTGAAAAATCTTATGAAAAATATAAAGACGATGCTGAATATCTTGAGAAAATAGCACTTCTTGCAAAAACAATGGAAAAGTCAGAAGATGCTGCAAAATACTGGGAAGAACTTGTTGTTGTTAATCCTAACTCTTTAATCGGTTATTCTGAATTACTTGATATTTACAATAATACTAATAAATATAAATATTATATTACCCGTGCTAAATATAAAATTCTAAATGAAAAAGTAACACAATCTATTGATGATTATAAAAAGGCTATTAATTCAACTACAGAAGAAACTGAAATAATAAACGCAAGATTTCTTCTTGCAAAAGCTTATGAACATACTGATAAAATTCAAAATGCAATAGATGAATATTATAGAATTATTGAACATAAAGATGATATGGCAATTTATTATAAATTGGCAGATTTATATGCAGGAATGAATGACAGATTTTCGGCTATAAATATATTAGAACGAGGCGTAAAGGCCTTCCCTCAGGTTAATGAACTTACAGAATATCTCTCAGGTCTTTATTTAAAAGAAGGACAATTTGATAAAGCATTAGAATATGCAAGAAATGATTTTTCAAGAACTAAAGCATACTTAATGAAAGGCGAAAATGAAGAAGCCTACAAAATTTTAAATACAATAGAAGACAAAACAAACGCAAATTATTATGCTTTATTTGCTGAATATTACTTTAATAAAAAAGAATGGAAAAAATGCAGCGAATATATAGATAAATTCAATGAATTGGCGCCTCAAAACCCGTTAACATATCAAATGAGAGCACTTGTTTGTGATGAAAATAACGATTCATACGGCTATCATTATAATATGGGTAAATGTTATTCTTATAAACAAGAGTACGAACTTGCTTTAGCTGAATATCTAAATGCACATAGATTTGATTCAAATAAAAGTGAAGCAGTAAAGGAAATAATTAAAATCAATGAAGCTTCCGGCGATAAAACAAGTTTAATGGAATTTTATGAAAAACTTGTAAGACAAGAACCTGAAAATACAATGGCATTAAAAGGACTTGGTGATATCTATGCAGATATGTATGAACATAAAGTTGCTATAGATTATTATAAAAAAGCAGCAAAATTAAATTCTTCTGATTATGAGGTTTATAATAAACTCGGTATTTGCTATGAGAAAATCAAAGATTATTCTTCTGCAAAAGATTCTTATGAAAAATATTTAGCAAAAGCTCCGATGTCTCCTGATACAGAAAAACTTAAAGCAAAAGTTTCTTCAATGAATATAGGAAATTCGGCAGAATCAGCTTCTGATGAAGAAGGTTTTATTGATAAAATAATGAAGATTTTTAGTAAATAAATGTTTTTGTAAAAGAATAAAGCTTTGGGTTTTACTTCTCGTCCTGTGATTTCGCGGTTCCTAAAATCATACAAAGCGAATACGCGCAGCTTGCGAGCAGTAATGAGCCTGTATCCGTCAGCTTTAGCTGTTAGGTATGGACTTCGAAGTACATAATCAAAACTTTATTCTTTTACAAAAAGTAATGTTATAACAATTATTGTATGTGGAATTATCTTTATATAAGAGTAGGTCAGTTATATAGGGGTTTATTTTATGCATACAGGTTTTGTAATGGTTCCACAAATGATAAAGTCACAATCAACAGCTTTAGTAGCTCATGAAGGATTGAAACTGCCTCAATTATTGCCTTCTGTTTCCACTTCATTAGTTGTTGTGAAATAAATAACATAAAAATATTATTGATAGGTATTATCATTAAGTTAGCTAAAGAAAATACAGAGAAATTATTTCTCTGTATTTTCTAAATTTGAAGTTATAAGAATTTTTTATGTATTAATCCTTTTAAAATATATAGCACCGCTGTTTCAATAATAATTGTTAATAGTAATGTTTTAATGTAAGTCATAATCTTTATATTATTTATTAATTGTAGCATATTTTAGAAAAGAAAAATCTAATATTTTAATTCATTCTTATTCTTGATAAAATCCATTTTGTTATGAAGATTTTTGCACAAGAAAACAGCCAATTTTTCGAGAAATTAAATAAACTTGTATTCCCAATTGCATTTCAGCAATTTATGTTAGCTTGTGTAAATGCTTCTGATGCTTTTATGTTGGGCTTTGTAAGCCAAACATCATTGTCGGCATCATCTCTTGCTGGACAGATAATCTTTATTTTTAACTTGATTATTGGTGGTTTAGCCGCAGGTACAAGTGTATTAGCAGCCCAGTATTTTGGTAAAGACGATAAAGTATCTGTTGAAAGGGTATTTGCTTATGTTGTAAAAATTGCATTTATTATATCGCTATTTTTCTTCTTTGTTTCAATTTTTATACCAAATTATTTAATGTTTCTTTTTACAAATGAAAAAGAATTGATAAACGAGGGAATTATTTATTTAAGATATGTTTCGGTATCTTTTATTTTTATAGCTATATCTCAGATTTTTCTTTGTATTTTAAAAAATTCAAATCTTGCAGTTAAATCAATGATGATAAGCTCAACTTCGGTTGTTTTGAATATTCTTTTAAATGCAATATTTATATTTGGTCTTTTAGGTTTCCCGAAAATGGGAATTGCGGGTGCTGCGCTTGCTACATCAATTTCTAAATTATTTGAATTAGTTTGGGCATATTGTGAGACTTTGCCAAAAGAAAGAATTAAATTAAGAATAAAATATATTATAAATTCGACTAAAGTACTTGTATTGGATTTTTGGAAATATACATTGCCAATACTGGGTAATTTCCTTTCCTGGGGAATTGGATTTTCAATGTATTCTGTAATAATGGGACATCTTGGAAGTGATGCTGTAGCATCTAATTCAATTGCGAATATAGTCAAAAACCTTATTGTATGTTATTGCATTGGTTTGGCGAATGGTGGAAGTATATTAGTTGGTAATGAATTAGGTAAAGGAAATTTAGAACAAGCAAAAAAATATGGTCGTCTTTTATGCCGTTTAGCAGTTATTAGTGGTTTAGCTTCCGGCATGATATTGCTTGCAGTTACGCCTTTTGTTTTAAGTTTTGTTATTTTAACACCTCTAGCTTTGTATTATTTAAAATGGATGATGATATTATGTGCTTTATATATGGTAGGTAAAGCTTATAATGTAACAACAATAGCCGGGATTTTTCAGGCTGGAGGTGATACAAGATTTGGTTTAATTTGTGATACTGTCACAATGTGGTGTTTTGCAGTTCCTGCCGGATTTATTGCTGCTTTCTATTTCAAATTGCCTGTCGTAATTGTATTTTTGATTATAAATTTTGATGAAATAATAAAACTTCCTGTTGTTATTCATCATTACAGAAAATATGGCTGGGTAAAAAATATAACAAGACAAATTTATGATTAAATTTAAAAAATGTACTTTAAATCTTTTTTTTATATCAGATAATATAACTATAACAACATAAAAAAGGAACAAATTATGACAAAAAGAGTATTACTTTGTATTATGGACGGTTGGGGTATAAATAAAGACTGCCCTAAAGATGCTACATTAGTTGCTAAAACACCTAATATGGACAGATTTTATAAAGAAGAAAAAAATATTCAAATTTATGCTGATGGTGAACATGTAGGTTTGCCTGACGGACAAATGGGAAATTCTGAAGTAGGTCACTTAAATATTGGTGCAGGAAGAATTGTTTATCAAGATTTAACAAGAATAAATAAATCAATAAAAGACGGTGATTTCTTTACAAATGAAAAATTCTTAAACGCTGTAAAACATGTTCAAGAAAATAATTCATCACTTCATTTATTTGGTCTTGTTTCAACAGGCGGTGTTCATTCTTCATTAGAACATATTTTAGCTTTAATAGAATTTGCAAAACAACAAGGTCTTAAAAAAGTTTATTTGCATGCGTTTTTAGATGGCCGTGATACACCACCTCAAAGTGCAGTTGGTTTCTTAGAAACAATTGAAGCAAAATTAAAAGAAGCAGGTTTACCTCCTATTGCTTCTGTTTCAGGCAGATACTATGCAATGGATAGAGATAATCGCTGGGACAGAGTAGAACGTGCTTATAACATGCTTCTTTTAGGTGAAGGTAATAAAGCAGATTCAGCAGTTGAAGCTGTTAAAACTTCTTATCAAAACGGCGTAAATGATGAATTTGTTGAACCAACTGTTATTAATGTTCCAAATTCAAGAATTGAAGATAATGATGCTGTTATTTTCTTTAATTTCCGTCCTGATAGAGCAAGAGAAATTTCAAAAGCTATTAATTTTGCAGATTTTGACGGATTTGAAAGAAAAGTGGTAAGAAAAAATATCTATTATGTAACATTTAAACAATATGATGCTTCTTTTCCATTCCCTGTTGCGTTTGAACCTCAGCCTTTAACAAATATTTTAGGCGAATGGCTTGATAAAAAAGGCATAAAACAATTTAGAACTGCTGAAACAGAAAAATATGCTCACGTAACATTTTTCTTTAATGGTGGTATTGATGAACCAAACAAACTAGAAACAAGAGTTTTAATTAATTCACCAAAAGTTGCAACTTATGACCTGCAGCCTGAAATGAGTGCAGATGCAGTTTGTGAAGAAGTACTAAAAGCAATTGATAACAAAGATTATGGATTTATTCTGGTAAACTTTGCAAACCCTGATATGGTAGGTCATACAGGTGTTATGGAAGCAGCTGTTAAAGCTTGTGAAACAGTTGATAACTGCGTAGGAAAAATTGTTGAAAAGGCAAAAGCTAATGATGTTGCGGTTGTTTTAACTGCTGACCATGGTAATGCTGAATGTATGGAAGATAAAGTAACACACGCTCCATATACTGCACATACAACTAACCCTGTTCCATTATTTGTAATGAATGCAGGTGATGTAGAATTAAAAGAAACAGGTGCTTTATGTGATATAGCTCCAACTGTCCTTGATATTATGGGCGTTGAAAAACCGGAAGAAATGACAGGTTGTTCATTGCTTAAATAACAAAATAAAGAATAATAAAATAGATTGGGAAGTTTATTTCTCGTCCTGTGTTTTCGCGATACCTAAAAACAATGGACTTCGAAATTAACTTCCCAATCTATTTTATTATTCTTTATTTTTCAAATTTATATAAGATAATATAATGTATAAGGAAGCAAAAAGGGTAAAAGTAATATGACAAGAATAGAAGATTTACCAACTGTATATAATGCAAAAGAAACAGAAGAAAGCATTTATAAGTTTTGGGAAGATAATGAATGTTTTAAGGCAGATGCAAAATCTGAAAAAGAACCTTATTCAATCGTAATACCACCGCCAAATGTAACAGGTGTATTACACATGGGGCATGCATTAGATGAAACATTGCAGGATATTCTTGTCAGATATCATAGAATGTCCGGGTATGAAACATTGTGGATGCCAGGAACTGACCATGCTGGTATTGCGACGCAAAATGTTGTTGAAAAGAAATTAAGACAAGAAGGTAAAACCCGTTTTGATTTGGGTAGAGAAAAATTCCTAGAAGAAACTTGGGAATGGGCAAATGCGCATAAAAATGCTATTTTGAACCAATGTAAAAGACTTGGCGCTTCTTTTGATATGTCAAGAGTTCGTTTTACTCTTGATAAGGGCTGCAGCGACGCTGTAAAAGAAGTATTTGTTAAACTTTATGAAAAAGATTTAATATATAAAGGGGCATATATTGTTAACTGGTGTCCGCGCTGTCAAAGTGCTATTTCAGATGTTGAAACCGACTATGAAACAGAAAACAGTAACTTATGGGAAATAAGCTATCCGTTAAAAGATGAACAAGGTGCAATCGTTGTTGCAACTACAAGACCGGAAACAATATACGGCGATGTTGCGGTTGCTGTTAATCCTGATGATTATAAATATAAAGAATTAATCGGTAAAACAGTTCTTGTTCCTTTAACAGGAAGAGAAATTCCTATTATCGCAGATGATTATGTTGATAAACACTTCGGAACAGGTGCTTTAAAAATTACACCTGCACATGATCCTAATGACTATGAAGTTGGTAAACGCCATAATTTACAACCAATCTGGGTAATTGATGAAGAAGGCAGAATGAAACATTGCCCTGAAGTTCATGTTGATGTTCAAGGCTTAACACGTGAAGAAGCTCGTCAAAAAACAGTAGAACTTCTTGAATATAATAATCGTTTAGTAAGAATTAAACCTATCGAACACAATGTTGGTAAATGCCAAAGATGTAATACAACTATTGAACCGTTACTTTCTGAACAATGGTTTGTAAGAATGGAACCTTTAGCAAAGGCAGCTATTGCAGCAGTTGAAAACGGCGATATTAAATTTGTACCAGAACGCTGGACTAAAAACTATCTTGGCTGGATGACAAATATTCGTGATTGGTGTATTTCACGTCAATTGTGGTGGGGACATCAAATTCCTGCTTATTATAACAATGAAACAGGTGAAATGGTTGTTGCGAAGGAAAATCCGGATCCAACAAAATATACACAAGAATCTGATGTACTTGATACTTGGTTTTCATCAGGTTTATGGCCGTTTTCAACTATGGGCTGGCCTAATACAGAAGCTGAAGACTTCAAAAAATTCTATCCAACCTCAACACTTGTAACTGGTTTCGATATTATTTTCTTCTGGGTTGCAAGAATGATTACAATGGGTGAAGAATTTACTAAAAAGGCACCATTCTCAACTGTTTATATACACGGTTTAATACGTGATGAAAACGGTCAAAAAATGTCTAAGTCTAAAGGTAATACAATTGACCCTGTCGGCATTATTGATAAATATGGCTGCGACGCTTTAAGATTTACTTTGACTTCTTTATGTACTTATGGCGGACAAGATATTAAAATCAGCGATGAAAAATTTGAATATGGCAGAAACTTTGCTAACAAAATTTGGAATGCTTCAAGATTTGTTCTTATGAACCTTGAAGGTGTTGATGATAAAGATATTGATTATTCTAAATTGACTCTTGCCGATAAATGGATTTTAAATAAATTAAATGAAACTGCAAAAGAAACAAATGAAAATGTTAAAAACTACCGTATAGGTGAAATGGCACATACTTTATATGATTTCTTTTGGAATTCATATTGCGATTGGTATGTTGAAATTGCTAAAATTCAATTACAAAATGAAGAACTAAAATTAAATACTCAAAGAGTTTTAAGATACGTTCTTGATATGACATTAAGACTTCTTCATCCTGTAATGCCTCATATTACTGAGTCAATATGGCAGTTATTGCCTAAAAATACAGATGTAAAAGCTATTATGCTTGCTAAGTTCCCTGTATTTGAAGAGAAAAATTCATTTGTTGAAGAAAATACTCAAATGGAACTTGTATTTGAAACAATTAAGTCTTTAAGAAACGTAAGACAAAGCTTTAATATTCCTGTTTCAACTAAAGTTAATATTGAAATTATTGCAGGAAACTCAGAAGAAGAAATCTTTAAAAAGGTTGAGGCTTATATTCACCGTTTAGCAAGAGTTGAAGATATTAAATATGTTGATGAAAGTCATAAAACAAATAAACAATCAGCTTCAACTGTTGTAAGTAATTCAAAAATTATTATTCCGCTTGCAGGATTGATTGATTTGAATGAAGAAGTTAAACGCCAGAATAAAAAGCTTGAAAAACTTTTAAATGAAAAGAAAAGCTTACTTGCAAGAACAAATAACGAGAAGTTTATGGCAAATGCAAAACCTGAATTGATTGAACAAACAAAAGGCAGAATTGCAGAGATAGAAGTTCAGGAAAAAGCAATAAATGAACTTATTGAATCGTTAAAAGGCTAGAAATAAAAGGGAAGGGATAAAAAACCTTCCTTTTTTTATTGAAAAAATGTAAAAAATTTGATATCTTATTAATAAGAGGATTCATATAATAAGATGAGTCAGTTGTTGTTCAGATATAGTACAATTTGTACGGAGGACTAACTATGAGTGAGACATATACACTATATACAAGAAGTAATTTTGACGGTTTAGTTTGTGCCGCATTACTTAAGGAAATTGGATTAATTGATGATGTTAAATTTGTGCATCCTAAAGATGTTCAAGACGGTAAAATTCAATTAACAGAAAATGATATAACAGCAAGCTTGCCATATTCAAGCGGTGTTTATATGGCGTTTGACCACCATTCAAGTGAAGCTGTAAGAACAAAAGATGTAAAAGAAAACTATATTATCGAGCCTGCTGCTCCATCATCTGCAAGAATTATTTATGAATATTTTGGCGGTGAAGACAGATTTTCTTCTCACCTTTATGATTTAATGGAAGCTGTTGATAAAGCTGACTGTACAAATTTTAATAAGGAAGATGTTTTAGACCCTCAAGGCTGGGTTTTCTTGAATTATTTAATGGACCCAAGAACAGGTTTAGGTCGTTTCAGACATTTTAATATTTCTAATTATAATTTAATGATGAAATTAGTTGATTTATGCTCACAAAAATCAATTACAGAAATTATGGAAGACCCTGATATTCGTGAAAGAGTTGATTTGTACTATAAAGAACAAGAAAACTTTAAAGAACAGATAAAAAGATGTACACGAGTAGACGGTAATATTGCAATTCTTGATGTACGTAATGAAGAAGTTATTCATGTTGGTAACAGATTTATGGTTTATGCTTTGTTCCCAGAATGCAATATTTCTGTTCATATATTTAATGGTAAGCAAAATCAAAATACTGTTTTTGCGGTTGGTAAATCAATTGTAAACCGCTCTTGCCCTATAGATGTTGGTGCAATGATGTATGAATATGCTGGCGGCGGACATATGAATGCCGGTACTTGTCAGGTTGATAATGATAAAGCCGGTGAAGCTTTAGATAGTATTATTGCTAAGATTAAAGAGCTTGAAGCTTAAGCTTAAAAACAAACAACAAAACAGTAAAAGATTTAATTTTGAAGTCCATTGATTTTAGGAACCGCGAAATCACAGGACGAAAAATTAAATCTTTTACTGTTTTGTTGTTTGTTTTTGCGGAATAAGAAAAATGCACAAGGGGTATTTGCTTCTCGTCCTGTAATTTCGCGGTTCCTAAAATCAATGGACTTCGAAACAAATACCCCTTGTGCATTTTTCTTATTCCGCAAAAAAAGACCGCCATTTTGACGGTCTTTCGTGTATTAATTCCTAAACCCTATGAGTTTTTTCTCCTGTAATAGATTTTCCTCCTTTTCTATCCATATTTGACGTGTGGTGCAATTGCCTTGCGGTATTATAACTTTTTTATAAATTGCATAATGAATATCCATAAAATTAACTTTATCAAGTTCTTGGACATAAAAATCTGTAGCACCGCAGTTTGGGCAGTATTTAGAGTCCGGTTTTATTTCATTATATTGCGTATGTGCGCTGCGTTTTATGTTGCAGCAGCTGCAGCGAACAAGGTACCATTTGTTTTTAACTAATGCTCCGCAATCAGGGCAGTATGCTTCATCAACATCTATTGGTACATTCTTATGCTGGCATTCATGCTTTTGTTTTAGGAAATCGAATAACATATTTTTTATTTAATGATGTTTAAATAAAAGTCAAATAAAAAATTTTTAAAAAACTATTATTAAGATAATAACCAATCTAGTGCAAATATTTGTTTTATTCCATTGTGTGAAACATTAGGAATATTATCGAATGTTATTAATATGATTTTTGTATAAAATTAGAGTTTTGGAAATATATTTCCAAAACTTTGTGGTATTGGTGACTTTTGGAAATGTAAATGTTTTTTATTTGATACATTATTAAAAATAATAACTGTCATGCTGAACTTTTTTCAGCATCTTACCAATTTGAAAATAATATTTTAGCTGGTAAGACCCTGTGGAAAACCAGACATTTTTCTCGAAATCATAGATTTCGGAAAAAGTAGTCAAATAAATTCAGGGTGACAGTTTATTTATAAGTATATAATTTATTGTTTTGATTTTTGATAAAGCTGAATAAAATTAAGGATAAATTGTTTATCTTTATCATTAAGATTTTGGGCTGCAATATTTATGGCGTTATCATAGTTTGCAGAACTATCAAAATTAATTTATTTATTGTCAGATAAAGCTTTTACATAGATTTTCATTACATAATTTACAAAGGCATTTACAAACATATATTGGTCAATTTCTGCATTTTCAATTTTAATTATTTCATCTTCACTTAGGTTTGTGCGTTTTGATAGTTCTTTTATTGATATATTTTTAGATTCTCTATACATTTTCAGAAATTTGCCTATTTCTTTTAATATACTTATATTATTCATGATAATTCTCCTTTGAATAATAATAAGTAATATAGTTAGTATTTTCTAGATTGTTATTGTCCTCTTATAATGAGTACTAAAAAAATTATGGGCTATATACAACTATAAATTGAACTATCTAAAGTTGTCACCCTGAACTTGTTTCAGGGTCTTACCAGCTTATAATTATGCTTTTTATTCTTATATATTGTATTCTTTTGTTTCAATTCCTTATTGGTAAGATGCTGAAACAAGTTCAGCATGACATTATTGCTGTATTTTAAGTAGATTCTGTGTAAATTTTATATAACTCTCAAAAATTATTTGTGATGTTCTTTTTTATAAAATCTTGTAAAAGCTAGAATAACTTTTTGTGTTTCAATATCGCATTCTTTTAATTCAAGAATTAAAGATTTGGTTACATCTGGTTGAATGTTTTTATTTGTGAAATCAAATAACTCTGATAAATTTATTTCTAAAGCACTAGCTATATTTTCGAATGTTTTACAAGATGGGAATCTATTTCCTGTTTCAATCTTTGATATGGTGTTGGTTGATACACCTATTAACTCTGCTAGTTTTTCTTGTGATAAACCTAGGCGTTTCCTCATAGATTGAAATTTTGAACCTAATTCTTTTTTAAGAGTACTTTTTGTCATAGTATTATAAATATTTTGGAAAAATAGTTAAATTGATATAACTTTGAATCTTATTAGGAAAAAATTAAATATGTCATGCTGAACTTGTTTCAGCATCTTACCAATAAGAAATGAATACTAAAGATTTATAATGGATAAAGAATTAAAAAATTACTAATAAGCTGGTAAGACCCTGAAATAAATTCAGGGTGACAATAAATTTTTAAGTGTAGTATAAATTATAACCATTTAAATCATAGTCGAATAATACGATTATAGTTGATTGCTAAAAATGCTTATCATTATTACATTTGAATAATGATGGATTTTAAAAAAGACTTTGGAAAAAGAGTTAAATATTATAGAAATAAGTTAGGGTTAAGCCAAATTGATTTTGCGGATAAAGCAGGCATTACTCCCCAAACATTATCAGGTATTGAAACAGGTTATACTTTCCCTTCATATCCTGTTTTTGTCAAAGTAGTAGAAACTTTAAATCTTCCTGTCGCAAGATTATTTTTATTTGATGATGAGTCTTTAAACATTGATGATAAAGAACTTCAATTCTTAATATGCGAAAAATTCAAAGATTTATCTTTTGAGAAAAGAAAAATTATACTTACGATAATAGATGCATTAAAAGATAATTAAAACATTATTTTGATATTTTTGCTATGTGTTTTATGTATTGTTTAAAACAAGCTAGAAAATATTTAGAATCTTCTTCTGTTTGAACTTCTATATATTTTATTAGTTTTTCTTTATTTGTACTTTTTTTATTTTGTTTTATATCTTCTTTATTTACTTCAAATAATTTTGATGGTTCAATGTTGAAAATATCAACAATTTTCTGTAATGTTTCAGCGGTAACAAATTGTGCTCCAGCCTCAATCCTTGTTATATTAGACAGATTAACCGACAAACGAAATGCCAATTCTTCTTGTGATAAATTGTGCAAGTCCCTATATTTTTTTACATTATGTCCAAATATTTCTGATATGTTCATATTTATAAGTTTAGGGTATTTCAATACTACAATCTATACACTTAAAGAGTAGTCATATTTGTTGCATTTAAACTATAAATTTTATTGAAAATAAATTTATTTTATGTATTAAATATAAAGGATAATCGTTTTATACGAGATAATTTTAATTTGTATCTAACTTCAAAAATGCAAAATATATTATGCCTAAATCTTAATAAATCCTACAATATGCTTCAAAATTTGAAACATATACTTGGTTTTGATAAAAATATCGAAACCAGCCTTAATATCGTGTTCAATAAACTTAAAACCACAAATGAAAAAGAAGGTTTTTTAATTACCTACCTTGTCGAACAAATATTTAACCTCCCGCCCGAGATTAAAAAACAATACTTGCTTCTTAAAAAACATTTGAATAATAAAGAAAAATATGAAAAACAATTATATAAAATGAAATATCTGTTTGAGACAGATAAAATTTTTATAGATTTTCTCAAAAAAATATATAAAGAACTTGAACTTAGATACCTTTCTGAACGCTATTATTTTAATTCGGTAATTTTTGAAATCGCCTATGATTATATTAACCCTAATATAAAACTAAACCTAAAAAACGTTATTTTAAATTTACATTTTCTTTTCTTTTGGCTTGAAGATAATAAAAAGAAAAAGTTTTTAACCTTAAAAGATATGGAAAAGCAAATTATTGTACAAATATTGAGCGGAAATAATAAAAAAGATATTATGCAAATGGAACTTTTAAAAGAAATTGATAATGAATATTTTCTTGAAGCAGAAATGCATCAAATCATTCCTGCTAAGTTCCAAGTTGATAATTTAACTCAAGCACTTGCAAAATATTATTATCTTTTGCTTATAGAGTTAAAAAAATTATCCTAAAATCATAAATATATGTTTTTTCAAAAATCCTATAATGTATGGACCGTAGAAAAATAGTAAAAATGTTGCGCATAATAATGCGGGTCCAAACGGAATTGCAGCAAAGCCTTGGTCGTTTACTGTCTGCTTTAATCTTGTAATAGAATCTATTGCAAAGAAAATTAACGCAATTACAAAACCAAATGCAACAAAGATGTTTACGCTTACAATATTTGAAATAATCCAATATATGCATGCTAAAACAATAAATGCTGTTAAAGAGAATAATAATCTAAATTGTTTTTGTTTGTATAAATTCATCAAGAACTGAGGAAGTATGCAAACAGCTTGCAAAATAATAGCTAAACCAATAGCGGCAAGAAGATATTTCCAGCCTAATAATGCGCCTGCTGCAGCTGCTAAGTATGTATCACCTTCACCAAAAGCACGTTTGTTTTTTTCAACATATTCGTTAATATTGATATCTTCATCTTGATTAGCAACTTCTGTTGATTCTTCGCTTGGTGTTTCTGTTTGTACTTCTTCTTTTACTTCTTCGTTATTTTCCGTATCTGCTGTTTTTTCTTGAGATTTCTTTCTTATAAGATAATATGCAAGCCTTGCAACAGCTTCCATTGCAACAACCCCAACTATCAAGCCGATTGCAGGTTTAGAATAATTTTCTAAACCATTAAAGTATAATGAAGCAATAATTGAAAAAATAATTAAAGCCCAGCTGTGAGAGTCAAATACATATTCTTTTTTAAAATCTGTAATACAAATAACAATTGAAATACATAATAAAATAAGTAAAAGAATTGTTTTTATACTTGCTCCGAAAGCTAAAAATACAGCTAAAAATATAACAGCTGTTAACGCTTCAACAATAGGATATTGTTTGCTAACCTTGCAGCCGCAATTTCTGCATTTACCTTTAAAAGTGAATAAATATGATAAAACGGGTATATTATCGTACCATTTTATAGGTTCCCCGCATTCAGGACATTTTGATGGTGGAAGTACAATAGATTCTTTTGAAATAGCTCTTAGAGCAACTACATTTAAAAAACTGCCTATGCAAGCTCCGATAACTAGAACAAAAAAGCATATTAACAAAATTTCATCTATCATAATTTCCGCCTTAATTTTATACTTTCTCTTTTTCAGATAAGATATGAAGCAGCATATTTAATGCTTTTTTCAATCTTCTTGATACTTGCATTTGAGAAATGCCAAGCTTTGTAGCAATTTGTGTTTGGCTCATATCTTCAAAATAATTTAAAATAATAACCTCTTGCAATTTTTCGTCAAGACGGTTGATTGCATCTTTTATCAAGATTTTATCTTCTTGGAACGATTCTAAATTATAGTGATTATCATCTGCAATTTTATCGAATAATGATAATGATTCATCTGCACCTGTTGTTATAACTTGGTCTAAAGAAATAGTTTGTTTTCTTCTTTCAACATCAATAACTTCTTTTATTTTGCCGACTGATGTTCCAAGTTCTTCTGCTAAAACTTTTTCAGAAGGTTCATTTCCTTGGTCATCTTTCAATTTTTGCATAAGTTTATTTACGCGGTATGCAAGCTCATAAATTTCCCTTGGAGCTTTAATCATGGAAACTTTATCACGCAAATAATGTCTTATTTCACCTGTAATCAAATAAGTAGCATAAGTTTTAAAATTCTCGCTGACTTTAGGATTATATAATTGTATAGCTTTAACCAAACCAACACTTCCAACTTGAATAATATCTTCAACAGGGTCAGTGTTTCTTCTTGCAAGTCCATGGGCAATCTTTTTTACAAGCGGCATGGTTGCTATTACTATAACATTTTGCAAATGCTTTTTTTGTTTTTCGTTTTCAGATTCTTTATATAACTGAAGCCATTGTGTAATTTCTTCATAATTAATGGTATAATCAGCCATTAAAATTTCCTCTTTTTCATTTGTACAATACTATTTTACACTAATTGGAACTCATAAGGCAAAAGTTCATCTATGTAAAATGAACAACAATTGCCTGTTTCATCTTCAAGGATTATTTCTGTATTAAAACCTTTTGAAAATTCTTTAATCCATTGACGGCATGCCCCGCAAGGGAAACATTTTGAGGATTTTGGCGAATATATAGCAAGTTTTACAAGTTTCGAAGTTTCACCCTTTACAATCGCTGTAGAAAGCGCATTTCTTTCCGCACATAAAGCAAGCCCGTAGCTGGAATTTTCAACATTACAGCCAATATAGCTATTGCCGCTTTCAAAGAAAGCACATGCACCTACCGGAAATTCGGAATATTTACAGTAGGCTTTTTGTGAAGCTTCTTTTGCTTTTTCTAAAAGTTCTTGATTCAATTCCATAAAAAATCCTCTATTCTTTCTTTTATTTTATATGCAAATGCTTTCTTATAATATAGTATATTTGAATGATATAATTTTATGTGTTTACAATAGTTAATCTATTTACCCGTTATAGCATAAGTTATATTATTATATTAATAGCAGGTTTATAGATTGGGACATCAAAATCAGTTGGAGGAACATTGACCGAAAAGATTAGGATAATTGGCGGTAAACAATTAAAGGGCGAAGTGGCTGTCAGCGGGGCAAAAAATGCAGTATTAAAACTTATGGCAGCAGCATTACTGGCTAAAGGTGAAAGTAAAATTTATAATGTTCCGGAACTAACAGATGTTGTTATTATGCTTAATGTTTTAGAACAATTAGGCGCTAAGACGAAATATGACAAAGTAGAAAAGTCTATTACTATTGATGCTTCTAATATTACAAGCTTAAAAGCCAGCTATGAACTTGTTAGCAGAATGAGAGCATCTTTTGTTGTTTTAGGTGCATTAGTCGGAAGATTTAAAGAAGCAATAGTTGCTCTTCCTGGCGGGTGTGCTATTGGTGAAAGAAAAGTTGATTTTCATATTAGAGGGCTTGAAGCATTAGGAACAACTGTTAAAATTGAGAATGGATACGTTCATGCAAAAGCAAGAAAACTAACTGGTACTGATATTTATCTTGATATACCGTCTGTTGGTGCTACAGAAAATATTATGCTTGCTTCTGTTCTTGCAGAAGGTTCAACAAGAATTCAAAATGCTGCACAAGAACCTGAAATTATAGATTTAGCTAATTTCTTAAATGCTATGGGCGCTGATGTAATTGGGGCCGGTACTTCTGAAATTGTTATTAATGGTGTTAAACAAGAAAATATTCACCCGATAGAATATACTACTATTCCTGATAGGATAGAAGCAGGTACTTATATGGCTGCTTTCATTGCTACAAAAGGTAAAGGTATTATTAGAAATGTCTTCCCCGGACATTTAACTTTCTATACTTCAAAGTTATCTAAAATGGGTGCAGATATTAAACTTATAGACCCGACTTCAATTGAAGTAAGCTGCAAAAGAAGACTAGAAGCTGTTAATATAATTACTCAGCCATATCCTGGTTTCCCTACAGATTTACAATCTTTAGCAATGGCTTTAGCTACTGTTGCTGACGGTGTTAGTATTATTACTGAAAGTTTGTATGAAAACAGATTTATGCAAGTGCCTGAACTTCGTAAAATGGGTGCTGATATTCATCAAGAAAGAAATCATGCTTTAGTTAAAGGTGTTAAAAATCTTACAAGTGCTAATCTTCGAGCTTCTGACCTTAGAGCCGGTGCTTCTCTTGTTATTGCAGCTTTAATGGCTGAAGGAATTAGTACTATTGATAACATATATCATATAGATAGAGGTTACGAATTATTAGAAAATAAGTTTAGAATGATAGGTGCAGATATTCAAAGATATAATGATGAGGATTCTGTAATTATTAATCAAAATAAAGGAAATTTTAGTGAGTCAAAATTATAAAAGATGGTATGATCATGATCCTGTTTTGCTTGAAGTAATTAATCTTCTTCAAAACTATCAAAATGAACTTAAAGTTCAGGCTGAAATCTTCTTACAAGAAATTGAAAAAAAGGTTTCTAAAGAGGCTATTGATAAGTTCTATGAAATGGTTCGTCCAAAAGTTTGTAATCGCTGGTATGATAAAGATCCTGTTATTTCAAGAACAGTTGAACTATTAAGAGTTGTTCCGCCGGATGTTCAAAAAGCTACTGCAAAAAGCTTTTTAAAAGCACTTGAAGATATGGGCGTTTATAAAAAAGTTTAATTAATCCAGCACTTCACCTGTTACTATATTCACTCTCATTGGTTTAAAGAGTTTTATATATAGTATTTGACCGTCTTTTGCCGTAAAATCAGTTCCTTTTATAACTGTTTTTGCGGCTTTTTTAATTTTATTTGCTTCACTAATTGAGGCTTGATATTCTGCAACACCTAAAATTCTTGTAATATTATTGTTTTTGTTTGTTGCAGATAATTCAAACATCATTTCACCATTTCTAATAAAATTAACGGCTTTTGTAGTATCAAGAATTTTTCCTATTAAAATTATGTCTTTTGATAATAAAATATGATGTTCATCATCTACTATATTATTTGCAAATCTTGCTTGAAACATTTGTCCGGGCGCATTATTCTTACTGCTTATTTGTCCTACTATCATTATAGGTAGAATACTTCTTGCCGGAATTGTTGCAACATCATCATCAAGTAATACATTTTCAATTTGTATACCTTCCCCTATTTTTGGTGCTTTTTCAGCATCAATTTTTTCTTGGAGATATGAATCTATTTCATGTTTTAAATTAGCTAAAAATACTGCCATTTGCGCTCTTGTAACATAAGCATCGTAATCAAGATAATGTTCTCTTGGCGGTTCTTTTGCTATTACATTTAAATATTCTGCTTTTCCTGCAGTAACTTTGAACCAATCAGGAATGTCATCAAAATCAATATATGAATTTTGAAGTGCTATTATTGCATCTTTTTTCGATATATCTTCTGTTTTTAAAATATTAGCCAGAAATGTAATAACTTCGCTTCTCGTAATATAATCATTAGGATAAAAATAACTATTTGATGCTGGTTTTAATATATCTAAATTTAATGCACGTAAAATGTATTCCCATGCCCAATGTTTGGCGTCAATATCTTCAAAGGTATACATTTCGTTAATTGTAAGATTTTCTTGTCCTAATGCTTTTATAACCATTGCGGAATATTCTGCCCTTGTAACATATTTTTTGGGCATAAAAGTATTGTTAGGATAACCACTTATTATTTTTTCGTTTGTCATTTCATCAATTTGTTTATATGCCCAAAAACCATGAGGAATATCTTTAAATTCTAAGGCTTGTGCATTATTAATTATGATTGCACTTAAAAATAAGCTAAAAATTAATTTTTTTATTCCAAATCTTTTCATATTTTGTATTTTATCAGATTTCAATAAAAAAGACTATCTTGAGATTAATCTTGATAGTCTTTTATTTGTTTTGATTATTTTCATTATCTTTTTTTATTTTTTCAACTTTTTTTGCTCGTATTTTTTCCGTCATATCTTCACCATCTAATAGCAAATTCTTCCGCTGATTTTGCAGAACAGATACAACATTTAAAAGCGCAAGAGAATTTAAGGAGGCACGAAGCTGCATGCTTCTATCAACAAAAGGTTGGTTTGCCCCTTGCTGCTCTTCGCCTTCTTGCATAAAATATTCAGTTCCTTGACTCGCTCTGTCGTCTGAGGTTTTTGCAGCAGTACCAGATATGTCTCCGCTCTTGAAGTTGATACCTCCTGCAATCCCGAGAACACCAGCTGACCTATTGTCAACCACTTACTTCTCTCCTTTACATTCTCATGGGTTATTAATTATATACTATTTTCGTGTTTTTATCAACTAGCCGTTAATACAAAACATGAACAAAAAATTTTTTGCGCATTTTTTTGAAATTTTAAAAAAAATTTAAGAAATTATGTATAACTTTACACTAAAAAAGTTGAAGTCGTTACCATAAACTTGTTTGACAACTTTTTCTAAAATCTGTGATTTTGTGAAAAATGCCTAGTTCCCCACAGAGTCTTACAATTGGTAAGATTCCGAAACAAGTTCGGAATGACATTATGACTATATTCTGAACATGTTTATTGTAAATTTCTATATAATTCCCAAATTTTATTTTATTAAACTTTTAAAAATTTCAGGTGTTTGTTCTACAGTTGAATAATTAAACATTGCACGTTTTTGCATTTCTTCTTGTTTTTTTGCTGCGGCAACTTTCTTTTCTGTAACAGAACGATTGTATTTCGGAAGTAAAATACCAAGCATTACTATAGAGAAGGCAATATCTGCTACACGGCAAATATTTCTTAGGTTGCGTGTCTTAGTATTTGCAACTTCAGCAGCTGATTTAAGGTCTGTATTCTTAATCCAGTTTCCAAGTTGTTTTGCACGGTATCCAGCTTGTGCAGCAGCTTTCTTAGCAAATGAAGCGCCGTTTTCAAGTACAGGTTTTGCAATTTCTTTCTTACGGTTTAGTAATACAACATTCTCACCTAATAATTTAGAACCTTGTTTTGTTCTTGATAATGCTTCTATGCCTGATGCAGCAGCCTTTTTAACATAATCGCCAAGGAAGTATAATCCGGAGAAGGAAGCTATATCTCTTATAGTTGTTTCTCTCAATTCGTTTTCATCTTCAGCGCCCATCATTCTGCTTGCAAATGTAGAAGCAGCAATCCATCTGCATTGATCCATTGTTGGGAATATACCTGAGAATTGGAACATTCCTAAAGACGGTTTCTTCATCATTGAAGCAGCAGCTAAGCCATACATTCCAGCAGCAGAAGCAAGTTTCTTCGCAAAGAAGGTTTTCTTTTGCTTTTCATCCATTTTTTGTGTTGTATCTTTTTTACCAAAATCTTTGTAGATTGGTGCGCCTTCTGCATTAAATTGTTTTCTTGTAATTGCACGGTTGATTGTTTGAATGCTTACCGCAATACCAATAACAATTCCAAGACCTATTAAGCTCTTCTTATTAACAAATCCTTTTAATGATGAGCCATATTTATCAATAGCTTGAGAAATATTTGCATTTCTTGCAGCATCATCAACAGATTCACCAAGTCCTTTAACTGCTTTTTCTTTTACAGCATTAAATTTAGAACCTAAGTCAACAACATCACGAAGAGTTTCTTCAAGATTTGCTTGTGCTTTGCCATTAAATCTTAATATACTTTCTGCTTTTGTTACAGAAGCAAGTTTTGTTTGAGCTTGTTTTAATAATGTTTTCTTTTCGCTGCCATTTGAAGATATAGCTTTAACAACATTGTTAATAGCTTCTTGATATTCCGGTGCAGCTGCTTTATCTGCAAATTTAATCCAATTTTTGCCGTCAAGACCTTCTAATGAACCTAATGCTTTTTCAACATAAACTTTTGTTTTATCTCTAGCACCTGATTCTTGTGCTTGTTTATATACACCTTTTAATTTATCAATAGCATCACCGTTTGCCCAAGAACCGACTACATCAGTACCTTGTAATTCAGCAGCTTTTGGAAGAACATGTGCTAAGCCTTTTACTACTAACCCTGGCATTAAACAGTTTACAAATAAGCCTGAAAATTCACGTCGGCAGGTTTCAAATGCAGCTGCAATACCTGTCTTTAAATCAACTAATGTTCTTGGAATATTTGTTGAAACTGTATCTACGAAGGAGACTTGTATCATTGCATTTTTATCAAGAACGCTAAATCCTTTGTCTAACAAGTTAAAAGCTGTATCGATGGCTCCACCTTGGAATTTTGGATTTGTATTATAGTTATTATTATTTTTTTTGTTTAATGTTTGATTATTTTTACAAGGAGTGTTGTTACTAATTTGTGATATTTTCAATTTGCTTCTTACCTTTTAACATGTTCGACCATAAGCAATAATATCAAGTTAAAGTATAAAAACAAATTTATTTGCTATTTAATTTATCGTGTTAAGAAGATTTGTTTTAAAAAAAGCAACAATTTTGTCAAAAATGAATGCACTTCTTTTAAAAACAAGTGTATTTTTTTTTAAAATGATATTTTTTTATTCCAAATGTCAAAAAAAATAATTGAAAAAATTCAACTTTACAAAATGTAACTGAAGTTGACAAAAAAAATCATTTTCTGTTTTCATGTAATAAAGATATTATGCATGCATGATAGGTAAGTATGAAAATTAACCCTGTAATTAATTCTATCGGTTTTTACAAAAATAGTTATGTAAAACCGCAAGTTGTTCAAAATCCGATTAGTAATCCTCAAACTGCTCAAATAAAAGAATTGAGTAATGTTTTTTATTATCCTTTGAGCTTTACTGGTACAGAAAGAAAAGTTTCAACCTCCAGACATAATTTGAAAGAATATTCCGGTGATTTCTTAGTTTCAAAGTTTAATGATGTTCCTTGTCCTGCTTGTGGACAAAAGATGATGAATAAAACATTGTTTCATAAAATAAAAAATGACCTTTCAGAACTTCCTCCGGAAGAACAATTGGATTATATGGGTCAATATACTGATTATATGCGTCCAGTTGAAAAAAGTGTTTATTATGAACTTCTTCGTATGGCAGATTTTTCTGGAGAAAAAGATATTAGAAGTCTTGTATGTAAGTTAAGAGATGCCAAATTACCTCAATTACAAGAGATACAAAAAAGACAAGTCCAAAAAATAAAGGCATTAGCAAATAGTCTTCCTTCTGAGGAAAAAGAATTATTGTTAAAAAAAGCAAAAGGAATACAAAGTCATATATATAAAAATAATGAAGAAGCTCCTTTTAGACGTAAAATAATGTTAGAAGATATTAGTAAAATAAATCTTTCGAACCCTCATAAAACTAAAAAATTACAACAACTGGCAAGTGAATTCCCTGTTTCTTCTGATATGAATTCGGCTTGGATAGTTAAATATTCCGGTAAAAATAAACATGGAGAAGCTTGGTCATCAGATGAAATTGCTTCCAGATTAGTATCTACTTCAGTAGCAAATACTGACCATATTCTTGCATATGATATTGAAAATAACCATGATGATATTAGTAATTATATGTCAATGCATAGCGGATGTAATTCTAAGAAGGGAAATAAACCATTTCTTCAATGGTTGTGTGAAGATAAAGAAAATCGAATAAAGTATATGCAATCTTATTTTGAACATGTTGATAAATTGATTAAAGACAAAAAAATTAGAAAAAAGAAATATAGAAATTATGTTGCATATGCAACGGAAACTATATTTGAAGTATCTAAAGGGCAAGTTAAAATTTCGGTTAACCCTGAAGGTGATACAGAAAAGACATCTAAATAAGCTTAAAGCCTGTAAAACTTAAGTTTTACAGGCTTTTATGCAATAACATTATATTCTTTTATAGATTGTGAAGCAGCTTTTTTCTTTGAGGTATTAAAATGAAATTTCTTCTCAGGTGGATGATTTGGAGATGTTTTTGCTATTGAAGGGTCTCGTAGTGTGTATATTTCTTCAACTCTTGAACTTAATGCTGCCGGAGATTTTAAGTATAAATCTTTTGCATAATCCATTTCCGGATCGCTTACTCCATTTGAGTGATTAATCCAAAACTTTGTTGCAACTTCATAGGCATCTTGTTCTTCGCGTATTGATGTATATGGATCTTTATCTTTTGCGTGAATTGATTCGTGTGTTAAATATGCTGCAATAACTTGCGGTGCAGCATAGATATATGAATTTGATATAGTAATAGCATTTTTATAATTTTCATACTGAGCAATATTAGAAGTTCCGCCCATTTGTGCTGTTTCGCCAAAAGAAATAGACACATCTTGCATATCTTTCATAAATGCAGGTGTTAAATATTGTACAGTCATATTTAATGCTTCTCTTAAATTATTTGAAGCATAAGCCATTTTTTCTACTTTTGCTCGTTCCGGTGAATATATTGCTAAAATATTATTCTTAGTTTCTAAAATGCTTCTTTGAGCTAAATCATTAGATTTATCTATATTATGTGCTTTTTCAAAATTACTTAAGGCTTTTTGATAAAATCCTGCTTGTCTTTGTGTTTCACCTAATTCAATTAAGCAATCAACATCTTCCGGTTTTTTCTCTAAATAAACGGAAAAATTGTTTTCGGCAGAAGCATAATCTTTTAAACCAAAATTTGCTTTTGCCATTTTTCTATAAATATTAATATCATCAGGGTTTAGTTTGTTTGCTTGTTGATAAGCTTCTAAAGCTTTAGAAAAATTATTTTCGTTTAATGCTTTATCCCCTTGCGAAACTATATCTGATGTATCATTTCCTTTAAAACTTTGCATTGGTTTAGATAATCCGGATGCCGGATTATTATATATGTTATATGTTTTTGTATGTAAAGCAGGGGAAATTGTAATCAAAATATATACCTTCTACTTTTTGCATGAACGAAATTAAAGGAAAAATTTTGTTAAAAAATTGGATTTTATGAAGAAATGATAAGAATAAATAGCAAAAATAAAAAATAGGAATTATATATAAATTTACACTAAATTGACTCAAAAGATAGTCATAATGTCATTCCGAACTTGTTTCGGAATCTTACCATTTGTAAGACCCTGAAACAAGTTCAGGGTGACAAATTCAGTAATTTTAGTGTAAAATTGTATATATTTTCTGTTTTTTCTTTTTATAATGCTAAAATTCGTTCAACAGCTTCATCCGGAGTAATTGTTACCATTTCATTTGTAGCACGTGTTTTAAATTCAACAAGTCCGTCTTTAATTGTTTTACCAACAGTAATTCTAAACGGAATACCGATTAAATCAGCATCTTTTAATTTAACACCAGCTCTTTCACTTCTATCATCAAGAAGAACTTCAACCTTTGCATCTAAAAGTTTTTTGTACATTTCTTCTGCAACTTTCATTTGAGTTTCATCTTGATCGCTTACTGGAACAATAACAACTGTATAAGGTGCAATTGCTAAAGGCCATTTAATACCAAATTCATCATGGTGTCTTTCAACAGCGGCAGCAGCTGTTCTTGTAACACCAATACCGTAACAGCCCATTATGAATGGTCTTTCTTTACCGTCTTTATCTGTAAATGTTGCATTCATTGCTTTTGAATATTTTGTTCCGAGTTTAAAGATGTTTCCAACTTCAATACCTTTTGTGACTTTTAATTCAGCACCGCAATCAACACATTTATCATTTTTTTCTACTAATCTGATATCGGCAATCTTTTCAGGTAATTCAACATCTACGCCCCAATTAGCACCTACTAAGTGTTTGTCTGTCTGATTTATACCGATAACAAAGTTTTTGAGTTCTTTTACTGTTTCATCTGCAATTATTTGAACGTTCTTTAATCCTTTTGGCCCAATAAATCCTGCTATTGCGTTAAAACCGGAAGCCTTCATAATTTCTTCAATTTCGTCATTTCGTGCAATACGAATATCATTTCCGGCAAAAGCGTTCATTAATTTTGTTTCTTCAACAGTCTTATCACCTCTAATTAAGGCTGCAACATATTTACCGTCAACAACATATATTAAGCATTTACAAATTACGCTTGCAGGAACCTTTAATAATTTTGCAAGTTCTTCAATTGAATGTGCGTTAGGTGTATCTATGATTTCTGCTTTTTCGAATTTACCATCTGTTTCAGCTGGATTTAAAATAGAAACAGCATGATTTGAATTTGCGCTATAACCACATTTTGTGCAATAGAATACATCATTTTCACCAGCGTTGTTTTCTGTATCTTCATTTACAAGCACCATATATTCGTGAGAAACACTTCCGCCTATAGCACCTGTATCAGATTGAACCATTTTTGTTTCTAAGCCGCATCTTTCAAAAATTCTAGTATAAGCTTTTGCCATAATTTCATAAGATTTATCAAGACCTTCTTCATCGGCATCAAAGCTGTATGCGTCTTTCATTATAAATTCACGTCCTCTTAATAAACCGAAACGAGGTCTTATTTCATCTCTAAATTTTAATTGAATGTGATATAGATTTAAAGGCAATTGTTTATAAGAACGAACACCTTCTTTTGCTACAGCGGTTACAACTTCTTCATGAGTTGGTGCTAAACACATTTCACGATTGTGTCTATCTTTTAAACGCATTAGTTCTTTACCATATACTTCCCAGCGCCCCGAGTCTTGCCATAATTCTGCAGGCTGCACGAAGGGCATTAATAGTTCTTGAGCACCTGCTGCATCCATTTCTTCTCTTATTATATTTTCAACTTTTTTTAATACTCGCCACATTAATGGTAAATAGTTATATACACCATTTGCAAGCTTTCTTATGTAGCCTGCTCTTACTAATAATTTATGACTCATTACTTCAGCATCTGAAGGAAATTCTCTTAGTGTTTGTACAAAAAGTTGTGACATTCTCATATAAAATAGACCTCTATTTAAATTCTGACTATTTTATATTATCACAAAATTATAAGTAAATAAGAATGATAAGATTTTTTTAGTTAGAAGCCTGTGTTTTCTGCATACGCGAAAACAATGCCTTCTAACTAAAAAAATCTTATCATTCTTATTTAAACTTGTTTAGCGCGTAAATTTCTTTCTGCTTCTTTTATTTCACGAAGTGTATCAGGAAGAATTTGTTCAAAAATTTCAACTACAACAGGGTCAAATTGAGTTCCTGTTACTTCTTTTATTCTTGCAAGAGCTTGCGACGGTACAACCTGATTTCTATATGCTTTTGGTGTTATCATACTATCAAACGCATCTGCAACTGCAATAATTCTTGAACCGATTGGAATTTCTTCTCCTTTTTTACCGTAAGGATAACCTTTTCCATCAAAGTGTTCATGGTGATATTTTATAATTTCGACAACATCCTTTAATTGTTTTATATCATCAAGGATTTTTATACTATGATCAACGTGTTTTTTTATTTCTGAGTATTCTTCAGTTGATAATTGTTCAACTTTTGCCAAAATGTCATCAGAAACACCAATCATACCTATATCGTGTAATAATCCTGCAAGTTCAATCTTACCAGTAGTTGTGTCACTTAAATGAAGTGCTTTAGCTATTTTTACGGCATAAAAAGTAACCCTTCTGCTTCTTCCTAATGTATAAGAATCTTTAGCATCAAGTGCTTCTACAATTGCCGTAATTGTACCTGCAAATAATTCTTTTAAATCATTAACCAAAGAACTGTTATCATATTTTAATTGCCAATATTCTAGTGCATTATTTACAATTAAAATTAATTCATCCGGATTATACGGTTTCTTTATATATCTATAAATTTTTGCATAGTTAATAGCATCTATTAAGATACCTGCATCTGTATATGCTGTTACTAATAATCTCATTGTATTTGGTGAAATTTCATAACTTCTTTTTAAGAATTCAACACCATCCATCTCTGGCATTTTATGGTCAGAAAGAATGCAATGAAAATGCTCTTGTCTAAGCATTTCAAGGGCTGTAACAGGAGATGTGGATTTCGCAATTTCATATCTCCCTCTTAGCGTTCTATATAATAATGCCAGGTTATCCGGTTCATCATCTACTATTAATATTTTGTATTTATCCATTATTATCTCCGCTAATCATGCTTGCGTTTAAATTTTCTCTATCAATGTTAATAGGAAGTCTTATTATAAATTTAGTTCCCAAATTTTGCTTAGATTCAACTCTTATATCACCTTGATGATTTTTAATAATTTTATAGGTGATTGACATACCAAGCCCTGTTCCTTGTCCCACAGGCTTTGTAGTGAAGAAAGGATTGAAAACTTTTCTTGATGTTTCTTCATCCATTCCTATTCCGTTATCTTCAATTTCTATTATTAGATTTTTATTATCTTTATCTTCATTCATTCTTATCCAAATGTCACCGGTTTCTTTAATTGCACCTACAGCATTATCAAGAATATTCATGAATACTTGATTTAATTGACCTCCAAAAGCTTCAACTTTTGGAACATTTTCATTGTATTCTTTATGAACAGTTGCTTTATTTTTAATCTTGTTGTGCAAAATATTCAATGTTGTATCTATTTCATGAGGAAGGTCTACATCTGTAATTGTTGCTTCTTCCATTCTTGAGAAACTCTTTAAGTCTTGAATTATATTCTTTGCTCTGTCAGCTCCTTCTTTACAGCTTTTTATCAAGTCAGGTAAATCTGTTTTTAAAAATTCATAGTCTATTTCTTGTTTTAAATTTTCAATGTCTTCTTTTTCTTCCGGTTTTAATGATTCATTATATTTTGTATATTCTTCAATTATATTAATCAAGTCATTAGAATAGTTGCTTAAATGAGTCATGTTACCGTATATAAAGTTAATTGGATTATTTATCTCGTGCATAATACCTGCTACAAGTTCACCTAAAGATTTCATTTTTTCAGAGTGAACCATCATTGCTTGTGTACTTTGAAGTTCATTATATGCACTTTTTAATTCTTTTGTTTTATCTTGAACTTGAACTTCTAATGAAGAATATAAACGTTGAAGCGCGTTTGCCATCATATTATATGATTGAACAAGCTTGTTGATTTCATCAAAAGCTGTATAATCTAAACGGCCTGAAAGGTCTCCTTTTGCTATTTTAGAAACGGTTTCTTCCATTATAAATAATGGTTTGGAAATTTTTCTTGAAAGGAAAAGTACTATAATAAAACTTGCAACAATAATTATACAAAATAATGTTTTTGAAATATCTTTAATGCTATTTATATATTTATCATTTTCTTGTGGAATTATTAAATGAATATTATATTGTTTTTTTACAATTTTGTTATTAATTTTTTCATCTATTGTTTTTGGTACATATACTGCTCTGTAGTTTGAAGCTGTATATGTTGGTGAAGTTAATAATTTAAAAGAAATAGGACTGTTTGTTTCGTATCTATATTCAGTACCTTCTTGAAATGTTGTAAAAACAGGTTTTCTATTTGCATCTGAAACATATATATCTTTTACATTATAATTTTTTAGAATAACATTATTTATATCGTCTTTTAAAGAATATAATCTTTGTTCAAATTCTTGAGATGTATTGTATTTTTCATTAAAAATTTTTAAACTTGAGATGAATTCAGCTGGCAAATCTTTTTGCATTGATTTTATAATTGTAACTGCAAATGCAGACATTGATAGCATTATTGCAACAACCGTTAATAACATTACAAACATTATGTTTGACATAATTGTAGAACGTAATTGAAACTTAAAACCACGTTTTGGAATTATGCCTTTTTTCTTCTTTTCAATTTTCTTTTTCACAATATTTCCCGTCCGATAACCTTATTTATATATGAATATTTAACAATATTTTTTAGTGTTTTACAAGCATTTTACTTGTTATTGCTTTCAATTTGCTTCCTAAAACAATATTGAACTAATGAAATTCTATCGTAGTTACTAATATTCTTAAAACGTCCGGAAGAAATAAACGAATTTATATCTGCTTCTATTCTAATAGGTTCAAATATAACTTTAACTTCTTTATTTTCTATATTAACTGTTATTGAATAATCGCTGCAAAGTTCGAGTTGTTCATTTGTTATTATTTTCAGTCCTCCGGCACTTATATCTGAAATTTTTGCAGGAATAATTTTATCATTAGCTTTTAATTCAATATTTTTTTCAATCTTGATTCTGGAAAATTCTCTTCTTTGAAGGTATTTAAATGAAAGAGGAAACCAAACCGAAAGAATATCTTCTTCAACATCTTTAATGATTGTTTCAAAATAAAACTGCCCTTTATTTGTCATTGCAAATAATTCAACAGATTCACCTTTCTCATATTTTTGTTTGTTTTTAAGTTTAACTTTGAAACAATCTTCACAGCTTTCAATAACTGTGCATTTTTCTGCATTATCAATACTTCTTGATATAATATTAAATTCTTTATTTTCTTTTATTTGATTGCGCATATTCAACTCTCTTAATTACTTTAGACTATATTTTATAATTTTTCAATAGATGAACCAGGTCCTACTGTAGTAAATACATAAGGTTGATTGAAGTATTTGTTTGCTGTTTTTATTATATCTTGCAGTGTTACTGAATTTATTAATTGTGGATATTGTTCAAGAAAACAGTAATCTCTTCCGCTTATTTCAAGTGAATTAACTATAGAAGCTTTATCCATATTTGTTTCCATAGAAAGTACGAAGTTGCCCAAAAGCTTATCTTTTGCTTCTGCTAATTCTTTATCAGTTACAAATTCTTTCTTTAGTTTTTCAATTTCTTTTAACATACCTTGTTTTGAAGTTAAAGCAGAGTTAGGATTAGTAGCAATATAAAGAGCAAAAACTCCTTTGTTAACATTTGCAGAGAAGGTTGAACCTACTTGGTATGCTAAACCTTGTTCATCTCTCAAGTTGTTAAACAATCTTGAACTCATACCTGTTCCTAGAATTGAGTCAATAACTTGAAGAGTTGCCCAATCTTTTTGATTTGTTACTCCGTCTGTTAACCAACCCATAAGAATCCAACAAGCTTGTGAATCTTTATTTACTTTTACAATTTTATTTTTTTGAAGCGGTTTGAAAATATTCTTATAATTTGCAAGATTTACCGGCTGCTTGTTGCTATTTTTTAATAATCTTGAAAAGTAATTAATATATTCTTGATTATCTACATTTCCATTTATTGTAATTACTACATTTTCAGCAGGAAATAATCCATTATAGAAGTTTACAATATCTTCTCTTTGAATAGACGGCAATGTATTTTGAAGTATCTTACCTGTATTACCGTAAGGAGTTCCTTGCCATAAGGCTGTTTTAAATTCATCAAAGGCTAAAGCATCAGGTGTATTGTTTTTATTTTTTATAGAATACATCTTATCGGCTTTTACTCGTTCAATGTCAAAGGCATCTAAAGAGGCTTTTGTCATAACTTCTTCTAAAATATCAAGTGCCAAATTTTTTTCGTTTTTTGTAAATTTAGAAGAAATTCCAAAGGAATCGCCGCGAGCAGATGGGGCAATTATTATACCGTTTTCTTCTAATAATAATGCTAATTCTTGATTTTTATATTTATGAGTCCCTTTTAAAAGTGTATCTGCTGTTACAGAAGCAATTCCTGCAATTTTTTCAAGATTATTACCGCCTCTTGATGCTATCTCCATTGCTATAATATCATTTGCTGTATTTTGGGTAATGATTAATGTTGCACCATTTTCAAGTTGGTATTTTATAGTTTCTTTGTTTTTGCTTATTACTTTTGCATTGTAGTTTTTTTCTTGTTGTTTTTCAATTTTAGGCTTATTTTCTTTTGAAGGAAGAATTATTGAAATAACAGCTGAATCTTTATTTAAATACTCTTTTGCAACTCTTTTTAAGTCTTCTTGTGTAACTTTGTTTATATTATCCAAATAATTTTTATAATAAGAAGTATCATTTGTTAAAGTAACAGTATAACCTATTGCTGAAGATATATTAGATACTGATTCTCTAGAGTAGAAGGTATCACGTTCAATAATATTTTTTGCTTTTTGAATTTCCTCGGGTGTAATTTCGTTTTTATAGAGTTTTTCTACTTCACTAAATATATTTGATTTTAAACGTTCAATATCTTCTGTTAAGTAGTTTGCAGAAATGTAAAATATGGAGTCATCTCTCATAGAAGAATGAGAAGCTGAAATTGAATGAACAAGCTGTTTTTGTTCTTTTATGTTTTTATAAAGTCTTGAAGATTTCCCCTCGCCTAATATTGTTGCTAAAACATCCAATGCGTATGAATCCTTATTGCTCATAGGATGACAACCTTTAAACCCTATAAGAATATAACCTGTTTCAATATTCATGTCTTTTTTTACTTCAATTTGTGAGACAGGTTTTTTATCCAGCTTATAAACAGAAAATTGTTTTTTTGCATTTTGTTCAATAGGCTTGTTGAATTTATTTTTAACTAAATCTAAAGCATTTTGTGTGTTAATATCACCAATAATTACAGTAGTCATATTATTAGGTGTATACCAAGTGTTATAGAAATCAAGGATTTGTTCTCTAGAGATAGTTTCTATTACTTCTTTAGTTCCGATAACATCACGTTTATATGGATGCGTTTTATAAAAACCCTGAACTAAATTTCTGTAAAGAACAGTAGTTGGCTTATCATTATTTTTTGCAATTTCTTCAATTACAACTTTTCTTTCTTTTTCAAGTTCTTTTCTTGGAATTAAAGGATTTAATAGCATATCTGAGTGTAAATCTAATGCTAATTCAAAATATTGAGAGGGAATTAAAATATAATAATGAGTAAAATCTTTACTTGTTGCAGCATTTGTTACAGCACCTTTTGCTTCTAAAATTTGGTCAAATTCTTTAGCGGGATGTTTTGATGTACCTTTGAAAAATAAATGCTCTAAAAAATGTGCAACGCCGTTATTCTCATCACTTTCATTTATTGAACCTGTTTTAATCCAGGTATCAATAATAACAATAGGGTTGTCGTGAACTTCTTTTATAATTACATTTTGCCCGTTATCAAGTTTAAAACTTGAATAATCAGCACCATAAGAAACTAAACCTATAAAAATTATCGTGATTGCTAAAAAAATTTTTCTCATTATATTTTCCTCAGTATCTTCTATAAAAAATTATACACTACTTTGAATATATAAAGACAGTTTGTAAGGTTAATTCTTAAGATTAAAAATTTTTGAAAAATGTCTGGTTTCCCACAGCATCTAGGTGATTTAGAATTAAGTCAATGATTAGTTATGTTAAGTTGGCAAGACCCTGTGGAAAACCAGACATTTTTCTCGAAATCATAGATTTCGGAAAAAGTAGTCAAAAAGTTCAGGGTGACAGTATATAGTTGATATGTTGTTTATAATTATTTATCACTTTATTTTCTCAATACGTCATGCTGAACTTGTTTCAGCATCTAACCAGTTTAGAATTAAAAGAAAGATTAGTAAATTTATTTACACAGATATATTTAACATTGCACCGACTACTTGAGGTGCAATATCAACTTGTTTTATTTTATCAATAGAATCTGCTTTTTTAGGTGTAGTGTTAGAAACAATTACTTCTTTTATTGGTGCTTCCGATAATTTTTGCATTGCATTTCCGTTAAATAAACCATGAGTTGCACATACATAAATATCATTTGCTCCCTTTTGCTTTAAAAGTTTTGCAGCTTCTGTTATTGTTCCTGCTGTATCTATAATATCATCGTATAAAATACAATTTTTTCCTTGTACATCACCGATTAATGTTTCTGCGGTTGCTTGATTATGCGCTTGTCTATGTTTATAAACAATTGCTTTATCACAGCCGAGTGCTTTTGCTAATTTGTCGGCTCTCTTTGTCCCGCCTAAATCAGGACTTACTACCATAAGATTTTCTATTCCCTGTGATTTGAAATAATCTTTCATTAGTTCTATTGATTCAAGATGTGTAACACTCATGCTGTTTGGGGCAAAACCCTCAATTGCAGGTGTATGTAAATCAGTTGTTATTATTTCATCAACTCCTGATGTTTTTAATAAATCCATGTTTAATCTTGCTGCAATTGGTTCGCCTTGTTCCATTCTTTTTTCTTGTCTTGCATAATCAAAATTTGGCATTACGGCAATAACTTTGGATGCACCTGCTCTTTTTGCTGCATCAGCTTTTAAATATGTTTCAATTAAATTATCATTAACATTTTCGTTTGATGCTGGCATTAAATATACATCTTTCCCTCGAACATTATCTTTTATATTTACATATGTTTCGCCATTTTTAAATTTTTTTATATCTGTTTCGGATGTATCTATATCAGCTATTTTTTGAATATTTCTTTCTAAATCGGTTGGTTTGGATGACGGGATAATACTAACTTTCTTCGCTAATTCAATATTCTTCCCAAAACATAAAAAATCCGCACCTTTGTGTGATGCGGAATACATAGTTTGATTTTTTAACACATTACGTTTTGAATGGTTAAAAAATTGCATACTCACATTCGAAATTCTCATAAAAATCCTCTTTTGTTATTAATGTTAGCTATAATTTATATAATAATTATATAATAACATAAGAATTTTAATTATCAATTCGTTTAAAAATTTTAGAGTCAGTAAATGAAAGATAATTTTCAGATATTTGTTTATATCCTAAATTCTTAATTGCCTCAGATATTATTTCTGATTCATTATTTTTTTCATTTACTAATTTAAAAGTATATATGATAGTTTGTTTTTTTTGAATAATATCTGATAAAGAAGCCATATTTTTATTATTGAAATCGTTTATTTGTTTTGGATTAGAAATAAATAGCTGTTGTGTATTCTTATTAATTATAGATTTGTTAATATCTACATACATAATTGACTTTGTATTAAGACAAACTGTACAAATATCTTCAGATGAAATAATTACTTTATCATTATTTTCATTTTCTAATTCTTTTATAAGTGAATATGTGTTTTCAGATATTTTTGAATTTTCTATGTTTCCTCTTATTTGATATAATTCATTAACATAACGACAATATATAAAAATAATAAATAATAATATGAAAGATGCACAATATTTCAATATTTTATTGTTTTTTATATCAAAGACTTTTAATTCAATAATAATAAAAAATGGTATTAGAAAAATTATTAATCTATTGCAAAAAGGATAGATATATAAGAATGATAAAGTAATGAATAATAAAAAGGGAGTAATTATAAATAACCCTTTTATATCATGTTCTTTTTTCAATATAGGAATTAAAAAAGAAATAACTCCTAAGAAAAACAATACAATATATAGAATTATAACAAATGAGGGTAAGTGATATGTTAAATCTTTATCAAACCAGTAAAAATTAAAATGAGAAAAATGAATAAGTGAATTTATAGCATCTAATGATGATGGGTTAAAATAAAAACCATTATTTAACCATTGGTCTTTTAAGCTGGTACCGGAATGAATTTGAATTATATATGAGAAATATTCAAAAATTATAAATATAGATATAAAAAGCTGAAAAATTAATGCATTAAAAATATTTTCTGATTTTTTGAAATACCAAATAATAAAAAATATTACCCAGTAAAGTTCTAAAATTACAATAGAAGTTAATGAAGTAAAACAAAATAATATGCTGAATATTATATATTTTGTTAGTGCTGCTATTGGTATTTTTTCTTCTTGGTAATGTTTACATATATAAAAAGCTGAATTTAATATTATCAGGACAATGCATACATCAAAAATATAAGGTTTAATTTGCGTAGAATAGTATATAAGATTATAATTTGTTGCAAAAATAAATAATGCTGATATTACTATAAAACTATTATTAAAACTTTGTTTAATTACTCTATAAAAAATAAAAATAGAAAATATTCCTAATAATAGACTGGGAACTTTTAGTAATAGAAAATTATAACCAAATAATGAATGAATTATTTTTAACAAAAAATGATATCCCGGAAGGAAATTTGCTCCTTCCATAAATTTAAAGAATAAATCCTTATATGTAAAACTATCAATATGAAAAAGACTATGACATTCATCTACAACAATATTATATGCATTTGCATTAAGAAGAAGCACTCTTAAAATTATTCCAAATATAAAAATTAATGACACAAATATTATGTAGGATTTTGTTCTAATTACTTTAAAAAAATTCATCGTATTGTTAAATCTTTCCAATTATAATTATAATATAAAAGTATGGGAAATTTAAAAAAGATGAATGATTCAATACTATTTGATAATGTAAGAAAAGGATATTCATTTCTTTCTGAATATAATTTTGTAAATTATATGTTTCCTCCAATAAGATATTTCTTGGAATTAACATATAGATGTAATTTAAATTGCAGTTTTTGTTTTATAAATGAAGACAGAAAGAAAGATGAACTTACAACAAAGGAATGGTTTGATATTATAAGTCAAATTCCTTTTTATTCTTTTATTTCTATTGTTGCAGGTGAAGTTATGATAAGACATGATTTCTTTGAAATACTTGAGAAGGCTTGCAAACAGACTTTTGGTAAGGTTAGCATTATAACAAATGGTCTTTTATTGGATGAGGAAAAAATAAATACTTTTATTAAGTATAATATGTTGTTACTATCGGTTTCTATAGATGGATATGGGAATAACCACAATAAAATAAGAAATAAAGACGGATTATTTGAAAATATTATAAAAAATTTAGAATTATTAAAAGAACTCAAAGAAAAAGAAAATAAAAAACGACCGATTTTGGATATAAAAAGTGTTATTTTAGAAGATAATCTTGATGATTTGCCAAAAATATATAAACAAGCAAACGAGTTAAACGCAGAATTTTATTCATTATCATTTAAAAGAAATAATTTTTTAAGACAAAATTCAGTTCTTAAAACTTCTTTTGATGAAGAATTTTATAAAACAGAATATCCGCTGGAAATGTATTTTAACAAAGAACATTTTACAGAAATTTATAAAGAACTTGAAAGTCTTTCAAAAAAATCAAAAACAAAATTGAGATGGGCGCCTAAATTTAGTGAAACAAATGATTTAGAAAGAATTATAAAATTTTTTAGTCTTGGAAATAAAAATGTAAAAGAAATCTATAAGCCTTGTAATATACCATTTTCAAGTGTATTTATTACTCCGGAAGGGGATTTATATCCTTGCTTATCTGTAAAACTTGGAAATATTAGAGGTAAAAATATTCAAAAAGCTTTAAATAGTGAACAATATAAAAAATTTAGACAAAATTTGAAGAAAAATAAAATTTTTAATGCTTGTCAATTATGTTGTGATGCTTTTCCCTTGAAAAATATCTAGGATTTAATAGCCTTTTTTTTTGCATTTTGTTATTATATTTTGGGTAAAAGAGATTTTTATGAAACAAAAAAGATTACACTATATAACAGGCTTTATTATTTTATTTGGAATACTCTTATCTATTGCAATATCTAAACTTGCATTATTTCTTGTTTCTATTTTCTTCATTATTTTTGCTTTAAAAGAATATAGGAGTATGTTTAGAGTAAAAGATATTCATATTCATAAAATTCTTCCGGAATTTATTGGTATAGTATGTTCTTATCTGTATATATATAGTTATAACGAATATGTTACTCCGTTAACAGTTATAGGTATTATGCTATCTTTCTTTATAACAATCATTAAAAATAAAAAGCCATATATAGTTACTACTTTTGCAACTATAATGGGATTTTTATTTATATTTTGTACTTTATATATAGTTAAGCTTTTTTATTTTTTTTCTGTTTATAAATTTTCGTTTATAATCATATATTTTAGTGCTGTTCTGTTAGGTGATTATAGTGCATCAAGAATTGGACCATTATTTAAAAATAAACTTTTATGCCCGCAAATAAGTCCTAATAAAACTGTTGCAGGTTCTATATCGAACATAATATTTAGTTGCATTGCTTGTTTACCACTTATGTATTTTTTAGAATTAGCATTTATAAAAACAATTATATTAGGTGTAACAATCTCTATATTTTCACAAATTGGTGATTTATCAATATCCTTAATAAAAAGAGATTTAGGTATAAAACATAGCGGTTCTTTTTTCTTTGAATATGGCGGTATTTTAGATAGAGTTGATGCATTTATTTTTTCAGCTCCTGCAGCATATTATTGTTTAATAATATTAGCTAATATGTGAATATGAGGATTTATGAACAAAAGTTTAAAAATAATATTATTAGTTAGTTTTAATATAATTTTATTAATATGTTTATTTTTTATTACGGATTATTTAACTTATAGAATTGCATTAAACCCTAAAAAATATTTGGAAGAGCATCCGTTATCTACATTTATCCCTCCATATAGGTATTACTTAAAAAATCCTCATATAACATTTATAAATTTGGATGGGTATTTTAACGGTAAAGACAATATAATTAATGGTAGAAAGCCTGATGGATTAGAATATAAAAAAGGGAAACCTATAATAATTTTTGGTGATTCTTTTGCTCATGGTCAATATCTGAATTACAATCAAAATTTTAGTTATAAATTAGCTCATAAATTAAAAAGACCAGTATATAACAGAGCCATACCAGGAGCTAGTTTACAGCATATGTATTATCAGGTTTCAGAAGAAAATTCAAGTTTTTATAAAGATGTTCCAATATCAGATACCATTTTTTATGTAATGATAAATGACCATTATCTAAGAATGTCGATTTTTAGTGATTTTGATGTAATCGGCGGGAATTTCTATTTAAGATATAAAATTAAAAATAATAAATTAGTAAAGGATAATTATAATAATATATTTCTTAATTTAATTAAATCATCATATATTGTAAGAGCTATAAATTGCAAATATGTTGATAGTTATATAAAAAATCCAAAGAATGCTGATAAATTGACTGATTTAGCTGTTAAATATTTAGTTGAAACACGGAATTGTTTAGAAAAAAGATGGAATAAAAAAATTAATTTTATTGTCATATTATATGATAATAATAAGATAGACTTTGAGGATATTTTAAAAGAAAAGCTTGAAAAGAATAATTTTACGGTAATAAGCACCGATGATTTAACGCAAGAAGACTTAAATTCCGAAAAATATTTAATGCAAGATAATTTACATCCAAAAGAAGCAGCGTGGAATTCACTTCTTCCTAAAATCTTGGAAAAATGTAAAAAAATACTTTAGATGATTATTTGTAACAGTAAAAACGAGTATTTAACAATTATAAAGTTCCAAATATTTTTTTACAATTATTGAATTTTTATAAAATTCATTGTATTCATCCAAGCATACCTTGCTCATATTAGTTTTATTAAAATGTCTAATCGGTTGTATTAGGCAAGTATAAAATTGTTTTATAAAATTATATTTGCTTGTTATAAAATCTTGACGAACTTTGTAGTCTTCAGTCACTAAACCTTCGTCTTGTATTCTATTACTAATATGTATAAATCTAATTTTATCATCATCTAGATTTTGTATATAAAAATATGTTTCTGGCCCTTCTTCTTCACAACACAAATAACAATCATTTTTTGACATTACCATAGCTTCTACGAAATTCCAAAGAAAATTCATATTGTTAATAGCAAACCCATAATAACATTTGCTAATAATACCATTATTATTTATTTCAAAATAGTAATCAAGAAATCCAGTGGAATATTCATCATTAGCGGTTATTCGCATATTATTACCATTAATCGGAATTGATTCAGCAATTAGCTCTTTGAATGTTTTTTCATTATCATCCAAATATTGCTTTGAATCATAATAACAATCCCAATCTCTTTGTGCTAAATCTTGCTGTTCTTGCCATATAATTCTTTCAGCTAAAGACATATAATCTATATCCGAAGATATTTCTAATTGATAGCCATTTTCAAATACAAAAACTATTTCATCATACATTTTTTCACCATTTTTTCGGTAGTGAGAAGTGTATTTATTTGGTATACAAGTTTGATTTATTTTTATATCTAATAATTTCTTTCCAATAATGTTCTTGACAAAATAATCACTAACATCTTGCCAATCAGCATTACTCATAGAATTTAATGTATTTATGCCAATTTGTGCATTACTAAATTCACAGTAATTTATTTCAAAATGAATATTGCCAAAACATAAAATCAATGGATCATCTAAAGAAAGAGAAACTTTATGAGTTGGTAATGATTGGATTTGTTTTTCAACGTTGTTGTCTTCTATAACCCATTTTTCATCACAGGAATATTTAACACAATAATTTTCTTTGTCATCATATCCGCAACTTGTATAAATATGTCCAGTAATCATTATCTTATCTATAGATTTACCAAGCAATTTTGATTTCAACGGTTCAATAAAATTGTTAAGTTCTGTAGATGTATAAAAATATTTTGCTTGCCATTCATCATCTTTTTTCATTTTAAAACCTCATAATTTTAATTAATTTCATATTTATATACGTCAACCCTATTGATTCCTTTACATATTATTTTTTCATTGTTTAATATGCATATATCTTTATACTTGTGCAGAATAATTGTTGTACCTTCAGATTTCATTAACCCTGTATTATTGCTGTTTTTATTTATTTCAAAATAATACTATTAACATTGTTTATGAATTGATGTACTTATATCCTTAAAACATTGAATAAGTTTTTGAAACCAGTTGAATGGATTCTTTTTAGTGTTTTTAGTAATAATATCAGTTTTAGTTTCTGTAAAAATATCTTGTTTATTGTCTTCAAATATTGTTATAACTTTATGAGTATTTCTGTCGTAAGGAATGATATACCATTTATCTTGAAATCTGTAACGATATCTGGAAACCCTATTAGATTGTTTATTTAAAAAATAAAAGTGCTCGTCAAATTTTTGTTCATTAATTCGTCTTTGAATTGCTTTTCTATCAATTTGTACACCTAATCTTTCATCACATCTTTTTTTGAAATGATAAGTTTGATTTTTTGCTTTAGATAGACGATTCTTTTTCATTTAAATTCCTTTTAATTAATCATATACAATTCATTAATGCGACCAACGCGGTATCAGTTCCAAAGAATTCCTATCGATTGTATAAGGATTAATTTTATATTCGGTTCTTTTTCCATTCTTATCACGCATATAAATACGACCTTTATTGAGGCTCTCTTTTAACCGTTCCGTTGCCGTTTTGTTGCGTTCGGCTTCCTTTCCTGCTTTCCTAAATTCTTCCGGCGTTAAATCATAAGTCATAGCATACTTTTTAGGATTATTTTCTTCACCGGGACAATAAACATAACCGTCTTTATATTGATTACAAGTAACTAACCCATAATTTGCAATTATACCTTTGCGCATTTCTTCAACTTTACCATGAAACTTTGATTTGCCGTTATATTTTATTGTGGTAGGTCTTTTGGTTATAACCGGTTCTTCACCTTTGCATTTATATCCGCTATCAATGTACTCATCAAACGTAAAATGTTTACATATTTTTTTATTACCTGGGTTGTTTTTATCAGATACAAAAATACCGCGATGTTCATCAATTTTGTATACCTTATTTATTACAGGCATTTCTCCAGTACAATAATAACCCAAACTCAATTCATAACAATTTTTATCTAGAGGTATTCCATTTTTTACTTTCACATCATTTGACATTTGTTCTGAGATGGAAAAATCAAAACTGCTTCTAAAATCTTTGATAAATCTTGGTTCTTCACTAGGGCAAATATAACCGTTTTTGTAGCCTATACAACCTTGTGTGTATTTAACCTTCCAAAAGCCTTCTTCTCTTATAAATTCCCAATTTCCATAAGGTAAAAGCATACTATACAATTCATTATTTTGAGGACATTCATAACTGCCATCGCGTTTCAATGAACATATTTGCTCATTACCTTCATTATCTTTTATTAATATTCCTTTTTTGCCTTTAAACCAAAAAACAGGAGTTTCATTAGAACATTTATATCCTTGCTTTAAACGTAAACATTTTTCCCCGTCCATATTCCAATAATTAATTTTTAGTGACAAAAAAGTTTCTTTAAAATTTTCATAATAAACAGGTTCTTCATTTCCACAAACATAACCATCTTCAAATGCTTGACAGATTTTTGTATTATTATTTTGTACCAGTTTAAATTCATTAACTTGAAAATAGGCACACGCAGAGATTGTACTAAAGATTAAAAGTAACATCAATAAACTTATCTTTTTCATTTAAACTCCTTTGAATTATATAACGTTTTTAATGTAAAATTGTTTAATCTTGTTTAATAATTTCTAATTTATCTTTATATAACCCATTTAATCTGATACCATTTTTACTCACTTCTTTAAGTATAAAAATTCCTGTTAAACAATTGATATGAGTAATATGTGTTTGTAATTCGCTTTTACTAATTTTTAATTGTTTTGCCAATAATTTATATTCAGTAAAATCTTTATTTTCAAGATAAAAATCTAAAATTTTTGCTTGTGTTTTATTGATTTTAAAAGAAATAGAACTACCTTTTATTTTATATTCTATATCTTGTATTTGATTAATTCGCTCATTTCGATATAATTGGTATTTTTTTGCCTTTGAGAAAATATGTTCTTTGATATGTTGTTTAATTAATTTTGAATAAAACTTGTTTTTTCTTTGATTATCAATCATTTGTAAATAATTATCAAAACAATAAGCAATTTTATCATTAGCTTCTAAATAAGAATTAATATCATAATTTGCTTTTTTTGTATTACATTCTGAGCAACAAATAACATAATTATCAACAATATTTTTCCCTTTAGCTGATTTTGGTATGATATGATCTATTGTTTTTTCTTCCGGTTTCAAAGCCTTATTGCAATATGCACAAATATGACTTAAATTCTTTAGTTCAATTTTATTTAATAACTCAATTTCTTTTTTAATATCAGGAATATTTAACATATCCGCATTTTGTGAATGATTACATGGTAAAACACAAACTATCGAACCATCATGATAAGTGATAAGTTTAATAAGATTTTGTCCATATTTAACAATTACTGCAATTCTTGAATTACTCAAATCATTAGGATTAGTTAAAAAATAACACATTTTATTTTGTATACCAAAAACTATTTTTTTGATATCGTCTTCATTGAGTTCAACTCCGTATTCTTTATTAATTTTATTTATTATATTCAGATATGTCATTTTAACCTTTAGTAGATTACATCATCATCTAATTCAACTAAATCATTATTGAGATATTTTTCAAATAATTCTAATATTCCTAAAACTTTACCTTCTGTCGATAATTTGACTAAATTGTAGTCACGTTTATCAAAACTTATTGCCTCATCTTTGCCGTTTAGAACAGAAATTCTCTTGCAATTATTCATTTCTAAACTTCTTATAAGTGATAAATCAATATAATTTTTTAGATTTATATCTTGCATTTTTGATAAATCAAAATCATATATTCCAAAGTTTTCAGCTCTGGCAAAAATAGCTTTAAATCCGTATTGCAAACTATCCATTGCCCAGTGAATAAATATTGGATTGTTCAATGATTTGTAAAAATCAACAAAATCTAACAATAATTGTTTTTCACTATCAATCAATGATTTCCCTTGTAAAATATAATTATGCAATGCAAATGTATGCAGATTGTTTGTTCTCATATTTACAATACTGATTGAGCAAATAGAAGGTGCAATAGCACCGCCATTATAAAAACATTCACAGGCATAATGTATTGCGAATGTATCTTGTTCTCTATTTTTGATTAATAATTTAATTTTATCCATATATTATCTCCTTATTTTGTTATCATTTTAACGTATATCTGCGACAAATACGGACATATTGTGCTATAATAATTTCAAGGGGAATAATTATGCAAGATAAACCAAGATATTCACGAATTTCAGATATTTTAGATTTGGCAATTTTTATGTCATCAAAAATTCAAGGGGTAACGATTTCTGAAATTGCAGAACGATATAATGTTTCACGAAGGACTGCAGAACGAATGAGAGATAGTTTAACTTGTATTTTTCCGTCTGTTGATGAAATTGAAACAAACGATTCTCAAAAACATTGGGGATTTATAAACTATTCAATTTCAAATTTGATTTCTTTTTCTCCTAAAGAGATAGCAAATATTGAGCAATGCCAACGCAGAACAACGAATAAAGAAATGAAAGCAGAATTAGCCAAAACAGTTGAAAAAATTAAGACATTTAACCGTAAAAATGCAAATTCTCTTGAAACAAATATTGAACTGTATATGCAAACAGAAGGTTATGCAGTCCGCCAAATGCCGCAATATAAGATTAGTATAGAAACGCTGGAAATTATTCGGGAAGCTGTTCAACATTCAAAAATGGTTAATGGAATTTATAACGATAAAATTCGATTAATTGAACCTCTTGGAATGATTTACGGAGAAAAGATTTATCTTGTTGCAAGGGAAAAAGCCAAAGGTAATGGAATTTATAACTATTTGTTGCATAAATTTGAAGGATTAAAACTTACCGATAAAACATTTGATAAAGGTGATTTTAACTTGCAAAAATATACAAACCAGTCTTTTGGTGTGTATCACGGTGAAGTTCTTGATGTTGAACTTTTGTTTTCACCTGAACTAGCACAGGAAGCGAGTCAATTCAATTTCCATCCGACACAAAGGGGTAAATATAATACGGACGGTAGTTATACTGTAACTTTTAGAGCAAGCGGAAGCTTAGAAATCATTTGGCATGTATTCAAATGGGGCAGCGGCTGCAAAATTATTGCACCAAAATCACTGCAAGCTGAGTATAAACAATATATGGAAAGTAATTTAAAAAATTATTAAATTTAAACCATTTTAAATTATCTATAACCTTTCAATTGTGTAAATTCACAAACAGTTTAGGAATTTTTCACAGATAGTTTGAGAATTTCGGGCAACGTTATTTTTAAGTAACTTTATTTTTAGAAAAAGTAGTTAATAAAAATGTAATATTACCACTCAAAGTCATTTGATATAATGCTATAAATTTCTCAAAAGTCGTTTAAAAAAATGTAAAATCGTATTTTCGGATGAGTTATTTATTATTAATTTTTGTTAAGTTATATACTGAGAGAGATTATATGAAACGATATGCAATAAATAAGCTCATAGAATGGAAGAATAATTCAAAACGAAAACCATTGATAATCAGAGGGGCTCGTCAAGTTGGCAAAACTTGGTTAATGAAAGAGTTTGGCAAAACTGAATACAAAAAGGTTATTTATATAAACTTTGAATTAGACAAGTTAATGTGTGATCTGTTTTCAATAGATTTTGATACAAAAAGAATTATTGAAGGTTTGGAGTTAACCCATTCTAAAATTGATGCCCAAAAAACACTAATAATACTTGATGAAATTCAAGAATGCCCAAAAGCTTTAACGGCTCTTAAATATTTTTATGAAAACACTCCAGAATATAATATTATTGCAGCTGGCAGTTTATTGGGAGTTGCTATTCATGAGAATGTTTCTTTTCCGGTTGGAAAAGTAGATTTTCTTGATTTATATCCTCTATCATTTTTAGAATTTTTAGATGCCATTGGTGAAAGTAATTTTATAGAATTACTAAAAAGTCCTAAATCTCCTAATATAAAAGTTTTTAAAGAAAAGTATATTGAATGGTTAAAAAAATATTATTACGTTGGCGGAATGCCAGAAGTGGTTAGTACATTTATTGAAACAAATGATTTTCAAAAAGTTCGTAAGGTTCAAGAAAATATTTTAGATGCATATACAAGAGATTTCTCAAAACATATATCTTCTACTGGCAAGTTGAAACTTGATTTACTATGGGAGTCAATTCCAAGTCAATTAACTCAAGAAAGTAAGAAGTTTGTTTATAAAAAAATAAAATCCGGAGCAAGGGCAGATGAGTTTGAGGAAGCTTTATCTTGGCTTATTAATTGTGGACTGGTTTATAAAATAAACCGTATTACAAAACCTGCTTTACCATTAAAAGCATATGAAGACACCAAAGCATTTAAATTATTTATTTTAGACGTAGGTTTATTATCTGCATTAAGTAAGCTTCCAGCAAGAACTTTGATTGAAGGAGATAAAATTTTTACAGAATTTAACGGTGCTTTAGCAGAACAATACGTACTGCAACAATTAAAAACTATTGAAGATATGGAAATTGCTTATTGGATAAGTAAGTCTGGAAATGCTGAGATTGATTTTATTATTCAAACTGACGGGTATGTTATTCCTGTTGAAGTGAAAGCTAATACAAATTTACAAGCAAAAAGTCTTAAGGTTTATCGAGAAAAATTTGAACCCGAGATAAGCATAAGAACTTCACTTGCGAATTTTGAGATAAACAATGGGCTTTATAATATTCCATTGTACATGGCAAGCAAGTTTGATGAAATTTTAAAGGATGGTATATGATATGGCAAAAAAGGAAGTCAAAACTGATTTATGGGTTTATGATTTATTAAAAGAAGCAAAAATCTGTTTAGACCCACAAGGCTGTTCAATAAAAGAAATTGACGAAGCATTAAAAACAGCATCAAAGAAAGGTACTGGAAATGTTGGTTTTCCGGAGTATGTTGGAGTTGTGAAAGATTTTATACTTGTCATTGAAGATAAATCAGATCTATCAAAACATGTAAAATATGATGACAAGAATTTAATAAGTACAGATACTAAATCTGTCGGACAATACGCAGTAAATGGTGCTTACTTTTATGGAAAACATCTTATAAATAATACTAATTATAAAAAGATCATTGCATTTGGTGTTTCTGGAAATGAAAAACATCACAAAATTACACCTCTATTTATAAATGAACGTGAGTATTGCAAGATAATGCCAGATGTCGAATCATTTTATATATTTAATGAAGAAAATATCGACGAATATTATACAAGAGAAATTCTCGGCGAAAACACTGATTTGCAAAAAGAAACAACCGAAATTCTTAAATTCGCCAAAAATTTACATGAGGATTTAAGAAATTATGGTAATTTGCAAGATACACAGAAGCCTCTTGTTGTTTCTGGAATCTTGCTTGCTCTTCGAGAAATTGAAAAAGGGTCATTTAATCTTGAACAACTTATAGGGGATGATATAGACACAGATGGAAATAAAATTTATAATGCCATTGATAAAAATTTACAACGTTCTAAAGTTTCACCTACTGTAAAAAAAGATAAACTATTAACTCAATTTGCAGTTATTAAAGATACAAAGATTTTAAATGAAATTAACCCAATTTTAGGTAAAACTCCTTTAAAATACTATGCTGAACAAATTTATGATAATATTTACAAAACCATAAAATATACAAAAACTGCAGAAGATTATCTTGGAAGATTTTATGGTGAATTTATGAGTTATTCAGGAGGTGATGGGCAAACATTAGGAATAATTTTAACACCTAAACATATAACTCAATTATTTTGTGATCTTGTTGACTTAAAACCTGATGATATTGTTTTTGACCCTTGCTGTGGTACGGCGGGATTCTTAATTGCTGCAATGCATAATATGTTAAAGAAAGCCAAAACCGAAACACAAAAAGAGAGTATCCGTAAAAATCAGCTTCATGGTATAGAACTTCAACCATATATGTTTACTATTGCTACAACAAATATGATTATACGTGGTGATGGCAAAAGCAATTTAATAGATGAAGACTTTTTAAGATGCAATGAAGCTGAATTGCAACTTAAAGGTGCCAATGTTGGTATGATGAACCCTCCTTATAGTCAAGGTTCTAAAGCGAATCCGTCATTATATGAAATTAGTTTTGTCGAACATTTATTAGATTCCTTGGCAGAAGATGGTAAGGTTGTGGTTATTATTCCTCAATCATCTTTAACTGGCAAAACAAAAGATGAACAAAACTATAAGGAAAACATTCTAAAGCACCACACATTAGAAGGGGTAATTACTTTAAGTGGCGATACTTTTTATGGGGTGGGAACTAATCCATGTATAGCTATATTTACAGCACATAAACCACATCCTAAAGATAAAGAATGTAAATTTATTGATTTCAAGGACGATGGTTTCAAAGTATCTCCACACATTGGCTTAGTCGAAACAGAATATGCTAAAGACAAGAAACAACATTTGTTAGATGTATGGTTTAATAGAATTGAAGCTCCTACAAAATTCTGTGTTAAATCTACTATTGAACCAACTGACGAATGGTTACACTCTTTTTATTATTTTAATGACGAAATACCAACAGAAAAAGATTTTAACAAAACAATTGCTGATTATTTAACATTTGAGTTCTCAATGATAGCACAAGGCAGAGCCTATTTATTTGATGAGGGTAAAAATGGTTAAATCTTTAAAAGACAGAGAATGGAAAGATTTTCAGATTTGCAAATTGTTTGAAATCAAAAATGTGTACGGGAAACCTATAGAAAATTATATTGATGGAAATATACCGTATATTTCAACTTCTACATTGAATAATGGACTAATATCTTTTGTAAAAGCGAATGAAAGATGCATAAGTTCAAAAAATGCTATTTCTATTGATCCGATTAAGGGTAAAGCTTTTTTTCACGAATATAACTTTGTTGGTAGAGGATTTAGTGGTGCTTCTATAAATCTTTTATATAAAAAAGATTTAAATAAATATGTTGCATTATTTTTATGTAAAACTATAGAAAATACCGCACTTAACAAGGCTTCTTATGGCTATTTATTTAATAGTGACAGATTAAAAAGAGCCAAGATAATGCTACCTATAAATTCAAAAGGTGAGCCTGATTACGAATTTATGGAAGAATATATAAAAGAGCGTGAAATTAAACTTAAAGAACAATACAAAGTTCTTAAGCTAACTCAATTAAAGAAGTTAAAAAAGAACATTATTGATAATAAAAGTTGGTGTGATTTTAGAATAAAAGCTATATTCCCAGTATTAGTGGCAGGCAAAAGTAAAGGCTTGAATCACTTAGAACAAGTACATGAACAAGGAATACCTTATCTAGGTGCAACTAATAGGAATAATGGAGTTCTTTGCTTTGTAGAAAAGGCTGGAAATGAATATCTAATCCAAAAAGGGAACTGTATTGCATTTATTCGCAACGGAGAGGGCTCAATGGGGTATTCAATATATAAATCCGAAGATTTTATTGCTACATCAGATATTACAGTTGGTTATAACAATAAACTAAACAAATATTCTGGTATGTTTATTACTACAATTGCAGATAGAGTTCGGGGTAAGTATAGTTTCAATTACAAAAGAAGCGATACTAGATTAAAAAAAGAAATCCTAACTTTACCAGTTACTGATACTGGTGAACCTGATTACGAATACATGGAAAGCTACATGAAATATCTTGAGCAGAAAAAATTGCTTGAATATTTAGATTACATAAAATAAATTAACATAAGGTTTATACGACAAAATAACAACATTAAATGCAATTAAAGTAAATAATCTAAAATGTTAGATTTATCAAACCTTAAAAAATAATTAATTTTTCTAAAAATCTCTACTTTTATATGTAAGATGATAATATCAATTACAAATTTAGGGAGTGAGTTGTGTCGGAAGAAGAAAAAGTAAAAACAGTTAACTTAAACATTATGTTACTAAAAGCAGACTGTAATCTTAATAGCAGAGATAATTACATTGAAAACTATGAAGAAAGTAATGTTATTTTAGGTGGCGAAGAAAATGATAATTATTTTCTATATAAGAATGGACGCGCAGGACAAAAACCAGCTTGGGTAATAGAATTTGATGAGCAAATCTTAAAAGATACCATTAAAGATAAATTTGCAAATACCGCAGCCGAAGGACTTACTGTAATAAAACAAATTGTACATAATAATCAAAAATACCTATTTGCAATAAATTTTGGACAAGGCAGACATAACATAACAAAAGACAAAATAGAGGATACGTTTGGGATATATACAGCAATGGCTTTGATTGATCAAGGTGCAAAAATCAGACGAGCAGGAACTCGCAACATATCAAGCAATCCTAGAAATACAGAATTTCAAAATGCACAAGAACTATCAAACGAAATTTTTAATGCAGAATTAGAAGATAATGATATAGTTAGACATTTAAATGCAGTTGCGGATTCATCAACAATAAGTTCCGTTATAGGCAAATACGGACCATTAAATATAAAAATGAGATTTAAAGAATCAGAAATACCTTGTTGGAATTATTTAGATGATAGATTAAGTTTATTATTAGATTTATATAAAAATGTGCAAATAAATAGTGATATTGTAAATAAGTTTTTTAAAGGTCTTAGACCGTTATCGAGCCAAAAACAGAAAGAATTAAACGAAATATTAAAAGATAAACTTACAGAGGAAGACTCAAATTTCTTTTTATTTGAACCTGAAATTGATTATGATTCAACTCTTGTTTCGAGCATTAAATATAAACTTGCAGAAAATTCTCGTAGTTCTGAACCATTTGAAAAATTATCTTTAAATGATTATCTTGGCTTAAGAGAAACTCCAGAAAATCTTAATTTAAATCAAGATAAAATAATTTTGTTAAATGAAGAAGGTAATAAATACAAAGAATGGTCTGTATTAAAATGTTTATATGGAGAACTTAAACTTGATAATCAGGTTTATATTCTGTCTAATGCAGTATGGTATGGCTTATCTACTGATAAATATGAACGAATAAATAAAAATATTGAAGACATTGGCGAAACAATAGAAGTAGATGAAACTGTAAAACATAATACTACTCAAGAAATACTTAATGAAAAAATAAATGAAACTAAACATATTGATAAAGAAAGGATTTTTAATAGAAACTTTTGTAATCAATTGAATGGAGAATTGTTAGATCAAATAAATAAACAAATTACCATTGATGGCGATAAAATGGAAATTTGTGATATATTCGAACCTAATAAAAAAGAATTTATTCATTCTAAAATAGGTACTAAAGCTGCAAATCTGAGTCATTTGTTTAATCAAGGTTATGTTTCGGCAAGAGCATTTGCCTCAATGAAAGAAGTCTTTGTCCCGAGTGTAAATGATAAACTTGATAATCCTAAGCATAGATTAAACAATTCTTTGAATGCACATCAAGATTATACTATTAGATACTTAATAATTAATGATAAAGGAGAGAATAAACTTACTTTTATAAGTAAGTTAGCCTTGGACAAAATAATTACGGATTTAAAAGGATTTGGTTATAATGTAAAATTATCTTGGGTTGATGGCATTGATTTAAATCCAGAACTTCCAAATCAACAAGCTAGCGAATGAATAGTGTTCAAAAAGTGTTCAACAGGCTTCTTATTGAATTTAATTTGCAATTTGATACTTATTTATCATAAATATCTCTAATCTCAAAATAGCACTGGTATAAAAAAATTAAATTTTCAACTTTATCTATAACGCTTTTCTATAATCTCTTTGCATATTTCGCAATTTCGCTTGTTTTGGAATTTCTTTTGCTCGTACGGCTCATTGTAATTCAAAATTTCTTCTAAAATATCAACTGCTAATTTAAAATCTTCTTTACTGGGTTTTCTATCTTGAATTCCTAAACTGGTAAAAAAAGTCCGTTTTGGTCCAGTTTAAGAATTTTATTCTTGCCTATTTTTTAAAATTAAAACTCAATAAAATCAATACTTTGGAGCAAATTTCGCAAACTGTCCCGAATTAGCCCAAAATAAAGCAAATAAAAATAGCAAGGGAGAGATTCGAACTCTCGACCTCACGGGTATGAGCCGTGCGCTCTCGCCAACTGAGCTACCTTGCCATAAAGCTATTTATATTATTATATGCTCAAAAAAAAATTACAAGACCCCAATTATTTTTATAAAAAAACTAATTACCCGAAAAAATATCTACAAGTCTAATGAAATCTTTCTTTGGTAGATAAATTATTTATTTATTATGAAAGAAAATTATGTAAATAAATTATTAAAATCACTTAGCGAAGATATTCAATTGAAAGAAAATAATTGGACAAAAGAAAGAACTTATCATTCGCTTGGATGTTATGCTTCAAAAAAATGGGTAGCAAATATAGTTCCAGCTGAATTACTTTCACGCAGTATTAAGCAAGCTGTTGAATCTATTGCGACTTTATCTGAAGGCGGCATATTCTATGAAAAGTTTCCCGATGAGATTTTGAGCCCGAATTATGGTGATAATTGGGGAAGATTAGCAAATTATATAGAATTAAATAATCGCGCAATTGCGCAGATGAATTTTGATAGAACATGCTGCGGCATGCTTAGCTGTATTAAACTTCTTCCTGCTATTCCGCCATCTGCAAAAAGCTGGGCAAATTGCGTTATTATTTCTCAGATTTTTCCCAATATATTTGGTGATAGCTATAATAAAGGTCCATTTGAAGAAAACTCTATTTACGGAATAAAGCTTAATGCGGGTTATAGTGATAATGTTATTTCATATAACATTGCAGATAAAATTACACCTGAGGAACAAATACAGGCATTTAATGATTTAGCACATTTTCGTGGTATAAAAACAGGGTTTAGAACTGTAATTTCTGCCGATCAGATAAAAGTTGCATATCCTAATGGTAGTGATGAAACATTTAGCTGGTGTAACCCTGAACATGTTGAACTCTATATTAATGAAAGTGTAAAACTAATGAATTTAGGCTTTGAATCTATGTTTATAGATTCAGCTAAACATATTGGCGGGTATGATTGTGAAAATTATACAGGTGTGGGTGATTTGCCTGAATATCCTCAGATGCAGTATATTTTAAATGAAATTAGAGCAAGAAGCGGAAAAACTACGATAAGTTTTGTCGGTGAAAAAAGTTCAGATGATTTTGAACGCTATCGTTTAATGGGGTTAAATGCAGGTACTGATTTTATTACAGGCGATGATTTTTTTGCTGTAAAAGAATTATCTGAAAAATTAAAATACAACAGAGTTTACGCTCCTGGTGTTGAAATTGAAAACGATAACTACGAGGGCGGTATCAGTTATGAACAAAGGCTTCATAGAATAAATACAGCTCTGTTTGCATATTATAATGCAAGTGATAAGCTGCCAAGTTTTATGCAGACTAATGATATTTTCCCGCTTAGGTATGATACAAATACGCATCATATTATGATGACAAATCCTTCATATTCAATGGATGGAAGTCCTGAAAGTCATTGGGAAAATCTTTTTGCAAAAGATGACGGCAGATTTTATAACCACAAAGTTGCAGAACTTTTTGCTCATGCGCTTTGTCGATAGAAAGGAATGACCAAATGTATAAATATAAAATTATAATTCCTTGAAAAATTGAAATTATGTGCAACTTTACACTAAAATAGCTAAAGTTGTCACCCTGAACTTGTTTCAGGGTCTTACAAATTGTAAGATTCCGTGGAAAACCAGACATTTTTCACAAAATCAAAGATTTTGGAAAAAGTAGTCAAACAAGTTCGGAATGACATTATTACTATTTTTTAAGCAGATTTAGTGTAAATTTCTATATAATTTCCTAATTATTTTTGAGCGTGATTCTAATTTTATTTTTATACACAATTGCATTCCTATAATTTTAGAAAGGAAAAATAATGAACGTATTAAAAGAAAAAGGTATTCCGATAGATAAACAAATAAGAACCTGGCATGATATTGTGCGCAGACCTTATAATAGAATGGAAGCTGATTGTTATACAAGAACAAGACAAATTTTAATGAATGGTATTGAAACAAATGCCTGGACATTTAAACATTGTTTTGTTCGTAAATCTGCAGATACTGAATTAAATAAACTTTTAGTAAAAACAAGAAGAATAGAAGATATGCAGCAAACAACCGTTAATTGGTTGACTCCGCCTAATCAAACTGTACTTGATACAACATTAGGCTATGAGCAGGTTGCGGTAGATTTAACAGCTTGGCTTGCACAAAATGAACCTGATGAATATGTAAAAGAAACTTTTAATTTTGGTTTATTAGAAGACTTTGACCATTTATACAGATATTCTCAATTTGCATATATGATTGAAGAAACAGACCCTAATGAAATTCTTCAGCTAATGACAGATGTTGTTATAGGAAGACCTACTCAATATCATCATAATTGTAATGCTTTAAGAATTCGTAAGCCATACGATAAAGATAAAACTTCACCAATTACAAAAGTAAATATTTTAACTTTGATTTCGGGTGAACAACAAACACATAATTATTATGCAGAGCACGGTTTTATGTATGGCAATACAGATTTAAAACGTTTATATGCTGAAATATGTGACGTTGAAGAGGAACACGTAACAATGTACGAAACGCTTGTTGACCCTACTGAAACAATGCTTGAAAAATGGTTATTACATGAATTTACGGAAGTTTGTAATTATTATAATTGTTATAAAGATGAAGTTGATGATAAATTGAAACTTATCTGGGAAGAATTTATGCAAATGGAAATAGGTCATTTACAAGTAGCAGCAGAAATGCTTAAAAAATATGAAAAACGTGATCCTGAAGAGATTATTGGTACAGAGCTTGTTCTTCCTTGTCATTTTGAATCTCAAAAAGAATATGTAACAGATATTCTTGAAAATGAAGTTGATAAAAGACTTGATGACGAGCAAGGTTATACTACAGTTGATGAATTACCTGATGATTGGGCAAGTTATGATGTTCAAGAAACAGTTGCAGCTGAAGGTGCACCTTCTGAACAGGCTGTATATCTTGCATCTAAATCAATTGGGCGTGATATTGCTTGTGCTAATAATAAACTTCTAAATAAACAAGCAGAATTGCTTGAAAAAAGTTTAGAAGATGAATATCAAGCTCCTAATACTGTATCGGTAGAAGAATATGAAGAATTTGAAGGGGTTCCGCCTTTAGAATTTTTGAAATAGTTCAAAGATAAAAGCAGAAAAATTTTATTTTTGGCACCATTGTTTTTAGGAATCGCGAAAACACAGGTGCCGAAAATGAAATTTTTCTGCTTTTATCTTTAAAAAACAAATAATAAAATTTTGCACCATTGTTTTTAGGTATCGTGAAAACACAGATGTCGGAAATGAAATTTTTCTGTTTTTATGTCTAACTAAAACTAATTATAAAAAATAAATGAATAAAAGTTTTTTGTTTCAAGCACCTGTGTTTTCGCGATTCCTAAAAACAATGGTGCTTGAAACAAAAAACTTTTATTCATTTATTTTTTATCTACCACTGTTTTCCTAAAACTTTTAATCGATAATAATCAAAAGGAGCAAACAATCCAAATATTACAGATAGTCCAGAGCCAAAAGAATGATCATTTTCTGGAATATGCATTAAAAAGGCTAAGATATTTATTAAAATAATTAAAAATAATGTATAAACAATAGCTTTTAACCACATTCCTTTGACTAAATAATAAAAAGGACCAAAAAATACTCCTGCCAGAAAAGTTCCGATACCGCCATGATTAAATCTTATGCCAATATTAAGTTTGATGGCTTCTTTTCTAGATAAATTTTTATATTCATCATTCATAACAGACTGAAATATAAAATTTTTACTTGAATCATAATACTTGTCTATAATTCTAAATCTTTTTTTCCAAGAGTCATTTACTTTTAGAGTTTCAATGTCTCTTTTTGTAGTGTTTTGTGTTTCTTGATTGGTCAAAAATCCCCCCCCCCGCTCTTTTGAGCCTATTTCTAATTCCATATCCTTTGTAGCATATTGATTTGAGCTTGTCAACTTTTTAGATTTTATTTGAAACGATATTAATTAAAAGTATTTGACACTATAGTATTTAGACATTATTAAGATGCGTGCTGCAAAAACGGAATGTGAAAAGTATATCGAAGTTTACACTAAATCTACTCAAAAAGATAATGTCATGCTGAACTTGTTTCAGCATCTTACCAGTCCTAAAATAAATAAGTAAAAATGACCTTATTTGTAGCTCTAAGATGCTGAAACAAGTTCAGCATAACATATAGAATCTTAAAATTCCTAAAAATTATCTGGCATCAGCCCATTCTTGAGGATTATCTAACATATTCAAGAAATCAACCATTCGGACATCATAATACCTAAAGTACATACCGTTTTTATCATCTTTCGGTACACTATGCGCTGTAAACCAACGGCTTGTATTGTTTATAAATGTTTTAAATCTTTCTGTATCTGTTGATAAACCAGAATTTTTTGCTCCTTTAAATACTTTTTCTTTAATTGTTTCAACTGATTTTAATGCTTGCTGTTTTCCTTGTTCATCAAGTTTATCGTAATATTCGGGGAATAGTGTAAAATCAAGCATTATAGCAACTAAATCCATACAACAGTTTTGCTGAATGTGTTTTTCATGAGGTTTTACTTTAAAGTAATCAATAATATGAATTTGCTGTTTATCTTCATCAACAATTAAGTTATTCGGGTTTATTGAATCTACTTTGTAATCTTTATCATCAAGTGTTTTTACATCTTTTGCAATTGCATCAAACGCACTTTGAGGCATATTTGCAAGTGAATTAATTTGTTTATTGAATAATTGAGCTTGCTGCGTTGTTACATTATGAGGCGCATATTCTTTATCATCCCAAATTGTATTGCTCCAGTTAGGTACAGAATGTTCTTTTCCTTCAACTTTTTTTAGAATTAAAATTCTTTGGTTATCAGGATTTTGCCAAACAGGCTGACCTAAATTAACATTAGAAGGAAATTCTCCCATATTAATTCCATTTGGGTCATCTTTATTTAAAACTTTTACAACATAACCGTCTAATTCGGGCATGTTATAAACTGTTGAATTGGCACCTGTTCCTAAATGATTTTCATCTTTTATTGAATTATTAATAACATCAAATATAGTTTTGCCTGCGGGTAATTTTTCAGAAAGCTCAACTGGTAAAAAGTTTTGTTTTGATCCTTTAAATGGGACTAAATCACGTCCTAAATAACAATTGCCTAACTCAGTTTTATTACTGGAAGGTACAGTTGAAATATTGCTTTTAGCTGTTTTCTGCAATAATTGCTGATTTAAATTAACTTGTTTGAAGAAAATATTATTTAATTTCATACAAAACCTTTCTACATGAGACTTAAAACAAAACACATTCTAAAATTGCTTAATTCTATATTAAAAAGTTAGAACATCATCAAGAGTTGTAATATGTTCATCTGTAAGTTTGTCTAGAAATCTTTGATTTGGGTTCGAAAATTGCCAATCAATAACATTCCTAACATCTTTCCAAGAAGACATTAATTCAACACAATCTTTATAATATGTAATTCTATCGGTATCATTAGATTGTTGTGCTTGATTTAAACATTCGTTAAAATAATCAATTGTTTCATTTGAATATTCTAACAATTGGTCTGTATTTACTTTACCTATTGCAGCAAAAGGACTTTGAATATACATAAAATTAGACATTTGAATTTTTCTCGTCTCTGCTTTTTTTATATCAGAAGGAATTTGACCATTTTCATCTTTTCTTAAAAGTCTTGCATGTGCGCTTTCTTTTTTTGCAATTTCTTTGCAAGCTTCAGGGAAATTACTTTCTTTTGCAAAATCATTATAGAAATTTGTCATTTCGTTATGGTATTTTCCTTTTATTTCAAGATAATCATTGAATAATTCATTTGCATTATCTGATGCTTTTAAATAATCACATAATGTCCAATATTCAAAAGAACGCATATTTGAAGGTAGTCCGGATGTATCAGATTGGTTACAATTAGGACCTGAAGGCTTTTTTAATACAACATTTAAAATTTGGTCATCTAAATTTTCTTTTTGTGAATATTCATAATCAAACATTCCTGCTTTATTAGATGTTACTTTCATATTTCCGCCGTTAAAATCGTAATTCATAAAACGGCATCTGTCACTATATCCGTTTTGAGAAGAATTAGGGAAATGCGAGCCTTTTTCCATTTGAAGAATTATTTCAGTTAAGCTTTCTAAATTTTCTCTTGTGAATGGGGCTTCAACAGGGTCAGGATTTTTACCTTGAACTTTTGTTGAGACAAGGTAAGTTTCTCCATTAGGCATTTCAAATGCGTAACTTCCAACTTGAGAGTTATTAAATACGAGATTATTATCATATAAATTATCAAGCAGATTAATTTCTCGTGAAGGGTCATTATTTATTGCATTAATACCTTTGTATTTTTTTACAACTAAATCTTCACCAAGCCAATACGCATAACCGTTAAAACCTTCCATAGGTTTTTTAGATGTTTTTGTTGATTGAATTGCATCTTTAATATCTTTTTCTGTCGGATCGACCGATATTGGTGTTATTTTAACTCCGTTGTTATTTGTATATGGTTTTTTTACTCCGCAAAATGCCAAACCAGCGTATTGATTAATACCCTTAATGTTCATATTGAGACCCTCTGTTTTTTTTGATGCATTAATATAAAACTTGAAAAAAAATAATTTGCTATACACTATGCTTGCCAATTTTTTAATTTATTGTATAATTACAAATGTAGGATATCAGTTAATTATAGGTAGTTGCCAAAGATAAGGCAGGGTCGCAAAATCGAGGCTGAATAACTTAAACCACCCCCCCCCGCATACACATGCACCACGTACACGTTGTTTTTAAGACTTCTATGTCCCGTTATTCTTGTGAAAACCCAAAACTACAAGAGATTTCATGACAGTTTGTAATTTTAATTTTAAGTATTTAAAGGATAATTCAACCCCCGGAAGCTGGAGAAGGGGCTATGAGTACCACCAGAAAGGTCAGGTGGATTCTTTTGAAGTTGGAAAAACGGGAATAAAGGCTAAAGTTAAGGGTAATTTTAAGTCTTTTTATGATGTTGAATTAAAATTTAAAAAATCAGGGGTTGAACCTACTTGTTCTTGCCCATTAAAAGAAAAATGGTGCAAACACGCTATAGCAGTTGCGCTAAAAGCTATTGATAATCATGATTATGATGAATTTCTACAACGTCGTTTTAAGGTTGAGCCTGATTATTCGGATACTCAAACAGAAATGAATGCTAATCCTCAAGGTGGATACGTGTTCCATTTTAATCCTAAAAGACGTCAGAATTTCTTTTCTATTCTGGTAATGGATAGAACTACAAATAAAGTTATAAGAGATATTGAGGCTGTTTTAAAAGCTTTTATTGCTGCACAAAAAGCAGACCCTAATTTTGAATTAAATAATTCACAAAAGGTAGAATTGGCTTTATTTCAACAACTATTGAAAAATTCTCGTCTTGATAAAAAAGCAGGCTGGTATGATATTCCTATTGCTAAATTCGACGGTTTTTTCCAACTTTTGTCAAAAGCAGATGATGTAATTGACGGGAAATCCAAACATAAACTTGTTTTCTGTAATGACGAGTGGAAACTCTCAATGTCAGTTAATTTTTCTATGGTGGGAAATGTTTTACTTTCCCTATACTGGCAAAGACCTGACAGGGATGACATTATTCCGTTTGAAGAAGTTCGATATTTTTCTCGTCAGTTAAAATGGGGAAGATACAAAAATAAAATATTCCCTATAAATGTCGCTTTATCTGCTCTTCCTCAAAATCTTATAAAAGCTACGTTTACAGATGTTAAAGATGCTGAAGGCGCTAAGTTTTTATATGAAGAACTTCCAAAATTAAGAAAATTAATTCCTTGTGAAGTTTCTGAAATTATTGATAAATTAACCTTGGAGCAAAAACCGCCGTTAAATATAGTAACTATGGGATTAGATTATGACGGTGCTTTGAAAGCTGAGTTAGAATTTGATTATGACGGAACAAAAGTTGCATATTCAAAATCCGCTTCAAAAAGTCCTTATGTTACAATTAAAAAGCCTAAAGAGGATTTATTATACTGGGTTAGAAGAAATATTCAACACGAAGAACGTGCATACCAAATGCTTCTAGCCTGCAAGTTTGCACCAATGCAGACAAACAATCTTGCTATAGAAAAAGAAAATGCTATAGACTTCTATAATTATTATTTAAAACAAGCAGGTGACGGTTGGAAATTTGAAGAAAAAGATGATATGTCTTTCTTTAAACTTTCCGAGAAACCGTTCCAATTAGTTGCAGATATTGATTTTTCACTTGATTCAACTGATAGTTTTGAAGTTATTCTATACGGAAAAGTCGGTGATGAAGAAATTTCTTTTGATGAAATTTATAACTTAATTATTGAAGGTGACAAGTATCTAAGAGTTAAAAACTACGGATTTGTTGAAGTCCCCGGGCAAGATATTTTCTCACTTCTAAAATCGTTTAATACTTTTGAAGTTTATAAAAATGAAGATAACCGCTATATTGTAAAAACATATCGTGCAGGTTTATTATCAGAAATGCAAAATCTTGGCTTTAAATTAAAAATGAGCCGTAAGTTCTCTGCATTTTGGAAACAAATTTCTACATTCTCAACAATGGATAATGCACCATTACCTAAAGGCGTTAATGCGGAACTTCGTGAATATCAAGCTAAAGGGTTTAGCTGGTTATGGTTCTTATATAAATATGGTTTGAACGGTATTCTTGCTGATGATATGGGTCTTGGTAAGACTTTACAGGCGTTAACATTATTACAAAAAGCCAAAGAAAAAGATAAAAAAGCTCCAAGTTTGGTTGTTTGTCCAACATCTGTTGTATTTAACTGGGAGTCTGAAGTACAAAAATTTATTCCTACATTAAAATGCTTGAAATTGAGCGGTGTTGAAAGAAAAGAACATTTTAAAGAGATACCTAAAAACGATATAATTATTACAAGTTATGCATTAATAAGACGTGATATTGAAAAGCTTAAAAAGTATGAATTCAGATATATAATTCTTGATGAATCGCAGAATATTAAAAATCCGGAGTCTATGACAGCTAAATGCATAAAGATGCTGAACGGTCAGCATAAATTAGCTTTATCTGGTACACCAATTGAAAATAAACTTGAAGAATTATGGTCCGTATTTGATTTCTTAATGCCCGGTTTCTTATTAAATCAATCAGAATTTAATTATCGCTATGTAACACCAATTGTTGACAGAGGTGAAAAAATTGTTGAAAAACGCTTAAAATCTCAAATCTATCCGTTTATTTTACGTCGTATGAAAAGAGATGTTGCCAAAGACTTACCGGATAAAGTTGAAAATATTGCATACTGTGAACTTACACCGGAACAGCGTGACTTTTATCTTGAAGTATTGGATTCAACAAAAGAAGAATTATTTAAATCTATTGCGGAAAACGGCTTAGAAAAGAGCAGAATGAGTATCTTCTCTGCATTGTTAAGATTACGCCAAATCTGCTGTCATCCTCGTTTATACGATAAAGAAAATAAAAAAGGCATAGCTACATCTGGTAAATTTGAACAGTTAAAATCAATGTTAGAAGAAATTATATCTGAAAATCATAGGATATTATTATTCTCTCAATTTGTAGATATGCTTGATTTAGTAAAAGAATGGCTTGTCAAAGAAGGTATTAAGCACGAATACTTAACAGGTTCAACAAAGAACAGGCAAGAGGTTGTTGAAAGATTTAATTCTGATCCGACAATACCTATCTTCCTTGTAAGCTTAAAAGCAGGCGGAACAGGTCTGAACTTAACAGGTGCAGATTATGTTATCCATTATGACCCTTGGTGGAACCCTGCTGTAGAAGACCAAGCTACAGATAGAGCTTATCGTATCGGTCAGACAAAGAAGGTATTTGTATACCGATTAATTACAAAGAATACTGTTGAAGAGAAAATCCAAAAACTAAAACAAGATAAGAGAAACCTTGTAGATTCAGTTATATCTGTTGATAGAAATATTGGTAAGACGCTTACTTATGCTGATTTACAGGATATTTTCTCGTTAGATTAATTTGAAAACAAAGAAATATGCAGTAGTTTTTTGCCTTAGTCACCTGTGTTTTCGCGATTCCTAAAAACAATGGTGCCTAAAACAAAAAACTACTGCATATTTCTTTGTTTTCAAATTATACAAATAAAAAATAATAAAAATATAAGCTTTTATGTTTTAGCCGCCATTGATTTTAAGAACCGTGAAATCAATGGCGGCTAATACATAAAATTCTGCTATTTCTTTTGTTTTATTACTTTTGACATAATTTTTACTAACTGTCATGCTGAACTTGTTTCAGCATGACACTATTTTTTAAGTAGATTTAGTTTTAACTTTATTATTCTTTCGCCTTTAAAGCTTCACGAACTTTTTCTTCAATTTCAGCTTCTAAAGCAGGGTTTTCAGCAAATAAATCCTTAACTTTATCACGTCCTTGACCAAGTTTTTCATCATTATAACTAAACCAGGCACCGGCTTTTTTTACAATATCTAAAGTAACTGCCATATCTAAAATACAGCCTGATTTACTTATGCCTTTTCCGTAAATAATATCAAATTCGGCAATTCTAAATGGAGGTGCAACTTTATTCTTAACAACTTTAACTTTAACTCTGTTACCGATTTCCTTATCATCTTTCTTTAAAGTTTCAGTTCTTCTGATATCAAGTCTTATACTTGCATAATATTTAAGAGCATTACCCCCTGTAGTTGTTTCAGGGCTTCCGTACATAACACCGATTTTTTGTCTTAATTGGTTAATGAAAATAACAGTAGTGTTAGTTTTGCTTACAATACCTGTTAATTTTCTAAGTGCTTTAGACATTAATCTAGCTTGAAGACCCATTTGTTTATCTTCCATAGCACCTTCAATTTCATCTTTAGGTACTAAAGCAGCAACAGAGTCAACAACAACAATATCAACTGCAGCGCTGCGTACAAGTTCTTCTGTGATTTCTAATGCTTGTTCACCTGTATCAGGTTGAGAAATTAATAATTCATCAACATTAACACCTAAATTTCTTGCATATTCAGGGTCAAGTGCATGTTCGGCGTCAACAAATGCTGCAATACCGCCTTTTTTCTGACATTCTGCAACAATATGCTGAGCTAATGTAGTTTTACCGCTTGCTTCAGGGCCGTATACTTCTATAATTCTGCCTCTTGGAACACCGCCTATACCTAATGCAACATCTAGTGATAATGCACCTGTTGGTATAGTTTCAACTGCAACAGCAGGCTTGTCGCCCAATCTCATAATTGAGCCTTTACCAAAATCTTTTTCTATTTTATCAATAGCAAGTTTAAGTGCTTTTTTTCGTTCTTCTGAAACATTTACAGTTTCTGTTTCTTTTTCTTTTGTAGCCATTTTTATTTCCTTTTTTATACAGCAATATTATAACATTTTGTTTTTTATAACTGTATAATTTTACTTTTTGAAACATTTAGATAACATAAAAGTTTTTAGCAAAATTTCTTATTTTTTGTTTTTATATTAATATAGACAAGTACTTGTATTTAGGATGTAACATGAGTTTAGAATTTGGCAGCAGCGGATTTTCAAGCGGACTGGAAGGTTTTAACCAAAGCCTTGAACAGTTTAATTCGACTTTTGCTAATTTAGAAGGAATTCAAAGTAGTTTATTTAAAAAGAATGCTGAAGGTCTGGAATTTATGCATCAGTCTTCTGATTTGACTAGTAAACTTGAACTTGCATCTCAAAAAGAATTTTTTAATGCTCATTACCAAGAAACTCCTATATTTAAAGAATTAAATAAACTAAAAGCTAAATGTTTAAAAGCAAAAACAACTCAAGAAATTTCTTCAATTCGTGCAGAGTATGAAAAATTAATGGGAAAAACATCTCTTTCTCAATATACATCTGCACTAAATCAACAAGGAATAAATGGCAGCGTTGTTGTTAAGAATGTCGTAAAAGATATGTCTGCTCCGTTGGAATTACATGTTGGTGATGTAGCAGATGTTATTCCTAAAACAGTTGATATTGTTAAGAATAAAGCAGATGATAGTGCTAAAATTGCAGCGGAAGCATTAAAACGTACACAAGCAGAAGAAACAGCAAGAAAAACAGCAGAACAAGCCCAAAAGTTTTATTCATCTTTGAGTGATGTTACTACCGGTAAATCTGCTAAAGAAAGTGCAGAAGTAATTAAGCAAAGTTTAGATAAAGCTGATGAAACTGCGAAAGCTCTTGCTGAAGCTAAAAAGAATGCTGTTAAAATGCCGGTGCAGCAATTAGCATTACCGCCTAAAAAAGATTTGTTAGCATTGCCAGCTCATAATGTTACAGATAAAACTAACAATGTTGTTAAAGCTGCTGTTGATACTGTAAAAACTGCTAAGAATGATGCTGCGCAAACAATTACAAAAACTGGAGAAGATATTATTTCTTTTTCAAACACCCAGAAATCAAAAAATATTATTGAAAAAACAAAGTCTTTTGTAAAAGATAAGGCTATTCCGTTTACAAAAACTAAGCAGTTTAAAATAATTGCGGCTGGTACTGCTGCTCTTGCTATTACACTCGGACTTATTAAACATAATAAAAATAAACAAGATGAAACTCAAAAACTGAATATAGTAAAATAATTACCCATTAGGGTAATTATTTTTATTAATATTTTTATTTAAAGTTTTTGCAACAATTTATGTATGCAAGATGTTTTTTTGCTAAAATTAATAAGTATTTTATATTATACAGGGGATTTTTATGAAGAATAAAATAATTATGTTTTGGATAATAGTCGTTCTTACTATTATTTCCATTGTAGTTATCAAAGTAAAGCCTATTCCGTTAGGTCTGGATTTGGTTGGCGGTTCAAGAATTGTACTTGAAGCTCAAACTACAGAAACAATATCAACAATTACTCAAGATATGATGGATGGTTTAAAAACAGCTATTGAAAACAGAGTTAATGCTCTTGGTGTATCAGAAACAATGGTACAGCAAATGGGAGATAAACGTTTATTAATAGAAATCCCTAATATTTCAGATCCAAAATTGGCAAGAGAATTCTTAGGTGAGACAGCTGAGCTTGATTTTAAAAAACCTGTAATAGATGAAAACGGTGAAGTAAAAGGCTGGGAACCATCAGGTTTATCTGGTGAAGACTTAAATAAAGCCGCAGTTGGAACTGATAATGCCGGCAGATGGCTTATAACACTTGAATTTAGCGGCAAAGGTGCTAATAAATTTGCAAAATTAACAAGGGAATTTAAAGGCTATCCTATTGCTATTTACTTTAATGGTGATAGTATTTCAGAACCTGTTGTTCAACAAGAAATTACAGGTGGTCACGCTCAGATAACAGGTGATTTCACACACGACGGTGCAAAGAAAATAGTAGATTTATTGAATGCTGGTGCACTTCCTGTTCCTGCAAAAATTATAGAAGAAAATATTGTTGGTCCTACTTTAGGTGCTGATAGTTTAGATAAAAGTAAAACAGCCGGTGTAATCGGGCTTGGTGCTGTAATGTTATTTATGATTTTCTGGTACAGAGTTCCCGGTTTAATTGCTAATATTGCTCTTATAATTTATTCTTTAATTGTATTTGCAATATTTAAAATGGTTCCTGTAACATTAACATTAGCAGGTATTGCAGGTTTTATTTTAAGTATTGGTATGGCAGTAGATGCTAACATACTTATTTTTGAAAGAACGAAAGAAGAATTAAAAGCAGGCAGAACTTTATTTACAGCTATAAATTCAGGTTTCGATAGAGCGTTTACAAGTATTTTTGACTCAAATATGTCAACAATAATTACCTGCGTTATTCTATATTTCTTAGGTTCAAATATTGTTAAAGGTTTTGCTTTAACACTTGCTATAGGTGTACTTGTTAGTATGTTTTCAGCAATTACGGTTACTAAAAACTTTATGCATTTAATGTTTGGTACAGGACAATTAAAACACCCTGCATTATTTGGATTGAAAGAATCAGATATTAATGAAGCTTATGAAGCTTCTGAAACAAAACGTGAAAAAGCTAAATTCGGTGTTTTAGATTAATAGAATTTGAGGAGTAAATAAAATGTCATATAGTGTTTTAAACACAAAAAGAATAATAGATGTAGTTAAATATAGATGGATATGGTTAGCATTATCTGCAATATTATTATTGCCGGGTATTTTTGCGATGTTCTATTCAATGAAAGTATATCCGACACATTCACCACTATTAGTTGGTATTGATTTTACAGGCGGTAGAATTGTTCAGTATGAGGTTAATGAATCTGTTTCAACTGATAAAATCGGTGAACTTAGAACAAAATTAACAGATAACGGTATTGAAAATCCTGTTATCCAAGTTTTAAAATCGGGAGAAAAAGACCATATTTCTATAAAAACTCAATTTGCAGGTGCAGATAACTCAAAAGTAGAAACAGAAAATACTGATGATAATGTCATTGATAAAGTTACTGAAGTTATTACTGCAGAGTATCCTGATGCACAGTTAGAGCAAGTAAACTCAGTAGGACCGCTATTAGGTAAACAGTTATTTGTTAACTCAATGACAGCAATTGCTCTTGCTTTGCTTGGTATTGTAATATACTTAACTGTAAGATTTCATTTTGAGTTTGCAATAGTTGCATTTCTTGCATTATTTCATGATGTAATCTTTGTTATAGGTGTTTTCTCAATATTGGGTTTATTGTATGGTGTGCATATTGACAGTTTGTTTGTAACGGCTATTCTTACTGTTCTTGGTTTTAGCGTTCATGATACTATTGTTGTATTTGACAGAATTAGAGAAAATTTAAAATTCTATTCTAAAAAAGCAACTTATGATGATATTGTAAATGCATCAGTAAACCAAACATTAGCAAGAAGTATAAATACTTCTTTAACAACATTAATTACACTTGGTGCATTATATTTCTTTGGCGGTGTTACAACAAAAGACTTTGTACTTGTTATGATTTTGGGTATTGCAATTGGTACTTATTCAAGTATTTTCTTTGCAAGTACATTAGTTGCGCTATGGAATGACATTGAACAAGCTAAAAAGGCAAAAGCAGGCGTATAATGACAGAATTAAAATCATTAGCAGAATATGTAAGAGAAACTCGCGAAAAAGCGGGTTTCTCTGTAGTTGGCTTAGCTAAAAAAACAGGTTTAACGGTTGAACAAATAGAAGATATTGAGGCAGGAAAAGATTTATTTCTTCCTGCTACGGTGCGTCAAAAATTAGCAAAAGGACTCAAAGTAAATCCTTCTGAAATAAAAGAATATGAACGCATACTTCTTGTTTCTTATGATGCAGTTACAAAAGGTTATGTAGATAGTGTCAAAAAAGCTATATTACAAGGTGAAACAGAAAACTTAAGATGTCCTATTTGTTCTGCTAAATTAATTACAAAGGTAGTCCGTTTATTAGATTTGGAAAATAATATTGCATTGCACCCAAAGGCACAATGCAGTAAATGTTCTTTTCAAATTAAATAAAATTATTGTTTTTATAGTGGTTGTTTCTTTCTTGCTCTAGAATTTTTGTTTGCTGCTGCTTCAGAGTCAGGTTTCTTTGAATATAAAGTTATAGAAGAATTTATTAATAAATAATCTGTATTAGAAGCAAATGCTGTAACATCTAATTTTGATACATATACTAGATATTGAAAACGATTATTTATATCAGCTAGGAAAGCTCCTAATTGAGAATAAGTTCCGACAAAAAAGAATTTTAATTCGCAAACATTATAACTATCTGAATTCTCAGCATAAATAGGATCTGTTTCCGGTCTCATATCATATTCAATTGAACGAATTAATAAACTGTTGTTTTGAGCAAGTTTAATAATATCATCAAACATACTGCCAAACATTCCAAGATTATCATTGCTTGATTCAATTTCAGACTTATATACAGTCTTTAATGATTGCATTTTTATATCTTCTTGTTCTTGTTCTGCTTTTATTTTTGTAATTTGATCTTCAAGATTTTCTCTGTCAACATTAATCTTTGAGTTTTTTATTTGTGCTTCTTGATATTCTTCAAATTTAGGATTTATAGTAAAGAATACAATTAAAATAAATATTAAAGTTGAAAGAGCAAAAACAGCTGGAACTAATTTTTTATTTCTTTTATTCATAATTTCCTCTATTAGTTTATATTACTGGAGATGGTGGTGGCAGCAATGGAACAGGATTGCTTCTGTTCGGAACAGCCCTTTGATTCTGATTTTGATTTACTGCATTAAGTGTATTTTGAAGCATTGGATTAATAGCAGTATTATCATCAAGAGATACATTAGTTTTTGATGTTTTAATTTCAAAAGTAAATCCATTTTGAATTTTAGCAGGAACAGGATCTTCTTTTGTATTAACAGATAATTTTGACAACATTAAATCCGCATTTTTTTCTCTTAATCCTTTTACAAAATCTTGAACAGATTCACTTGTTGTTGTTTCACCTTGAATACCAATTCCGCCTTCTGGATTTGTAACAAATTTCTTTATGTATATAGATTCAGGGGCATCTGTTGCTAATGCATTATATACATCTATAACATTTTTATTTGTTTCTAATATCTTTGTTAAAATAGGAACAATATCTTTTTTATTAGCTTTATCATTATCAGTAACTGTTTCACGGAATACTTTAATATCTTTTTCTATTGAATTATTTTTATTTTCTAAAACATTTATTCTTGAACCTAAGAAAGATAAAACAATTATACAAATAATTGCAGCTGCTAATATAGCAGTAACTAAAGATACAATAATTAATCTTGAAAATTCAACTTCATATTCTCCAACCTGAACTAAATTTTCATTAATTCTTTCAGGCGGCAAGAAGTTTATATTTAACGGATATTCGTCATAATCAGATGCAGCGGCACCAACAGCTTCAATTGTCATATAAGATATCATGTTTGCATCAATGTCAGACCCGACACCGGAAACTTCAATAAATTGCTCATTTGTATTTATACTTTTATTAATGCAATCAACTTCTCCAGAAAATTCTAGACGTTGTGCTAATAACTCTGAATTAACCTCATCTGTTTCGCTAATAATTAATAATGACTGAGGATTATTTTTTGAAATAGTATTTGCAGCTATTTTAGAAATTGTAGAATAAACTTCTTCTGTAGAAAAAGACTTAACGGCTAATGGTTCTTCAATACAATCAACAATAGTTGCTTCATTTAAGTAGAATGAGCAACAGCTATTTGGTGTAATTAGTAATATCGCTGTTTTTTCTTCTTTTTGAACATATTTGTTAAATCTGTCACAGAACTGGATAGCTTTTAACATTGAAGAGTAAGAAGTATCAATTCTTACTAATTCAGCTTCCATATTATCAAAAATTTCGATAAGTTTAACAACAATTTTTGTTTGAATTGCGCTATATACTATATTCTTCTGACTACGTCCAGCGTCACCATCTAATATAGAGTATGAAATAATAGGTTCATTTCTTTTAAATATATATAAGTCTTCAATTTCAGACTGTAAATTTTCTACTATAAAAGGTGTTTCAGAAGCATTATCTAAAGTAGTGATACCAAAATGAACATTGGGAAGGTTTAATGTAATGCTACAGTTTTTAGGATCAAGTCCTGCATCTTCAAATAAACCCTCTACTACTTCAGTAAATTCTTCAAAATCTATAATTTCTCTTATTGCGTTATTATATTTTATATTTCCGGATGAGTATCTTACAACTGTTTTTGTATTTTTATCAATACAAACCAATTCTATAAAATTATTTGCCGATAGTGAAATACCAACATGTGTTCTCTTTTTAAATCCCAGTTTTTCTAACATATCTTTATATTAACCTACTTTTTTCACACAGTATAACAATATTATACAATAATATTTTATAAATTCATTTTTGAAAAGAAACTTAATGAATGAATTTCTTTCTTTTACTATATCATTTAATGTATAATAAGGGAAGTTTGTAATGTAGAAAATGGTTAAAATTAATGGAAGATTTTGTTTTTGGCAGAAATAATGTACTTGAACTCTTGCAAGAAGGCACAAGAAGTGTAAGTAAAATACTCTTAATGAAGGGTATGAGGGAGAATCCAAAGATTTCTCAAATAATTGAAATAGCAAAAAATAAGGGTATAGTTTTTCAATTTATTCCAAAAGAAAAGTTTTTTAAGTATAAAGAATATTCTCATCAAGGTGTTATAGCATACGTTTCACCGATAAGTTATGTAGAGTTTGAGGATTTTCTTAAAAAAAAGAAAGAATACAAAAAAGTAATTATAACAGATGGGGTAGAAGATCCTCATAACATGGGTTCAATAATAAGAACTGCAGTGTGCGCTGGTTTTGATGCTATAATATTTCCTTCTAGAAGAAATTCTGTAATTAATGCTACGGTTGAAAAATCATCAGCAGGCGCAATTAATCACATTGATTTAATTATGGTTAATAGCTTATCTTCTATAATAGATAAACTAAAGGATAACAACTTCTGGATAATTGCAACGGATTTAGATGCTAAAGATAATTATTATGACATTGATTATTGTGATATGAATTTTGCAATAGTTATGGGCTCCGAGAAGGAAGGTATTTCAACAACAATTTTAAAGAAAGCCGATTATAAAATAAAAATTCCTATGTTAACGAATTTTGATTCTTTAAATGTTGCCAATGCTGCAAGTATTGTGATATATGAATCTGTAAAACAAACAATACAAAAATCGGGGAATATTGTATAATAAGTAATTATTGGAGGAGTAATGTCTGACGAACAGGATAAATATTCTTTAAAAGAAGAAGATTTTCAATCACAAGATTATAATAGCTCACCGATTGATGGAGAAGATATAATCGCGGCTGTGGAAGAACCTAAAATTCCGGAAACGCAAAATAGTGCTATTGCTGATGATTCGGTTAAAATCTATCTACAACAAATAGGTAAAATAAAACTATTAAGTTCAGAAGAAGAATTAGAAGTTGCAAAAAAAATAAAAGAAGAAAATTCAGAAGAAGCAAAAAAAATTCTTGTAAATGCCAATTTGAGATTAGTTGTAAGCATAGCTAAAAAATATATAGGCAGAGGTCTTTCTTTTCTTGATTTGATTCAAGAAGGTAATATGGGACTAATGCGCAGTGCAGAAAAATTTGATTATTCTAAGGGATATAAATTTTCGACTTATGCAACTTGGTGGATACAGCAGGCTATTACTCGTGCTATTGCTGATAAATCACGACTAATAAGATTACCTGTACATATGATTGAAACTTTAAGTAAGATTAAGAAAATTTCATTAGATTTAACTATCGAAAATGGCACAGCACCTACAAAAGAAGAAATAGCTTATAAAATTGGAATGCCTGTTCAAAAACTTACAGCTTTAATAGAATCTGCTCAAGGAACTATTAGTATAGAATCTCCTGCTAACCAGAAAGATGAAAATGCTAAATTATCAGATTTTATCGTTGATGAAAGCACTTTATCACCTGATACAAAAGTTACTCAAGATAGTTTATTTTGTGATATTAAGAAAATGCTTAATCATTTAAGTGAAAAAGAACGTAATGTTTTAATTATGCGTTATGGCATGGATGATAATGGAGAAAAGAAAACTCTTGAAGAAATCGGAACATATTATGGTGTTTCAAGAGAAAGAATAAGGCAGATTGAAAATCGTGCAATGAGTAAATTAAAAAAACTTTGCCGAAATAATAATGTAAATACAAATTTAAAGAATTATATATAATTTCCTGTATTCTTTGTAGTGTGTTATAATGCTTGCATAGAAACGGAGAAATAATAAATGAAAGATATTTCATCAGATAAATTTGCCAGTGTGATAGCACGTGTTCTTGATGACAGACAGGCAAAAGATATAAAAATATTGAATATTTCAAATATTTCTGTTCTTGCAGATTATTTTGTTATATGTTCTTCAGATTCACCTACCCATGTTAAAGCTTTAACAGGTTATGTAAGAGAAAAAGTTAAAGATGCTTTCGAAAGAATTCCCATCGGTGAAGAAAACGATACAAAAAACAGATGGAATCTTTTAGATTATGGTGATGTAATTGTACATATTTTACATCGTGAAGAACGTGAAACTTATGCTTTAGAAAGATTTTGGAATCATGCTTTCTGTATGGAAGAAACAGAATGGAAGGAAAAATCTAAAGAATATTCAGCTTATAATGATTAGGAAATGAGGTTTTATATGAAAAAGAGTATATTTACATTTATGTTAATTTGTTCTTTTTGCATTACAGGTGCTTATGCTGCTCCATTTGAAACACTTGACGGTATAACTCCAACTCAAGTAGAAAAATTAACACAAATACAGCAAAATTATAAAAAGGAAAATGATGCACTTGAAAATAGAATTATGGAATATAATAATAAATTAATTCAAGTGAAAAAGGATAAAGAAAAAACACAACAGCAAATTAATCTTTTAACAAGTGCTTATGAAAGAAATATTTCATCACTAAAAACTCAGCAAAAGTTATTAGAGCAAAAAACAGAAGCTGATTATAGAGCTGTTATGACTCTTGACCAATATAGCCAATATAAGGCTGAACAAATTAATGTTCAAGATGCATTTAAGAATTTCTTACAAAAATAAGGAGAGCTGTTTTGATAAAGAATATGTTTAAATTTATACTTCCGGTTTTATTATTACTTGGTTGTTTTATTCAAGCAGAAGCTGCAGTTACGTCTGAGTATGATATAAATTTCAAAAAAGGACAACTTCAAGAACTTGCACAATATGATTATATTAGTTTTATTAATAAAAATGAGTTAATAGGATATAGGCTTGATGGTTTTAACATGGCAACTTCTCAATATAAGAATGCCGTGATGATTACATTAGAAAGATTAAATAAGAATCTGGCTCAAATAGAAGTAATTAATAATTCAACTGATTTTTCTGATACAGATAAACAAGTTCAGCTTAATAATATTTATCAAGATTCTGATGCTGCTTTATATGATTTAGATTCTAAAAGCATTAATTATGTATTTTCATTAAAAAATACAATGCCGTCTATTACTTTTAATAGATTTGCTAAAAGATTTATAGAATTTTATAATTCTTTTCAGTTAACAAATTCAGAGTTAACTATAAAATAATACAAAGTTATATAAATGAAGCCGATTATTAAAATCGGCTTCATTTTTTTATAAATAATGAACTTTTTAATTTTGTACCTCGTTATAATAAATGAAAGAGGAAAAATAAATGAACAACGATAAAAAATGTGATAAATATGAAGCTTATTTTGTTTTTCAAGACGAAGATAGTTTCAATAAACATTTAAAAGAATGCTCTGATTGTCAGAAAGAACATGAGAAATACCTTAAAGTTTCGAAGCTTGTTAAAAGCGTTGCTCCTGAATATTTAAAAAAACAGCAAAGAAGAAAAACATCTGCTGTAAAGAAACTGGCATGTTGTTTTGTTGCGTTTATTGGCTTAACGGCATTTACAGGATATAAAATTTACGATAATTACACTCTTCAAAATGATTTATATGATGATTCCTATATTTCTTCAATGGGGTTACCAACTGATGAATATGGATTTTTAGACTTATAGAGTAAAGGGTAAAATTTGAAATCTATTATAGAACAATATAAAAATAATATTCGTAAAATTATTTCGAATATGACAGGTTCAAATAATGAAGATATAGAACAAGAAGTATATATAAGAACTTGGAAAAATCTTGATAAATATAAAGAAACCGGTAAGTTTAAAAGCTGGATAAGTACAATTACGGCTAATTTATGCCGTGATTATATGAAGTCTGCATATTTTAGACATTCACAAACTATAATTACTGAAGAAGATGAATTAGTACAAATAAAAGATACAAAAGAGAACATAGAATCACAATTTATAGAAAAACAAAGACAAAAGAGGATAATGGATGCTATAGATTCATTAAAACCAAAATTTAAAGAAGTGATAATTATGTATGAAATGCAGGATATGAGTTATGAAGAAATTTCCGAAAAACTCAAATGTCCTGTTGGAACAGTTCGTTCCAGAATATTTAACGCGCGCAAAGAACTTAGTATTATGTTAGCAGATTTAATTTAAGGAGATTTAAATGAAAAAAAGTATATTATTAGCATCAGTTGCTTTAATGGTAATTTTTACAAGTTATAGTGCAAGCTATGCAGAATGTTCAGGTGAAACAGCTAAAACACCTAAAACACCTCTTGTTTTACAAAAAGAAATTTCGCCACATTATAACGATATGAGACCTCATGAACGCTCAAAAGCAGAAATGGAAGCAAAAAAGGCAGAATTTGAAAAACGTTTAAATTTAACAGAAGAACAAAAAAAACAAATTGAAGAAAATAGAATAAAAGACCATGAAAAGATTAAGCCATATATTGACCAAAAAATGGTAAAAAAAGGTGAAATTAGAAAATTAAGAGAAGATACTTCTTTATCAGAGGAGGAAAAAGCAAAAAAGATTGGTGAATTACGTAAAGAAATAAGAGAAATACATTTTCAAGAGCGAAAAATGCATGAAGAAAATATGAAAAATTTTGAAGCTCTTCTTACAGAAAAACAGAAAAAAGAATTTGCTAAGATTAGAGTAGAGCAGAAAAAAGAAATGGAAAAACGCAGAAATGCATTTGAAAAAGGCAAACATCACAAACCTCATTATGGTATGCCTGTGCAGCCAAAACCGCAACCGATAGAAAAATAGAAAATTTAAAACAAGGTAAAGAAAAAACTATTAGACGGCATTGTTTTTAGGAACCGCGAAAACACAGGCGTCTAATAGTTTTTTCTTTACCCTGTTTCAAATTTTTTTCAATATTATAAAAATAAAATAAATGAAATAGCAAAAAATATTTGTTTTTAACGCCTGTGTTTTCGCGGTTCCTAAAAACAATGCCGTTAAAAACAAATATTTTTTGCTATTTCATTTATTTTACCCATTTAAAACTTTGAACATAACCAGATTCATTAATATTCCCGTTAATAATTGCTTGGAATACTCTTGAATCATAGTCTCCGTTTGTAAACGAAGGTATTTTTTCAACATCTTCAATAAAGTTCTTTCTGCTAAAATCAAGCATTGAAATACCAGGGATTAATTTAAAGAAGGTATTTAATGAAGTATTACCAACACTTCCAAAAATTGTAGAAATTCTTCTTGAAAGTTTTCCTAAAATTTCCATATCAGCGCTTGTTTTGCTAATATCATAAGAACCATGTATATATAAACTTAGATTTTCACCTTTTGAGAAAATTTCAATATCTTTTGCAATACCGTTTTCAATAGAGCAGCTTCCGTTAATATTTGAGAAATATCCGGTTTTTACTAAATTTAATAGTTCTAAAATGCTATTTATGGTAAATCCTGTTATACCGCTTTTTATAATATTACTTGCTCTTAAAAGATATTCAAGAGAACCTAATTTCGGCATTCTTCCATCTGAAATATTAAAATAAACAAAGCCTTTTAAATTCTTAATTCTTTCTTCTTCTGTTAAGCCTTTTGTATTTAATACAATTTTACCATCTGCATTACCGTATATTTGATTTTTACCGTCAAATAATGTTTCAGCAACATAGTTAGCATCAACATCTTTTAGTTCAAAATCTCCATCTAATTCATTATTGTTTAAGTTATATAAAATTTCGCCTTTGATGTTGCCTTGTCCGACTTTTATATTCATATCTTTAGCTGAAAAAATACCAGACTTATTTATGGAAAAATTACTTGTAAAATCTTCTGCAATTAAAGATTTTATTATAAGTTTTTTTATTTCCATATATCCATTTTCAATATGTAATCCTGATAAATCTATATTTTTAATTTCGTTATTTGTGTTCATTGCTATTCTTGTTTTTGAAAGAGTTTGAAGCAATTTATCATTATCAATTTTATCAGCCGAAATTTTTAATGAATGTACCTTGGGTTTTTCGTATAAATTATTTTCTAATATTGATTGAATATTAATTTTAGAATCTGTTAAGAATCCAAATAAATTAATATTTATATCATTATCTTTTGCATTAACTTTTATATTTTTAATAACAGTATCAAATAGAGGAATATCAAGATTTCTGCAATCCATATTTCCTTCAAGTTTTGCAAGTTTTGAGGCTTTGTTAAATTTGTATTTTAGGTCACAATTAAATGTTCCTTGTTTAAAAATAGGATTTTTTAAGAAGACATTTAAAACTTTTGCAGATAAATTTTTATTTGTTTTTAATGTAAATTCTTCAGGTTCAATAATGTTGTCGTTCAAGATATTAAATTTACCGCTTGTTCTTGCGAATAAAATAGGATAAACATTATTATTTTGAGAAGAAACATATTTAACATAATCAAGTTTATTTATGATAATTTTATTAGGAGTAATACTAATATTGCCATCAAATTCACGTTTATCACTTGTTTCTCCAACGCTAATGCCTTCAATTATAACATCCGCTTCCGGCTGAAGAGTTAATTTGGGGGTAATGGTTAAATTATTTTGTGTTCCGTTAAATCGTGCAGAGGTACTTATATCACCAATTAACGTTATTTTATTTTTTAATTGTTCAGGTAAATAATTTTGAGCAAAATCATTAGTTAATTTTGCAGTCAAATAACCGCCGATATTAGGTTTTTTATCATATATATTTGAAATTGTTATGTCACCATAAAATGGCATTTTTGCAATTTCTGCAGCCATATTATTTATAATAATTTTGTCTTTATTTAAAAAGATATTAAAATCATCAAATTTAAATGGAATGTTTGTATTTTTTTGTATAAAAGATGGTGAAAAGAGTTTTACGGCTCCATTTAATATGTTTTGTTTTACTTCAAGTTTAATGTCTGCATAACCCTTATAGTCAGTAAATTGATCAAATATGCAATTTATTTCTTCCGGAACTATTTTTAAGTTTTTTGTATTTGTTAAATTTACAAGATTAAATTTATCTGCATTAACATTTAAATTATAAATAGGAGTTAAAGTATCAACTTTTTTAATTTCTCCATTAATATGTAATGTAGAATCATATAAGTTTGCTTTTATGTTTTCGATTTTAACATTAGCTTTATCCATAATGACTCTGCCAGATTTTGCCTTTAAGGCACTTTGGGTATCATCATTAACAATATTCATAACAGCATAAGCTTTATCTGTTAAGAAATCAATAGATTTAGCCTTATATTTAAAATATAAATCGTGTTTAGAGGCTATATTATATAATGGCGATAAGTCTGGATAATTTTCCGGATACAAGTAGGACTTACTTAAAAACCTTACAGTATCTTTTAAATTCACAGCTTTACTTGTTATAGTTACATCAACATCGGGTATTTTTGTTTCTAAATCGTTTATAATTTGTCCGTTTATTGTTATTGGTGAAGTACCAGAGGTTCCAGTTAAATTATTCAAATTTACTATTGTTTCGGTAAAATCAACAATTCCTTTTATATCATTGATTGGAGTATAAAATCCCTCAATATTGCAAGAATTTCCAAGTAAATATAAGGAACCTTTTACCCTCATATCTTCAAATGCTTCTTCTGGCGGTAATGGCGGATGTCCAAAAGGAACAGGAACTATTTTTGCAGCCATATTAACAGAAATTTTTGTTGGACCTTCTGCTTGTGTAATAATAGCAAGTCCTTCTTTTACGTCTTTAAGAAGTTCGCTTTTATTAATTATTTCAAGAAGGTCTTTACCTTCTGCAAGTTCTGATGAAATGTTAAAGTTAAGATTATCGTTAATCCTAACTCTGCCTTCAACATTTAACGGATTTTGTTTTACAAATGCGCGTTCAGATTTAAAATGCACAATGTCGTCTTTAAAATCCAGTCTTCCTTTGCCGTTTTTAACTTCTCCAAATAGTCCGTTATAAGTTAATTGAGCTTTATCAAAAGCGGAATAACCGTCAATTTTAACGAAATCCATAGAGCCTTGGATGTTAATATCTATAATACCTTTTCCTGATGTTATATTCATCTCAGGAATTGGTCCAAGCTGGAAGTTAAAAACTTTACTTACCGGAACTACTATTTTCTGTGCAAGCGGAAAATCTATATTATCAGTTGTTTTAACTGTAACATTATTTATTCCGTCTCTAAACATATAAACGTAACCTTTTATTTTTGCATTCTGATTATCAAAAAGATTAACATCTATATCCATATTTAAAATTCTTTTATCAAAGGTAATATCCACACTTCCTTTGTGCAAATTTCTAATTGATTCATCTAAAACATGAATGTTTCTTCCTTTTACATAACCTGTAATATCAGGCTGCGGAATTTTACCTTTGACATTTACTTTTGCATTTAAATCAGCGAAAACACCGTAGTTTCTTACTTTTTCAATCGTCATATATTGAGGTACTAAATCAGGCGGCAGAATAGATGCAATATTTTCAGCTCTTGATTCTTTTACTTCTACATTAATGTCCAATTCCGGTTTTTCTGTAAGTTTTATTTGACCGTCACTTTTTAAATTGATTTTATCAGCCTTATAATTTAAAGATTTAACATCAATTGTATTTTTATAAAGTTCTATATTTGTATCAAATTTATTTTGTCCCTTTGCAATAACTGCGTGTTTCCAATTTTCCTTATTAAAAATCAAATTGTTGAACTGAGTATTAATGATAATTTGATTTTTATCGTTAGAATTATCAGCAGAAATTTGAATAAAATCAATAAATCCTTCAAGTTTGTCTGTTTTTGGATAAATATACTCTTTTATTAATGGAAATAATGGGTTTAAATTTATGTTATAAAGATAACATTTCCCTTGAAGAAGGTCTTTATTAAAATTTTTAAAATCATATGGAAACTTTGTTTTTAAGTTAATATCAAAATCACTATTTTCATTATTTGTAATGATTTGACCTTTTGTTTTTATATCTATTATTGAATTTTTCTTTTTATATCCAATATTAAACGGTTTTGCGTTTATATTTAATGAATTGTCTAATTGTTCATCTACTGAATTAATATTTAAATTATTAACATTAACTTTTGCTTTAGTTAGTTTTAATGTAAAATTTTTCTTGTCTTTTGTAGGGAATAATTTTGTAAGATTATAGTTGCCTTCTTTATCTTTATTAACATTAATTTGAATGTTATTTGCATAGAAAGTTCTAATATTTAAATGTTTGCAAATTAAAGGTAAAATTGCTATTTTTGCATTAATATTATCTGCATAAATAACAGGATTATTATTTTCTTTATCTGAAATCTCAATTTTAGCAGCTTTTATTGTTAGGTTTGGTTTTATATGTGTTTTAAATTTTAATTTTGAATATTCAAGTTCTGCATTGGTTTTTTGTTCAAATAAATTTTTAATATAGTTTGTATTAGCAAATTTATTTAATACAGGAGGAATAGCAAATAAGTATATACCTTCAAGTATTGAAATTACAATGAACAGTTTTAATAATAATTTTAAGTAACGATTTTTTATTTGCATATTGAAAAATTTACCAAACTATATGTAATAAAAGATTTATCCCCTTTTAATTATTATATTATTTACAATAGAAAAGTTCAAATAAATTTGCAAAATACAACTGTATTGGTGTAAAATTAATGGATAAAGTAAAGAAAATAACGGTTTATATATGAAAAAATTTGATATTAATAAGAAATTAACAGGATTTAAGTCGCCGAAATTTATAGTAAATATTATTTTAATTTTATTATTTACCTTTATATTTACCGGAATATTGGTTTCAAAATACTTCTTTTTCCAAACTATAGTCGACAGCAATAATATAAGTAAAGAAACTATAATAGCAACTAAAGATATTGAAGTAACCGATAATATAAAAACAGAAAAAAGAAGAATAGAAGTTGCCAATAAGGTAAGTCTTGTTTATTCTCCTGCGGATGATATATATATAAAAAATAACTTAAATGAGATTATAGAAGAAGTTAAAAAAATTCGTAACAGTAACAATACAGAAGAAGAAAAACGAAGTAATTTAGCTGTTCTGTTTGATATACCTGAATCTTCATATAAATCATTTGTTTTTTCATTTTTCTTAAATGCTAATGAAGATATATTAAATAAAGTTTTTGAAGCCTCTCAAAAAACATTGGATTCTGTGTTAAATGAAGGTATTACAGAAAAAGATTTTGAAGAAAATACATTAGCGAAAATTATAAGAAGAAATGTAGAAACAAATACAACAAATAATAATACAAAAGTAGTAATAGCTTTATTGGAACAAGTAATTGTACCTAATATGATTGTTGATGAAGCTGCTACTGAAATGGCAAGGAAGAATGCACGTGATAATATAACTCCGATAATGGTTCGTTTTAATAAAGGTGATGTTATTGTAAAAACAGGTGAACCTGTAACACCGGTAAAAAAAGAAGCTTTAATAAAAGTTGGATATAATATTCAACGAATAAACTATCTTGGAATTTTAGGTATTTTATGTCTTGTTGGTATTGGTATTTTTTCAGTAGTTTACTATTTAAAGGCATTTGAACCTAAGTTTTTAAACCGCAGACATTTATCAATTGTTGCATCATTAGCTGTTTTTATTTCAGTATTATCTGTATTATTACCGCCAACATGGTCTGTATTTATATTACCTTTTCCATTCTTTGCAATAATATTATCAGTATTTTTAAATTCCAGAACATCATTTTTTATAACAGTTACCTTGCTTACAATCATAACGTTGTCCTTACAGTTTTCGGCTTTGGCAATGTCTGTATTTATATTATCAGTAATTGTTTCAACAATAGGAATGACAACTATAAAATATTCAAGAAGATTTGATTTGATAAAAGTCGGACTTTATACTTCATTAGCTATGGTTTTAATTATCCTTTGCGTATATTATGACCTTGGTATTGGAAGATTAGGACAAGATATTTGTGCAGGTATATTAAACGGATTTTTCTCGGGCATTTTTGCACTTGGGATGATACCTATATTAGAAAATACATTTAAAGTTGTTACAACATTTGGTTTAGCGGAACTTGGAGATTATAATCAGCCTTTACTTAAAAAGTTGCATGAAGCAGCTCCAGGAACTTTTGAACATAGTTTAAGAGTGTCAAATCTGGCTGAATCTGCTGCGGAAGCAATAGGTGCAGACCCAATATTGGCAAGGGTTGGCGCTTTGTATCACGACGTTGGTAAAATTGTAAGACCCCTATTCTTTGTTGAGAACCAAACTTATAGCGGAATAGAAAATCCTCATGAGAAATTAACTCCTCGTTCAAGTAAAATGGTTATTACTTCTCATACTAAAGATGGCATTACACTTGCAAAAGAATATCATATACCAGAAGTTATTCAAGATTTTATGCTGCAGCACCATGGCGACTCTCTTGCAAGTTATTTCTATAATCAAGCAGTAGCTCAAGAAGGTGTTGAAAACGTTAAGGAAGAACAATTCCGTTATACAGGTCCAAAACCGAATACAAAAGAAACAGCTATTTTAATGATTGCAGATGCGGTTGAATCTGCTTCAAGAACTTTGAAAGACCATACTCAAGAAGAAATTGATAAGTTAATTGATAAAATTATTCAAGATAGATTAAAAGATAACCAACTTTCAGACAGCCCTTTAACTTTAAAAGATATTAAAGTTATTGCTGCAACACTTTCTCGTGTACTTAGAAGCGTATTCCATAAAAGAATTAAATATCAAGAAGCTATTGAAGATATTCAGAAAAAAGAAAAATTGAAGCAGGAAAAAGATGACTAATTTAAATATTTTTCTTGAAAATACTTATGAAGATTATGATATAGATGAAGTTATGGTTCACAATAATATTGTGAAGATGACTGATTATATCTTTAAAGATAATGCTATTATGTCGAATTCCTGCTTAAATAAATATAAATATGATGTTGTTAGTTTTGATATTGTATTTGTAAATAATGAAGAAATCCATAGAATAAACAAAGAATACCGCCATAAAGATTCACCAACTGATGTTATTACTTTTGCAATGTTTGCTGATTCTCCAGAGGAAGAAAGATATATATTTGACGGTGAAATAAATTTAGGTGAAATTATTGTTTCATTAGATAAAATAGAAGAACAATCAAAAGAGAATAATGTAACTTTCTTTGATGAATTGTATTATTTAGTATCTCATGGAGTATTACATTTATTAGGTTTTGACCACCAAAGTGAAGAAGAATACAATTTTATGGTTGAAAATCAGAATAAAGCAAAGGCAATTGTATTATGACAAAGTTTAAATCATCAGGTGTTATAGAAAGTATTTCCAATGCAATACATGGATTGAAGCTTGCAGTATGTTCACAAAGAAATTTTAGAATTGAAGTCTTAATTTCGTTTTTAGTTGTTATTTCTGCTTTGATTTTACGTTTTACTATAACTGATATTTGTATTTTATTAGTTATGATTACATTAGTTTTAATCTGTGAACTAATAAATTCTGTTATAGAATTTACGCTTGATGCAACATACAAAAATAATTATTCCAAACTTGTGGAAATGGCGAAGGATATGTCTGCCGGCATGGTATTGCTTGTTGCATGTATGAGTGTGGTTGTTGGTTTGCTTCTTTATGGAAAACAGATTATTTTTTTATTGTCTATAAAAGTATAATTATTTTGAGAATTATATAGAAATTTACAATAAACATACTCAGAATGTAGTCATAATGTCATTCCGAACTTGTTTGACTACTTTTTCCAAAATCTTTGATTTTGTGAAAAATGTCTGGTTTCCCACGGAATCTTACCAATTGTAAGACCCTGAAACAAGTTCAGGGTGACAACAAATTGTTTGACTATTTTTTTCAAAATCTGTAATTTCCTGTCATGCTGAACTTGTTTTAGCATCTTACCAGCTTGCAAATGTAATACATAAATCAAACACACTGTGGTAAATCAGACATTTTTCAAAAAATTAAAGATTTCTGAAAAATAGTCAAACAAGTTCAGAATAAGATAATAATGTTGTTTTGAATATAGTTAGGCTGGAACTTATATATAAATCCCAGCCTATAACTATTATTATTAACTATTCAATTAGCAGTTGCAAGAACATCCGCAAGTACAGCAATCAGCTATAGCTGCTTTTGCTTCTTCAAGTCTTACTTTAATACGACCATCAACTGCAATACCTTCACCAGTTTTTTCAGAAACTAATAATGGGTTGATATCTAATTCATCAATGAATTTGAAATCTGTTACTAATTGAGAAAGTCTTAATAAAGTTTCTTGAATTTGTTCCATTTGAGCAGGAGTTGTTCCTCTTGCACCTTGAAGTAATTTATAAGCTTTAACTGATTTAATCATTTCATCAGCATCAACATCTGTTAAAGGAGCAATTCTGAAAGTTACGTCTTTCATAACTTCAACGAATACACCGCCAAGACCGAACATCATCATTGGTCCGTATTGTGGGTCTGTAGCAATACCGCAAACCATTTCACGGTTACCTTTAACCATTTCTTGAATAATAACACCTTCTAAACCGTCAATTAAACCTTTTTCAGTTAATTTAGCGATTAAATCGTTATATTCAGCTCTTAATTGTTCTTCTGATTGAATGTTAACTCTTACACCGCCAACATCTGTTTTGTGAGATGTTGTTTTAGATGTCATTTTCATAACAACAGGGTATCCGATTGAATTACCAACTGTTACAACTTCATCTATATTTGTAGCAAAGCCTGATTTACAAACTCTGATACCGTAAGCATCTAATACATCAATAGATTCACGAGTTGTTAATTGAGCTCTGCCTTCATCAATTGATTGTTTAATAATTGCAGCAGCTTTTGCTCTGTCAACATCATAACAAGGAACTTTACCAGCTGGTTTAGCCATCCATTGTCTTTGTTCGTCTAATCTCAATAAAGCTTCTGCAGCTTCTTCAGCATACATATAGAATGGCATGTTAACTTCCATATTTGAAATTTTTGTGAAGAAGTCGCTTGTTGTCATAAATACACCAACGATTGGTTTTGTTGGGTTTTTAGCTTTAATTTCCATTAATGCATGAGCTACATCAATATCTTTTAAACCTAAGAATGGTAAGTAAATAACCATAATCATATCAACATTTTCATCAGCAATAACTGTTTCTAATGTTTGAGTATAGTGTTCAATAGGAGCTGAAGCAATCATATCGATTGGGTTTTTAACTGATGCAGCAGAAGGTAAGAAGCTTCTTAATTTTTCTTTTGTTTCATCAGTAATTTTTGCCATTTGCATACCGCTTTCGCAGATAGCATCTGTTGCCATAATACCAGGTCCGCCTGAGTTTGTAATAATAGCAACTCTGTTGCCTTGTGGAATTGGACAGTTAGAGAATGCTTTCGCGTTAGCGAATAAGTTTTTCAAAGAAAATTCTCTAATAACACCAGATTGTTTTAATAATGCTGCAGCTGCTTTATCTGCACCTGCTAAAGAACCTGTGTGAGATGAAGCTGCACTTGCACCTGCTGCGCTTCTGCCTGATTTTAATGCTAAGATAGGTTTTTTCTTTGTAATTCTTGAAGCTAATTTTCTGAAATTAGCAGGGTTTTGGATTGATTCCATATATAATAAAATTTGTTTTACGTCATCATCGTTTTCCCAGTACTCAAGCATTGTTTCAGCGTTAACATCTGCCTGATTACCAATTGAAACGAATTGAGCAAAACCAAGGTTTAAGTCTTTTAATATATTTAAAATACCGCCGCCTAAAGCGCCTGATTGAGATACGAAACCGATGTCGCCTCTAATTGGTAATGATTCAGCGAATGTAGCATCCATTTGTACATCTGGGTGAGTATTTAAAACACCTAAACAGTTAGGTCCAACACATCTCATTCCATATTCTCTTACTTTTGCAAGTAATTCTTTTTCCATTTCAGCACCTTCTGCACCTGTTTCTTTAAAACCTGCTGTAATGATGCATAAACCTTTAATACCTTTTCTGTGGCATTGGTCAATTGTATCTAAAACAAATTTAGCATTTACTACAATAACTGCTAAATCAACTTCGCCTGGAACTTCTTCAATTGAAGTATAAGCTTGGAAGCCTTCAATCATTCCGCCTTTTGGGTTAACGGGGTAGATTTTTCCGTTGAATTTATAATCTCTTAATCTTTGCATAATTTCAGAACCGATTGTTTTCGGTTTTGTTGATGCACCGATTACCGCAATGGCTTTCGGTTTCATTATTTTGTCCAGAATCTCGTTTTGCATTTTTTTCTCTCCTGCTTCTTTCTGAGTCTAGTAACCGTTTTCTATCCAAGGGCGTTCTCTAAACTTAGCGCCCAAATCTTTTGTTATTTCGATACATTTTGGCATATCAACTTTGTAATTTTTATAACCTGTTACAATAGTTGCCGTTGTATCAAAACCTTGTTTTACTGCTTCTTTTATAAAGTCTTTTACAGCTTCATAAGCACCTTCTACATGTGGCTGCGAAAGTTCATTGTATACTTCTTCATTTTCTCCGTTAAGACTTATTGAGAACTTGTCTATTAATCCTTTTAATTCCGGAAGAACATTTCTTTTGTGTACTATATTAGCATGTCCGTTTGTGTTAACTCTTAAAATCGTATTAGGATATTTTTCTTTAATATATTTTGCCACCTGTTTTAAAACATCAAGTTTTAACATTGGTTCACCATATCCGCAAAAAATAATTTCAGACGATAATTTATCTTTCATAGCTTCTAATTGAGCTATAACATCTTCTGCTTTTACGTTTTCAGAATTTAAAAACAAATTAGCACCCACAACATCATCTTTTATGCTTCTGATGCAAAAAACACAATCATTAGTGCAGCTGTTTGTTAGGTTGATATATACTTTTCCGTCTAAAATATATGCTAAATTGTAGTCTTTAATATGTGCTTCCATAACAAAATTATGCTACAAAGAATTATTGATAACAAGTAGTTTTTTTTATTATTTATTAAAATTTATTAAGATTCAAGCAATTTAGATTAATGAAAATACTTTAAATATAAGTAAGTAATTTATTTTTTGGTAAGTTGGGAAGGAAATAGTTATGACTTTAGGAATTAGTAGTTTTGCACCTCAAATTAAACATGAAATACCTCCATATAGTGATGGCGGAATTGTAGCACCACCATCTAATAAACCTATTCCAGGTGCCTGTGAAGAAAGAAATAAAACATTCGATTTTAAAACAGGAGAATGGCGTTATACAGACCAATTACCAAAAGACTCAAATGTCTGCTGGCTTGCATAAATAATAAAAGGACTGAATTACTTTCAGTCCTTTTTTAATACTTAGCATATATTTGTGTTTTATGCTATAAAGATAGTATGATTGAGATTTTAATTTTATTTATAATTCATAAACGTGAAAAAACTATTTATTCAATAAGAAAAGAAATTATTGAAATTTTTGGCACTTTTACAAAACCAAGTATTGGAACAATTTACCCTGCACTTAAACGCTTACAGAAAGATGGTGCTATTTCTGTGTATGAAAAAATGTCAGAAGGCGGGAAAAAATCCTCTTATTTTTCTATCACATCTAAAGGTTATACCGTTTTTAAAAAACTGTTTTTTGACGATGCAAGTGAAAATCCTTCCTTATTTTACACTCATTTACAAGCACGACTTGGAACAATTGGACTTTTGAATAAAGAAGAAAGAATAGAATTTGTAAATGAAACCTTAAAAAAGTTAGATATTTATGAGTTTGAACTTCAAAATAAATTAAATGACGAGTTTTTGGATTTAGATTATTTCCAAAAACAGTTATTAAATAAAAATTTGACAGAAATATATTCATTAAGAGAATATATTCAAAATTTAAAGGTTGACCATGCCGGCTAAAATCTCATCAATAGAAAAAAATTCAATAGCAGAAGAACTTGAAATTGAAGCAGGTTCTGAACTTTTAAGTGTTAATGGACTAAAACTGCGAGATTATATTGAATATCAATATGCCGTAATGAGCGAAGAACTTGAATTCGAGATAAAAACACCAAATGGTGAAATTGAAGTTTATGAAATCGAAAAAGATTTTGATGAAGAACTTGGTTTTGTTTTTGAATCTGCAATTTTTGATAAAATAAAACCCTGTGCTAATAATTGTATATTTTGTTTTGTTGACCAACAGCCCGAAGGTTTGCGAGAATCCTTATATATAAAAGATGATGATTATCGTCTTTCATATCTTCAAGGAACTTATGTTACACTAACAAACCTTACTAAAAAAGACAAAGAGCGCATCTCAACAATGCATTTAGGACCGTTGTATGTTTCTGTTCATACTACAAACCCTGAATTAAGAGCAGAAATGCTTAGAAATAAAAATGCTGCTAACCTAATGCGAGAGTTGGATTTTCTTAAAGAAAATGATATCCCCATTCATACACAGGTTGTTTTGTGTCCTGATTATAATGATGGAAAAGAGCTGGAACGCACACTTAATGATTTATGGAAATATAAAGATATACTTGGTTCAATAGCAATTGTCCCTGTTGGAATTACTAAATTCAGAAAAGAAAAGTTAACACAAGTTACAAAAGAAAAAGCAATTGAAACAATTGATATCGTTGATAAGTTTAATAAGAAAATCAAGAAAAATATTGCAAGTGTTTCAGATGAATTTTTCTTGATTGCAGAAAAAGAATTACCAGATAAAGCTTATTATAACGGTTTTTCACAGTTAGAAGACGGCGTTGGGTCTCTTCGCTGTTTAATTGATGATTTTAACAAACGTATAAAAAAAGTTCCAAAATCAGTTAAAACAAAAAAAGAATATACACTTGCCTGCTCCGTTAGTGCGCAAAAGGCGTTTTTTATGTTTGCTGAACAATTAAACAAAATTGAGAATATTAATCTTCAAGTAATTCCTATAAAAAGTGAGTTTTGGGGTAAAGATGTTAGTGTCGCAGGATTAATAACTGCAAATGACCTTATAAACCAATTGAAAGGGATTTGCTATAAAAATGTTATTATTCCTTCAATTGTTTTGCGTCCTTATACTACTGAGTTTCTTGATGGTTTAACAGTTAAAGATGTTGAACAAGCATTAGGGGTTAACCTTATCGTTACAAAAGATATTTATAGTACTAAAGAATTGTTTGATATTTTATTTAAGTAATGGAATTTTACAGTAAATCTTCTCAAAAAATAATTAAACATTATTTTGAATTTGTTTGATTGCTTTTTCTAAAATCTGTGATTTTGTGAAAAATGTTTGGTTTTCCACATCACTTTTTGCATCTTACAAATATACTAGATAAACCAAAGACCCTGAAATAAATTCAGGGTGACAATAAAGTAATTGACTGTTTTTTTAAACTTTACTTACTGTCATGCTGAACTTGTTTCAGCATCTTTATAGCTTACAAATATGTTCCATAAATTAAAGAAATGAAATAAATTATATATGACAAATTAACCTGTTAAATGTGTACTTTAAAATAAAAAAAAGACCGAATAATTCGGTCAAACAGTTTACGAGTGAGAGTGGAATATGTATAGCTTTATAATACAAGTTTGAAAATTCTTCGTATATTATCCGTGTGTTTATTTTTATGGTTAATACAAATGAGCCAAATGGCTATGAATCTTCAAAAGTCAATTAGGGTTTGCTTTTGAATTATTTATTAAGAAATATTAAGCAAATTATATATTTTATATACACGTTTTAGCAATTTTTTATATACAAAATACTTTATATAAATGTGAGAGATAAATCACAAAAGAGAAAAACTCAAATAAACTGAGTGATATTAAGAGAGAAAAAACAAAAGCAAAACTAATCGACTACAAGATTGAATGGGAACAGGGAAACGGGAAACACAACAGTACGCGTACTAACTTTATTTTAGACTAATTTTAACATACATACACATACACTTACATACTTACCTTACTTTACTTACTTTATTAACACGATGGATAGTAGAAAAATTTTCTTTTACATTCCGAATTGTTTGGGACAGAAATGTCCCCTTTTTTTTGTTTTAAAAATATGAAAGAAATAAGATTTTATTTTGAAGTCCATTGTTTTTAGGAATCGCGAAAACACAGGACGCAAAATAAAATTTTATTCCTTTCTGATTTTTAAAAATTTATTCAAATAAAAAAAAGGATGAACCTTAAATTTCATCCCGGAAAAACAAGTAACAATGTATATTAGGCAAAAATATTTATTGAATTAAGTTTAGCTTCTGTATCTTCATTTTCTTCTTGCTGATTAGCCGGCATGTAGAAAGAAAATGGATTTGAACCTTTTTTATCTTTATTTAAATCTTTCGTTTCAACTACTTGAGAAGCTGCTAAAACAATTTTATCTTGATCAACTTTTTCAACATTATCAACTGTAATTACAACTTTGCCATTGTTTTCTTTTGTTGTAAATAAACTTTGAGCAGCTTGAGAGTTCAAATATTGAATATTTTTATTAAATTCAGGACTAAGTTTAATATCGAAATCAGCAGCTGTTTTTGCAGCTTGAAGAGCAACTTCACCGTTTGTACGTGCAGAATATAAGTCTGTACCTATGTTAACTCTGTTAAATTTAGATAAATCTAACTTAGAGACATCAACGGTTTGTTGTTGTTCACCGCTTGGTTTAAATATTTGTTCTGTAACCTTTGCTAATGCGCTTGAATCTATCGCAGGTTTAGCAGAGTTCACAAAATATGTGGAACATACATTTAATCCCATTGCTTGCCTTTTCTCCAATAACTTATGCTTTTCTTATCGGCAGAAAAGTAATTAAACTTTAATCTATTGTTTGTTTTGTTAACAATTGTTAACAAAACAAAAATTTTTAAATAAAAACTTAAAAAGAATTGGTTTTGGAGTCCATATCTAAATCTAAAATTGTCACATAGACATTGTTTGACTATTTTTTTTAAATCTATAACTTAGTGTCATGCTGAACTTGTTTCAGCATCTTTCCAGCTTACAAATATACTCCTAAAACAAAAGACCCTGAAATAAATTCAGGGTGACAATTTTAGGTGTTAAGTATAATTTTTAAAATTAATTTTGGTATTTTGTTTTAAAAATTTTATTTAAAATCTAAAAAAACACTTGAAGAAAAAATATGTTTTACATATTATATAGTAACGTATAAATATAATGCAAAGGAATGTAATCATGAACCCTATAGTAGAAAGTTTAGGAAAAGAATATTTAAATAAAGAATTACCTGAATTAAATCCTGGAGATACAGTTAGAGTATCTGTTAGAATTATTGAAGGAAACAAAGAAAGAACACAGGCTTTTGAAGGAACTATCCTTAAAAAACGCGGCAGCGGTGTTGGTAAAACTATTACAGTTAGAAAGATTTTTCAAGGTGTTGGCGTTGAACGTGTATTCCCTGTATATTCTCCACGTATTGAAAAAATCACAGTTGTAAGACGCGGTGATGTTAAACGTGCTAAGTTGTATTACTTAAGAGAACGTTCTGGTAAAGCAACTCGTATTAGAGAAAAAATCGAAAAAAAATAGATTAGGTATATAATAAGAACAAAAAGCCATAGTCATTGTTTATACTTTGAGTATGGCTTTTTAAATTCAAAGAGGTTTTTTATGGAACATATTCATTGGTATCCGGGGCATATTGCCAAAGCAGAAAAAAAATTAAAAGAACAAGTTAATATTGTTGATGTTGTGATTGAAGTATTAGATGCAAGAATACCTTTAAGTTCAACATATCCGGATATTGAAAAACTTTTGCGTGATAAACCTCGTTTAATACTTATGAATAAGGCAGATTTAGCTAATAACGAACAGACTCAAAAATGGGTTAAGGTGATAAAAGAAAAAACAAACTGTCCTGTAATTGCAACAAGTGCAAGTGATAATAAGGATTTATCTAAAATCTTAAATAAGGTTATCGAATTAGGTCAGCCTAAAATTATAGCACTTGTTAAAAAAGGCTTATTGCCTCGAGCTGTTAGAGTTATGGTTGTTGGTATGCCAAATGTTGGTAAATCAAGTATTATTAATAAATTAATCAAAAAAACAAAAACAAAAACAGGTGCAAAAGCAGGTGTTACACGTGATCAGCAATGGGTTAGAATTAATCCTAAAGTCGATTTGTTAGATACTCCTGGGATTATTCCTTTAAAACAAGAGGATCAAAATAAAGCATATAAGCTTGCATTTGTTGATTCAATAGGTGAACATGCCTATGATGTTGAAGCTGTTGCTGAAATCTTTATAAAAAATGTATGTGAGATTTATCCAGATTTAATCAGAGATTATTATAAACTTGAAGATGAAGAAGTAAATATTTCTAATATTGCACTAAAGCGTAATTGGATTGTTCAAGGCGGAAGACCTGACACAAAAAGGTGTGCGCAAAATATTTTAAATGATTTTAGAGTTGGCAGGCTTGGTAAACTTACATTGGATGTAAATGAATAAAAGATTTGATTTTGATAAAGAAAAAATAACAGGTTTTGATTATTTAATCGGAACAGATGAAGCAGGCCGAGGCCCCGGTGCTGGACCTGTTTTTGCAGCAGCTGTTTGTTTCCCTTCTATTGATAAAAGTTTAAAAGCACAGCTTGAAAAATTAAATGATTCAAAACAAATTTCAGAAAAAGTACGTGAAGAATTATTTGAAGTAATTATTAATAATTCTATTTATGCAATATATCAAGGAAGTGTTGAAGACATTGAGAAATTAAATATTTTAAAAACTTCTTTGCTTTCTATGAATAGAGCATGCAGCGATGTTATAGATAAAATAAAATCTAAAAATGTAATAGTATTGGTAGATGGAAATAAAAAAATCTTTAATTTTGATTATAGCCAAGAAGCAATAATAAAAGGAGATTTTAAATCTGCATCAATAGCAGCAGCAAGCATATTAGCGAAAGTTTCACGTGATAGATTTATGCTTGAACTGGATAAAGAATTCCCTCAATATAAATGGGCAGAAAATAAAGGTTATATGACAAAGGCTCATTTAGAAGCTGTTGATAAATACGGGCTTACAAAATGGCATAGAAGAAAATTTTTCCAAAAACATTTTGAAAAATCAGAACAATTATCATTATTGTAATTTATTTTAATGCTAATTCAATTGCATTAATCATGCTATTAGCGTTTGCAATATTTTTGCCTGCTATATCAAAAGCAGTACCATGGGCAGGTGATGTTCTTAATACATCAAGTCCTATAGTTGTATTGACGCAATTATCTCTTGCTAACATTTTTATAGGGATTAATCCTTGGTCATGATACATTGCAATATAGCAGTTATAATCACACTCTCCAGTCATGCAATGAGTAAAAAGTGCATCGGAAGGAAATGGACCTTCTATATTTATTCCTTTTGTTTGCAATTCTTTTACAGCCGGAATAATTTCGTTAATTTCTTCATCACCAAACATTCCATTTTCACCAGCATGCGGATTTAATGCACAGATTGCAAGTTTAGGATTCTTGATTCCTATTTGCAATTTTAAAGATTTATTTAATTTTTCAATTTTATTAATTATTAAATCTTTTTTTATTTTTGGGGGAACATCTTTTAATGCGATGTGTCTTGTTAACAAAAGCAGCGAAAAATTATCACATACAAAAAGCATTTCAGCAGATTGATTAGAGTTCGCAATATATTGTTCTATTACTTCTGTTTGTCCTGAATAATTATGACCTGCCATTTTCATAGCATTTTTTGAAACAGGTGCAGTTACTATTGCATCAATCTCTTGGTTAACAGCTAAATTGCATGCTTGAACAAGACATTTAAAAGCGAATTCTCCTGCTTGTTCTGTTTCAATTCCAAATTTTATATCATCTTTGTTGTAAGGAATTTCTATAATAGGGTAGTCTTTTTCTAAATATAAATCAAAATTTTCTTTATAAAAATCAAGAATATTATGATTTGTAATCAGTACAACTTTATCACTTGGTAAATCTAAAAAATTAAGTGCTTTTATTGTAATTTCAGGTGAAATCCCATTTGGATCACCAAACGTAATTGCAATTTTATTCATTATTTATCCTGTTCAAAATATCTTACTATGTCAATTAATGTATTTTGAGTACCTAAATTGCCTGATTTTGTAACAATTAATTGTCCTTTGTTATCAACCCCTAAAGGAATTGCAGGTGCAACTGTATCAAGAATTTGAAGATTTTTACAACCAATAGCTCTGCAGCATTTATAAGAAGTTTCACCGCCTACAGTAATAAGAATTGTTTGTTTTTGAGCAAGAACAGTTCTTGTAACAGCTGCCATATAATCACATATTCTTGAAATAAATATTTCTTTTGTTAATTCATTTTCTATTAAAAGTGAAGTTAATTGTTCATTATTTTCAATTAATTCAGAAGAATGAATAATTACAGTATTATCTTTTACAAGATTGTTTATGATTCTTTGCGCTGTTTCTTCATAATCGTTAGAAAAAATATTTTGAGGCTTAATCGCTATAAAATAAGTATTTTCAATATCATCATTATCTTGAAGCCTTTTAATTTGAGAAGCAGTTAAATCTGTAGCGCTGCCGGAGACAATAAGTTTTGGAAGATTTGGAATTTCTATATTTTCTCTTTGATTATCTCCATCCGGATGCCATATTTTACTTAGAGCTTGAGCTGCTCCAGCGCTTCCGCAAGGCAATATATTATAATTACTTTTTGTAACAGCTAATGCAATTTGTTCTAAATCAGTAGTAGAAACGGCATCTGCAATAATTAGTTTTTTCCCTTTTGATACAAGTTCGTTTAACCTTGTAAGAATAGGACCTGCACCTTTCATAACAGTATCAAGGGTAATTAAATCAATAAAGCTTGCCATTTCTTCAGGAAGTTGATTTTTTAATATACTAACAATATTTGATTCTGTAATAGGAAATGCAGGGTCTCTTGAAACTTCTGTTCTTTGAAGAGGAACACCTTTTACAAGATGAAATCCGCCAATTGTAGTTCTTCCTTCATTTGGAAATGCCGGGAATATAATTGCTGCATCCATTTCAAGCGTATTAAGGATTGTCAAAACTTCAACTGCAATATTACCTCTTAAAACAGAATCAATTTTTTTATAAATATATTCAAAATTATATTTTTTTAATATATTTTCTGCGGTATTTAATACTCTTTCATGAGCTGTTTGAGCGTTAACATTTCGGGATTCTGTAGACATAGCAAAAACTTCGGTTTTAAGATTTTCATCAATAGAAATATCTTCACCGAAGGCTACTTGTGTCTTACAACCGCTCAAAAAGAATTGTAATGAAGTATCATTTGCACCTGTAAGATCATCTGCAATTATTGCAATATAATTTGAAGTATCCATGAGTTAGTTAGTTATCACCTTTATTGCCAAGAAGTCTCATAGAATTTGCGCGAATAACGAAGCGTTCTTTCTGTTCACCGTCTGCACCTGTCCATTTGTTAGAAACCAAACGTCCGTCAATACAGACCTGACGCCCTTTTTTAACATATTCACCTGCAACTTCTGCGGCTTTATCCCATAATTCTATATTAAACCAATCTGTAGTTTCAGCTTTGCTTTTGTAATCCCATCTTGAAACAGCAACTGAAAATGTTGTTTTCACTTTGCCTGATTCAAAATATTTAACGTCAGGGTCTTGACCTGCTCTACCTACAATTACTACTGAATTCATATTAATACCTTTTTTAGTCTTACAATTGAATTATAGTTAAAACTTAACTTTTTTGCAAAGAAAGAAAATTCAGTATTAAGAATTAATACTAAAATTCAGAAACTACAGTTTCATCTCCATCAATGAATTCATCTTCAATAGGCTCGTATAATTCTTCTTGAATAGGTTCTTCAATATAATCAAATTGAAGAGTTTCAGCAATATTTTCATTTTGTTTTTTGTTTATGCCTAAAAGAGGATCTATTATTTTTTCAAAAACTTTTTCAGTTATTTTATCAATTGGTTTTGTTGCAGCAACTAAAGCTGTTAATGATATTCCAAGAGTAGCAATTTTCCCTAATTTTCCGTTATTTTTTGTAAATGCACTTACAAGTTTTTCAGGAAGTTTTGGGGCTGCTTTTTTTGCAATTGCTTTAGTAACTTTTTGTGTTCCGATAATAACACCGGTTGGTGCTAATACGCTTGTTGTTATTTGTGAAAGAAGTTCTCTGGCGCCCATTTTTATGCTGGATTTTTCTCCGGTTCCATCTTCACCTTTTTTATATTTATCAATAACATCACAGGCAATATATCCAAATGCTGGTACATATGATAATGAAGGAATGTGTTTTGTTATTCCGTTTGAGTTTGTGCAAATTTCTTTAAATGCAGTTCCAAGCTCGTTTGTAAAACCCAGGTATCTTACAGGGGTATCTTTGTAGATATCTTTTTGTGTTTGTATTTGTGGATTAATTATTGTTTGATTGCTTTTAATCTGCATTAAGTTTACTTTCTTTTTAATTTGAATGTGCTAACTTGTTGATACGAAATACTCTAAATAATTAATTTTGCTGTGTTTTAAAGCAAAGTTTACAATTGTTAATGATATATATTTAAAAACTATTTTTTATAAAGTTAATGGCTTCTTGCTTTGTTGTTACTTCACAGTTAAGTTGTGCTTCGTGTAAAGCTTTTATAATATTGCCAAGTTCAGGACTTTGTTTGATTTTTAAAATTTCCATAATTTCGTTGCCGTTAAGCAATTTTTCTATTGGTTTGAAATTTTTTTGTTGTTCTATATAGTTATTTAATAATGATGTTAATCCTTTTATATTTTTTTCTACCATTTCGTCTGTAACTTGTTCTCCGCGGGCTGATAATCTGTCTGCCATTGCAAGAATTATTATATCTATTACATAGTTTTCCATTTTTCTGTAAAATCTTAGATATGCTTTATCATTAACATCCGGTGCTGATATCATGCTTGAAGGATAAATATGATATTTTATAAGCGTTTTAATATAATTTATTTGTTTTTTGGAAAATTTTAAATCTTTCAATATTGGTACAGCAAGTTCTGAACCAATCAAATCATGCTGAATAAAGCGGTGTCTGCCTGTATCTTCTTCAATTGTCCAGCAAGAGGGTTTACCTATATCGTGCAGGAATCCTGCAAATTTTAAAAATGCAATTTCTTTAACACTTCCATATTTTTCAGTTTCTAGGTATTTTTTAACTTCTTCATTAGAATTATCATATATAATTTGAATTTGTCTTACAGTTTCTATTAAGTGATGAATCAAATCTAAATGGTGGTGCGTGTTTGGCGGTATTTTTTTTACTTCTTTATAAATTGGTAAAATTTCTTCCAATATATTACATTCATCAAGTTTTTTAAGAGCTAAGTCGCAGTACTTTCCTTCAAACATTTTTAAAAGTTCTGTTGTTATACGCTCTTTTGATGGTTTATTTATTTCTTTATAAAGTTCTTTTGATAATTTTATTAATGAATGATCAATTTCAAAACCTGTTTTTGAATAAAAACGAAAAATTCTTAGTAATCTGAGTGGGTCATCTTTGAAATTTTCCTCTGTTATTCCTTTTATTTTTTTATTTTTAATATCTTCAATACCGCCTGTTAAATCAATAAATTTTTGATTATTGATATCATATGCGATTGCATTTATAGTCAAATCACGTCTTTTAATATCTTTTTCAAAATTATTTTCAATTGGGCATGTTATATCAAGATAATTTATTTTATCTTCTAAAACTATTCTATAGATGTTATTTACCGTATCCAATTCTACAAAATAAGCATTCAACTGTTTGGCTAAATTCTTTGAAAATTCTCTTACATCACAATTGCAAACAATTAAATCTCGGTCAAGGCTGTGTTTGTTCATTAAAATATCACGTACAAAACCGCCTACAATATATGTTTGGATATTTCGAATATGAGGTTTTATAAGTTTTATAACTTCATCATTTTCAATTGCTTGAATATATTTATCCATAATAGACTCCGTTTATTACGGTGGTTAATGCTGCAGTAAGGGCTGTATCTGCTCTATAGATTAAGTTTCCCAATGTTATTAACGGAATATTATTCTCTTTAAAAAAGTCAAATTCTTTTTGAGAAAATCCGCCTTCCGGACCAATTATTATAAGTATATTTTTTGTTTTATCAATTTTATTTTCTTTTATATATTGGAAAAAATTTGTTTGAGTATCACGTTCAGCGAAAACAATAACTTGTTCAAATTTATTGCAGATATCTTTTATGTATGTCATTTCTAAAACTTTTGGAATGTCCGCACGTTCACATTGTTTAACAGATTCATATGCTATTTTTTGCCATTTTTCAATTTTATTTTTTATAATGCTTTCTTTTACTGCACAATTATCAGTATAAAGAGGAATTATACCTTTAACTCCAAGTTCTGTTGCTTTTTGTATTGCACTTGTTTGCGCGTCTGAATTTAAAACACTTTGAGCAATATATAAATTAATTCCCAGCTTTCGCTCTGATTTATATTGTTTTGATATTGTGCATTCAAAGTAATTTGATTCAATAGTTTTTAAAACAGTTTCATATTGAATTTCATTTTCATCAAGAAATAGCAGTTTTTCCCCATTTTTAGCACGTAAAACTTTTATAATATGTTTGTATAAATCTTTATCCGTTATTTTAATGGTTTTATCAAAAATGTCAGATGAATTAATTATAAAATGCGGCATATTTAAAATCCTTCAAAATAATTATACAATAAATCTCTTCTTTACATGAATGGCTTAAAATTATATCATTTTATTATGAGTGAAATTTCAACAGAATTAATAAAAAAAGCAGTTTATAAACTTTGTTATGATGCAAATATTTGTTTAAATAGCGAAGTTTATTTAAAAATTTTGAATGCCTATAAAAATACAGATAGAATAGAAACGAAGAATATTTTAAAATCTATTTTACAGAATGCTAAAATTGCATATGAAAAAAAACGTCCGTTATGTCAAGATACAGGTCAAGTTATAGTTTTTGTTGAAATTGGGCAAAATACCAAACTTATTGGAAACTATATCGAAGATGAAATAAATTCTGCGGTTGAACAATGTTATAAGGAAAACTTCTTTAGAAAATCTATTGTATTTAATTCAGTATTTGACAGAACAAATACCAAATCTAATACTCCGGCTATTATTTATACAAAAATAGTTGATGGGAATGATATTAATATAGATGTTTTAATAAAAGGTGCAGGTTCAGAGAATAAAACAAAATTAGAAATGATGCTTCCTACTTCAGGTGAAGAAGAAATTATTAAATGCTGTGGAGATTTGGTGCTGGCAGCAGGAGAGAATTCATGTCCTCCTATGTTTATAGGTATTGGAATTGGCGCTACAGCTGATAAAGCAAGTATTATGTCAAAACAAGCACTAGTTAAAAAAGATTTTTCTGAAGATGAAAAAAAACTTGCAGATAAAATCAAAAATTATATAAATACAAAAGCACCTATTAAATATTCTGATAATTATGTTTTAGATGTGAAAGTTTTAACAAGCGCAACTCATATTGCTTGCATGCCTGTATGTATTACAGTTAATTGTCATTCGGATAGAACAGCCGGTTGTATTATTAAAAATGGTCAAATTGAGTACAAAAATAAATTACCTGACTTTGTTAATTTTGATATGGAAAATATTGCAGAAGAAATACAAGCAAATGATATAAAAACTATAAAATCTTTAAAAAAAGGTGAAGAAATTTTATTAAATGGTGAAATATATGTAGCAAGAGATATGGCTCATAAACGCTTAAATGATATGCTTTTGGATGGAAAACAATTACCCTTTAATTTAGAAAATAAAATAATTTTTTATGCGGGTCCTTGTCCTAATAAACCAAATGAGGTTATTGGTTCGATTGGACCGACAACTGCTTCAAGAATGGATAAATATGCTGTTTCTTTTTATAACCAAGGGGTTATAGCTACAATAGGCAAAGGAAGCAGAAGCAAAGAAGTTGAAGAAGTTATAAAGCAAAATGGTGCAAAGTATTTTACTGTTACAGGTGGTATTGCGGCATTACTTGCAGAAAAAGTAGTATCAAGTGAGATTGTTGCATTTGAAGATTTAGGCGCTGAGGCTGTATATAAATTACAAGTAAAAAAGTTTCCATTACGGGTTGAACTAGGTTAAAAAATAAAAAATAGTAACCGTATTAACTTTGAAGTCCATTGTTTTTAGGAATCGCGAAAACACAGGACGAAAAGTTAATACGGTTACTATTTTTTATTTTTTTAACAAAAGGACTTGACTATTCAAAATGTTATTGATAAAGTTTAAATGCAGTCGAAATCGCGATTGTGAATTGAAAATAAAACAATTATCTGGATGTAGCGCAGTTTGACTCTGCCGACAAAAACGATTAAGTATCGTTTTTGGAGAGGTAGCACGGAAAGTGCGCGGCAAGATAAAAATTATTATCGGGATGTAGCGCAGCTTGACTCTGCCGACAAAAACAATTAAGTATTGTTTTTGGAGAGGTAGCACAGAAAGTGCGCGGCAAGATAAAAATTATTATCGGGATGTAGCGCAGCTTGGTAGCGCACTTCGCTTGGGACGAAGGGGTCGCACGTTCGAATCGTGTCATCCCGACCATTTAAAAAGAGGACTTCATTTGAAGTTCTCTTTTTTATTTTATGGATATATTATTGCAAGACAATCAAAATTATCTAATAATTCTTGTTCTGTAAATTTTGTTCTGACGGCAGTATTATGTGGATTATTTATATAATAACTAATACTTCCATCTTGATTAAATGAAAAATCAATATTGTAAGCATGATTTGGAACAAGATTTCTCTTTTTGTTTTGTTGTATATTTGCCTTTGTAGCTCCGGTGACAAAACCATCTTTATGCCAAGAATTTCTTATATCATTAATAAAGCATTGTTTATCTTTAGGATTATCAAAGGTATTTGAATTATAAAGTGTTGCATGAAATCCTAGTTTTAAATAAGGCTCACACATATTACCACCTTCACGATAGTAATTAATATTATTTTTATATCTATCTTTAAAGGACTGAACATTCTCAGCATCAAGCATTTGAACACCAGTTGTTCTTGTTGCAAGCTCTCTTACAAGAGATACAATATTTTTATGATAATCAAGAGCTATTCTTGTAGTGCCTAGTGTTTGATTTTTACCAATCCATAAATCATCTATTCTTTTGACTGCTTCATGAATTGCATCTTTATTGTTAATATTTTCATTAAAAAATAAGTCTAATGCCTCTTGATAGCATTCATATATTTCTAATGTTCTTGTTGTTCCTTCTTCATCTAATTCTTCAATACGTTTTCTCATTGAATCTATTTCTTGTTTTATATAATCATTTTTTTGAGGAACTTTTTCGTATTCATTTAAATCTTGTTGAAGTAATTTAACTGCTTCAAGTTTTGATTTTGCATTTGCTATTTTTTCTTCATTTTCAGCTTTTTTAGTATAAGCTGTATCTAAAAGTTCAAAAGTTTTATCTTTTGCTAATTCGGCATATTCATTTCGGAGTTCTAGCCCATATACATATTCTAAAATTTTTATCCATTCCGGTCCTTGTGCAAATTGTTTTTTGTCTCCAAGCTGTTCATCATCTAATTTGCCATCTTTTATTGTGTATGTGTTTTTGCTGTTAGGAAGTTTTACTTTAATATCATTACCATCTTGTTTGAAACAGCTTAGAATTTCAATTCTTGTTTTCGGATTATTATAAATATTTGTTAGTGCAGAAACAAGATAGCAATCTCCATTATCTTGTTGATTAACAGTAAATCGTTTTAGAGGCGGGAATAATTTTATATAAGTTCTTTTGTCCATTTTTAACGGAAAAAGAGTGTAACCAGCATTATAATGAACTTCACCATTTATAGAACATAGCTCAGAACGAGTATCTCCTTTTTTATAAAATTCTTTTATAGAGCTATATTCAGGAATATATGCATCTTCTACCGGAATATTATTGTCTTTTGCGCTTTGAATTAAACTAATATCTTTTAAAATATTTTGCTCAAATTCACAGTCAGATGGCAAATTTTTGAAGATATTTGCATCTACAAACCCGTCTTGCATCAATCTTGTTAATTGGCTTATAGTTTGTTTGTTAAGAGTACTTGCATTAACATTTTGTCTTTCTGCTTCTGTCAAATCTTGAAAAAATGGATTTTTCCCATTTGTCTCATTATTTTGAACATACATTGCTTTTAGTAAATCTGCATTAGGAAATGCAGAAAAAACTACTTCTTTAATTTCTCCATTATTTACTTTATGATTTTCTGTTTTATTACCGGAAAAGTTAGGAGGATGAACTTTTATTTCTCCAAGTATTTTGGCGTTTGCTAACATCTAATAAGAAACCTTACTTTTTGTTCATAATTAAAATAAAACATTTGTAATTGTATTTTTGTTATTACACTTTTGTTATGTTAAGATTCTCTTAATGATTAGAAAAAATGTGCAAAGTTTATTTTGTAATACACTTGGAGCTTTAAATGCTTCAATTATAGCTTTACCTCAAGCATTAGCATTTGGAGTGGCTACAGGGTTAGGTGCTGCGGCTGGAATTTGGGGAACTATAATTCTCTGCTTTACAGCAGGCTTAATAAGCGGGCGTGCGCCTTTAATATCGGGAATAACCGGACCAGTTACTATTGTTATTGCTTCTGTAATGCATGCTTTAAATGCAGATGTAGGTTCTGTTCTATTAATTATTTTATTGGCAGGTTTAATTCAAGTATTACTTGCTTGTACACCATTTGCAGCAGTAATAAAATATATACCTTATCCTGTTATATCAGGTTTTTTAAATGGTATCGGTGTAATTATTATAATTATGCAGTTAAATCCTTTAATTGGCTGCCCTATTATGTCAAATACAATAACCAGTATTGGTGCGTTATTTACTAATGTCCATATTATTAACTTCCAAGCTTTATTTTTAGGGTTATTAACTCTTTTAATAGTTTTCTTAATTCCTAAAAAATTTAATAAAATTATACCCTCCCAAGCAATTGCACTTGTTATTTGCACATTTATTTCTATAAAATTAGGATTAAATGTAGAAAAAATTTCGAATATTTCGGCTTCTCTTCCTACGTTTTCTATTCCTAAATTTGTTTTGCATGATGTTATTACATATTTTCATTATGCAATAATACTTGCAATAGTTTTATCAACTGAAAGCTTATTAACAGTATTAGTTTCTGATTCTTTGACAAAAACAAAAACATCATCTAATAGAATGCTTATAGGGCAGGGTATTGGTAATATGCTTTGTGGGTTAACCGGTTCATTGCCGGGTTCTGCGGCTACAATGAGAACAGTTGCAGCAATAAATACAGGTGCTTCATCAAGAATTGCCTCTTTAATAAGTCCTGTAATTTTATGTATTTTATTGTTCAAATTATCAGGATTTGTTGCTGAAATTCCGCTTGCAGTTCTTGCTGGAATATTGATAAAAATTGGTTTTGATATTATAGATGTAAAATTATTAAAAGTATTGAAATATGCGCCTAAAGAAGACTTATATGTTTTAAATTTAGTATTTGTACTTACTGTTTTTTATAATCTTATAGTTGCTATTGGTGCAGGAATAACAGGGGCTGCTGTTTTATATGCAAAAAAAATTGCTGATAAAACAAAACTTGTTCAAAAATCTGTTTATGATGAAGATATTATAAAATTGGAAAAAGAAGTTGATGAATGCTATAAACATAAAATTCGTGTTGTTCATATAGACGGTCAATTTTTCTTTGGTTCTGCAACTCAATTAGTTGCTCAATTTGAGGAAATTTGGGGAACGCAATATTTGATTTTGGATTATTCTTCCGGTGATTTATTGGATATTTCTGCTATTTTTGCTTTAGAAGATATTATAGTAAGACTTCAATCTCAAAATATTAAAATATTTCTTGTTTTAAATAATGAAGAGGTTTTAAAACAATTTGAAAAACATAATATTATAAGCCAGCTTGGCGAAAATAATGTATTCCTTTCGGAAATTGAAGCATTAGAACAGGCAAAGTTATTGTTAAAGAATAATGATTAGTTTGCTATACAGCAGTATTTTATGCTTTTGTTTGTATGATAAAATGAATTTAATGTTATTTAAAGGTATTAAAAAGTGAGTGGAATATTTGGTTATAAAAATATTGATTTAGATATCGACAGAATAAAAGCTGAATTGCAAAATTGTCAATCAAATACTTTTAATACTAATATTCAAAATAATGTTACTTTTTGTCAGTGCCGTCCTTTTTTTGATAATTTTAATGATAACGTTTGTATTCCAATGGAATTTGATGGAAATATGCTCGCTTTTAATGGCGAAATATATAATTATAAAGAGCTAAGGCAGGAATATCTTAAAGAGGTTGAAATCTTTTTTGATTCGGATGCAGAAGTATTGTTGCATCTTTTGAGAATATTTGGAATGAAAATTCTTAATAAATTGAATGGAATTTTTTCTTTTGCTTATTATGATACAAAATCAAAGTCTATATTTCTTGTTAATGACCGATATGGTTCAAAAGAGCTGTACTATTATATAAATGGCGAGTCTTTAGTGTTCTCTTCTTCCGATGCTATTTTAACTAAAATTTTAAATATACCTTTTGAATTTAATCAATCATATATTGATACTTTATTTGTTGAAAATTTCATAGATTTTAAAAAGAAATTAATTAATAGTAATTTAGAAATTGTTAATCCTGGTGAATATATTGAAATTACGGTAAATAATAAAGTAATAAAAAATAAATATTATAACTTTAATGATTTTAATGTTAAGGATTTAAAGTTAAATTATAAAAATAAAAAAGAAATAATAAATTATTTTGAAAACCTTTTGACAGATTCTATAAAATTAAGATGTAATTCTAAATTTCCTATTGCCCTAACATTATCCGGAGGAACAGATTCTTCGGTTATTTATACTTTAATAAAAGAAAGACTTGGTCTTGATGTTAGTGTATTTACATATTCAAATGCTGATAAAAATATTGATGAATTTAATAGAGTAAAAAAATTAACTGAAAAATATAATGATAAAATTACAAAAATTGAATATTCTAAAGATACATTTGAAGAAAATTATAAAAGGGCTGTTGTTGCATTAAATGCTTCTATGTGCATTTCCGATGCGGGATATTATAGTGTATATAGGAAAATTAGTGAGCAAGACTATAAAACAGTTATTGAAGGACATGGTTCTGATGAGATATTTGGCGGTTATTCTCATTGTTTTTTGCAAGGAATTGCCCAATCTATCTTTGAAAAAAAATTCCTAACCGCATTTCATATTATGAATTTGTATAAACTTCATCAAAATAGACCATTAATGAACGTAGAAAAAGAACAAATTAAAAAATATGTATCATATTTGAAGAATAAAGATAAACACTTATATTTAAAATATCTATATTATTTAATAATATTCCGACTTCCTAAAGTTTTAATATATTGGAACAGAGTACTTAATTCAAATTCTCTTGATATAAGATGTCCGTTTTTAGACTATAGAGTTGTTGAATTTGCATTGGCTTTGCCAATAGAATATAAACTTAACAGAATTGGAAATAAGGCTATTCTTAGAGAAATCCTAAAAAAATACAATATAGATTTCATATATAATAATAAAATAAAACAAGGCTTTACAACCTCAGATGAGGAAGTAATAAAAAATAATAAAGATTTTTTATTAAAATATTATGATAAAAATAGATTTCATTATGATATTTCAAAATTTGATGACCATATATATAAAGCATGTTCAGTTGGTTTTTTAGAAAATTATTATAAGCAAAATACACATTAATATAATTAATCTGTAAAACGATATTTTATTAGTGTAAGAATTGCGTGTATTCCGTCTTTCCAATTTATTTTTTTACCTTCTTCATGTCCTCTTCCAATGTAAGAAATTGAGACTTCTTTTAAACGCGCTTTTCTTTTCATAATTTTTGCTGTTATTTCAGGTTCAAAATCAAAACGATTTGATTTTATATTGATAGATTGAAGAAATTCTCTTTTAAATGCCTTATAGCAAGTTTCCATATCGGTAATTTTTGCACCATATAAAATATTAGTTAAAAGAGTTAAAAATTTATTTGCTATTTTATTCTTTAAAATAAAATTCTTGTCATTTTCCCAATTTCTAAATCTTGAACCATATACTACATCTGCTTCATCATTAATTAATAATGGTAACAATTTATCATAATCATTAGGAAGATATTCTAAATCTGCGTCTTGAATAACAATAAAATCTCCTGTTGCTTCTTTTACAGCAGTTCTTATTGCTGCACCTTTTCCTTGATTTTTTTCATGGAAAAGAACTTTGTATTCCTTGCTTAATTCTTTCAAAATTTCGGTAGTTCCATCAGTTGAGCAATCATCTACCATAATAATTTCTTTATCTAAACCTGAAAAATCAGCAGAAATAACTTTTTCTAACAAAAGCTTTAGCGTATTTTTTTCATTATAAACAGGAATTATAATACTAACTTTTTGCATATCTTAATCAATCTCTATAAAACTAATAAGAAATATTGTATAATGAAGTTAGCAGTTTGTTAAGGATTTATATGCAAAGCAGGCATTGTAATAAATTAATTTATGCATCAATCGCAGAAGCAGATGCTATATTAAAAGAGGCTATAGAATTATATAGTTCTAACAATTATAAAAATGCAATAAATAAATTATCAGAAGCTCATAAAATTTTTTTGGCACATAAAGAAATTTCTAAGGTTTCTATTTGTTTATCATTAACTGGACTTATTAAATATCTTGATAAAAAAGAAGATTATTATAAATCACTCCTTTTATTAGAAGACTCCAAATTCCTTGCTGAAAGTGCAAATTGTAAAATAACAGAAGCTGTTAATAAGTTTGCGTTTGGACAAATATATTTCCAAGAAAATAAATATAATGAAGCCTTGTTTTATTTGAATAAAGCGGTAAATTCAATTGATGAATTGCCTATTTTAAAAATTAAACTTTTTGAGCTTCTTTCTCTTATTTATTTTAAACAACAGGATACTCAGCAGGCAAATGATAATATAGAAAAAGCAATCTGCCTTTCTGTTTCTTTTGGATATGATGATATAGCTTTAAGATTAAAAGAAATTTCTCAAAACTATGCAAATGCTCATAATTCGACAAATAATACAGCTAAGAATGATTTTGAGCAAAATACTACGTTGCTTTTAGCCCTTTCTAAAATTGCAAGAACAGTAAATGCAGAAGTTAATTTAGACAAATTATTGTTTACAATTGCGGAACAGACAAAACTTGTATTAAACGCGGATAGATGCAGCGTTTTTCTATATGATAAGGCAAAGAATGAATTATGGTCAAAAGTTGCATTAGGTATTGAAAGTGAAGAACTTCGCTTCTCAGCAGATAAGGGTTTTGCCGGATATGTTGTAAAAACAGGTGAAACTATAAGAATTCAAGATGTATACAATGATAGCCGTTTTAATCAAGAAATTGATAAACATACAGGATATAAAACTCATAATATGCTTTGTATGCCTATGCGAAATATTAAATATGAAATTATTGGAGCATTTCAAGTTTTAAATAAACAAGATGGTGATTTTACAGATGCAGATGAAGAAATTCTACTTGCAATCGGTACAAACGCTGCGATTGCTATTGAAAATAATATGCTCTTTAGTATTCAGCAAAAAATGCTTCAAGACCAACAAGAACTGTTTGCAGGTTTTATTGATACACTTGCAGCCTCAATAGATGCTCGTGATAAAATTACACTTGGTCATTCTAATAGGGTTAGATTATATTCTGAACTAATTTGTAAAAAACTTGGTTTAAATAAAGAAATTACAGGTATTATAGCAAAAGCTGCAATGCTGCATGATATTGGTAAAATAGGTATTCGAGATGCCGTTCTTCAGAAAAAAGGCTCTTTAACAAAAGAAGAATATGAACATATTAAAGAACACGTAAAAATTACATATGATATATTGTGTAAAACTAATATGAATTCATCTTTTTCTGAAATTGCTGAAATAGCAGCTTCGCATCATGAAAAATATGACGGAACCGGTTATTTTAGAAATTTAAAAGGTGAGGAAATTCCATTAGGCGGCAGAATTCTTGCTGTAGGTGATGTTTTTGACGCTATTACATCTGTTCGTCACTATCGTGACAGAATGCCTATGAAGGATGTTCTAAAAATAATAGCAGAAGGAAAAAACAAACATTTTGATGGTAAAATTACAGAGGCCTTCTTAGATTTATCATGTTCTTGTATTATGAAGGTTTTAGTTAGCGATTATGCTTCAAATTTAAGAATTGAAGACGAAGAAAAACTTTCGAAATTGAATTTAAGAAAACTATCAGAAATATTAAATAAAGACGAATTAAATGAAGAAGAACAAAAGATAATTAATCTTTTTAATTCATATTATATTCGTCCGCAAGTAACTGCAGCGGTATAAAGGTTTATTATGTATAAGGTTTTAATTGTTGAAGATCATGCATTAATAAGATTTGGATTAAAAACAGCGTTTGAATCTAAGGAATTTATTAATGAAATCTATGAGGCAACAAGTGCAGAAGAAGCAATAAATATTGTTAAAACTCATAAAATTGATGCTGTAATTATGGATTTAGGATTGCCATCAATGAATGGTATTGACGCTTCAAAAGAAATAAAAAAGATTAATAAAGATATAAAAATAATTATATTAACATCTCACAGTAGTGAACAAGAAGTTTTGGATTCAATAAAAGCAGGTGCAAGAGCATATTGTTCAAAAGATATTAATCCCGAAAGACTTGCAGAAACAGTTCTATCTGTCATAGAAGGTGCTTTATGGTTTGATCCTAAAATAGCGGATGTTATTTTGAAAGCTGTTTCTACCGATAAAAAACAGCAGAATTTTAGCTTTGATGAAGATTATAATCTAACGGATAGAGAAAAAGAGGTTCTTGAATATATTTGTGAGGGGCTGACAAATACTGAAATTTCAAAAATTCTTGATGTAAGTATAAATACTGTAAAAGTGCATGTCAGCAGCATTATCCAAAAACTTGGTGTTGAAGATAGAACTCAGGTTGTTGTTAAGGCATTTAAAAGTATAGGTTAGAATAGAGAATAGATATAATCTTGCGGAAAATCTTTTGGAAAGCGGTTCACGAATAATTATTTTCTTAAGTTCAACCTGTGCACGGCTAAAGCGAGCCGTGCTCTGCTGTCTGTTTCACTAAAGAAAATTAAATTATTCCCTCAATGCTTTTCAAAAGATTTTCCGCAAGATTATATCTATTCCCTATATTCTATAAAGGCTAATTACTTTAATGCGTAAATATGCTATAATTTACCCGAATAAAGGAGACATAAATGTTTTGGAATAAACCTTCATACTTGAAAAATATAATGTTTTTTGCTGTTACTCTTTTAATTATATTTTTTATAACGCAAATGAAAAGCACAGCATTATTAGCATTTGGCTCTTTTGTTCTGGCATGCTCACTTCGTCCGGCAGTTGATAAATTAAGTAATAAAATGCCGCGTTCTCTTGCTTCTACACTTGTTATTATTGGTACAATTCTTGTAGTTGTATTATTTTTAATTCCGATTGTAACCATTTCTATTCAAGAAATCCAACAAGTAATAAGTAATCTGCCAAATATCATCAGAAATACTATAGACTATATGAGTAATAAAACAATTATGGGTAAAACTTTAATTGAATATATTAATATAGATACAGTTACAAGTACTTCTTCTCAGGTTGCATCTGGAATTGTAAATAAATCTATTAATTTTGCCGGGGCATTTATGGAAGCGTTAACTGTGGTGATTACAATGGGTGTAATTGTATTTTATATGGTTAATGAAAAAAATCTTATTCGTGATGCAATTATAATGGTTTTTCCTCCCAAAATGAAAGCTCGTGCGAAAGAAGTTTATGAAAATATTGAACATAAAGTAGGCGGTTATGTAATAGCTCAAATTCTTTCAATGTCTACAGTTGCAATATTTACTGCAGTTGGTTTAATGATTTTGAAGGTTGAATATGCAGTATTACTTGGCTTAATTGCAGGTTTATTAGATATAATCCCAATTGTAGGACCTACAGTTGCATTTTTACTTGGTATTTTATGCGCCTCTCAACAGGGGTGGTTAATTGTAATATTAACTGCGGTTGTATATCTTGCTGCGCAATGGGTTTCTAATAATTTTATAAGACCGCTTGTTTTCGGTAAATTTTTAGATTTACATCCTATAATTATTATTTTCGCATTTTTAATATCTGCACAATTCTTAGGTGTTTGGGGTGTAATATTATCACCGGCAATTGCAGCATTGTTGTTGACTCTTTTTGATGAGTTATACTTAAAAACAATCAATAAAAATGAAAGATGCGAAAGAATAGAAAAAATTGAGTCAGTTCAAAAATGACAGAAACTTTTTTATATACAACCGATAAGAAACAAGATACTAAACTTAATGTTTGGTGTGTGTTTCCTGCTGTATATAACTTTGGTATGTCAGCCTTAGGCTATTTAACTGTTTCTAAATATATTGACAGTATAGATGGAATATCTGTTGAAAGAATTTTTACAGATACAGAAAAAACTTATATAAGAAAAGATAATGTTGATGTAATTACATTTTCCTTTTCTTTTGAGCTTGATTATCTTGGAATTTTATCTGTTCTTGAAAAGTATAATATTCCGTTTCTTGCTAAAGATAGGGATGACTCGTATCCGTTGTTATACGCAGGAGGACCTGTTGTAAGTGCAAATCCTGAACCTTTTGCGGAAATTTTCGATTTTATTGCAATTGGTGATGCGGAACCCAATATACAACAAATTTTTGAACAATTAAGAGATAATACAGCTAAATCTAAACAAGAAAAGCTTAAAATACTTGCAAATATTGATGGAGTTTATATTCCTTCTTTTAAGAATGAAAAATATAGAGTAAAAAAAGCAGCTTCTGGATTAGAAGGATGTGTTGCAACTCCTATTTTGACTGAACAAAGCTTTTTCCCCAATACGTTTATTGTTGAAGTAGAAAGGGGCTGCCCTCAAAGCTGCGCTTTTTGTCTTACTTCGTTTATCAATACTCCTGTAAGATTCTGCCCTTATGAAGAAATAATTGCACAAATAGACTTAGGTTTGAAATATACAAATAAAATTGCACTTTTAGGCGCCTTGATATGCTCACACCCAAGAATTGATGATATATGTCAGTATATTATAGATAAAGTAGAGTCGGGCATGGAACTTGAAGTTACTGTGTCATCACTTCGTGCAGATTATGTTTCTGATAAAACCTTGGAAATGTTACATAAATGCGGGCAAAGGACAGCGACAATTGCTGTTGAAGGCGGAAGTGAAAGACTTCGCAAGGTCGTAAATAAGCACCTTACAAAAGATGATATTCTCGGTATTGTAGATAAGATGGTAAAACATGGTTTTACGGGCTTAAAAATGTACGGAATAATCGGGCTTCCGACAGAAACGTATGAAGATATAGACGCGTTTGTAGATTTATGCAAAGAAATTAAGCAAAAATATAAAGGTTTTATTTTAACACCAAGCTTTTCAACATTTGTGCCAAAGGCTCAGACTCCGTTCCAATTTGCAAAGCGTGAAGATACAAAAACATTAGAAAAAAAGAATGAATATATTAAAAAAGAATTTGCCAAGATTGGAATAAAAGCCAGAACAGGAAGTGTAAAATGGGATTTTATCCAAACTTTGATATCACGAGGCGGAAGGGAACTAACCCCGTATTTGATTGAAGTTTATAAACAAGGCGGAAATATCGGCGCATTTAAAAGTGTTTATAAAGAATTTGAGAAAACAGGCATGCTGCCGGATTCAAATGAATATGTTTTAAATGAACGAGAACTTGAAAGCGAATTACCTTGGGATTTTATAGAATATCCTCGTTCTAAAGAGTTTTTGCAGTCAGAATACAAACGGCTGTTAAGCTTATAATATCGCTATTTTATATCGGTTCACGAATAATTATTTTCTTAAGTTCAACCTGTGCACGACTAAAGAGAGCCGTACTCTGTTGTCTGTTTCACTAAAGAAAATTAAATTATTCCCTCAATGATATAAAATAGCGATATTATAAGCTTAACAGCCAAATGTTAAATTTTGTTAATAAATTGTAATTTGTACACTTGACATTATTTTAATATGTGTCATAATAAGAATGTAAGATTTAAGTGTAAGCAAAACACTAAATGAAACATTACAACCCCGAACACATATAAACTCCTAAATAATAAACACAAAAGAGACCATTAGGATGCAGAAATAGACCACTTTAAAAAGTGGCTTTTTTTTGTCTAAAAATAGATTTTATTGAAATTTGCATTAAATTATTTGTGTATTTCCCTAAAATAAAAATAAAACACAACAATAAGTGTTAAAAATACAATTCTTAACAAGGAGAGAGAAAAATTCTTTTGATTATTTTAAAACAATAAGTGAAAAAATTTTGCTAGAGATTTATATGAATATAACAAAAAGCTTGAAAATTAAATTGCTAAATAAAATATCAAACCGGTAAGACCCTGAAACAAGTTCAGGGTGACAGTCAGTTTATTTTCATTAATTAGCTATTAAAAATTATCAGAATAAAGCATCTATTTTTCTGTCATGCTGAACTTGTTTCAGCATCTGACCAATGTGGAATAAAATCATAAAACTTCTAAATTAAAAGTGTTTATATATAGTTTGAAAGACCCTGTGGGAAACCAGACATTTTTTATAAAACCACAGATTTTGGAAAAAGTAGTCAAATAAATTGCGTGTGACAACTTTATCTATTTTAGTGTAATGTTGTATATAATTTGCTGGAAAATATCTAATTTTTTACTCTTCTCTCTCTTTGTTTTATAATAAATCAGTAAGAGCCATGTTTAAGAAAGGTTGTTTTTATGAAAAACACTGTTGTAGTCGGAGCACAATGGGGTGATGAAGGAAAAGCTAAAATTACTGATCTTTTAGCTGAATACGCTGATGTTATTATCAGATATCAAGGTGGATGCAATGCAGGTCACACCGTTGTTGCAAATAATGAAACTTATAAATTTCATTTAATACCCTCCGGAGTTTTATACAATAATAAATTTTGCTTTATAGGTGCAGGCACAGTTATTCATCCTGAAACATTTTTACAGGAAACTCAAGAACTTATTGAAAGAGGTGTTAATCTTTCTTCACTTAAAATAAGCCCTTTGGCTACAATTACACTTCCATATCATATTGATATTGACGGAATTAGCGAAAGTACATCCGGTAAAAATAAAATTGGCACAACAAAAAAAGGTATCGGGCCTACTTATTCAGATAAAATCGGCAGATACGCTTTAAAAATCCAAGACTTATATGATGAAGAATCCTTAAATGCACGTTTAGACGCTATTCTTCCGTTAAAAAATAAAATGCTTGAAAAAGTTTACGGAACAAAAACATATTCAAAAGAAGAAATGCTTGAATATTGTAAGAAATATGCTGAAATTTTCAGACCTTATGTTTGTGATGAATGGGTTGATAAACTTTCATCAGCATTAAAAGAAGATAAAAAAATCTTATTTGAAGGTGCACAAGGTATCATGCTTGATATAGATTATGGTACATACCCTTATGTAACAAGTTCAAGCCCTATTGGCGGCGGCGCTGCTACAGGAAGTGGAATTGGACCTACTCATATTGAAAATGTAATTGGTGTAACAAAAGCATATATTACAAGAGTTGGCGAAGGTCCTTTTGTAACAGAGTTAACTGACGAAACAGGCGAAAAAATTCGTACTATCGGCGGTGAATTTGGTACAACAACAGGTCGTCCAAGACGCTGCGGATGGTTTGACGCTGTATTATCAAGATACTGTGTATTAGTTGGCGGTCTTACCGAAATGGCTATTACTAAACTTGATGTATTTGATACTTTTGATGAATTAAAAGTTTGTGTAGCTTATAAAGATAAACGCGACGGTAAAATTTATAAGGATTATCCAACAAATATTAACATGCACAAATATCTTGAACCTGTTTATGAAACATACAAAGGTTGGAATACAGATATTTCAAAAGCTAAATCTATGGATGAACTTCCAGAAAATGCTAAAATTTATTTGAATAAATTAGAAGAATTAGTTGGTATTCCTATTAAGATAGTTAGTGTCGGTCCTGATAGAGAGCAAACAATTATATTGGAAAATCCTTTTAAGTAATGTTTTAAAAATTCGAAAAGGTATAATAAAAAAGTTTTAACCACCTGTGATTTTAGCTTACACAAAATCAATGGTGGTTAAAACTTTTTTATTATACCTTTTCGAATTTCGTTGAAAAAAATAAAAATAAGAAAGAGAGTAAAGATATTAACTTCTCGTCCTGTGATTTCGCGATACCTAAAATCAATGGACTTCGAAATTAATATCTTTACTCTCTTTCTTATTTTTATTTTTTTCAAAAAAACAGTTGACTCTAAAAAATGTTCTTGGTAATGTAATAAAGGAGATAGACAAATGCGTCTGTAGCTCAGCAGGTAGAGCACTCCCCTTTTAAGGGATAGGTCGCGCGTTCGAATCGCGCCAGACGCACCATTTTAAAAGCCTCGAAACCGAGGCTTTTTTATTTTGTCTGTTTTTAATATCTAGGTTGATATTAATATTTTTATTTAAATTCAATTACAACAATTTCAGGTGGACAGTTCAATCTAAAAGGTAAAATACTAACCCCAATACCTCTTGTTGTAATAAGTTTTTTACCGTTTTCATTAATTTGACCGTAAGCATATAAATTATGATATTGAGAACCTGTTAATATTGGTCCGATTACAGGTATAACAATTTGACCGCCATGTGTATGTCCTGCAAGGATTAAGTTGACACAATCAGGAATCTTTCTGATTTCATCAGGAGAATGAGTCAACATTATCACAGGAGATTTTGTATTCTCAAGAGATTTTTCTATTGGAATCATATTCTTTGGTTTATACTGAATTCCTGCAATATAAATGTCTTTTCCATTAACATTAACTTTAACGTTAGAATTGTAAAGAACATTAATTTTATTGTTTTTAAGAGTCTCAATAATATAATCAGTACCTATGTATTGGTCATGATTACCTAAAATAGTATAGAAACCATATTTAGATTTTATGTTTTGTAGTTCAACAGCAATTTTCTCAATAGGCATCGTTAATAATTTATTATGTCCGCTTACCAAATCCCCACCGCAAAGTACCATATCGGCATTTTGATTATTAATTAATCCAATAATTTCTTGCAGTCTCTTTTTTTGATGTGGTTTTATGTGCAAATCACTTACAAAGACTATCTTTATTCCGCTCAGTTCTTTATCTTGAACTTGGTATTTCGTTACGGTAAGCATATTTGGTTCAATAAAAAAAGCCCAAATAAAAAGTAAAAGAAATAAAACTGTTAATATAATATTTTTCATAAAACCTTCTAAAATTATAAAATATTTTAACATAACTGTTTTGCAATTTCCTTTTTTGTAAGGCAAAATGAGAACATTTTCTAAAAATTAGCTTTTTAAAATAATAAAAACCTTATATACTATAAATTGTAGGTTGGGTTTTAACCCAACAAAATTATTAAGGAGAAAGCATGGAAACAATTGCAAGCTTTAAAGTAAACCACGATACCTTAGAAAAAGGGATGTACATATCAAGAATTGACGGCGATATAGTTACTTACGATATAAGAATGAAAAAGCCAAACGGCGGAGATTATCTTCAAAATGCAGCAATGCATACATTTGAACATTTGTTTGCAACTTATGCAAGAAATACAAAATTAGCTTCAAATGTTATTTATATCGGGCCTATGGGCTGCAGAACAGGTTTTTATTTTCTTGTCAGAGATAAAATAACACATGCTCAAGCGTTAGAAATTATTCAAGAATGTTTTGAGTTTATAAAAGGATTTAAGGGTGAAATCCCAGGAACAAAAAAAGAAGAATGTGGAAATTATTTAGAGCATGATTTAGAAGGCGCAAAGCAAATTGCTATTGATATGAGTGAAGTTTTAAAAAGTTGGAATGTGGAGAAAATGACTTATGCAGAATAAAACTATTGGTATAATTGGTGCAATGGATTGCGAAGTTAATCAATTAAAAGCAAAACTTAGTGAGGCAAAAATTGTAGAAGCAGGCGCATTAAAGTTTTATGTGGGAAAACTCCACAATCATAATGTAATAGTTGTAAAAAGCGGAGTCGGCAAGGTAAATGCGGCATTATGCACGCAATATATTATAGATAAATTTAATCCGGATTATATTATAAATACAGGTATCGGCGGCGGAATTGCTTGCGGTTTGTCTGTAGGTGATTTGGTTGTGGGTACTGAATTTGTTCAATATGATTTTGATGTATCAGCAATCGGTTATGCAAAAGGCTATATGTGCACAGGGGTTAATCCTGATAAACCTACAAAATTTTATTCTGATGAAAAACTTGTTAATGCCTTTATTCAAGCTGTTGAAGCTTCCGCTCCGAATATAAATGTTCATAAAGGTGTTATTGCAACTGGTGATTGCTTTGTTTCTGATATGAGTAAAAAGAAAGAAATTAGAGATACCTTTAATGCTTCTGCCGTTGAAATGGAAGGTGCTGCAATTGCACAAGTTGCAAGTGTTAATAATGTTCCGTTTGTAATAGTAAGAGCAATTTCTGACCTTGCAGATGATTGCGCAGCAGAGGCTCATGAATTTGTTGAAACAGAAATGGCGGAGTTATCTTCATCCGCTATTGAGTATTTATTAAAGCATATATAATACATAAGAAATATTATTGATAGTCTTTTTAAAAAAATTTAAAAAAACTTGAAATAAAATTTATTAAACTTTCCTGTCATGCTGAACTTGTTTCAGCATCTTACTATTTATTAATAAATAAGTTAATATGACATCTTTTATAAATCTAAGATGCTGAAACAAGTTCAGCATGACAGTTATTATTAACTTAGAAAACATAAGGCTTAATAATTGAAATACACGAAAAATTTATTTTTTTCGTGTATTTCAGAAACCGAGTTAATGATAATATCTATCAATAATATTTCTTATGTATTAATCTTGAAACATTACACTTGAAAGATAACGCATTCCAGTATCTGGTAAAATGGCAACAATAAGTTTTCCTTTGTTTTCTTCGCGTTTTGAAAGTTTAATAGCTGCCCAAAGTGCTGCACCTGATGAAATACCTGCAAAGATACCTTCTTGTTTTGCTATTTCACGTGCTGTTTGAACTGCGTCTTCATTCTTAACCGTTATAATTTCGTCAACTACTTCTGCATTATAATTTTGAGGTACAAAATTAGCTCCGATACCTTGAATTTGGTGAGGACCTGCCTGTCCTTTTGATAATACCGGTGATGAAAACGGTTCTACTGCAACAGCTTTTATATTTGGATTTTTTTCTTTTAATTTCTTTGCTATACCTGAAATTGTTCCGCCTGTACCAACGCCGGCTACAACAATATCAACCTTCCCGTCGGTATCTTTCCATATTTCTTCTGCAGTTATTTCATAATGGATTTTAGGGTTAGCAGGATTATTGAATTGCTGCGGGATAAAAGAATTTTTTATTTCTTTGTGAAGTTCTTCGGCTTTATCAACAGCTCCTTGCATACCTTTTGAGCCTTCTGTTAATACAAGTTCAGCCCCATAAGCTTTTAATACATCACGGCGTTCTTTGCTCATTGTTTCTGGCATTGTTAAAATTAGTCTGTAGCCTTTTATTAGTGCAACAAGTGCAAGTCCGATACCTGTATTGCCGCTTGTAGGCTCTATAATTACTGTTTCACCTGCTTTAATAATTCCTTGCTTTTCAGCTTCTTCAATCATGCTGAGTGCTGCTCTGTCTTTGATTGAACCTGCGGGATTGAAATATTCGACTTTTACCGCAATGTCAGCATAACCGTCATTCATTTTATTTATTTTTACAAGCGGAGTATTTCCGATTAATTCAATTAAGTTATTATAAATTTTCATTTTTACCTCTATATCGTTACAAGATGTTTCTTTAACTTTTTTACTGTTTCTATATCTTCTTTTGGGCTTTTGCCTGTTGTTGTCAGGTAGTTTCCTGTCATAAGTCCTTCAACACAGGTTTTTAGAGCTAGTTCTTGATTTTCGTTTGAAAGCCTCATCCTTCCGCCGCAAAATCTTAAAATAGAATTGGGATTTGCTATTTTAAATATTGCAAGCGTTCTTAGTACATTTTCTTCATCTATTTTGTCATGATAGTTTTCAAATGGTGTTTTTGGAATAGGCATTAAGATATTAATCGGTATAGATTCAGGTTCTATTTCACTCAACTCAAGCGCCATTTCAATACGCTGTTCAATCGCTTCACCCATACCTAAAATTACACCGCAGCAAAGTTCCATACCATATTTTTTAACAAGCTTGCAGGTATTTAATCTGTCTTGCCAACTGTGTGTTGTACATATTTCGCCATAATATGACTCTGATGTATTTATATTATGATGAAATCTTTTTAAACCGTGCTGTGCTAATAATTTTGCTTGTTCTTCATTTAAAATACCAATTGATGCACAGCTTCTTATGCCTTCTAATTTGTTTAATTCATCAATAAATTCCAAAATTTTGTCAAAATTTTCTTCATCGGGAGATTTACCTGATGTAACAACCGCAAAACGAATTACACCGTTTTCTTTAGCCTCATTTGCCGCTTTTATAACTTCTTCTGTTTTTATAAGTGGATATTCTTCAATATCGGTTCTATAGTGTGAACTTTGTGCACAGTATTTGCAATTTTGAGAGCATTTCCCGCTTCTTGCATTCACTAAGGAGCAAAATTCAACATCGTTTTTTACATATTTAGATGAAATTTTTAAAAGTTCATCTAAATCCATATTATAAAGTTTAAGCAATTCTTCTTTATTCATAGTACTTCTTCTATTATGCCTCCGCCTAAAACAATGTCATTATCGTAAAATACGGCAGATTGACCTGTCGCAATCGGCGGTTGAAGTTCGTTAAACATAACTTCAACTTTACCGTTTTGTAAAAGCTTTATAACTGCTTCTTTTGGTTCTTGAGAGGAACGAATCTTTACTTTGCAATTCCTTGGTTCTGTTAGTGTTTCAATTGCGCTGAAAGAAACCTCGGAAGCAATAAGTCCTTTATTCAAAGAATTTTCTTTATATGCAACAACAACTTCATTTGTATCTTTTTTTAGTTCAATAACATATAATGGAGCTGCGGCTGCAACGCCAATACCTTTTCTTTGACCTATTGTATAATTCCAAAATCCTTGATGTTTACCCAAAATTTTGCCGTTAATATCAACAATATTACCTTCTTTAGGCTGTGCTTCCAAAATATCGTTATAATCACCATTATAAAAATCCTGGCTGTCTGGTTTATCTGCAACTTCAAGTCCGAAATTACGGGCGATATCTCTTATTTCTTCTTTTGTGTATCCGCCTAAAGGCATTAAAATTTTAGATAACTGCTCTTGATTTAATCCATATAAAAAGTATGATTGGTCTTTTTTAGGATTTATTCCTCTTTTAAGAATATATCTTCCGTTTTCTTTTTCAATTCTTGCATAATGACCTGTGGCAAATTTATCAAACTGAATACCTGCTTTTTTAGCAAGTTCAGGGAAAACTCCGAATTTTATTGAACGGTTGCAGCACACACAAGGGTTTGGAGTTCTGCCTGCCATATATTCATTTTTGAAATAATTAATAACTATTTCTTCATAATCTTTAGAGCAATCTATTGTATGAAATTCTATGCCAAGTTTATCTGCAACAGCTTTTGCAGATGAAACATCATCATCTTCTTTGGGGCATAAACACGCCCCATGTGTATAATTTTTATCTTGATTTAAATCTAATTTATCTTTCAAATTATTAAAGAAATCACTCTTGCCCCAAGTGAGCATGGTCGCTCCGATTACTTCATAACCTTGTTCTTTTAGAAGAAGTGCTGCTACAGAAGAATCTACACCGCCTGACATTCCAACAAGAACTCTCATTAATTTCTCCTTTTAATATAATTTATAATTCAATTATAACATCAAAATAAAATTTTATGCCATAGCGAAAATTATTCAGTATGGATAAAAAATATTGAAAAATATAAGAGTTTTATTTTAGGTATCGGTTCATGAATAATTATTTTCTTAAGTTCAACTTGTGCACGGCTAAAGAGAGCCGTGCTTTGTTGTCTGTTTCACTAAAGAAAATTAAATTATTCCTTCAATGATACCCAAAATAAAACTCTTACATTATTCAATATTTTTTTAAGTATTAAATTCCACATGTTTGACATATAATCTAACTTGAAAAAGAAAGGTAAAATTATGATTATTCCAAGTATTGACTTAATGGACGGAAAAGCAGTTCAACTAAGACAGGGAAAAGAAAAAGTTCTTGAAAAAGAAAATGTATTAGAACTTGCAAAATATTATTCTCGTTTTGGTGAAATTAGCGTAATTGACTTAGATGCAGCTATGAATAAGGGTGATAATGAAGCTCTTATAAAAGAAATCTGTAAAATCGCCCATTGCAGAGTCGGCGGAGGAATAAGAGACAAAGAAAAAGCAAAAAGAATATTAGCAAACGGTGCAAAACAAATTATTATCGGTACTGCTGCTAATGAAGAATTTTTATCAAAATTACCTAAAGATAAAGTACTTGTTGCAATAGATTCAAAACAAGGGAAAATAACAGTTGAAGGCTGGACAACACAAGTAAATGCAACTCCTGAAGAATATATCAAACGTTTTGATAACTTCTGCGCAGGTTATTTATATACTATTGTTGATAAAGAAGGCATGATGCAAGGCACTGATATTGAAGCAATTAAAAAAATCAGAAGTCTGACAAATAAAACCTTGATTGCCGCTGGCGGCATTTCTACAATTGATGAAATTAAAACTCTTGTTAAAATGAATATTTCAACTCAATTAGGTATGAGTATTTATACAGGTGCAATTAACCTTGAAGATGCTTATATTGCTGTTATGGATTTTGAAAAACAAAACGGTTTAATTCCTACAATTGTTCAAGATGTAGAAACAAAACAAGTATTAATGCTTGCTTATTCTAATAAAGAATCTTTGAAAAAATCATTGTCTGAAGGTTTAGCAACTTATTGGAGCCGTTCAAGAAACGAACTTTGGACGAAAGGATTAACATCAGGAAATACTCAAGAATTAATAAGTGCTAAATTTGATTGTGATCAAGATGCATTATTGTTTAAAGTTAAACAAAACGGACCTGCCTGTCATACAGGAAGATATTCCTGCTTTGAAGACAGAGAATTTTGCATAAATGAATTATATAATTTACTTTTAGACAGAAAAGCTAAACTTCCCGAAGGTTCTTATACAACAAAATTGTTTAATGATGAATTTAAATTAAAGAGAAAAGTTATGGAAGAAGCATTTGAATCTGTTAACTTTGAACTTGGCGATGGTTTAGAATGGGAAGCAAGTGATTTAGCATATCACATGCTTACATTTATGGCATTACATAATGTAACTCCGCAAGATATCGTTAACAACTTAGCTTCAAGGACAAAATAATGAAAATATATAATTTTGATGAAATAAACAGCGATTTTTTTGCAAAAATCGAGTTTGAAAGCATTGCTTCTGTTGCAGAAATTATATCTGCAGTAAGAAGTAATGGCGATGAAGCAATAAGAGAGTATGCTAAAAAATTTGGTGATGGTGACTTAACCGCTTTTAGATTAACAGAAGAAGAGATTAAAGACGCAATTTCTAAAATTGATGAAAAGACGATTAATACAATTAAATTTGCAATTAAGAATGTGAAAGAATTTGCACAAGCTCAGCTTAACAGTATTAAAGAGTTAGAAGTTAATATTAACGGAAATACTTTAGGTCATAAAATTGTACCGTTAGAATCCGTTGGATGTTATATACCTGGGGGAAATTATCCTCTTCCTTCAAGTGCAATAATGACTGTAGTTCCGGCTAAAGTTGCAGGTGTTAAACGTGTTATTGCAATGTCACCTAAAATACAGCCTGTAACAGTTGCTGCTGCATATTTTGCAGGAGCTGATGAAATATACAGAATAGGCGGGGTGCAAGCAGTTGCTGCTATGGCTTATGGAACTCAAACTATTCAAAAGGTTAATAAAATTGTAGGACCAGGCAATAAATTTGTTACATCAGCAAAAAAACAAGTATTTGGCGAATGCGGTATCGACTTTTTAGCAGGGCCATCAGAAGTTTTAATTATTGCAGATGAAACAGCAAAGCCTGAATTTGTAGCTGCTGATATGCTTGCACAATGTGAGCATGATAAAGATGCAAGAGCATTTTTAATTTGTTTCTCCAAAGAATTTGCAAAGCAAGTTGATGAAAAAGCAAAAGAATATTTAGAAAGTCTTCAAACTAAAGAAATAGCTCAAATTTCTTATGATAAATCTTTTGCGGTTATTGTGAATTCAATAGAAGAAGCAATTGAACTTTCTAATAAAAAAGCACCTGAACATTTAGAACTTTGTTTAGATAATGCAGAATCTTTAATTGATAAATTTAACAATTATGGTTCATTATTTATAGGAAATTATAGTGCCGAAGTTTTTGGTGATTATGTTTCAGGAACTAACCATACACTTCCAACAAATCAAGTTGCTAAGTATTCGGGCGGTTTAAGTGTGTTTGATTATATAAAAATTCAAACATATCAAATAATAAGAGAAAATGCGATTAAACAAACTGCAGAAAATGCTTCAATTCTTGCAGAAAAAGAAGGTCTCTTTGCACATAAACTTGCAGCAGATGTAAGATTGAAATAGGTGTATTAAGCACCTATTCTTTCTTTTAGAATTTCTTCCATGCTAACTTTAGAATCTATTTTTTCTTGAATTTCAGAAAGTTGTTTTTCTATATTAAATTTAATAGCTTTTTTATTTTTATTTGTATTAATACCTTTTGCAATTTCATCAAATACAATAAAAGAATTTAATTGCATATAAGTTTTTATATCTTTAGCTTTTCTGTTTAATTTAAGGATATTTTCACTTCGTCCCAATGTGTATTTTAAAATAGAATCAACAATATATTTATTCTGACGAAAAGATTGTTGTTCACTTTCATGAATTAAAGAATTTAAAAGAACCTTGCAATGAGTTTCAATAGTATTTGTTAAACTTTGTCTTTGTATCCAGGGTAATGTTCTTGATAAATGATTACAACTTTCTTTTACTCGTGATTTTGTATATTTAATTAGTAAATATTTTTTTACACATTCTTTTAATTGGTTCATGCTAGTGTCCTTTCTCGACTATACGAGAATTTATATCATAAACCAATTAGAAAGCCCTACTCTATATGTATGGAATTATTTTTTTAAAGACGATAAAATGTTGCCAATATAAGCTTTTGGTGATGACTTTTTATCTATTTTACCATTAGTTATATAAGGAACTGCATAGCAGTAGTTACCTTTTAGTTTTAGTTTTTTAGAATTAATATTATATTCTTCCAAGCAATTATACTTTAATACGCCTGGTTTTTTTTCGTCAGAATATAATGGACTAACTGTAATTTCAATTGTATCACAAGGATTTCCGATTTTAGAACCCATGTGTTCCAATTGTAATCTGTCTGCTTTTTCTAAAAGAAATTCTGGTGCATTAATAACAGTTTTTGCCTTAAAAGCACAATTTTGAGCCATTGATACATTTGATATATTCATATTAACCCCTTTTTACACATGCACATTAAAACTAATCAAAGAAAAAATTTGCTACTTAATATTTATTTTTTTACATTAATAAAATATAATATTAAGCTATGAGCGAAAATTTTAAATTCTTAAAGAAAATTAATAATAGCTTATTTGATATTATTTCAGAAGCTGAGAAATTATATCGAGATGAATATTTTGAACAATGTATGACTCAAACGCGCAGATTTGGAGAGCACGTATGTAAAGATATTCTAAAAAAACATAATCAACAAACAGGTTCGTTTGATGAAATGCTTTCAACTCTTCAAGATAATTCAAATGGAAATATTCAAGAAAAAGAATTTATTGATGATTTATATTTTTTAAAGAAAAACGGTAATGAATCTGTTCATTCGGGAAAAATCAAAAAAGATGGAATGATTGCACTTGAATGTTTAAAACGAGCATTTGAAGTAGCGATAAATTATTGTGTATATGCTAATGGAGCTTCATCAGATATTCTTAAGTTAAATTATGACGTTGAACTTCTTGTTACCGGAAATAAATCAAAACCATCTTTAAAAGAAAAATATGAAAATGCGAAAAAAGAATTATATGTAGATAATAAAAAAGAAAGTTCCAATAAACCAAAAAAAGAAAAAGTGAAACTTAATAATGAAAAAAAGATAAAGACTCCTAAAATAACAATTCCTTTATTTTGGAAATTTGTATTTTGTTTATTTGTTGTTTCTATTTTAATAATGGGATTTTTATCTATTGCGGTTTTAATTCAAAAGTAAATTTAACAATATATTATAAAAGGAGTATAAAAAAAGTTTTACCACCTGTGATTTTAGCTTGCACAAAATCAATGGTGGTAAAACTTTTTTTTATACTCCTTTTTAAACGAAAAGTCCTAAAACATTAGTTTTAGGACTTACTATATGAGCAAAAGACAAGATTATTCGTTTTTATCCGCCTCATTATAATCAGTAGTATCAGTTTTTACAATATCAAGGTCGAATTTTTTCCATTCTCTGTATCCGCCTCTTAAAATAACAGAAGGATAATGTTTTTCAATTAGTTCTAAAGCACTTTTATAAGCACGGGGGCAAGAATCTGAATAAGTATAAATTATAGTTACTTTATCTTTATCCAACATATCAATATGTTCTTTAATTTCTTTATATGGAATATGAACAGCATAAGGAATATGACCGTTGATATAATCATTATATTCTCTAACATCTACAATATTTATAGAATTTATTCTATTTTCGATAATATCATCAAGAGTAAACGGACCAACGGTAAAAGAAATAATATCTTCAAAAAATTTCTTTGCTCTTGATAAATCTTTAGTTATTTCGCCATGTGAAAACATATAAAATCCTTTCAAAACCTATTACAAAAGTAATTTATTACAAATATTAATTTGCCAAATTAGCTGATAGTGCAGTCTTTAAGGATAATAGTTTTTTAATTGTAAATAAGAGTCTTTTTTGATTGACATTGATTTCTATTGACATCATAATAGTTAAAAATAAGGTAGAAGTTATGAAACATTATTCGATAAAAAGTGAATATATTTGTTAAAGAGAGAAAAGCGTTTTTGTTTTTCTCTCTTTTTTTATAGAGTAAGGTGGAAAATGGATAACAATAAAAGTAAGAAAATATACAAAGCGAAAGTTTTTAATATAGAAAAAGTATCAAAAAGTTCTCATTATATAGAAATAGAATGTGAAAAACCGGTGAATGTTAAAGCAGGTCAATTTATTTCTATATATTGTGATGGTTTAACATTAAGAAGACCATTTAGTGTGTTTTCAAATAATAATGGTAAAATTGGTGTTTTATTTAAAGAAAGAGGAAAAGGAACTGAATATATAAAATCTTTAAAACCAAATTCTGTGATAGATATTGCAGGACCATTCGGTAACGGTTTTGATATTCAAAATAAAAAAGCATTATTAATAGGAGCAGGTATTGGAGTTGCTCCTATTTCCTTCTTAAAATCAAAATTAAATGAGACACATATTGAAAACATATTTGCTTCTGGCTTCTTAAATAAAGAAGAAATTCCGAATAATATACAAATAGATAAGGTTTATACAGATGATGGTTCTTTTGGTGAAAAAGGAAGCATTCTTAATTATTTAGAAAAATTAATTAAAGAATATCAACCTGAAATTATATATGCTTGCGGCCCTCAGATTGTATTAAAAACAGCTGCCGAACTTGGAGAAAAATATGGAGTTGAAACACAAGTCGCAATGGAAAAGGTTATGGCTTGCGGCATCGGAGTATGCAGAGGCTGTGTTATAAATATCAAAAAAGACGGAACAGTTCAAAATGCGACTGTATGCAAGGATGGCCCTGTATTTAAAGGAAATGAGGTTGTATGGAACGATTAAATGTAAATCTCAACGGATTAGAACTAAAAAATCCTATTATGACTGCCTCCGGAACATACGGTTATGCGGATGAATATAATGATTTTATTGATGTCTCTAATTTGGGTGCAATTGTAACGAAAGCAATCTCTCTAAAACCAAGAGAAGGTAATAAACATCTTAGAATAACCGAAACAAAAGCTGGCATGATAAATTCAATAGGGCTTGAGAATGTTGGAATTGATGAATTCTTAAAAATTAAACTTCCTATTTTACAAGCAAATAATATTGAATATGTAATGAATGTTGCAGGTTCTACTATTGATGAATATGTTCAAATGGCAAAAATTTGCAATGATAATAGCATTAAAGCAATAGAATTAAATGTTTCTTGCCCGAATGTTAAATCAGGATGTTTGGAATTTGGAGTGGATGAAAATTCATTATATGAACTTGTTTCAGCTGTAAGAAAAGAATATAAAGGATTTTTGATAGTTAAATTAACACCGAATGTAACTTCAATAGAAAAACTTGGTATAGCAGCAGAAAAAGCGGGGGCAAATGCAATAAGCGCTATAAATACACTAAAGGGAACTTCCATAAAAATAAATTGTTTTAACGGTAAAATTCAAAAAACGATTGTTTCTGGAGGGTATTCCGGTATTGGAATTAAACCTGTTGCTATAAGTGCTGTTTACCGCTTATCAAAAGTCGTAAATATTCCGATAATAGGTATCGGTGGGATTGAAACATTAGAAGATGTTTTAGAATTTTTTGCAGCGGGTGCAAAGGCTGTTCAAATAGGAACTGCAAATTTCACACACCCAGAAACAGCTGAAAAACTGGTATTTGAACTTAATGATTATATTATAAAAAATGGTTTTAAAAATTTAGAAGAATTACAAAAAGAATTGAGGGCATAAATATGACAAATGAAGTTTTAAATTTATTAGAGCAGGCAGAAGGTGTATTGCATGGTCATTTTTGTTTGACATCAGGATTACATTCAAATATATATTTTCAATGTGCAAAATTATATCAATATCCAGAAATAACAGAAAAGTTAGGCAAAATGCTTGCAGAAAAGCTCTCAGATGTTGAATTTGATACTATTGTAGCTCCTGCAATCGGTGCTGTAATTATAGGCTATGAAACAGCTAAAAATGCTAAAAAAAGAAACCTTTTTGTAGAACGTAAAGACGGAGAAATGCAATTAAGACGCGGTTATACTCTAAAAAAAGGTGAACGAGTTGTTATAATTGAAGATGTTATTACAACTGCAAGAACAATAAAAGAAACAATGGAAGCTATTAAAGAATTTGAACCTGAAGTTGTTGCAGTTGGCTGTATTGTTGACAGAACAAAAGGTTTAACACCATATAATATAAAATCTTTAATGCAGATTGACCCTGTTGTATATGAACCTGATAACTGTCCTTTATGTAAAGAAGGCATTCCTTTAGTAAAACCAGGAAGCAGAGAAGAAAAGGCTAAAGCATAATGGAACATTTAATTGATATAAAAAGTATTTCGAAAGAAGAAATTTTAGATATCATAAATCTTGCAAAAAATTTTAAAAATGGTGCAAAAAAGTCAGATGTTGAGAAAAAGACATTAGCATTAATGTTCTATGAAAATTCAACAAGAACACGTTGCAGTTTTGAAATAGCCGCTCAAAAACTTGGAATGAATATTATAAATTTTGATGCTTCACATTCTTCTTTATCTAAAGGTGAAAGCTTAAAAGATACAATTGAAAACTTATATTTTCTTGGTGTTGATGCTGTGGTTATAAGGCATTCTTTATCTGGAATTATAAATAATGTAATGCGTTTGGTTAAATATCCTGTTAAATTTGTAAATGGCGGTGACGGAACACACGCACATCCTTCTCAAGCATTACTTGATTTTTATACTATGATTGAAAAAATCGGTAGTGTTGAAAATAAAAAAATTACAATTGTTGGGGATGTATCTCACAGCAGGGTTGCAAAATCAAATATAAGTTTGCTATCAAAAATGGGGGCTGATATTCATCTTTGTGCACCAACTTATTTACAGTTTGAAAACTTTAATGCATTTAATGTTACTTATCATCAAAATGTTAAAGATGCAGTAAAAGATGCAAATGTTGTAATGGTATTAAGAGTTCAGAATGAACGCCACGAAAAATCAGGGTATCCGGATTCTTCTGAATATAAAAGATTATATGAAATAGATTCTAACCTTTTAAAAGAATATGCGGCAAAAGATGTTATTTTAATGCACCCAGGACCAGCAAATAGAAATATAGAAGTTTCTTCAGAACTTTTAGACAATCAAGTAGGTAAAACCATTTTAGAACAAGCTCAAAATGGGGTTTTTGTTCGAATGGCAATCTTAAACACTTTATTAAAAGGAGATTCAAATGCTTCTTAAAAACGGTAAAATAGTAAATCCTAAAAATAATTTTGAAGGCATTTCTGATATTAGAATAAAATTAGGAATGATTGTAGAAATAGGTAAAAATCTTAAAGTAGAAGATGGCGAAGAACTTATTGATTTAACAGGCAAAATAATAACTCCAGGGTTAGTTGATATACATTGTCACTTACGTGAACCTGGATTTAATGCTAAAGAAACAATAAAAACAGGTATAGCATCTGCTATAAATGGCGGTTATACTGCAATTTGTCCTATGGCAAATACTAAACCGCAGGTAGATAATTCAACAACTTTAACTTACACAATAAGTAAAGCAAAAGAAGAATCAGAAATAGGTTTTCATCCTATTTGTGCTGTTACAAAAGGGTTAGAAAATGAAAAAATAGTAAATGTTTCTGAGTTACTTAATAATGGTGCAATTGCTTTTTCTGATGACGGTAAACCAGTTGAAAATATGCACCTTTTACGTGAAGCATTGAAATATATAAATTCCCATAACGCAGTAATTATTTCACATTCAGAAGATTCATCACTTGCAAATTCCGGTGTAATTAACGAAGGTAAAGTAAGTACACGCTTAGGTTTAAAAGGTATTCCTAATATTACAGAATCACTTGCCGTAGCTCGAGAACTGGAAGTAGTAAGAAGCATAAATGGCAGATACCATTTTGCCCATATATCAACAAAACGTTCAATTGAATTAATAAGACAAGCAAAAAAAGACGGCTTAAAAGTTACAGCTGAAACAGCTCCTCATTATTTCAGTTTAACAGAAGATGATATTGTTGATTATGATGCAAAATATAAAGTTAATCCTCCTTTAAGAACAAAGGAAGATTTAGAGGCTGTAATTAAAGGACTTCAAGACGGCACACTTGATGTTATAGCTACAGACCATGCACCTCATACTGTAGCTGAAAAACAATCTCCAATTCAAAATGCACCAATGGGTATTGCAGGATTTGAAACAGCCTTGGGGTTAACACTAACAAATCTTGTTCATACAGGCAAATTAACTTTGATGGAAGCAATACGAAAACTAACTTATGCCCCTGCTTCAATTTTGAATATTCCAAATCAAGGTTCTATTGAGATTGGTAAGCCTGCAAATCTTACAGTTATTGACTTGAATGAAGAATGGATAGTAAATGCTGCTGATTTTAAATCAAAATGCAGAATTTCACCTTTTGATAAGTTTAAATTAAAAGGGAAGCAGAAAATGACAATAATAAAAGGTAAAATAATTAATATAGGATAAAAGAAAATGCAAATCAGACCCGAAATTAAAGAAAAAATAGTTTTAGCACTTGACGTGGATACTCCGGAACAGGCTAAAACACTAATAACAGAGCTTAAAGACTATGTCGGAGTTTTTAAAGTCGGCTTACAAATGTACACAGGTAACGGCTATGAAATTTTTAACTTTATGAAAGAGCAAAATATAAAGTTCTTTTTTGATGTTAAATTACATGATATTCCTAATACAGTAGCAAAAGCCTCAGAAAACATAATAAGAAACGGAGCATCATTTTATAATCTGCATACAACAGGCGGTGAAGAAATGATGAGAATGGCACAAGAAGCAGCAAGAAAAACAGCGAAAGAATTAGGAAAAGAAAATCCTGTAATTCTTGGTGTGACAGTTCTTACAAGTATTAGTGAAGACGCATTACAAAAAGAATTAAAAGTTCCTTATAAACCTGCTGATTATGCAATCCATCTTGCATTAATGGCAAAAAAAGCAGGACTGGACGGTGTTGTAGCAAGTGTTTGGGAAGCTAAAAAAATAAAACAAGCCTGTGGTAAAGATTTTAAAGTATTATGCCCTGGAATAAGACCTGACTGGTCAAATAAAAATGACCAAAAACGTCTTGCAACACCTAGTGTAGCAATAAAAGAAGGAGCAGACTATCTTGTAATCGGAAGAGCCGTTACAAGTGCAGAAGATAGAGTAAAAGCTATTCAAATGATTTATGAAGAGATTGAAAATGCACTTTTAACTCAAAATAAATCTTATGCATTATCAAAAGGGAAACTTCTTCTTGAAAACGGAATGATTTTTGAAGGAGAATCAATAGGCGCAGATGGTACATCATACGGCGAAATTGTTTTCAATACTTCAATGGTTGGTTATCAAGAAATTTTGACTGACCCGTCTTATGCAGGGCAGACAATAGTTATGACATATCCCGAAATTGGAAACTACGGTATTAATAAAGATGATTTTGAAAGCGGAAGAATTCATGCAAAAGGTTTTATTGTAAAAAATATGTGTGAAAATGAATCTCATTATAAAAGCTATCTTCCGTTAACAGATTATCTAAAACAAAATAATATCGTAGGTTTAAAAGGCATTGATACAAGACATTTAACCCAAATAATCAGAAACCATGGTGCTATGAATTGCGCTATAACAACAGGTGATATAACTCCTGAAATAAAAGAAAAAATGAAAGCTTACAGAATAAGTAAAGATATCACACTTGATGTTACAACATATAAAGTTGAAAAATATGCAGGAAGTGGAATCAAACTTGCAATTATTGATATGGGTATAAAGAAGAGTATTTTAGAAAACTTTAAGACAATGAATTGTGATATTTCAGTTTTCCCTGCTGATACAAAAGCAGAAGATATTTTAAAAGAAAATTTTGACGCTGTTTTAATTTCAAATGGACCTGGAAACCCAGAAGATGCAACTCAAGCAATTCAAACAGCTAAAGATTTACTTGGTAAACTTCCAATCTTTGGAATTTGCTTAGGTCATCAGATACTATCAATTGCATTAGGTGCAAAAACTTTCAAATTAAAATACGGTCATAGAGGCGGAAATCATCCTGTTATGAATTTGAAAACAAATGAAATATTTGTAACTTCTCAAAATCATAGCTACGCAGTAGAAGCAGAATCACTTCCTGATTATGTTGAACCTACATATATTAATTTAAACGATAATACAATTGAAGGTATTTGCTGCGATAAATATAAGGTAAAAACAGTTCAATTCCACCCAGAATTAACAGCAGGACCTTATGATGCTAATAAAGTAATCATAAAATGGATAGACGATGTAGCAGAAGCAAAAGCAATTAGAGTATAAGAAGAAAGAGATATAGTTATGCCGATAAATAAAAATATAAAAAAAGTTCTTGTTATAGGTTCTGGTCCAATTGTAATTGGACAGGCAGCAGAATTTGATTATGCTGGTGTACAAGCTTGCAGGGCATTAAAAGAAGAAGGTTTAGAGGTAATTCTTGTAAACTCTAACCCTGCAACTATTATGACAGATGAAAATATAGCTGATAAAGTTTACATTGAACCTCTAACAGTTGAATCATTAACTTATATTATTGATAAAGAAAGACCAAATGGTGTTATTGCAACATTAGGCGGACAAACAGGTTTAAATCTGGCTGTAAAATTATATGAGGCTGGAGTGCTTGATAAATATAATGTTGAACTTTTAGGCACTAAAATAGAATCTATTAAAAAAGCAGAAGATAGAGAATTATTTAAAAATTTAATGCTTGAAATAAATGAACCAATCCCTGAAAGTGACATAGTTTCAAGTTTTGAAGAGGCTAAGAAATTTGCTCAAAAAATAGGTTTTCCTATAATTGTAAGACCAGCTTATACTTTAGGCGGTACAGGCGGCGGTATTGCTAATAACTATAGCGAGTATGAAGAAATTGTTTATACAGGTTTATCCTTAAGCCCTATTTCTCAAGTGCTTGTAGAAAAAAGTATTGCAGGCTACAAAGAAATTGAATACGAAGTAATCCGAGATGCTAATAATACAAGTATAGCAATTTGTAATATGGAAAATATTGACCCTATTGGTATTCATACAGGAGATAGTTTCGTAGTTGCTCCTACTCAAACACTTACAAATAAAGAATGCCAAATGCTAAGAAGTGCAGCTTTAAAAATTATAAAAGCATTAAAAATTGAAGGTGGATGTAATGTTCAATTCGCTCTTGATACTGTAAGTAATCAGTATTACGTTATTGAAGTAAATCCTCGTGTAAGCCGTTCTTCAGCACTAGCTTCTAAAGCAACAGGTTATCCAATTGCCAAAATTACAACAAAAATTGCAATAGGATATAATTTACACGAAATTCCAAATTCTATTACAAAGAAAACAGTAGCAGCTTTTGAACCTGCTATTGACTATGTAGTTACTAAAATTCCAAAATGGCCGTTTGATAAATTCAAACATGGCGATAGAATTCTTGGAACAAAAATGAAAGCAACTGGTGAAGTAATGGCTATTGGAAGAACTTTTGAAAGTTCCTTTAAAAAAGCTGTGGCTTCAATTGAATCTAAATATACAGGTTTGCTTAGAGGCCGCCACTTAGAATGCAGCGAAGAAGAACTTAAAGCATTATTACATGTTCAAGACGATAGAAGAATCTTTAGGGTTGCAGAAGCAATAAACAGAGGCATAACAGTTGATGAAATTAATAAAATTACAAAAATAGATAAATGGTTTATCTGTAAAATTAAAGGACTTGTTGATTTTGAAAATAAGCTTAAAAATGAAGAACTTACAGCCGGCTTATATTTAGAAGCAAAAGAAAAAGGCTTCTTAGATGAAGAAATTGCAAGATATACACAAAAATCCATTGAAGAAGTAGAAAAAATAAAAAAAGAAAATTCAATTAGTGCTTCCTTCAAGATAGTTGATACCTGTGCTGCTGAATTTAAAGCTTATACACCATATTATTATTCAACATATAATGAATTTGATGAAACAGAAGCTTCAAATGATAAGAAAATTTTGATTTTAGGTTCCGGTCCAATTCGAATAGGTCAAGGTATAGAGTTTGACTATTGTTCTGTTCACGCAGCCTGGGAGGTTAGAAATAACAATTATAAATCATTAATTGTAAATTCAAATCCTGAAACACTTTCAACCGACTTTGATGTGGCAGATAAATTATTCTTTGAACCAATGCATATTGAAAATGTTATGAATATTATTGAAAAAGAAAACCCTGAAGGTGTAATGGTTCAATTTGGCGGACAAACAGCTATTAACCTTGCTCCAAAGTTATATGAACGCGGAGTAAAAATTCTTGGAACTTCGCTGGAATCAATAAATATAGCAGAAGATAGAAAACTGTTTGAACAGCTTCTAAGAAAATTAAATATTCCTCAGCCAAAAGGTTTTGCAATTAAGAAACAATCAGAGGCTTTAGAAGTAGCAAAAACATTGGGCTATCCGTTACTTGTAAGGCCGTCTTATGTAATTGGCGGACGAGGAATGCAAGTTGTCTATAATAAAGATGAATTAATTTCTTATATTGAAAGCGCATTAAAATTCTCTGATGAACATCCAATCTTAATTGACCAATATATAGAAGGAACAGAACTTGAATTAGATGCAATTTCAGATGGTGAAAATGTATTAATTCCTGCAATAACAGAACATATAGAACGTGCCGGTGTCCATTCAGGAGACTCAATTGCCTTATATCCAACAAGAACAATACCGCAGCACATTATAGATAATATAGTTTCTTATACTGAAAAAATTGCACGTGAATTAAAAGTAAAAGGCTTGATGAATATTCAGTTCATATTAAAAGATGATACTGCATATATAATTGAGGTAAATCCTCGTGCTTCAAGAACGGTACCTATTTTAAGCAAGGTAACCGGAACACCTATGGTTAAAATAGCAATCGATGCAATTCTTGGTAAATCTATTATAGAACAAGGTTATAAGACTGGTCTTGTTGATACAACAAATCTTGTATGTGCTAAAATACCTATTTTCTCGTTCCAAAAATTGAACAGAATAGATCCCGCATTAGCGCCTGAAATGAAATCTACAGGTGAAGTTCTTGGTATAGATACTTCTTATGAAAGAGCTTTAGTTAAAGGATTTTTAGCTGCTGGCTATAAGCTTTCAACAGAAAGAGGAAATGTATTAATTTCTATAAATGATCATTATAAGAAAGATTCTGTAGAAGTTGCAAAAACTCTTGTAGATTTAGGTTATAACCTTGTTGCTACAACAGGAACTCATAAATTCTTAAAATTGCATAATATCGAATCAAAAGAAATTGATAAATTTGATATTAAGAAAATTCAAAGAAATATGAAAAATAAGGAATTATGTTTCATAATCAATACGCCTACTACAAATAATAATTCTGCAAGATATGGCAGCGAAGACAGAGGATTTTTAATAAGAACCATTGCAGAAATGTATTCTACACCTTGCTTTACTGTATTAGATACAGCTAAGGCATATTTAGAAGCATTAAAGAGTTATATGGCAAATCCTGATTTATCTTATGATAGTATTGATAAATATAGAGATGAAAAGTTAGCTTGCAAATAGGTATTATTGTGGAAGACAAAAAGAAAAAAAACGTAAAGAAGAAATCTAAATTTAAGATAGATATAAAAAATATGGGTGTGGATATTGATAGGAATGAGTATCGCGAGATAGTCCTATCAAATTCCAATCACCCTGAAATCTTTAAATAGTCATAACATAAGAAATATTATAGATATGAAAAATCGATGAAAAAAGATTTCGAAATCATTGAGGGAATAATTTAATTTTCTTTAGTGAAACAGACATCAAAGCACGGCTCTCTTTATCCGTGCACGAGTTGAACTTAAGAAAATAATTATTCGTGAGTTGATTTCAGAATCTTTTTTGATTGATTTTTCATATCTATAATATTTAAAATTGAAAAAATTTATGACTTCAAATTTAATAAAATATTTTATTAACTGAAACCGAATTAATGAAATTTTTTATTCAGCCACCGGTGATTTTAGCTTACACAAAATCAATGGTGGCTGAATAAAAAATTCTCATCAACTCGGTTTCTGAAATACACGAAAGAAATAAATTTTTCGTGTATTTCAATTATTAAGCCTTATGTTTTCTAAGTTAATAATAACTGTCATGCTGAACTTGTTTCAGCATCTTAGATTTATAAAAGATGTCATATTAACTTATTTATTAATAAATAGTAAGATGCTGAAACAAGTTCAGCATGACAGGAAAGTTTAATAAATTTTATTTCAAGTTTTTTTAAATTTTTTTAAAAAGACTATCAATAATATTTCTTATGTAACCTACATTTTTTGTATGAATAATCCCGTTTTTTTTGAATAACCCTGTTAAAAATGCTATAATTTCTTATTATTTGTATTATAGGGGACACTATGCTTCAAGAAGCAACAAAGATATTAAATTCAGCATTTCATAACAGTTTTATAAAAAAATTAAGCTTATATTTGCACGATTGTGTACGTGAAGAAGTTCAAAGCTCAACTTTTAGAAATCTTAAACAGGATAAAGATAATAAATGGATTTTTCTCGAACCTGAAAATATAGGCGATAAAGAACCTTCTTCAATTCTTGATGCAGAAAAATTATTTACTAATTATCCTCAGACATTAAAATTGGATGGTTCTGATTCTTTTTTAACCGAATTAATGCTTCAAAGCGAAAACAGTCAAAAGGATAAATATTTAATATACGGTTATTTATTTTTGGTTGGTAAAAATGCTAAGACTAAAAGAAAAAATGAGTTTCTAACTCCGCTTTTATATTCAACATGCAGACTTGAACGTGTAGGAATGAGTATTGAATGTTCTATCCAAGAAGAAGGTTTGTCTTTAAATACAGCTGCTTTAACAAGCTTGATGAATTTGCAGGGTGAAGAAGATGAAATTGATAATATGCTTGACGGGCTTCTTGATGTAGTTCCTAAACTTCCTTTGAAAGAAGAAGATTTAAGCATATTTTTAACTACATTGAAATCTTTAATTCCTGATTTGGAATTTGAATTAAATGAAAAAGAAGAACTTGAAAATAATATAAAAGAAGACGGCTCTGACTTTTATGAAGAAAAAAAGATAAATTATGAAAATTTGGAAGAAGCATTAGAAGAAGCCGAAGCCGATAAACCAAAGCCGAAATTAAAGGCTGATAAGGTTGTGTTAACAAATAAAAGTGCAATTATTTTAACAAAAAGACCGTTAGTTACAGCGGGCGTTTTATATGAATTAATGCAGATAGCCGAACGCCCTTCAGGTATTATACGAGAAACCGCATTAAATGTTGTGAATGAAGAATATTTGCAAGGTAAAGGCAAAATGGCTTCAAAACCAATTAAAGAAAATAATTTAAAAGATTTTGTAGCTGTTACTCCGTTATCTTTAAGTGATTCACAGGAAGATGTTATAAAAAATCTTGAAGATAATCCGATTTTATCTGTTTATGGACCTCCGGGGACTGGGAAATCTCAAACAATAGTAAATTTAATATGTCATTTAATTTCAAATGGTAAAACTGTTTTAGTTGCTTCAAGAATGGATAAGGCAACTGACGTTGTAGCAAACAGGTTAAATGATTTTGGCGCTCCATTTTTGGCTTTAAGGGCAGGACGACCAAATTATCAAAAGCAATTGTCTTTTGACTTACAGGATTTAATCTCAAATAAAGTCGATTTAGATACGGATTTTGAAAATTCTCTGCTTGTTGATGTAGAAGACATGCAAAAGCTTGTTATGTCTATCCGCGAAAAAGAAAATAAATGCGAAGAAATAATTAAACTTGAAGAACAATGGCAAAAGCTTGTTAAAGAGCGTGATGATAAAGAAAAACAGCTTGGTAAACTTGAATTTTTAACCGGCAAATTAACTATGCAGGAGGTTGATAATATTGATGGGGCTATTAAGAATTTAGAAAAAAATGTTGAAAAACAGGGCTTTTTCTCTGATATTACAACTAAATTCGCTAATCATCAGTTAAAGAAAATTATTCAAAATAAAGATTTTAAACCCGATTTTGAAAATCTTGAAAGAATAAAGGTAGAACTTGAAGCTGCAAGATTATCAACAAAGGCAAGATATATAGAAGCGCAAATTTTTAAGATTGGTAATATCCATTCTTTATTGGAAGAGATAAAGATTTTGAAACGCAAACAAAAAACACTTGCTATTGATATTTTAAAAGGGAAAAGAAGAAATTCTTTAAAAGGTTTGCTTCGTGACCAAGTTAAACGTCAGCGCTTAATTGTACATACAAAGGCACTTGTAACAAGAAAGAAAAATCTTCAAAACAGATTATTAGAAGATGAAGATTTTAAACCGCTTTTAGAAGCTTTCCCATGCTGGTGCGTAACAAGCTATGCTGTTTCAAATTCGCTGCCGTTAAAGCCCGCATTGTTTGATGTTGCTATTATTGATGAGGCTTCACAGTGCGATATTGCAAGCTGTATTCCTATTTTATTCAGATGTAAAAAGGCTGTTATTGTAGGGGATGATAAACAGCTGCCGCATTTGTCGTTCTTAGAAAAGTCAAAAGAACAATCTTTCTTAAGCCAGTATGAAATTCCAGATAAATACCAATTAATGTGGAGATTTAGAACAAACTCTATGTTTGATTTAGCTAATTATTATTCTACAAAACCTGTTTTGTTGGATGAACATTTCAGAAGTTTTGCGCCGATTATTGATTTTAGTAATAAAGAATTTTACGGTGACAGAATAAGAATTATGTCACAGACTCAAAATAAAGATATTTTAGAACTTGTGCAAGTTGAAGACGGTAAAGTAGATTCTGAAATGACTCGTAATATGCCTGAAGTCGAGGCAATTATGCAAAGATTGCAGGAAATTCTGCAAGAGGATGACAGAGTAAAAGATGAAAACCATGAACCTGTAACTGTTGGTATTATTTCACCGTTCAGAGGTCAGGTTGAATTGATTAAAAAGGCATTAAATCAATTGTATCCTGAAGCCGTTCAAAGACGTCATAAGATTGAAGTCGGTACTGCACATACCTTCCAAGGTGATGAAAGAGATATAATTATGCTTTCATGGGCAGTTGCTAATAACAGCTTTAATCAAAGTTTGACTTTCTTACAAATTCCGAATTTGTTTAATGTTGCAATTACACGTGCTAAAAAGAAACAAATTATATTTTTATCAAAAGACCCTAAAACCTTGCCGCAAGGTTTGTTAAAAGATTATATTGAATACGTACAGGCTTATATTGCAAGAAATAGTTTGAAAGATGATTTAAGTATTGATGAAAATATTTATAAGAACTCTTTTGAAAAAGAAGTTGCAAACTTCTTGCGTGATGAAGGTTTTGAAGTTCTAGCCGGGCAAACAGTTGCAGGCTTAAGTGCCGATTTAATTGTTAAATCTCCAACGGGTAAATATATTATCGTTGAATGTGACGGCGTTGAAGATAACCAAAGAACAAATAAAACACAAATTAAAAAACAAACATTAATGGAAAGAACAGGCGTTTTGGTTGAACGTATTTCTTATCGTGAATGGTATACAAGCCCTCAAGGCTGCATTGAACGTATTAAAAATATATTTATTGAAATGTAAAAAGTTATAAAGAGTAAAGATTTTATTTTCAAGACCTGTGTTTTCGCGATACCTAAAAACAATGGTCTTGAAAATAAAATCTTTACTCTTTATAACTTTTTACATAATAGTGAATACAATTGAAAATCAGCATTATTTTTTATAGTTGAAATAATATAATTGTTTATTTTTTCGTTTAATTTTTCTTTATCAACATTATCGCTAAAGAAATAGTTATTTAAAGCAATTAATAAATTATCAAAAGTTAAATGTCTTCCATTTAGTTTAAGTTTTGTAATTCCGGCATTTATACATTTATTTGTTAAACTATCTGGCAAGCTGTTAATTTCTTTTATCTCTCCTTTGTCTCTCGGACATAAATTCTTTAATTCTTTTGAAAAGTCATCAATGCTTATTTCTTTTCTATCATACAGCTCTATAAGCTTATAATCTTTATTTGCACAATAACAATTCATTGCACAAGCTTGATTAACTATTAGTTCAATTTTGGAAATATCCTTAATTTTATTAAAATTTCCGTCATTATTTATTGCATATTCAGGTCTTATTACAACTCTGTCAAACCTATCAATAAGTTTGTTTATATGCTCTGTTTCATCTAAATCTTTTATATTTTGGTAAGTAGATTTTAATACAGATGTACATAATTTGATATTTGGGTATTTATCTTTTATGTATTCATATAATAAATCAGAAACTAAAATTATTTCTGAATTTGACTCGGAAATAATTTTAAGAAGTGCATTGCAAAATGAGTTATTTAATAATTCTTTGGTGATACTAGTATTAGTAAAAGTAAATGAAGGAGTTACATTATAAGATTTTATATTATATATAATCTGCTCAAGGAAGCTAACATTTTGAGAGGTAATATTTGATACGCGTCCTCCAGACCAAGCACACTTTGGAGCTCCATATACATAATTTATTGGTTCGTTTTTGAATAAATTATATAATAATGGAATCATAAAACTGTTTGCCGTAAATAAAAATGGCATAGACCAATTTATATTTTTAAACTTATACATTATTTTCTTTTACCTTTAATTATTAGTTTATTTGAGTTTTACACAAATTAGCCATAAGTCCAGGACCACTTAGTTTAATACCTTCTTCACTATTAAGAACATCATCGATATACGAACCGTCATTAAATATATCATCGTTAATATTTGTTTGATCAATATTATTTGAGGCAATTTGTTCTGTATTATTCTTGTTGAATAAATTTAATACATTTTTAATTAAATTCTTTTTCATTTTATACACCTATATCCTTTCTGTAATAAATATCTTTTGCTTCAAATGTATCTAAAAACTTATATATTTTTCTAAACGGATTAATAGAATCTGTGCATAGAACTGATAAAAACCTGTGACTGCTTGATATCAAAATATTCTTTTTTATATCAAAAGAAGCAATATTCCAATTTATTCTAATATCATTGTCTATAGGGGAAAGTTTTCTTTTTAGCGAAATAACACATTTTTGCAATTTTTGTTTACTGTAATCTTTATGTGCTAATGCTATGCAGCCTGTAATGCCATTTTTGTATGTAATTTGGGTATCTTTTAAATGACCTGTAGCACAATTATAAAATAGTTCCAATATATCACTTTGAATATGTTCTATTGTTGTTTCAAATTCTGTAATTCCGGGGCGCATATTAAACTCAAGGGTATAAACTTCTTTTTCACTAAATAAAAGATTTACTGTAAATATACCTGTAAAATCCGGTTTTAAGGTTTTAAAAATTTTTTCTAATTTATTGTTATATTCTGTTAATAGATTTTCTTCTTTTTCATTTAATTTAACAGGTGTATAGCTTCCCATTCCACCGGTGTTTAATCCTTTATTATCTTTTTTGAAATCTTTTACGGGAAGTAATGGTAATAGTGTATTTTTGTCCCAAAAATATTGTTGTGAGATTTCATCCCCGATAATAAATTTTTCTGCAATACAAAAATCATAATGCTTCAATAGTTTTTTCGTTATCCTGATTGCTGTTTTTTTGTCTTTACAAATATAAGAACCAAAACCGGCTTGAAGGCAATTATTTTTAATAACAAGAGGAAAACCAAGTTTTAAAACAGCTTGTTCAAGTTGAGGAAGATTTTTTATAACAAAAAAATCAGGAGTTTTTATATTATTGGCATTCATAAATGATTTACTGTCAAATTTCGAAGTTTCAAGATCAAACCAAAATTTTTTTACTCCGATTAAAGGTAATTTTAAAGTATTAAAATAATAGTCTGTAAGCCCTAAACTACTGTATAATTCATTGAAAATAATGGCAAAATCTATATTTTTTTCTTTTATAATTGTTTTTAATTCTTTAAATGTAATATTTGATGGAGTTCCTATATAAATACAATCTATATCTTCAATTTGATTTTTTGAAATTATATAAATATTTCCTAAAAGATTTGATTCTTTGAATTTTCTTATAATCCCGTAATTTAAAGAACCCAGATCATGTATTAAAATATTTAATTTCTTTTGTATTCTAGACATTTTTCGCATCCTTTTTAGGAAGTGAAAGCATCTCTCCTAAATAAATGTCAGTTTTTATATCATCAAAAGGAATTATTGCGCTGCAAGGTGTAAATGTCATTTCTACAACATGAACATCATTTTGATTGTATGCAAAATCAATTCGTACAAATGAGAAATCTTGCGATAATATTTTGCTATATTCGAGAATTTCATCTAATTTTTCAGGGCGCATTTCTTCTGCTGCAAAGAAAATATTTGAATGCGTAAAATTCTGAAGTTTCCAATTAGTATCATATAATTGATAACCAATATTGTTATTTATATATTTTTTTAATTCACAAAGTAATGGTGTCCCGTGAAAACAATAAATTTGTAGTTCATTTCGCAAATGATTTTCTTTGTCAGAGCGCAGGTATTCTGCAAATAATTTTCTGTTTATATTTCTATATTGAGGCTCAACACTAAATTCTTCATAATTTATATTAAGCCAATTTTTTGTAATTTTGTTAATATTTCTATAGTTTTTGTAAATAAAATTTTTGTTTTTTGAAATGATATTCATTCTCCAGCCATGGTTTGCTTTTATGGCAATCTTTTCAGGCAGAATTGAAAAATCTATTTCTTCAAAATTATTATAGATACCATATAATTCAGCGCTGTGATTACAACCAATTTTGGAAGAGATATAACCTTTTACAAGGATTTTATCTGCTAATTTTGTTTTAAGTTCAAGTTTCTCGTTAAATATAAGCCAGCGTAGTTTTTCATTAAAGGTTTTAGGTTCTTTCCAATTATATTTATACCCAAGTATATTTGAAGCACGTTTACAAATATAGTAATCCCAATAAATACGCGGACAATACTTAAAAAAGGGATAAAATCCGTTTGTTTTTTCAAAATATTTATCTAAAAAATATTTCATATAGTCTTTTCTTTTTCACACCATGACTCTATCTTTAAATAGAATAACTCTATTATAAAGTGGGTTAATTCTATTGTCAATGGGTTTATTCTATTTTTAGTGGTAACTATTATAGTGTAATGAACATAAAGAAGAATTTAGGGAAAAAAATAAAAGAAAAAAGGCTTGAAAGGCAATTGACACAAGAACAATTGGCTGAAAAAATAGGGATTTCGCCTAAAAGCTTAAGCCAAATAGAACTGGGAAATAATTTTGTTTCCGCAGAAAATTTAGAGCTTATTTGTAAAGCGCTGCTGATTAATCCAAAAGTGTTATTTGATTTTGATGATATTGAATTAAATAAAGAAGATTGTATAGAATATATAAATAATAAAATTAAATGTAATAATAAGTTATTAAATTTAGTTTATAAATTCTTGTTAATAATTGAATAATTATAAAATTTATATTTTATGTATAATAATTTTGTAAAAGATTTTTTTGAAAGGTCTGAAATGGAAAAATTAAATTTAGTATCAGGCATGCGTTCAACGGGCAAATTGCATTTGGGTCATTATATGGGCGTTATTACAAACTGGGTAAAACTTCAAGATGAATATAACTGCTTTTATTTTGTTGCAGATTGGCACGCTTTAACTACTAAATTTGATAAAACAGAAAATTTAAGACAAGATAAATTAGATGTTGTTTTAGATTGGCTTGCTTGTGGTATTGACCCTAGTAAATCAACAATTTATTTTCAATCAAAAGTTTTGCAAATTGCAGAACTTCATATCCTTTTGAGTATGATTACACCTAATAACTGGGTAGAGCGTGACCCGACTTTAAAAGATATGGTTAAAGCTTTAAAATGTAAAGACGGCGATAACAGCGAAAATTTACCTCAAATGAGTTATGGCTTGCTTGGTTATCCTGTTTTGATGTCAGCCGATATTATGGCTATGAATTCTGCTATAGTTCCGGTTGGCGTTGACCAGCTTGCGCACCTTGAAATTACAAGAGATATTGCAAGAAGATTTAATAATATTTATAAAACTGATTTATTTAATGAACCAAAACCAAAATTAACTGAAATTCCATTGTTACTTGGTGTCGACGGTCAAAAAATGGGTAAATCATTCAATAATGATATTAAAATTTCAGATGATGAAACAACTACATCAAAGAAAATTATGCAATGTATTACAGATAGAAGCAGAGCAAGAAAAGATGACCCCGGACATCCTGATAAATGTGAAGTTGCATTTAAGTACTATCAAGCATTCGCTCCTTCAGAAACTGTTGCACAGGTAGAATGCGAATGTAAAGCAGGTCAAAGAGGCTGCGCAGATTGCAAACGTCAATTAGGTGCAATAATTAATCAAAAATTTGCTCCGATTCGTGCAAAACGTCAAGAATTAGCAAATGATACAGATAAAGTTTATGATATTATCAATGACGGTAATAAAAAAGCTGCAATAGAAGCAGAAAAAGTTATGACAAAAGTTCGAGATGCGGTAAATATCTAATGAGTAAAGTAAAAGTTTTAACAATATTTGGTACAAGACCTGAAGCTATTAAGATGGCTCCGTTGGTAAAAGAAATAGAAAAGAATTCTGATACTTTGGAAAGTGTTGTATGTGTTACAGCTCAACACAGGCAGATTTTAGACCAGGTGCTTGAACTTTTTGAAATTAAACCCGATTACGATTTGGATATTATGAAAGATAACCAAAATCTGTGGTCTTTAACAAGTGATGTACTTTTAAAAACAAAAGAAGTTATTGAAGAAGTTAAACCAGATGTAGTTTTAGTCCATGGCGATACTACAACTTCAATGGCAGCAGCACTTTCTGCTTTCTATGCAAAAGTACCGGTCGGGCATGTTGAAGCAGGGCTTAGAACTTTTGATAAATATTATCCGTTTCCTGAAGAAATTAACAGGGTTTTTACTGATGCTGTTTGTACATACTATTTCGCACCGACTGATAAATCTTGCGACAATTTAAAAGCGTCACTTGCAAATCCCGAAAATATTTATAAAACAGGTAATACGGTTATTGATGCGCTTCTATATACCGTAGAAAATCATAAAGAAGAAGTTGAAGGCTTAACTTTAAATCCAAATTTAAAAACAATTCTTTTAACTTCGCATAGACGCGAAAATTTTGGCGAACCAATTCGTGAAATTTGCAAGGCAGTTCTTGAACTTGTTGAACGTAATCAAGATATAGAAGTTGTTTATCCTGTTCATCCTAACCCAAATGTTAGACAGCCTGTATACGAACTTTTAGACGGTAAAGAAAGAATACATTTAATTAAACCTTTAGAATATGCACAATTCTGTTCTTTAATGAAAAAAGCGCATATTATTATGACTGATTCAGGCGGCGTTCAAGAAGAAGCCCCATCACTTGGTAAACCTGTACTTGTACTTCGTGATACAACAGAAAGGCCTGAAGCAGTTGACTACGGAACAGTAAAATTAGTTGGCGCAAATAAAGAAAAAATTATTTCAACAGTAGAAAAATTGCTATCAGATGAAGCAGAATATAAGAAAATGTCAGAATCTGTAAACCCTTATGGCGATGGACTTGCTTCAAAGAGAATTGTTGAAGTTTTGAAATCAATAAAAAAATAAATGATTTGATATTGTTATTTTAGAAAACTAATAATTTAATGAAGAAAATTAAAAGAAAAGAAAAAAATTAACGAAAATAAAATTAAAAAGATACAAAAAAATTTTAAAACAAACATATCAAGCACTTTTAGCAGTATTAATATTAGTAATTATTCCAGTTGTGGGAATTTCATATTTTATATGTCTTGATAGTTATGATTTTTCTGATACTACATTACCTTCAAAGACATTTAAACATCATTTTTTGTACCAAAGTTTAAGAATTCTTGATAGTTTTTATCTTCAAGATAGTAAGTTTTCTATGGTATTAAGAAATAAGTTATTTGAGCATTATTATGTAATGTATAATTCTTTTGATGATAAGAAATATAATGCAATAGCTCCTTTTTATCATATAGTTGATGAGTTTAACTACTATGATAAAAAACAACAGGAATATTACAAGTGGATGGGAAATAAGGATAAGAGTAAAGCAATAGAAAATTATTTTAAATATCAAGAAAAAATAATGAATGAAATTCCTAATATTTTAAAAGAATATGAGTATAGAAATGAAGTTTATAACTCAGGCATGTCTCATAATCGGCGTGATTATCTAGTAGGTTTTCTTGATTACCATATAATGGATCGTTTAACATTTTATCCATATCTTGCTATTTTTTACTTAAAAAACAACGATATTCAAAATATTGAAGAATTGAAATATATATTGTTTGCGTATGATGGTATCTATGATTATGAGAAATGTATAAATAGCAATAGTTATAGAATAATTAACTTAATATATCATATAAATAATTATAATAGGCTTATGAACGAGTTTGTCGGAAGATATTCATATAGTATTTTGACAAATGAATTAGAAAATAATGTTGATAATTTTTGTAATAATGCTGAATTATTTGATAAATTTTCACAAGTATATAAGTTAAGACCTGAATATATGAATATGATGAAGACCATCACTAAAATGTGCAATTATACATATACAAATATACCGAAAACCAAAACTACAACTTGCAATTATACTATTCCTCCTGTTAAGAAAAAGGATTATAAAAACTATTTTAGGATTTAATTAAAAATCCGCATTAACAAAAGTTAATAAATCAAAAAATACATGTTGAAATTAAAAAATGTTTGAAATACACTTATCCATGTGGTTAATGCCACGGACGAAAGCTGAAAACATTAATAATTTTAATAAAGTTAAAGCAAAAGTCCAGTCACCTAATGGTTTGAATGGTGATTTTAAAACCTCAAAAATTTTTCAAAAATATTAAAAAAATATGTTGACAATAAAACTTGAGGTGATAAGATAAGAAAGTTGCCAAAAGCAACTGAAGAATTGAGAAGGAATGAGAGAGCGCGAGAGGCGGAAGCCAAGTTCTTAAAGACTGAAAAATTCTAAAATAATAGAACCTTGACAATAGAATAGCTAAAAACGATAAATACCTGTTGATTTTGAGAAAAATGAAACGGACAGAATACAAAAATGAAGTCGAGCAGTTCACTGGAGACAGTGAATGATGGACATAAACTTTTCTGACAATGGAGAGTTTGATCCTGGCTCAGGATGAACGCTGGCGGCGTGCTTCATACATGCAAGTCGAACGAGAATCTCTAGCTTGCTAGAGAGGAAAGTGGCGGACGGGTGAGTAATACATAGGAAATCTGCCCTTAGGTGGGGGACAACAGTTGGAAACGACTGCTAATACCGCATATGAGATGTATTGAAATATATATCTTGAAAACTCCGGTGCCTAAGGATGAGCCTGTGCCTGATTAGCTAGTTGGTGGTGTAAGGGACTACCAAGGCGACGATCAGTAGCTGGTTTGAGAGGATGATCAGCCACAATGGGACTGAGACACGGCCCATACTCCTACGGGAGGCAGCAGTAGGGAATTTTGCGCAATGGGGGAAACCCTGACGCAGCAACGCCGCGTGATTGAGACGCCCTTCGGGGTGTAAAGATCTGTCAGTGGGGACGAACGATGACGGTACCCACAGAGGAAGCACCGGCTAACTCCGTGCCAGCAGCCGCGGTAATACGGGGGGTGCAAGCGTTGTCCGGAATCATTGGGCGTAAAGCGTTCGTAGGCGGCATACCAAGTCTGGTGTTAAAGACCGGGGCTCAACTCCGGATGGGCATTGGATACTGGTAAGCTAGAATGTGGTAGAGGTAAAGGGAATTCCTGGTGTAGCGGTGAAATGCGTAGATATCAGGAGGAACATCGGTGGCGTAAGCGCTTTACTGGGCCGTAATTGACGCTGAGGAACGAAAGCCGGGGTAGCAAATGGGATTAGATACCCCAGTAGTCCCGGCCGTAAACGATGGATACTAGGTGTTGCGGGTATCGACCCCTGCAGTGCCGCAGCCAACGCGATAAGTATCCCGCCTGGGGAGTACGCACGCAAGTGTGAAACTCAAAGGAATTGACGGGGACCCGCACAAGCGGTGGAACATGTGGTTTAATTCGAAGCAACGCGAAGAACCTTACCAGGGCTTGACATCTAAGGAACCTCTATGAAAGTAGAGGGTGCTCTTCGGAGAGCCTTAAGACAGGTGGTGCACGGCTGTCGTCAGCTCGTGTCGTGAGATGTTGGGTTAAGTCCCGCAACGAGCGCAA
>CAJTXT010000004.1 GCA_910583875.1 uncultured Vampirovibrio sp. | reverse complement strand
CTGGTTTTTTTCAAACAAAAAGAGGAAACTTCTCGTTTCCTCTTTTTTGTTTTATATAAAAAATAATTTATTGAGCCATTGCTTTTCTAACTTCTTTTTTATAAATTTCAACATTTGGTTGAAGAACTTCTGGTAATGCAGTATCTTCTGCTGTAATATCACCATCAATTTGTCTTAAAATGTTACCTGTATAAAGTGTTTCAAAATGTTTAAATTCAATAAATTTAGCTAAAGTAGTTAAAGATAAATCTTTTAATTCAACAACTGAAACAGGGTGCATATTTGAATAAGCACTAATTACACCGGTAAGAACAGCTTCTGTTACTTTTTCTTGCGGAGTTACATATACAAAAGTAAAGAAAGAATCTGTATTTGCAGCATCTAAATCAGCTTCTGCATTATAGTGCAAATATCCTGGTCCAACATTTGTATCTGTTGAAATTCTTGCTTTTAAAGATTCATTCTTTAATTGTTTTTCCCATAAAGTAGTTCCCATAAAAGCATCACCAAAATATTCAACAAAATGCTTTTGTTTACCGGCTAGTTTAGATTGAACATTAAATGCTGCTTGTTGAAGAGCCATATTTTTATTTAAATCAGGATTTAAAAACTCTTCTTGAGCTTTTAATGAAGCTTGTAACATTGCAACTACATCTTCTTTAGCAACACCTACATAAGCAAGTGTAAAGATTGTAGCATCATCAAAAATAGAAAATCTGCCGCCTACATCGTCATGAACAAAACCTGATAATTTAATATCACCTGCATTAACCATTCTTCTTAGGTTACTTTTTTCTGCTGAAACATCTGTCATAGCAACAAATCTGTCAGAAACATCTTCTCTTTCAAGATATTCCTGCATTACTTTTTTTGCATTTTCATAAGCTACTGTTGTTTCAATAGTACCGCCTGATTTTGAAACTACTAAAAATTGAGTTTTAGCTAAATCTAAAGTATTAATAAATCTTCTAAAACTTTCAGAATCAACTGAAGAATAGAAATGAACGTTAGCTTCTTTGCCTATCATTCTAATTAAAGACTCCGTAGTATGTCTTGAACCGCCAATACCTAAAATAGCCAAGTCCGTATATTTGTTATCTTTTGCTTTTTCAGCCATTTCATATAAATTATCAATTGTTTTTAATTGATTTTCAGGTAAAACACCAATCCAATTTAAGAATTGACCTTGTTTACCAGCTCTTTCTTTAACATTTTCAACAGCTTGCTGCGCATTTTGGCTGTATTTTGTAAGATTTGACATATCCAGTTTTAATGTTAAATCTGAAATCATTGTTTCTGTCATATTAAAATCCTTTTTTATTATTAATACAAGGATATTATCTAATGAAGTAAAAATAATTTCAATTAAAACATAAAAAAGTCCGAAAAAATTTTCGGACTTTTTATAAATAACTATAATTAAAACTATACTTCTTCCGGATTTTTTTGTTTATTAATAACATCTTGAAGTTTAGAAATTAATTCATCACCTTTAGCTTGCATATCACTAACAATTCCATCTGCTTTTGATTGAATTTCAGAAACAGTTTCTTGAGCTTTTTCGCAAATTTCTTTTGATTTACCTGCAAGTTTTTCGCGAGTTTCTTCACCTGATTGAGGTGCTAATAAAACACCGATAACGCCGCCTAAAATACCGCCAATAGCGAAACCAGCTATAAATTTACCTATAGACATTTTTTATCTCCTTTTTTTTCTAAAAAAATTAAAACCGCTAATCAATCCGCTAAAAAATCCGCCTTTATCTTTAACATTTCCAAATGCTACACAAGACGCACCCAGTAAAGTTGTTAATATTTTCTTTACTATGTCCAATTGTCTATTTGTTGCAGTTGAAACATTATCAACAGTTGCAAGAATTTTACTTATAGACCTTAAAGAGGGTTTAACTTCTTCTTTTGTCATATTTATTAATTCTCTGGCACTAGTCATTGTCAAAGTTGTTTCTTTTAAAAATTTTACAAGAAAAACAGTTACAATAACTGAAATTACAATTAAAACTATTGCAAAAACCGCCAAAATACATTCTAAAACGGGGGTCATTTTATTCTCCTAGTTAACTTCATAATCAATTGATTCTTTTTGTTTAGCTTTTGCAATTTGTTTTGCTTTAATAGATTCATTAATCTTATTATATTGCTGTTCAAGACGATATCTCATAACATCAATAGAGGTTAGAGCTTGTCTTTTTGCTTCATTAATTTCGGGTGTATATTTTTGAGCCATGTCTGTAATAACATTTTCAACATCTTTTCTAGTTTCTTCACCAGATTTTGGCGCATATAGAATAGCAGCTATAACACCGCCAACAACACCCATTAATAATCCGACTCCAAAACTGATTGAACTATCTTCTTTTGACATTTCGTCCTCCATTCACTTTTATGTACGAGATTGTATCATTTTTTATCATATCTTGCAATTATACTCTTCTTATAGAATACCCAATATTCTAAAAATAGAAACATTATAATTTAATTGTTATATCTCTCTTTTTATTTCACTAAATTATTTTCGTTTAATTAATAATGTTGCTTGTAAACATTTTATTTTTGATGTAAATTTATATCGTTATATAAACAATAGGAGACTAAGACTAATGACAGAAAGAAAATTAGTTGGAACAAATGAAATGTTCAAAAAAGCGCTAGCTGGCGGATATGCTATTGGTGCTTACAACGTAAACAACATGGAAATTTTACAAGGTATTGCAGAAGCTGCTGAAGAAACTCAATCACCAATTATTCTTCAAGTATCAGCAGGTGCAAGAAAATATGCTAATCAAACATATTTAATTAAATTAGTAGAAGCTGCTTTAGCTACAACTACAGTACCTATCGCTCTTCACTTAGACCACGGTGCTGACTTCGAAATTTGTAAAGCATGTATCGATGGCGGTTTCTCTTCTGTTATGATTGACGGTTCAAGATTCCCATTTGAAGAAAATGTTGCTTTAACTAAAAAAGTTGTTGAATATGCTCACGAAAGAGGAGTTTCAGTTGAAGCTGAACTTGGTAAATTAGCTGGTGTTGAAGATGATGTTAACGTTGATGCTAAAGATGCTAAATATACAAATGTTAAAGAAGCTGTTGAATTCGTAAAACAAACTGGTTGTGATTCATTAGCTATTGCTATCGGTACTTCTCACGGTGCTTACAAATTTGCCGGTGAAGCTAAATTGGACTTTGACAGATTAAAAGAAATTAAAGATGCATTAAAAGAAGCTGGTTTTGGCGATTATCCAATCGTTCTTCACGGTTCTTCTTCAGTTCCTGCTGAATTCGTTGCTAAATGTAATAAATTTGGCGGTAACTTACCAAATGCTCAAGGTGTTCCGGAAGATATGCTTAAATATGCTTCTCAACACGGTGTTGCTAAAATTAATATTGATACAGACTTAAGATTAGCAATGACTTCAACAATCAGAGAATTCTTTATTGAACATCCTGAAAAATTTGACCCACGTGAATATATGGGACCAGGAAGAACAGCTGTTAAAGAAATGGTTAAACACAAAATGGTTGACGTTCTTGGCACAGCAGGTCATGCTCAAGACTAATTAAGTTAATAATAAAAAATAGAGTAAAGAAATGACTTCTTTACTCTATTTTTTTTGTATAATGAACTCGTACTAAAAAGGGAAATCTTATGCTTAAATATTTTAAAGGTTCATTTATAATAACAATAATCGGAGTTATTTTAGCTTATTTTTGGGGCGAACATTCTCACCCGGGAAGTGGATTTATGGCGCTTTTTGTTGTTTCGTTTTTATCCATATTAGAGGTTACATTATCATTTGATAACGCAGTAATAAATGCAATGAAACTTGAAAAAATGACAGATAAATGGCGTCATAGATTTGTAACCTGGGGTATTTTAATTGCAGTATTCGGAATGAGATTATTATTCCCAATTTTGGTAGTTGCTGCTTTTTCGGGTTTATCAATAGCAGGAGTTGCCAAACTTGCATTATATGATGTTGATAAGTATGCGCATTATCTTCACATTGTACATGCACCGCTGGTAACTTTCGGCGGTTCCTTCCTATTAATGATTTTCCTTTCATATTTTCTACACGAAGAAAAAGAATGCAATTGGATTGGATGTATTGAAAAACCGTTATTAAAACTAACAAATGTAAAATATATAGATGTAATTTTTGCCTTATTAGCCTTAATGGTTTTACAACATTTCATTCCGCAAGAACAAAAAATACCTGTAATAATGGCAGGTTTCACAGGTATTATTCTATACTTAGTTGTAGATAGCATAAGCAATCTGCTTGAAGATATAGCAGAAAGAAAATCTGCATTAATGGGTGAAACTGCAAAATTAGGTTTTATCGGTTTCTTATATTTAGAATTAATTGATGCTTCCTTCTCTTTAGACGGCGTTTTAGGTGCATTTGCAATAAGTAAAGATATTATAATTATATGTATAGGTTTGGCAATTGGTGCAATGTTTGTACGTTCATTAACAATCTATATGGTAGATATGAAAACATTAAAACAATATTTATATCTTGAACATGGCGCTCACTGGGCTATCGGTTTTCTTGCAATAATTATGTTTATAAGCACCAGGATGGAAATACCGGAAGTTATAACAGGCGGAACAGGACTTATTATTGTTGGAGCAGCATTTATTTCATCAATAATCCACAATAAAAAACAAGTAGAAAAAAAGTGATTTATATAGCTCCACTAAAATCGAGATTTAAATATAACCTTATACAAAAATACTTAAAACTTTTAAGACCATGAACTTATTTCAGAGTTTTAAAAGTTTTATATAATTTTTTAGTTTTATGATTTAATTCCAAACTCGTCAGATTCCGAAACAAGTTCGGAATGACAAAAATTTATTTCATACAACTATAATCGTTCTGTCACCCTGAACTTGTTTCAGGGTCTTATCAATTTTATACAACTCTTTAGTTTTATAACTTAATTCTAAATTCATCAGATTCCGAAACAAGTCCGAAATGACATTATGAGTATATCTTAAACAATTGCAAAAAAATAATTGAAAAACCATAGTGTTGATTGTAAAATAAGAACACAGACACAAAAGAGGGGTTTCTCAAATGAAATTAATGGAAGGTAAAAGAGGCGTTATTTTCGGCGTTTCAAATACTCATGGTATTGCTTACGGTATTGCAAAACAACTTTTTGAAGCAGGTGCTGAAATAGCATTCACTTATGCAGGCGAAGTTATGGAAAAAAGAGTTCGTCCTATTGCTGAATCAATGAATGCAAAAGTTATTATGTCTTGCGACGTAACAAAAGAAGAAGAAGTAAAAGCTGTATTTGCGGAACTTGAAAAAACATACGGCAAAATTGACTTTGTTGTACATGCTGTTGCATTTGCTAACAGAGAAGATTTAACAGGTGAATTTATCAATACATCAAAAGCAGGCTGGGATTTAGCTATGGGCGTTAGCGCTTATTCTTTAGTTTCTATGGCAAGAAATGCACAGCCAATTATGAATGAAGGCGGTTCAATCTTAGCATTAACATATCTTGGCGGTGAAAAAGTTGTTGCAAACTATAACATTATGGGTGTTGCAAAAGCTGCTTTAGAAGCTTCTGCAAGATACTTAGCAGAAAATCTTGGCAAATACGGTATAAGAGTTAACTGCTTATCTTCAGGCGCTGTTAAAACACTTGCTGCTTCAGGCATTGACGGTTTTGGTAAAATGTTAAAAGCTGCTGTATTAAAAGCACCTTTAAAGAGAAATGTTACTCTTGAAGATGACGGTAAAACTGCTCTTTATTTATTATCTGATTTATCTTCAGGTGTTACAGGTGAAGTTATTCACGTAGATTGCGGCTGCCACTGTGTTTATGCTTCTCAAGAAGAAATGGAACTGGTTACAAAATAATCATTTAGAACCATTATATAAAATAATAAAAAAGAGGAGAATATTAATTCTCCTCTTTTTAGATGTTTATATTTATTTTTAAACGGGTATATTATAAATATATTCACACGAGATAAGGATTTATTATTTACAAATGCAATTTTTTATATTATCGATAGGAGTTTTTATGTTACCATTTTTAATTATTTTAATTTTATTACCGATTGCAATACTTTATGCCTGCTATATGAAAGTAATACAAAGTAAAAATATGATGTTGGAAGCATTATCAGGAATAGATGTTCAATTAAAAAAACGTTATGATTTAATTCCCAATATCTTAACAATTGCAAAACGTTTTATGGAACATGAAACCGAATTATTTGATAAAATTACAGCACTAAGAACTAATGCAATGAAATCTAAAGTTGGTTCTAAAGAAAAATTCCAAGCTGAAGCTTCTCTTGAAACAGAACTAAAAGCATTAATGGTCAATGTTGAAAATTATCCTACATTAAAGTCAGATGCAACTATGGTTCAGGCAATGACAACATATAATGAAGTTGAAGAACATATTGCAGCTTCGAGAAGATTCTATAACTCTGCATTAACACAGCTTAGAAACTCTGTACAAATATTCCCCGGTACATTATTTGCTCATCTTGCAGGTGATATCTCAAGTTATAGTTATTTTGAAACAGATAAACAATCAAGAGAAAAGATTGACGCTTCTAAATACTTATAATAGTTAAGGATTAAAAATTGTCAAAAGAATATATTGAATTAGAGAAAAAAATTCGTGGTCCAAAGTTCAATACTTTTTGCAAAAAAATCTTATCAAAAGAAATAAATGAACTTGAACATAAAAGACAATTATACATTTATTTAATAATTGCAGTAGTTATTGCATTAGCTTGTGTATGTATATATTTACTTGGACATTCGAATATATTACAAGAAAAAAATACTGAACTTTTAGTATACTTAATAATAATGTATGTGGCAATTGTTTCTTGTCCAATTATGTTTTTTTCAAAACTATACAAAAAAGATTTTAAGAAAACTATTATAAAAAAACTATTTAAATTTGCAGGCGATTTTGAATATATAGACCCTAAACGATATTTAGAACAAGATAAACGTTATGTTGCTTCACTCTCTTTATTGAAAAAATTTGCAAAATTCCACTGTGATGACAGACTAAAAGGAACTTATAAAGGGCTTCCAATAGATATAATGGATATAGAACTAAGCTCAAAAGTTCATACAAAAAAAGGAACTAAATATGTAATAACATTTAAAGGTGTTGTAATTACAGTTCCTTGCAATAAGAAATTTAAAAATAAAACAATTGTAAAAAATCACACAAATATGGATATTGATTATTTTAATAATCAGGTTCATCTTGAAGATCCTGAGTTTCATAAATATTATTGTGTAACTTCTCATGATCAAATAGAAGCCCGTTATTTATTAACAACAGGGTTTATGAACAGATTGGTTGAATTACAAAAAACCGGTTTAATTATAGATATATCATTTGAAAACGGAAATATAAATCTAGCTATAGCCTCTGATGCAAAACGCTTAAAATCAGGTATTATACTTCTAGGCGGTTGTACAAATTTTGATTGGTTCGATATTAATTTCTTTCAGAAACCCTCTGATTTTGATACCTATCGTAAAATTTTACTTGATTTGGTTCAAATGTTATCAATAATTGATGAACTTAAATTAGACCAAGAAATCGGATTATAATTATGCTTAGTAAATCATAATTATATTCAAGCAAATTCTATGATTTTTTTAGAAAAAACTTTACTGAAGATATTAAATTGATTAAAAAATTAAGAAAAAACCAAGTTAGAAAAATAAGAAAACGGGCATCTATATAAATATATTACTTTCTTTATGGTATAAATTTTGAAATATTATAAACAATTACAAGAAAAAATAAATTCTATTGAATTTGAAGATTTTTTTGACCGCAAAATCTTAGGTTCTGGTATTAATTATGAAAAAAAGATGAAATATTATAGGTTTTTTGACAATATAATACCTATAATATTTATATTGAATTTCCTGGCACTTTATTTTTTCATTGGAGGACGTCGACGTCGTTATTATGCACATTCATTTGCAGAATATATAGGCATTCCTCCTGAAATATGTACACTAGCAATAATTATAATAATCATTATATTTATTCTATGTATACTTTATTTTTGCATAATTTCAAAATCAGACAATATTACAAATAAAATGTTTGATAAACTTTCATCTTTTTTTAATGACATTCATATTAAGACTTTAGGTTCAAACTCATTTCGGAATATGATACGTAATGCTAAATGCCTTCCTTCTTTTGATAACTGTTATACCTCAAAAGAACTCAAATTATCTTATCGTGGAATGATTGTTAATATGTGTGAATTTTCTTTAACAAAAGAACCTGCATTATTTGAAAAACATGAGAAACCTGTTTTAAAAGGTCTATGTATAGTTATAAACTGTATTGTAGATAGTGATAAAGGCGGTGTCATAATAACAACCAAAGGAAATTCTTTCTTTAAAAAGAACGATTTGGATACATATTATAAAAAAATGAAAATTTTAGAATATGATGAACTATGTCAAAATTATAATATTTATGCCTCAGATAAAGAATCAATGCAAAATACGCTCGATGAAGTCATAATAAAGGGATTAATTGAATTACAAAATAACAAGCTTTTAAAAGAAAACGATATTGTAATTTCATTTAATTATGATTCAAAAATATATATTATAATCAAAGACAAGGTAAATGATATTTTAATAAATTCTGAAGATTATCTTACAGACATTTCTATGTATAAACAAAAATTAAATAATCTATTATCATATCTCGCAATAGTAGATGAATTAGAGCTTAACAGTAATAAAAGAAATTTAATTAAACAATATCCTTAAAAGTATTATAGAATTCTTCAAATCTGTCTTCTAAAATACTATCTCTTAAATCGTGAATAAATTTAAGCAAAAATCTTGTATTGTGGATAGAAAGAAGAATTTGTGCGTTTGCCTCACCCATTCTGTAAAGATGTCTTATATAAGCACGTGAGTGATTTTGGCAAGCATAACAATCACATTTTTCATCCAAAGGTGCTGCATCTCTTTCAAACTGTTTATTTTTAATATTCTTTTTACCCTCATAAGTAAAGAATGAACCATGCCTTGCATTTCTTGTAGGTAAAACACAATCAAGCATATCAACACCGCGTTTAACACTTTCAAGAATATCAATAGGGGTACCTACACCCATTAAATAACGTGGTTTATTATTTGGTAATAACGGTGCGGTAAGTTCTACTAAATGGTGTTTAAGATCAGTTGGTTCACCCACACTAACACCGCCAATAGCATATCCAACTGCATCATAAGAAGAAATAACACTTGCGCTTTCTTTTCTTAAATCATCAAAAAATGCCCCTTGAACAATAGGAAATAATGCCTGATCTTCTCTAGTATGAGCTTTGAAACATCTTTCAAGCCATCTATGTGTACGTTCCATAGCTTTAACTGCATCATTATAATCGCAAGGATATGGTGCACATTGGTCAAAAGCCATTGCTATATCCGGACCTAAATCCTGCTGAATTTCCATAGAAATTTCTGGATTAATATAATATTCATCACCTGTTTTAGGCTCTTTAAATTTAACACCGTCTTCTGTAATATTATTCAAATGAGCAAGACTAAAAACCTGAAAACCGCCAGAATCTGTTAAGATTGGTTTATCCCAATTCATCCATTTATGAAGTCCGCCAAATTCTTTGATCAATTTATTTCCGGGACGTAAGAATAAATGGAAAGAATTAGATAAAATAATTTGAGCCTGAGTCTCTCTCAAGTGATGCATAGTAAGCATTTTCACAGCACTATGAGTGCCAACCGGCATAAATATAGGCGTTTCAATATTACCATGCGGAGTATGCAATATACCTGCACGGGCATGTGTTTTTTTATCCTCTTTTAATAATTCAAACGAGAAATACTTACTTTGCTTCATCGCCCATAATCATTTCTAACATTGTTGTCCAATTAGGGCAAAGTTCTTCTTCTTTAAAGTAAATAGCAATTTCTCTTTCTGCACTTTCAGGACTATCTGAGCCATGAATAATATTATATTCCATATTAATAGCATATTCAAAACGGATAGTTCCTGCTTCTGCTTCTTCAGGCTTTGTTGAACCCATCATTCTTCTTGATTCAGCAACAACGTTTTTACCTTCAACAACCATTGCAACAATAGGTCCTGAAGTAATATAGTTTATTAATCTTGGATAAAAGGATTTACCCTTATGTTCTGCATAATGTTTTTCAGCCAATTCAATTGTAGGTAAAAGGAGTTTCAAACCAATAATTTTATAACCTTTCTCTTCAAATTTGGTAATAATTCTGCCGATAAGGTTTCTTTTAACACCATCCGGTTTAATTGCTATAAATGTTCTTTCAGCCATTTGATATCTCCTACATACCATTGTTATCTTATTTATTAGAACATAAATTTTTATTTTTTTCAAATATTGACAAAAAGCGTTACTTTCTTGTGATTTAAAGATAATTTGCTATAATGGAAATGGTAAATAATGGTTAGTGAAATATGGACAATAAAGAAATACTTGATTTAATTGATAAAAAAGAATTTGATAAAGCAAAAAAACTTTTAACAAAAGTATTAAAGGATAATACTGACGATGTAGAATTAAAAAAATTATTGGGATTATGTAATATTAATTTAGGTTTAAATGATGAAGCTTTAGAAATTTTTAAAGAACTAACGGATAATAATCCGGAAGATGCTCTTTCCTTATACTATTTAGCAACAATTTATATTGAAAAAAATAATATAGCTGAAGCTGAACTTATGCTAAAGAAGGTAATTGAACTTAGAGAAGATTATCTTGATGCATATAAAAGCTTATGTATTGTTTATCTTAAACAAAAAAAATATATTGAGTTATTTATGCTTGAAGAAAAAATGCTGCAAATAGATTCTGAGAATGTACAAATTTATGATATTTTAGCTACAGCAGCACTTGAAAGTTCTAACTTTGATTTAGCTATAAAATATCTTCAAGAAGCAATAAAATTAACTTCTGAATCAAAATTTTATAACAAGCTTGGCTTAACATATTTTTCAATGGGGCAAATTCAAACAGCTATTGATAACTATCTTTTAGCGTTAGAATGCAATGAAAATGATGATTATGCTTTATATAATATTGGAATAGCATACTTTTCATTAGAAAATTATAAAGAAGCATTAAGTTATTTAAGAAAAGCATACGAGGCTAATAAAAAAGAACAATATCATACTGCTTATGCATTAGCTTCTTTAAAAGCAGGAAGTTTTAAAGAGGCAATCCAAGCATATCAAACATTATTACCAATTACAAAAAATAAAGAAAGTATTCAATACAATTTGGCTTGTGCGTATGAAGGAAACAATGAAATTGCAGAAGCAATAAAAATTATTGAAAAACTACTTACTTTTAATTTAACATCGGTACAATTAAAACTTCACTTGGCATCTTTATATTCAAGAGCAGGAAATATAGAAGCTGCAAAAATATTATATTCAGATTTAATAGCAACAGGAATGTCTAATGTTAATATATTATATGAATATGCTGTATTATGTGCAAAAACAAATGAATCTGACAGAGCAGAAGAATTACTAAAAAAAATAATAAACATTTCACCTAATTATCATCTTGCGTATAAGGACTTAGCAATTATTTATCTTTCAAGAAGGTTTTTCGATCAAGCATCCGAATACTTTAAAAAATCATATAAAATAGCACCTGAAGATATTTATGTAGTTTTTGAATATGCTAATTATTTTCATTTAATGTCAGACTTTGAAAATGCAAAAAAAATGTATTCAAAACTTCTAAAACTCGAAAATGTTCCAGTTTATATGAAAATAAGAGTTGCTATAAATTATATGTCTATGAATATGATAACAAAGGCAAAAAAACTATTGATAGAATTAATAGAAATAGAGCCTCAAAATATTGAAATACTATTCAGATTAGCACAAATTTACTACAATGAAAAAAATTATGAAAATGCAAAGAAACTTTTAGAAGACTGTTTTTCAATAGCTCCAAATACAGATATTGCAAATCTTTTAGGCAAGGTATGCTTGGAACTAAAAGAATATAATCAAGCATATGCTTTATTTAATATAGTAAATCTTACAGTACCTAATAATATTGGTATTATTATGAGTATGGCTGAATGTAAATATAGGCTAAAAGAATATGAACAAGCAGAAAATCACTTAAAGACAATATTAGAAGTCTTCCCAGAACATGAAGAAGCACTTGAATTACAAAATAAAATAAACGAGGAGAAAAAATAAAATGAGTAACGAAAAAAAAGCAAAGAGAAAAAATTTCTTAGTTGAAATGCTTAAATTTTTATGGAGCAAAAAAGCATATTGGATAGTTCCTGTTATTTTATTTTTAATCCTGTTAATTTTCTTAATTGCAGTAGGTACATCACCTGTATCACCATTTATATATACAATAATTTAGGAATTAAGAATGAACGAATACAGAAAATTTGCGCTAACACTGGGTTTATTGCCTTGGATACCTGCTTTTGTATTGTATAAACATCATCTTAATACAATAGCTGTGTATATACTTTGCATATTTATTGCACTTTCAATTTTATCTTTCTTGTTTATCGGATTTGCAAAATTCTTTAAGCATACATTAGATAAAATTGGAGCATTTTTAGGCATGTATCTTGCAATAATAGTATTAACCATTGGTTATATTGTTGCAGTAATACCAACAGGTTTACTAATGAAAATAGTTAAACGCGACAGATTAAAACTCAAAAAGCAAAATGTAAAGAGTTATTGGCTTAACTATGAAAACAGAAGTACGGATTACGAATATCAATTTTAGGTGAAAAATGACATATTTATTAGGCGTAAGCGCATATTATCATGACAGTGCAGCTGCTATTATAAAAGACGGTAAAATAATTGCCGCTGCTCAAGAAGAACGATTTACAAGAATAAAGCAAGATAGTGAATTTCCTATCAATGCAGTAAATTATTGTTTAAAAGAAGCAGGAATTGAGCCTGAGCAGCTTGACGGTGTTGTATATTATGAAAAACCGTTTGTAAAATTTGAACGTATATTAGAAACGGCAATGGCTTATGTTCCTTTTAGTATGAGAAGTTTCGTAAATGCTATGCCTGTTTGGTTAAATAAGAAATTGTTCATACCTTCTCAAATTGATAAACAGTTTGAAAAACGTTTACAATGCCCGATATATTTTACAACACACCACGAATCACACTGTGCAAGCGCATTTTTCCCTTCTCCATTTGAAGAAGCGGCTATATTATGCTTAGATGGTGTTGGAGAATGGGATACAACTACGTGGGGTATTGGGAAAGGAAATAAAATTGAAATTAAGCAAAAGATAGAATTTCCTCACTCATTAGGTCTTTTATACAGCGCATTTACTGGCTTTTTAGGGTTTAAAGTAAACTCCGGTGAATATAAAGTTATGGGGCTTGCTCCTTATGGCGAACCTATTTATAAGGATTTAATTTTAGAAAATCTTATTGATGTAAAAGAGGACGGGTCTTTTTGGTTAAATCAAGAATATTTCGGATATTGCACAACGGATTATATGTTCAATAAAAAGTTTGAGAAGTTGTTTAATCGCGCCCCAAGAAAATCAGAATCCGCATTAACTCAAAACGATATGGATATTGCAGCAAGCTTGCAGGCTGTGACAGAAGAAATCATTTTAAAACTTGCAAATTATGTATATGAACAAACAGGGTTAAAAAATCTTTGTTTGGCAGGCGGATGTGCGCTAAACTGCGTATCTAACGGTAATATTTTAAAGAACGGCAAGTTTGAAAATATATGGGTACAACCGGCAGCCGGTGACGCAGGCGGGGCATTAGGTGCAGCACTTGCAGTTCATTATCAGGCATTAAATAATGAAAGAAGTGTAAATTCAAACGATTCACAACAGGGAAGCTTATTGGGTCCAAAATATTCTGATGAAGAAATAAAAGCTTTTCTTGACAGCGTTCAAGCTAAATACACAAAATACGAAACTGATGAAGAAACTGCAAAAATTATTGCAAAATATATTTCAGAAGGTAAAAGCATAGGTCATTTTGCAGGCAGAATGGAATATGGTCCAAGAGCGCTAGGGAACAGAAGTATTTTAGCAGACCCTCGAAACCGTGATATGCAAAGGAATTTAAACCTTGCTATTAAAAAGCGTGAATCCTTCAGACCATTTGCGCCAAGCTGTTTAGAAGAAGACGTTGAAGAATTTTTTGCTATACGTGAAGGCAAAAAATCGCCCTATATGCTATTAACTCAGCCAATATCAGATAAAATTAAAACAGAATTAACTGAGGACGAAAAAAATTATAAGGGCATTGATAAATTAAAAGCGTATCGTTCAACATTGCCTGCAATTACACACGTTAACTATTCTGCAAGAATACAGACAGTATCAAAGGACATTAACCCAAGATATTGGAATATTATAAACGAATTTAAAAAATTAACAGCGTGCAGCGTTGTTGTAAATACTTCTTTCAATATTCGAGGCGAGCCTATTGTTAATACACCTGAAAACGCCTATAAATGCTTTATGTATACGGATTTAGACGTTTTAGTTCTTGAAAATTATGTACTATTGAAGACAGAACAAACAGAACTTCAGGGTAAAGAGCAGTATCAGCAGCAATTTAAGCTTGATTAAGATAGTTTATGTTATAATTTCAGAGGGTAAGCTCCCGTTTACCACCACCGTCACAGACTGGTTAAGAGAATAAAACGGAAAGGTGGTGATTGAATGTGAAATTCAGTATAACTGAAAAAGCGCTATGGCTTATCTTAATGATAATCATAGCACTTTCTTTCACAAAATAGGGAGTTAAGAAAGGTTCAAAGAGATAGCGCTCTTTGAGCCTTTTCCCTACTTTTTTATTATAACTCGTTTTATATGTTTTTCAAGTTGTAGAATTTAAGTTTGAAAAAAAATTTACAGATAAAAGAATATTTTTTAATGAAATTAATCTATATTTAAAGCTTTTTCAATTATAAATTCAATTTCTTTTGTTATAGAACGCTTATTCTCTTTTGCTCTTTGTTCAAGTTTTGCAAAAATTTCAGCATCTATTCTTAAAGTAAAACGCTTCTTTTCTTCCACAGATTAAACCTTAATTGTTCTTTTCAATTGATATTTTATATCCAAGCATTTCAGCAATTGTTTCAACTTCATCATATCGTAAGGAACTTAAAGAAATCTTATGTTGTAAACTTTGCTGAGTATAATGTTTTCCTGTTTTTTCCCTAAGCATATTTGCCAATTTTTCAACAGTTAATCTTTCTTTAAGAATCATAATTTTAACTTGTTCTTGTGAACTCATATATATTCCTCTTTTGGAATAATTATAAATTTTAAGGAACAATATTGACAAATTTAGATTTTAATGTTAAATTTTAATCCATATAAGGATTATATATTCTTTATTAAGAATTTTATGTTAAGAAAGACGGTTTTATGAACGTACAAAAATTTGAAAAAAATTTAGAAAAGAAAATGAAAGAAAATTCAAACAAACTTATTAAGGCTTTTTCAAAAGGCAGCAATCTTTTTACTCTTATAGAAAAACCACTTATAAGAGATTTAGGAAAAATTTTACACATTGAATTTGATATTCTTATATTAATTACATTTATGGAAAATATAAACAAAAATCCTAAACTTAAAAAGAAACTACAAAATGAAATAGGCGATGTTGATAAGTTTTTTACCTCAATTAAAAACTGTGAAATGTGTATTTATACTATGTATTGTGAATTTGAAAGGTTAAATATGTCTAATAAAAAGAACGAGAGTAAATAATTTCTCTGTCACCCTGAACTTGTTTCAGGGTCTTACCAACTATATATAATCTTTTTAATTAAAAATAAATTTTATGATTTAATTTCTAATTGGTTAGATTCCGAATCAAGTTCGGAATGACAGAAAAATATACGCTTTGATTAAAAATTCAGTATAAACTTCTATATAAAATTCTCAGTTATTTAGCCTGCTTCTTATTTTTAGTAAATAAAACTTCACTTTTATTGAGAAATATCCCCAATTCCCGTACAATATATACTATACACATAGTTTGGGATATTTTATGAAAGATAAAAACTTTTTACTTATAGATGGTCACGCACTTGCCTACAGATACTTTTTTGCACTTGAAAGAACAGGCATGAAAACCTCTGATAATCAGCCTACCTGGGCGGTTTTCGGTTTCTTTAAAGCTGTTTTTGACCTTTTGCAGAATAACACAATTCAACCTGACGCTATAGCCGTAACATTTGATGTTTCACGTCAAACGTACAGAACAGAAATGTATGCAGACTATAAAGCAAACAGAGAAAGCATGCCGGACACGCTAAAGAGTCAAATAGGTTTAATAGTAGAAGGTTTACAGGCATTAAATATACCGATTATTACAAAAGAAGGATATGAAGCTGATGACGTTATCGGTACAATATCGGCAAAAGCTAAACAAAAACAACATAAAACATATATTCTGACAGGTGACAGAGATTCCTTCCAATTAGTGGATAGGGACGGATTTATCAAAGTTATAGTACCTTCTAAAGGTGAATTAATTGAATACGACTGGTACAAAGTTTATGAAAAAATGGGAGTATACCCGTATCAAATTACAGACTATAAAGGACTATCAGGCGATACGTCTGATAATATCCCAGGTATAAAAGGTATAGGCGATAAAACGGCCTGCAAGCTTTTAAGCCGTTTTGATAAGCTTGAGCAAATTTATGAACATCTTGACGAAGTAACAGAAAAAGCGTTAAATAAAAAGCTTACAGAAGGTAAAGAAATTGCATTTTTAAGTAAAGAACTTGCAACTATTCAACGAAATTTAGATATAGAATTTGATTTTGACTGCGCAAAACTCGAAATGCCTAATTATGATGCTGTAGTTGAATTTTTCAAGAAAAACCAGTTCTATAATTTCTTAAAGAATTCGGATAACCTTTTAAAACCGTTCAGAATAGGCTCGCTTGAAGCAAAAGTTGCACCGCATTGCGGAAATAATGAAGCTGCAGCAGAACAAACTCAACTGTCTGCAAACGGTCAAATGCAATTGGGCTTAGGTATTGGCGATATGCTTATAAATACTTCACAAAAAGAATACAACCATGAGAAAAATATTGTAGATACAGAAGATAAACTTGATGATTTAATTATTGAGCTTGAGAAACAAAGCATTTTTTCTATTGACGTTGAAACAACGGGAATTAATCCGTTAGAATGTGATTTAGTCGGTATTTCAATTGCATATTGCGACCAAATTCAAACAAAGAATAACAGAGTTAAAATCGATACGTCTAAAAGTGATTTAGTAAAATCATACTATATTCCCGTATTCCATTTAGTCGGTCAGCAATTAGATTTAGAAGTTATTACAGAAAAACTTGCCCCTGTTTTAGCCGATGAAAATATAGCAAAAACACTTCAAAACGCAAAATATGACTATCACGTTTTAAGACGTCATAATATGCCGATGAAAAATATAATTTTTGATACTATGCTTGCAAGCTATATTAAAGATTCATCAAGAAAACATGGTTTAAAACAACAAGCAAGTGATTATCTTAATTATATTATGGTTGAGTATGAACAGCTGTTGAAAAACAGTTCTTCATCGTTAACCATTGAAACAGTAAGCATAGAAGAAGCTGGCTCATACGCTTGCGACGATGCTTTTGCGACTTTACTCCTAACAAAATACTGGCAGGAAAATTTAGATGAAAAAGAACTTGATTTGCTTTATGATATTGAAGTTCCATTATGTCTTGTTTTAGCTCAAATGGAGCAAAACGGCGCTAGCATTGATGTAGAGTACTTAAGCGTAATTGAAAAGGAAATTAACGAAAAACTTGAAATCATTGAAAATAAAATTTATGAAGAAGTCGGCGAGAAATTCAATATAAATTCGCCAAAGCAAGTCGGCGATATGCTTTTTGGCAAATTAAATTTAAAAGCAAAAGGCATGAAATCTAAAACAGGCTACTCAACAAGTGCAAAAGTTCTTGAAACTTTAGCGGAAGAAAACCAAATTGCAAAAGATATTTTAGAACAAAGGCATCTTGCAAAATTAAAAAGCACTTATGTTGAAACTCTTCCTGAATTAAGAAGCCCTGAAGATAACAGAATACATACAAGTTTTAACCAAACAATTACAACAACGGGAAGATTATCATCATCTAACCCTAATTTACAAAATATTCCTATCAGAACAGAATTAGGAAACAGAATCAGAGGCGCATTTGTTGCGGAAAACAAAGAAAATCTGATAATTTCGGCAGACTATTCACAAATAGAATTAAGATTATTAGCACACATTTCTCGTGATGATAACTTAATTGAAGCTTTTTGCGACGACGAAGATGTCCATGCGGCAACTGCAAGCAAGGTTTTTGAAGTACCAATTGAACAAGTTACAAAAGATATGCGTTCAAAAGCAAAAGCCGTTAATTTCGGTATAGTTTACGGACAATCCCGCTACGGATTAGCTTCAAGCCTAGGTATTACACCATATGAAGCACAGGACTTTATTGACCGCTATTTTGCAACATATCCTGACGTAAAAAAATACATGGATGAAACAATTAAATTTGCTTATGCCCATGGCTACGTTGAAACACTATACGGCAGAAAACGCTATTTAAGTTCAGGATTATTAAGTACGAACGGAAAAATCCAAGAAGCAGCACAGCGTGCCGCTATAAATGCACCAATACAAGGAACTGCAGCAGATGTTATGAAGCTTGCTATGGTTCGCTTACAAAATGACTTTAATAAAAATAACATTAAGTCTAAAATAATCATCCAAGTGCACGATGAACTTGTTATAGAAACAGTTAATACTGAAATAGAAGAGGTAAAATCATTAGTTCAAAAAGCAATGGAACTTGACCAGCCGTTCCTTGTTCCTTTGAAGATTGATGTGTATGCAGGTAAATCCTGGATGGAAATTTAATGAAGAAAATAATAGCAGCTATATTTTTAATAGGATTATTTGTACTTCCGCAAAAATCATTTGCAGAAGATATTATTCCTGCTGCGACTGCGATTAGAACTATTCCCTCAAGCTTAGATTTTGCTAAATCATATAAAACTTCAAGCGAGAATTTATTATATCTGCTTCTAGCCGCAATTAATGAACATCACTATTCCATTGAAGAAATACAATTTAAAACAGGAAGTGTACTTTTCAAAGCATATACAAAAGAATTTATTGCGTCCGTTTCTTCTCAAGACGGGTATAATTCTTTTATAAAAATAATACCCGCTGATAATAATTATAATTTTTCACCTGTTTTGCTTCAAAAATTGCATAATTATATTGAAAATAATAATGCTATAAATTTTCAAAAAATATTATAAAAAGATGAAGAAATAGTTTTTGAAGTCCTGTGTTTTCGCGATACCTAAAAACAATGGACTTCAAAAACTATTTCTTCATCTTTTTATAATATTTTTTCTATGAAAGCTGTTCATTAATACCAATAGTATGAACACGTATTGTATTAATTGTTCCTGTCATTAATTTAGGAACAGAGTTCACTATAACAATATCATCCCCTTTTGAGAATTTAGCTCGTTCAATTAAAAGTTCATCTATTCTTTTAAATAAAGCTTCATCCAAGACTGTATTACAGCTTTCATCAACATAAGTAAATAAGCCCCAATATAAGCTTAATCTTCTTGCTGTTTCTTCTGAACTTGTAACTACAATAACAGGTACTGAAGGTCGTAATTTTGAAATAATAGGCGGTGTATAGCCTTTTTCAGAAAAAACTAAAATTCCTTTTGCATTTAATTTTTTTGCAATATCAACTGCACTATTGGAAATTGCTTGTGAAACAGGATTAAAATCTTGATTTAATTCTGAGTTAAAATCTGTTTTAAGGAACTGACTTTGTTCAACTGTATCTGCAATAACAGACATCATTTTAACAGCATTTACAGGGTATTTACCTGCCGCAGTTTCACCTGATAACATAATTGCGTCTGTTCCGTCATAAATAGCATTAGCAACATCACTAGCTTCAGCTCTTGTAGGAATAGGTTCATCTATCATAGATTCAAGCATTTGTGTTGCAACAATACACGGTTTTTTATAAGCATTTGTAAGATTTATTATTTTCTTTTGAGCAATAGGTACTTCTTGTGGTGACATTTCAATACCCAAATCCCCTCTTGCAACCATAATTCCATCTGCTTCTTGTATAATCTCTTCCAAATTTTCAACAGCTTGAGGTTTTTCAATTTTTGCAATAATAGGTATCTCTTTGTCCCCAAAAGCTTTTGTATAATATCTTGCACATTTAATATCTTCTGCTTTACGAACAAATGATAATGCTAAATAATCAGCATCCTGTTCAAGTGCAAATTTTATATATTGTTTATCTCTTGTTGTAACCGCTTCAAGGCTTGCCTGTGCTGCGGGAATGTTTATACCTTTTCTTGGTTTTATAATACAGCCATGCTCAACTATTGTATAAACTTTATTATCTTTGATTTTTGTAACTCTTAATCCTATTTTTCCGTCATCTAATAAGATTTTTTCACCTTCGGTTACATCTTTTGCAATACCTTCATAATCGACCGGAATAATACCGTTTTCGGGTGTTTCTGTATGTTCCAGAATTATTTCTTCTCCTTTTTTTATACATACGGGTTCTGATATTTTTCCTACTCTGATTTTTGGGCCCTGTAAATCAATTAATATAGGGATATGTCTATTTAATTCTTTAGATATAGCTCTAATTATCTTTATTTTTTCAGCATGTTCTTCTTTTTCACCATGCGAAGTATTTATTCTAAACATTGCAACCCCAGAAAGAACCAGTTCTTTTATAATTTCATAATTGTTACTTGAAGGTCCTAATGTTGCTACTATTTTTGTGTTTGTTCTTAGTTTTTGCATATTCTTTCTCTTTTAGTTTTGTGGTATGTGTAGTGCTATATTATCAAGGCCCAATATACTTTCAAAGATACCTTCTGAATAAGTTGGGTGGGCAAATATAACCTCTTGTAATTGTTTTGGTGAGATTTTATTTGTCATTGCAATTGCAATTTGTTCTATCATTGCACTTGCTTCTTCTGAAATTATATGAGCACCTAAAATTTCCGTATCATTTGCAAGAATTTTTATAAATCCTTCAATCTTATCATCAGCATAAGCTTTGCCTAAAGCTGAAATAGGGAAAAAAGATTTTTTATATTCAATTTCTTCTTGCTGTAATTGCTGTTCTGTTTTACCGATTGAAGCTATTTCAGGAGTTCCGTATATTACAGACGGAACAAGATTTTTATTAAAAGCATGGCATGTACCGTTTAAAATATATTCAATAACATCTTCAGCCTGCTTCATTGCGCTGTGTGCAAGCATTGAAACTCCATTTACATCACCTATTGCATAAATATTTTCTATATTAGTTTTAAAATTACAATCGGTTTTTATAAATTTATTAATTTCTAAATTATCTGATATTTTACCGCAGCATGTTTCGGGTAATCTGCCTGCACCAAGCAAAATACAATCAGGTTCAAGCGTTTTATCGTTTGATAAAATAACAGATTTACCTTGTATTTCATTGATTGTAGTTGATGTATGGAAATCTATTCTGCTTTTTTTTAATAAACGAACTACTCTTTCTGATACTTCATAATCGGCATAAGGAACTATTTTTTCCATCATTTCAACAATAGTAACCTTTACACCAAGACATGCCAGAATTCTTGCCCATTCTATACCTATAGCGCCTGAACCTACAATTAATATTGTAGAAGGCAGTTCATCAATATTCAAAATATCATCAGATGTTAATACAAAGGATTCGTCATAATTGCCGCTAAATTTGATTTTATTAGGTTTAGAACCTGTTGCAATAATTATATTTTTCACTTCAAAAGAATTTGATGTTGTCTTAATCACATGCTTATTTTCTATATTTGCTTCTTCTTCAACAATAGTAATCCCATAACCTTTTATCAATGCTGTTAAAGATTTACGTATTTTTTCGGAAACAATTTTTTGTCTTTCTTGTATTTTAGAAAAATCAAAAGTAATATTTTCAGCATTAATGCCTAATTTATTAGTATTTTTCAAATAATTTAAAACATTACATGAATGTAGAATTGTTTTAGTAGGAATACAACCTCTATTTAAGCAGGTACCGCCGATATCTTTTTTTTCAAATAAAACAACACTTAAACCTCTTTGGCTTGCTCTTATAGCAGCTGCATAACCGGCAGGTCCGGCACCAATTATTCCAATATCAAACATAAAATTCCTCTTTCATAAATATAATAGCAGTAAAAACCCTCAATATACAACAAGAAAACTTTAAAGTTAAAAAAATAGTATTTTCAATACTTTTGACAAATTGTTTTTTTAACTATTAAGCAATGTTACATAATTCTTAAAATTTTAAACAAAAAACTAAAGTTCTCGTTTCATCTTGCCGATAAGTATAAATGTAAGGACGAGAGAAGTCCAAATAAGTGTAAAAGATAAGTTGTTCAAAAAGGATTCCCTGTTATGAGATTAATGAATAAATTAGTTGTGCTTTTTAGCGCATTATTTTTAATGGCTTTCGCTAACGTAGCAATCGCTGCAGATTATACAGCTAATACAAAACAACCAGTTTTAACTGAAGCTCTTAACAGACTTGAAGCTATGAATAACAGAAAAGTTCTTAACGTAATTCAAGGTCAAAACTCAACAAACCAACCAATCAAAATTATGTTCAGAGACTTAGTTGCACTTGGTTATGGTACTTGTGAAGCAGTTACAGCAAAATCAGCAGACGGAAGATTAGTTATCTTAATCAGCTCTAACTACAAAACAGCTCCTGTTGAAGCTATCGCTTGCTTAATCGCTCACGAATCAGTTCACCACGAAAACTCTAAAACTTATGATGAAGAAGTTAGAGCTTGGACTACAGAAGTTCAAACTTGGGTAGCTTTCACTAACGCAAATCCTTCTTTAAAAGCTTCTGACTCAAAATTAGTAAAAAGATTAAACTACTTATCAAAATTATACAAAAACGATGGCAACCAATCTACAACAATCGCTAGCTTAATCGCTAACAACCCAGCTTACTCTACTTTAGCAAGATAATTTTAGTCCCATTCTCCTTCTACTTATACAAAAGGCTTCTTTAACAAGAAGCCTTTTCTTGATATTACATTTTGCATTATATATTTATTCATGATATTTTTTAACAAACATATTAGTCTTCTCAGACTTAAATTTAGGAGAAAAAAATGAGATTTCTTTTGTTTTTATATATATTTCTATTTTTAGCTTTAATTAATAACAAGCTATATTTATATGCATTTATTTCTTTAATCTTAATTCCGGTTGCAATTTATATAAAAAACTATATAAAAAATTCTAAAATAATAGAATATAAAAGAAAAATTAGAAAAGCAAAAAAAGCTTTCAAAAAACAAAAGAAAATTGAACCTTTCCTAAATATAAATGAAGAACCTTGGACAATTATAGAATTACTTCCTGGAGTTACACGTGTTAGAGCCAAAATATTAGCAAACTCGGTAAAACAAAAAAAAGTATCAACATTTGAAGAATTTGCCAATATTTGTGGTTTAGAACCTGCTCTATACGCGTTAAATAAAACAATTATTAAGTTTTAAGATTTGTTAACACTTTTTACCCTTAAATCTAAAGAATTTTCGGGAATTGCCGTTATTCATAATGTATGGTGAAGGGGAAATTAGTATGAAACTTGAAAATTTAAAAAATCTTTTTATTTCATACCTTGAAGAAAATAACAAACTTAAAGAAACTGGCGAAAATAACGAAACTATTAATTACGAAGACATTAGTATTTTTAATTATGCTAATGAATTCAAATCATTTTTAGAATCTGAATATGATGCAAGTGAAACAGATATAATGAGCAAAAGTATATCTGACATTTTAAGCATGGAAATTGAATTTGGAAAACTTGTTGATAAACTTGAAGAAATAGATGAAGATACTGAAGTTGAAGAAGAAGATAATGAAGGCGTAAATAAAAATAGAGTAATTTCTTCTGTTGAAGACAAAATAGAAGATGAACTAGGCAATGATATGTCTAGTAGAGATGCAAAAAATATTGTTGAAAATTTTGACGGTAAAATTTCAGATGCTGTAACTGATGAAATTTTAGAAGGTGAAATTAGTAATTTTGATATATTTAAAGACGTATTTAGCGAATTAGGAAAAAATGCAAAATTTGTAGAAGCAATCGATGTAGATAAATCAAATGATGTTAGCCAAGATGAATTGGAAAATTTCTTAAATTCAATAAAAGGATTTGATGATAATGAAGAAGATGTATCTGTAAACGATTTATTAACAGCTGCAACACAAATTAATGAAGGCAGATTCCAATTTATTTCAAAAACAAACAATCATGCAGAAGTTACAAACACAGATTCAGTTGCTTCAACAACTAATAATATTCCAACAGTTGAAACAACAACTCCTCAAAAAACAAATACAGTAGATCAAGGAACATCTAACCTATCAACAGGTAATACATCTTCAGTTGGTAATACATCAAATTGCGGCAATACAAATTTAAATTCTGTTATGGATTTTGGCAGCGGAGCAGGAAGCAACCTTGATGCAATGACAAGTGAACTTGAAGGTCTTCAAACTGAAAAAACAGAAACAGAACAAGATTTATCAACACAAACAGAAACACTTGATTCTACACAAAATGAAAAAGAACAAGTAGTTGGCGATCTTTGCAGCGAAATAGAAACAGGAAACCAAGATTTAACAACAGCACAAGATGATGTTTCTACAACACAAGAACAAAGAGATACAGCAGCAACTGATGTAGAAAATGCACAACAACAAACTCAATGCAGCAAAACAAAAGCTGATAATGCAGCAACTGATTTAACTAATGCACAAAATAAAACAGATGAAGCTCAAAACACATCAGATACAGCAGCTGACAACAATACACAAGCAATTCAAGAAGAAGAAGTGGCACAAGATGATTCAAATACTGCAAATGATAATTTAACAACTGCAGTTGGTAATACAGATGCTGCACAAGGTGTTGCTGATACAAAAGGAAATGAACTTGCAGATGCTACAGTACAAGCTTCTGAAGCATTTTCTGTATTAAACGTAAAAAATCAAGAAGTTCAAAAAGCACAAAGTGAATATAACAATGCAAAAGCTCAACAAGAAAATGCTTCTCAAAATATATTCCAAAAGATTGCAAACTGGGTAAGTAATTTATTTAATGCATTGGCTGATGCAATTGCAGGAAGAGATCATGCCCAAGCAGAAGCTGACAGAAAAGCTGCAGAACAAGAAAAAGCTCAAATAGCTAGTGATGAAGCTTTAGAAGCATTAGAAGAAAGAAAAGATGAACAAGAAGAAGCACAAAGCGTAGCAGATGCTGCACAAGTTGTTTTAGATAGAGCTACAGGTGAAAGAGAAGTAAGCGACCAAGAATATGCGGAAGCTTTAATCGCTCTTGCTTCTGCAATGGAATCAGAAGAAAATGCAGAATCTCAATATAATACAGCCTTTGATAACTATTTACAATGCAACAATTATCAAGTGGATGCTGAAGGCAGATTACAAGATGCTGAAGGAAATTATATTTCAGCAACACAAGTTGCACAAGAATTAGAAACATACGTTCTTGGTCTTGTTGAAACAAGAGATACAAAAGAAACAGAATATGATGAAGTAATTCAAGCAACTACAGAAGTAATTGCTGGTGATCAAAGCAAAATTGAAGAATTAGATTCAAAAATAACTGATTTACAAGCACAAATTGAACAAGAAAAAGAAAATATAGCACTACAAGAAGCAATGATTACTGAACTTTCTACAGATCAAAGCGAAATTAATGCAGCTAACGGTTCAGCAGGTATTGCAGACGGAATTATGTCTTTCTTTGGTGCAGGCAATGCTGCTGATCAAAAAGCTCTTGATGATAAAAAAGCACTTCTTGAAGAAGCACTTCTATCAGGCGATAGTGAAAAAATTGCTGAAGCATATAGAGCTATATACGGCGATAAAGAAGTTGTTGTTGACGCAGCCGGCAATATAGTTAACCCGGCAGAATTAACAGAAGAACAACTTGCTCAATGTTCAGTTGCTAATATCAAAGATTTATCAAACGAAAATCTTTCATCTATTATGCATAACGATGCAGCTGCAATCACTCATGCTGCACAAACAATGGAAATTATAAACAATGGCGTTATTGTTTGTGATGGCGAAGAAGTAAGCATGGAAGTGATTAATGACATATTGCAAGAACAATTTGCTGCAATGGCTGAAGATATGGACAATGCAGTTGACAGACAAGGCATTATAAGCAAAGGTGCAGGTGCATTAAATAATCTTTTAGGTTTAGGTACAAGCGAAACAGAAGCCAGAGCACAAGTTGATGTTTACTTACAACTTGCAGAACAATTGGATTCTTGTACAGACCCTGTTGAATATGCTGCATTATTTAAACAAATTACAGGTAAAGATTTTAGCATAGAAGCTGTTGCTGAATTACTTGCATACAATAAACTTTCTACAGAAAAAACTACAGAAACTAAAGTTGAGACAGATAACTCTGTTACAGCAGGAAAAGCAGATATTACTGAATATGTAGACACAATTGTTGATGCTGTAAATGAAGATGAAGAATTAGATAAAGATGTATTATCTCTTACTAAAGATAATAAAGCAAGAGAATCAATAGAAGATTACAAAGAAACTCAAGAAACAGCAAAAGATGCAGTTATAGGTGTTGTATCAGGTGTTGTATCTACAGTAGTAGTAACAGTTTGTTCAGCAGCAGGTATATGTGCAGCTCCATTTACAGGCGGTGCTTCACTATCATTAATTGCAGCAGGATTTGGAATTGCTGGCGGTACAGGTGCTTTAGTTTCTTCCGGATTAAATGCTATTGACAGTATCTATGATGCAGATGGCGATGGAAATCTTGATTTCAATTATAGTTGGAAAGAATTTGGAAAAGATTTCTTAATCGGCGGACTAAATGGTATTGTTGGTAACTTAGCAAATGGTGTAGGTGCTGCTATTACCGGAAAAATTAGTACACAAGCAGCTCAAACTGCAGTTACAACTACATTTAAAGAAACAGCTAAAAAAGCTGCAATAAATTTTGGCGGAAAAGCAGCAGGTGCAGCAGTTGAAGGTTTCATAGACGGTGGTTTTAGTGCTAGCGGTGAATATGCAATTAATGCATTATTTGATGAAGATGTTGATTTCTCATTCCAACAACTTGCAGAAACAGGTCTACAAGGCGGATTTATAGGTTCTGTATTCAATGTAGGAATGACAACAGCAACCAGTGGGTTATCAGCATTATCTGATGGAATACATTCAAGAACATTTAGAGCAGATATTAATGACTTCTTAGCTGAAGGAACAACTAACAACCCTCTTGCTGAATTAGTAGCCGGTAAATTAGATGATGCATTACTGGATGCTGATGGAATGGTTAATAAATATGCAGCAAGTCAATTAATGAAAAATGCTGAAACAGCACTTGATTCTTTAGAAAAATATTTCAAAAATATGAATTTAGATCCAAATGATGCAATAAAAGCTCTTGATAATATCTCATTAGCTGATATGCCAAATGTACCAACAATGTTATCAGCACTTAGCCAATTAGATTTACCAGGTATCGATATGACAACTGCAGAAGGTATATCTGACGGATTAAGCAAAATTGATGGTATTGAAGTAAATCCAAATGGAACTTTATCATCAATGAAAGTTGTAAGCGATGGTCAAGAAATCACATTTGATTTTGATAAAAATGGCAAATTAACAGCTGTAGGTTTATCAAATGCAGGTAATAATGTTGATATAGACCTTGATGATGCTGATATACATATTGATGGTGATGATATCAACGTTGACGGAGATAATATCAAAGTTGATGGCGACGATGTTAAAGTTGACGGCGATGATATTAAAGTTGATAGTGATGATTTATCAGAAAACTTAGCAGATAAATATGCAGATACACCTATAACTACGGAAGAAGCTGTTGATACAATAAATAAGCTTGTTGATATGGGTAAATTACCTGACGATATTGACTTCAACAAAATATTAAATGACCCAGAAAGTGTAAGCAAAGAATTTTATGATGACTTAAACAAATTATACCAAGCTTATTCAGAAGGTATAGATATTCAAAAAGTTTTTGTTCCTGAATTTTCAAACTTAGATGACGCTGTTAAAGCTATAAAAGTTGGAGATGTATGTACACTTGATGGTGGTAATACAATTGGTATAAAGTTAGCTGATGGAACAATTCAAAACTTAAATATGTCAGCAGAAACATATATGGAACTTTTCCCACCAGCTCAAAGATTCGCAAGTATGCAAGGTGAAGTTGGAGATTGTTTCTTAGTTTCAAGCCTTGACTTAATGTTTAAAACACCGGAAACAAGAGTAAAACTTCTTCAATGCTTCAAAGAACAACCTGATGGTTCTATAATTGTTGATATAAGTGGTCAAAGCATTCGTTTTAACAACATTAAAGAAATAGATGAGATTATTAGTCAATATTCTGCAATATTTGGTAAAAGAACTAATATAGACGGAGCTGCAGGATTTAAAATGTTAGAAACTGTATTTGGTATTAATTATATTGATGTAAAATCAAAATGGTTAATGGATACATTAAATAACCTTGATCCTTCAAGCGCAGATTACCAAAGATACTTTAATGAACTTATGTCTATACAAAATGCCGGAAGTTGGGAACATATGGCATTACAAGCAAGATCATATGGTGGTTTTATGGAAGATGTATTTAAAATTTTTGGTCTAACTGACATACAAGTATTCCGTAATCCCCAAGCAATTAGGAATATTCTTTCTAATCAAGAAAACTGGGATGAATTAATCATTACACTTGGTTCTAAAGGTTCTAACGATACAACATTCCTAAATGAAACACTTCAACTTGCTGCAGGTCATGCATATGGTGTAACTCCTTATCTATTTAATGGTGAAATAATGTTCAAAATTACAAATCCTTGGGATAGTGCAAAACATCTTGACCTTACTTTAGATCAAATATTAGAATATTTCGGTTATATGGCTATTGCACATAAATAATAAAAAAGTATTATATAAATAAAAGAGGTATAAATGGATAAGATAAATAGACAAACAACCCAAAGTAGAACAAATATCACTCAACAAAAAAATACTGCATATAACAATGCTAAAAGAGTTTATGCTGATTATATAAAACAAACTAATAATAGTGATTTTGCTAACTCACCAAGAAGATACATTATTGAATTAAACTTTATCAAAAATTTACAAAAACTTGCACTTGATGAAAAAAATCAAACAGAATATGCAACATGGAACAAAAGAGAAACGGAAATAAGAAACCAGCTTAATAAATGTGGTATACAAATGGATAATTAATACAAACTAGTTTAAGATTATTTTCATATTACAATTTTTACAATCGAATTCAATAAGATACTCCTTGTTGAATTCGTCTATTAAGGTGAAAGGTTCTGTATATTTTCTCTGTGAAGTTTGTTTAGGACATATTCCCAATTGATTTTTTATACAATATTTAGATATCATTACTTCTTTATTACTAATATTACTTTGTGTTTCTAATGCCATTTCTTCTATATTGCATCCGCGTTTTTTATAGAAATCATAAGCTTTTTTATTATAAATATTAGCTTTATAATTTAGCGTTTTTTGAGGATATTCCAATACTTTAATATCATTGTTTCTATAACTATATTTATAATTTTTCTTTCTTATTCTTCTTAGTTTTTCAGTTAAAATTCTTCTTATTTCGTTAATTTGTGAAACTTTTAAATATGGAATATTCTTTATTGAAATATCAACATTCAATACATTAAATTCTGTATTTCCGGTCTTTGAAAGCTGTTGTTTCAGAGTATTTAATGCTTTTTCTTTATTTTGTGCTGTTTCAATATTATTAGAAAGCATATATACAGCTGTATTATTTTCTCTATCTGTCATAAGAAACATATAACCGCAATCTGTTTCTTTTAATTTTATATTTATATTAATCTGACGCTTTATATTTGAATTATTTAATTTTGTTTCAAAAACATTGTCATAATTTCTATAGATTTTTATTCCTTTTTTTAGTCCTTTCATATCTAACGGGTAAACAATATTGCCTTCTGATTTATTTACTTTTGTTCCAGATAATAAGTTATTTTCATCAAAAAAACAAATTCCGTCGCCATTATTTAATATATTCTTCTTTAGCGAAAAAGAATTATTTTTTACCGTTTCTATTTCGCCTACATATTCACCTAATGAAGAGGTATAATTTACCGTTGCAATATCTTTTTTCTCTTCATTAATATAAAAATGTGTGTAACCTCTATTAAATGTTTTATTCAAATCTGGCTCAAAATCATATATACTAAAACCAACAGAGGAGCGGCGCAAATTATATTTTGTTAGAATTTTATCTATTAATTTTCTATAATATGCAGTTGTATTTACAACATAAGTATCATTTTTTAATCGGCCTTCAATTTTAAAAGAAGTAACACCAGATAAAATTAAATCTTCTAATTTATTTGAAAGATTAAAATCTTTTAAACTCAATATATGTTTATCTTTCAAAATGTATTTTCCATTAGCATCTTTTAAAGAATATTTTTTTCGGCACGGTTGAGCGCATGCACCCCTATTGGCACTTCTTCCGCCAATCGCATAACTTAAATAACATTGTCCGCTATATGACATACATAAAGCACCATGGATAAAGGTTTCTAATTCAACATTTGTATTTTTATGAAATTCCTTAATTTCTTTCAAACTCACTTCTCGCGGAAGAATTACACGTTTAAAACCTGTTTGTTCTAAGAATTGAATTTTTTCTAAAGTATTATTATGACATTGAGTACTTGCAATTATAGGTATTGGCGGCAAATTTAATTCTAAAATACCCATATCCTGAATAATAATACCATCAGCATTTATTTCATATAAACGCCAAATTAACTTCTCAATTTCATTTAATTCTTCATCTTTTAAGATTGTATTTAAAGTTATATAAATTTTTACACGATAAATATGAGCAAATTCTATAAGTTCAATTATGTCTTCAATTGAATTGCCGGCTTGAACTCTTGCCCCATATTTTGAATAGCCGATATAAACTGCATCAGCCCCTGCTTTTATTGCTTTAATAGCTGTATTTTTGTTATTAGCAGGAACTAAAAGCTCAAATTCCACAGTTTGTAATTCTGTTTTTAATGCCTTGTCTGATTTCAAGAGCATCTACTCCTAACTTACTTAAAGCCTTCATTGCAACAGAATCAGGCTGATTACAAATTGCTATTAACAAATCGTCTGCACTTGTTTTTGTTTTATTTTGAGATTTTGCAATATTCCATGCATCTTCCAGTATTAATTTTGCTCTTTGGCTAAAAGTGATTTCCGAACTATTATAATCATCACTAACCCCAATTAATTCTTCAATTATTTCTCTTGCATCTTTAACAATTACACCTAAATCTCTAAGAACTTCAGCTGCAATGCTATTTGCTTCCAGAACAATACCTAAAAGAATAAGTTCACTACCTACAACGCTATTACCTATTCTTCTTGCTTCTTGTTTTGCCAATCTCATTATATATAATGTTTCATTAACTTGTTTTTCAATTGGCTGCATTATTTTTTCTTCTAATAAAAATTCATTTACATTTAATTCTTTCAATATATTATATGCAATACCTTTTTTAGATTTTAACAAGCCTAAAATAATATGTTCAGGCAATATAGAAGCATTACCTTCTTCTCTTACGATATCTAATGCTGTCATTAAAGTTTTAAGCGCATTAGGTGTAAAAATTATTTGTTTATCTTCAAATTCAGCTTGTCTTGAAGAAACTTCATGTAATTTTTCAGAAAAACTTTCAGCTGTAACACCTGCATTGCTTAATATCTTTGTAACATCAAGTTCACTATCTTCTAATATTGATTGCATTATTTGCTCTGTACCTAAAATTTCATAATTAGAAGTGGATAATTTAGCAATTGCTCTATCAAATATTTTTTTACTTTCGGAATTTTCTATCAAAGAAATAATACTGTCGCTTTTATCATTTCTTCTTCTTTTTTCAATAGCTTCCGGATGTTTTACCTTTTTATGTTTATTTGCAGATAAAACATTATAAAGCATAGTTTTCATCTTATCTACATCTATTCCTTTATCCTTCAAAACATTCGTTAATTCTAATTTTGGATAATCCCAAATCGCAAGGAATAAATGCTCTGGTTTCACATAAGAATTACCTAAAATCTTAGCTATTTCTAATGTTCTTACAAAAATATCTTTTGATGATTCACTAAAAGATACAAATTCAACAGGCTTAACAATAGCTCTTTTATTTAAGAGATTTTCAATTTCTTTCTTTAGCTCTGTTATTTCAATTTTGTATATTGAAAAAGTTTTAACTATAATACTGTTTGTATCATTTAATAAAGCAAGCAGCAAATGCTCAGGATAAATTTTTTCGTGATTATTTTCTATTGCATAGATTTGCGCTTTTTTAACAGCATCAATAGCTTTTTCGGTAAATTTTTCAAACAAAATTGAAATCCTTTAAATTTAGTACAAATCAATTTTACCACATAAGATTTTTTTTGTAATCAAATGATTTCAATTAGTTTTTGAGATAATGCTTTAATTACAGCTTGTACACGATATTTCACATCCATTTTTTGTAAAATAACAGCAATATGAGCTTTTACAGTATGTACACTAATCTTCATATCTTCTGCAATTTGCCTGTTTGTTTTACCTTCTGCAATTAAAGTTAAAATATACAATTCTTTCTTATTTAAATCACCAAGTTTTTCTGCCATTTCATTAGAAATACAAATTCTTATTCTTGTCATTAGTTCAGCTCTCCTTTTTATGTCTTATGTTTATTTTTTCATTTTGACATACCGTCAAAGAGTATGGACTAACATATTTTCTTATTAATAAAATTTTACACTTCTAAAGATTTTTCTGTTAACGGCTGCGTTATCATAATACCCTCACCGCCAATAATATTAACTTGTTTACCATCTAAATATAAATATATTTTTTTATTTTCTGTATTCGCAATTGCTGTTTTTATTAATTGCATCATTCTTGAATAAATACTATCTGTTCCGCCTCCATATTGGAAATCAGAACTAAAGTCAATTATTACTTTATTTCCTGTCTGTTTTACTTTTAAAAGCTTTGTTGTTTTTGGTATTTCGCTATAAGCACCTGCTGATTTTTCTATTATATTAGGACCTTTTAAAAGTTCATTTATTGCAAATTCCAGCTTATTTTCACCTATAGGAACTTCTCTTTGGACCTTTTTATATATACCATTATCGTTTGAATCTAAAGCAAGGAAATATATCGAAACAGTTTCTTTTTCTTTCTTAACTTCATTCTTTGTAGGTATTTCTGTTGGTTTTTTAACAACTTCTGTTTGTTCTTTTTCTACCGGTTTAGGCTTATTTGTTGTTTTACTTGCAACCGGATTATTCAATTCTATCTTAGGAATTGATCCAAATGAAGAAACAAAATTTGTTATATTATTCCCCCATTTTTCTTTAATAAAAAAGAATGAAAGTACTAATATTATTATTAAAACAATCTTTGAAAAATTACTCATTACTATCCGCCATAATTCTTATTTATTATAAAAATCCCATTAATATTTATTTTATCATCAATTATTTCTGCTTTTTTTATGAAAATTTTACAAAATTTTCCATTTAGTGCGCTTGTTTCATAAGATATTGGATTTATTTTATTCATTATTGGCACAAGCATGCTATCACTAATTATATTACTTTTTGAACCAAAAGTGATATTTTTTAATACTATTTTATTATTTTCAACCTCTATATCAGCAAAAGCTTTAACATTTACAGAAGCAAAAAGCATTTTTAACGGAATTTTAAAATAAATTTTATTATTTTTTATTTCTACATTAGGATTATCTATTTTAAATAATTTTTGTCCGTTTATATCAAACTGAGCCTTTTGTAATTCTTTTTGAAATTCAGTAGAAGAAATTATATTTTTTAAATCATCATTAGTGATTGAGCCTTGAAATTTCATAGGAAGTTCTTGCTGATAATACAATCTTTTATTTTTATATATAACTTCATTATAAGGACAAATTGTTTCCGCATAGAAATCTGATATACTAATAGCCTTATATTGTATTTTATCGCTTTTTAGAGTTAACCCTTTAAATTTACCCTGTTTTAACAGCTTTATAGAAAAAACATCCAATTTTGCTTTAAAATTAGAGTTTAACTCATCATTTAATTCATTTTGAATAACAAGTTCTGCTATTTTTTTTGAAGCAAAATTTGCACCTGTTACTCGGTTTAATAGGCTTTCAGACTTTTGAATTTCAATGCTTTCCTTTGGACAAGTAATACTGCAATCATCAGCAAATACAAGTAAAGGAATAAATAAACAAACAAAAACAATCAATTTTTTCATAATAGCACCTTTTTTGGCTGAATATAATTGCAATCAGCACTCGCAATAGCCAAAATCTTATTATTCTGAACCAATAAAATATTGCCTGTTTTATCACTTCTATTTTTAAATTTGTTACCATTTAAAAGTTTATTATATTCATACTCATTTATTTGATAAACAGGCATTTTCAAAACATCTAAAGGATTAATAAGATTATTTTCTATTTCTTCTTTTGTTGTTGTTTCTGTTAGATTTAAAGAGTTCCCAATATTCATGTCAGAAGATTTTGTTCTTGTTAATTCAAAAATAACAGCACCACAGCCAAGTTCATTACCTATATCATTAATTATTGTTCTTATATATGTACCTTTAGAGCAAGAAATATCAAGTTTTAGAATTTGGTTTTCACAATCAAAAGAAATTATTTCATTTTTATAAATATTTATATCACGAGAAGGAATATCCTCAGGAATTTGACCGTTTCTTGCAAGTTCATATAGCCTTTTACCATTATAATGAACAGCAGAAAAGGCAGGCGGAATTTGTTTACATTCACCTCTAAATAATGGAAGAATATTCTTTATTTCTTCTAAAGTTATTTTTCGATATCTCGTATCTTCTACTTTACCTTCTATATCATAAGTATCAGAAACTTTGCCAAGATACATACCTGCTTGATAAGATTTATCTTCTTCCATATAATCTATCAACTTTGAAGCTTTACCGATTGCAATCGGTAAAACGCCGCTTGCTAAAGGGTCTAATGTACCTGCATGACCTATTTGTTTTATTCCTGTTATTTTTCGCAAAATAGAAATAACTTTATGAGAAGTAATACCGGATGGTTTATTTACGTTCAGAAACCCAAACATTAAAACTAAATCTCGCCTCTGGAAATTTTATTTATAAGTTCTGTAACATTAGCACCGCGTTCAAGTGAATCATCCGGAATAAATCTTAACTCGGGAGTTAATCTTAATCTAACACGTTTACCGACTTCATATCGAATTTTAGCAGTATTATCAGTAATTGCCTTTATAGTAGTTGCCTTTTCTTCTTCAGAAGCAAATACAGAATAATATACCTTTGCAAATGAATTATCGTGAGAGATTTCTATATCTGTTATAGAAACAACACCATGAATTCGAGAATCTCTTAATTCCTTTTGAATAATATCAGCTATTTCTTTCATTAATGTTTTTCTTACACGTTCATTTCTTAAAGACATATTCTACCTTACCTATACTAATACTTGTCTTTCAATTTCTTCAGTTGTAGTAACTTGAATAATATCACCATCACGTATATCATTGAACTTATCGAAGGAAATACCGCATTCAAAGCCTTGTGCAACTTCTTTTACATCATCTTTGAAACGTTTTAGCTGGTCAATTTGACCTTTAAATACTTCTTCGCCGTTTCTGATAACAACTGCTGTTTTATTTCTAACAATCTTACCTTCAAGTACATAGCAGCCGGCAATTTTTGTTGTTTTACCAACGGTGAAGACTTGTCTAACTTCTGCTTTACCAAGAGCAACTTCTTTGATTTCAGGCTGCAATAGGTTCAACATTGTTTGTTCTAAATCTTCTAATACTTGATAAATAATATTGTATTTTTTAATTGTAACACCTTGTTTTTCAGCCGCTGCTTGTGCATTTGCATCTTCTTTTACTGTAAAACCAAGTATAATTGCATTACTTGCACTTGCAAGCATTACATCGGCTTCTGAGATATCACCTACACCAACGTGAACAATTTTTGTAATAATTTCTTTTGATTCTAATTGAGAAACTCCTTGTGAAACGGCTTCAGCTGCACCATGTGTGTTTGCTTTAATAATAAGATTTAATCTCTTAATATTGTCTTCTGCATCACCTACCTGTTCATTTCTTATATGGGCAGGTTTCATGCTATCAAGTTTTGAATTTCTTTCTTTTTCTTTTCTTTCTTGCCAGATAGCACGCATAACTTTTTCATTTTCAACAGCTTCAAATGCGTCACCTGCTTGAGGAACTTCTGTTAAACCTAAGATTTCAACAGGAGTCGAAGGTCCTGCTTCTTTTATTCTTTCACCGGAGTCTGAAATTAAAGCTCTAACTTTACCGCAAACATTACCAACTACAAAGCAGTCACCTGTATGAAGTGTACCATTTTGAACCAATAAAGTAGCTACAGGTCCTTTACCTTTATCAAGTTTTGCTTCAATAATTACACCCGAAGCAAGTGCCGATTTATTTGCACGTAAGTTTTGAACTTCTGCAAGTAAAAGAATATATTCTAATAATTCATCAATACCTTTACCTTGAAGAGCACTAACTTTAACGCAAATTGTATCGCCGCCCCATTCTTCAGGAACTAAACCAAACTCAGTTAATTGCTGCATGATTTTATCAGGATCAGCACTTGGTTTATCTATTTTATTTACAGCTACAATAATAGGAACTTCTGCTGCTTTAGCGTGGTTAATAGCTTCAATAGTTTGAGGCATAATACCATCATCTGCTGCAACTACAAGAATTGCTATATCTGTAGCCTTAGCACCACGAGCTCTCATTTCCGTAAATGCTTCGTGACCAGGAGTATCAATAAACACAATCTTCTTATCTTTGTTATCTTCTAAATAAACAGTATAAGCACCTATAGATTGAGTAATACCGCCAACTTCTGTTGCTACAATTTTATGTTTTGAAGCACGAATTGAATCTAACAATGTTGTTTTACCATGGTCAACGTGCCCCATAATACTGATTACAGGAGCTCTTAATTCAAGTAAGGATTCATCTACTTCTTTAATTGCTTTTTCTTTTTCTTCTTTTGCAAGTTCTTCTTCGATATATGCATTAATATCTTCTTCAAGAACTTCAAGTTCAAAGTTTTCACAGATTTTCTTTTGAGTTTCTACCGCAATAACTTCATTTACCGTTGACAAGATACCTTGCATCATTAAGAATTTAACAATTTCAGCAGGTGACTTTCCAATTTTATCAGCAAGTTCACCAACTGTTAAAGGCTGATTAATAACTACTTGTGTAATTACTTCTGCTTCGTTAGAATCTTTTGCTTTTTTCTTATGTTTTTGAGAAATAGCTTTTTCTAAACTGATTAACTCTTGTTCTTCTTCTTTATTTTTATATTGTTTTTTCTTTTCTTTAGGACCTTTTTTCTTAAATGCTGTATTTGGTGCAGATTTACCATCATAAATTTCTTGAGAAATTATATGATGTTGAATTGGTTTTTTAGGCTGATTTGGTCTTTCATTGCGTTGCTTATTTGCATCAGCAGGTTTTCTGTCTTCATTTCTATTCCTGTCAAAAGGAGGTCTTCTATCCGGTCTTTCGCCTCTTTCGCCTCTTTCGCCTCTTTCTGGTCTATTTGGTCTCTCATTTTGATTTCGTGGAGGAAATTTTGAAGCACCTCTTGCATTTGAATCGCGAGAATCTCTTCTTTGTTGATTATTATTACGTTCTTCTTCTGCACGCTGTCTATTAGCCTGCATTTCTTGGCGTCTTCTTTGACTATTTCTGTTGTTATATTCTAACAAAGAACGTATTTGAGGAATTTCTGGCTTCTTTTCCTCTACTACCGGTTCTGCTTTTTTTTCTTCAACTTTTACTTCAACAGGTTTTTCTTCTACTTTCTTTGGTTGTACAGGTTTTTCTTCTTTTACAGTTTTTTCAACAATTTTTGGTTCTTGTTTTACAGGCTTTTCAACTGCTTGTTCTACTTCCGGCGCTGCTTTTGCTTTTTTTATAATGAAAGCTTTTGGTTTTTTAGCAGGCTCATCAGTTTTATTTTTAGACATTGCAGCCTTTATCTTATCTATTTGAGCAGGTAAAAGATTACTTGAATGAGACTTTACTTTTATATCCAATTTACTGTCTAAATATTCAATAAAGTCCTTATTGGACATACCATATTCTTTTGCTAATTCATATACTCTTTTATTTTCTACTGTCATTATAATATCCTGTTTTTTATACAACCATATAATAGTTGTAACACAATTTATTTATTAAGTACAGTATAGAGCTCTTCTTTTAATTTTTCTGAAAGATTTGTTTTTAAAAAATGTTCGATTTTTTTCTTTTTTATAGCGGTTTCTAGACATTTTTCATTCTTGCATATATATAATGAACGACCCTTTAAAGAATTATCTTCATTTATTTGCAATTCATTACTTTTATAATCTTTTGTTAATCTTATTAACTCAGATTTATCTTTATATTCTTTACAAGATACACATTGCCTTTTAAATTTTCTTTCTTCTTTCAAATCTTGCATTCCTTTTTCTTTTCTGAATTAATAATATCTTCATATACATCTTTTTCACATATCAGTTCAAGATACTCAAGAAGCTGTTCTTTTGCATAATTCATTGTAGATGAAGTATTTGTAAACATAATATTCTCAGCATCTTCACTTTCTATAAAATCCTCATCTGAATCTTCATCTATTTCAACATCATTTTTATTGAACGAGACAGAATATGAATAACTATCAGACAATCTAACATAGTCATGGTTATCTGCTAAGCATTCATTAGAAGCGTCATATAATAGATTTAATAAATTATCATCTAATATTGATAACAATGCTTGAAAATCATATTCTTGAAATCCGTTATAAAATTCTAAAACACCAAAGTTTTCTTTTTGTATTTTAACTTTTAATCCTATTATACCAGTATAACCGCCGGCAAATTTTGAAATATCATCCAACAATGGATAAATAGCCTTTTTTAATATATTTACAAGCATATCATCTGAAACTTTTTGGCTTGGAGCTGTTGTTATCGTATATTTATTACCTTTAGTTCTCTCTAATGCAATTAAAGGCAAAGCACTATAACCGTCTGTAAGAAAGTAAATATAAACAGGTTCTATATCAATATAATGTTCTATAACTACTTTTTCATTTTCCGTATTTTCAAAGGCTTTTTGTATTCCAATTTTTGCTTTTGAAAAACAAGGGAAAAATTCTGACTTTCTTTCTAATAATGTAAAATCATTAGATATAACTATAGGGAATTTAGCATTTCTTATATAATCTAAAGCAAGATTTTCTCTGTCAAAAATTCCAAATCTTGGTGTAGAAATTTTTAACTTGTACATTATTTTTTTTGCAATGCTGTTAAAATATGTGACTCTTGCAGCTTCTGCAAAAGGTGCAAAAATTGGGAAATTTTCCTTTTTAAATATATCTGCAATTCCGTTTATGATCGCTAAAGGCGACGTTACTATCGTAAATTCTATTTGATTATATTTAACAAAATCACAAACACTTGAAATATCATTTTCTTTAATATTTAAAGCAGTATAATACTTATCTACACATTCTTCTTCTGTTGTTATGTAAATATCATGTATAGAGTCTTGAAGTTTTAAATATTGAGCTAAAAGAACAGCATTTTTATCAGAACCGACTATTAATATTTTCATATTCTATTTTAAATCTTTTCTTAATTTCTCAGCACCTTTTAAATATACATGTTTTACCTGTGTTTGTGCAAGGTCTGTATTAATTACAATTAGAATTCTTAAACATTTTTCTAATGAATTTTCAATATCAAGTTCTTGAACACACATCATAGGTGAGTATTGTAAGTCTTGAAATTCTTCTCTTGCAATTTTAGCAGGATAAATGCAGTTTAAATCTTTTGTCATCGTAAAAATAATATGTGAAATATCTTCGCTTTTAAAATTATTAGATTTTCTTATTTCGGAAAACAATTCAATAACAGCAGATTTAACAGCCTCAACTGAATTTTCTTCTACTGTAATTGCGCCTCGAATACCTCTTTGATACATATTATTCTCCAAACTTCATGCCTGTTTTAATTTTTGCACCGTTTGCAAAGTCAAAAGCATTCATAACACCTTTGCTTTCAGGTTTTACTTTTGTTATTAACAGACAACCACTGCCTGTATTTATTTCAATTCCGTTTTTATTTACATTAGAAACTGCGCTGCAGCAAACATTAACATTATCATTTTTAACTAATCGAGTTTCAATGATTTTCAACATTTTACCGTTAAAAAATGTATAGGCACAAGGGAAATCAACCATTGAGCGAACTTGATTATGAATACATTCTGCTGTTTTATTCCAATTGATTAAACCATCTTGTTTTACAAATTTTTTAGCAATTGTAACGCCTTCACAGCATTGTTTTTGAGGGTTTAAACTGCCGAAATATAATCCTTTTAACGTTGAACATATTAAATCAGGTGATTTTTCACTTATTAGTTCTTTAAGTTCAACATTCGTCATGTTTTCATTAATAGGAATTTCACAAGTTTCACAAATATCTCCGGCATCAAGCTCAAGAACTGTAAGCATTGTAGTAATGCCTGTTTTTTTATCTCCGTTATAAATACAGCGTTGAATTGGATTTGCACCTCTATATTTAGGAAGCAATGACGCATGTAAATTTACTGTAGCAAATTTAGGAATATCTAAAACTTCTTGAGATAATATTTGCCCAAATGCGAATGTAACAAAGAAATCCGGTTTCATTGATTTTAATTTTTCAATCAATTCAAGATCTTTGCTTATTTTTTCAGTTTGAAAGCACGGAATATTATGTTCTTGAGCAAAAACCTTCACAGGCGGAGGAGTAAGCTTATTTCCTCTTCCTTTTGGTCTATCAGGCTGAGTGACCAAAGCTAAAAGATTAATTTCTTCATTTTTATAAAGTTCTTCCAAACTTTTTACTGCAATATCAGGAGTCCCCATATAGACAACATTAATCATCTATTTTTCCTCCGACTGTGGATTTTTTTGAATTTCTTCTTCTAATTCAGGTTCATCTAATAAATATTTAGAATCAACACCATTAAGTCCTTTTTCTGCAAGAACTTTATCTGCATCAAATCTGTTTCTGCAATGGTCAATAAACAAAATGCCATCTAAATGGTCAAATTCATGCTGAATACATCTTGCTAAAAGAGAACCTTCACCAGCCTCTAAAATAAATGGTCTGCCTTTAATATCAAGTGCTTTCACTTTTACATATTTATATCTTCTTACATTTGTATAAGCGTCAGGAAAACTTAAACATCCCTCATAAGAATTTATAGCACCTTCTTTTTTAATTATTTTAGGATTAATAAACGTAATCGGATTCATTGTTTTAGGGTCTGTTCCGACATCAATAACAAAAACTCTTAAATTCTCACCTATTTGAGGAGCTGCAAGTCCAACACCGTTTGTAGCGTATAGGGTATCATATAAATCATCTACCAAAATTTGTACTTTTTTTGATATTTTATGAACCTCTTTAGACTTCTCTCTTAATGACGGAGTGCCATATTTTACAACTTTTTTTACGCTCATTAATTTATTTTCCTTCTCCAAACTTCGCATATCTGTTTAATATAATCATTACAACAGATATTATAACAGCATACAAGAAATATTTTGTAGTATCAGATGCTGCAATATAAGTGGCAATACTGCCCATTATTATAGAAAATACAACAAGAACCAATACAGCCTTATTTTGTGATAATCCAAACTTTAAAAGTTTATGATGAATATGCTCGGCATCCGCAACAAAAGGCGAAGTTCCTTTCAAAATTCTTCTAAAAGAAGAAAACAAAATATCGCAGATTGGAACAGCTAAAATCAATAAAGGCATATACATTCTTATATCTAATGATTTCATTTGATACATTATGGATAAGACAGAAAGCAAAAATCCTGCAAACAAAGCTCCGGAATCACCCATAAATATTTTTGCCGGATGAAAATTATATGTTAAAAATCCAAGCATAGAACCTGCAAGAATAAAGGCTATTAAAGAACTTACAACATCAGCAGGTACAAGCGCTACGGCAATTAAACCTAATGTTACAGAGCTTACAGTTATAACAGAACCTGCTAAACCATCAACACCATCAATAAAGTTAACAGCATTACTAATACCAACTATCCAAGCAATAGTTCCCAAAAATGATAATACAGGATGAAGATCAACTAAACCTATAAAAGGAATAAATATTGTTGTTATTTTTACGCCCAGACAAAATACAATAGAAGCAATAGTAATTTGTATAACAAACTTAAATTTAGCTTCTAACCCATAAATATCATCAATTAGACCTAACAGAAAAATCAATGAACTGCCTAAAAGCAATCCAGATAATAAAGATCTGTGTGGATAACTAATTAAATTCATAACAATCAATGATAAAAATGAAAGAATAGTACAAATCCAAATTGCAACACCGCCAAGTCTTGGAATTGGATGTGAATGTATTTTTCTTGCATTTGGCTGGTCCATTAATCCTTTTTTCTCAGAATAAGCTATAACCAATGGAACAATGAACAGCCCTAATATAAAAGCAACGACTGTGCCGACTATATTTGCTTCAGATAATTGAATAGCCATAATTAATCCTTATATAACGGGTATTTTTCACAAAGTTTTAAAGAACGTTCTCTTAGTTCTTTTATTTTTGCTTCATCTTTTGTATCAGATATTTTAACAGTTTCAGCAATAATTTTACCTACTTCGGTCATATCTTCTTCTTTAAATCCTCTTGTTGTCATTGCAGGAGAGCCAAGTCTTACCCCGCTTGTTACAAAAGGACTTTGCGGGTCATTAGGTACTGTATTTTTATTTGCTGTAATACCTACTAATTCTAATACGTTTGCTATATCTTTACCGGTTTTATTTAATTTTCTTAAATCCAATGTCATAAGATGATTTTCAGTACCGTTTCCGACAATATCTAAACCTTCATCCATTAATGATTTTGCAAGTGCTTTAGCATTAAGAACAACCTGTTTAGCATATTGTTTAAATTCATCTGATAAAGCTTCTTTTAAAGCAATTGCTTTACCTGCAATAATATGTTCTAAAGGTCCGCCTTGTATGCCGGGGAAAACAGCTTTATCAATTCCCATAGCATGTTCTTGCTTACACATAATAATACCGCCTCTTGGTCCGCGAAGTGTTTTATGTGTTGTTGTTGTAACAAAATCAGCATAAGGGAATGGACTTGGATGTTCACCTGTTGCAACTAATGCTGCAATATGTGCTATATCTGCCAATAATAATGCACCAACCTCATCTGCAATTTCTCTAAACTTTTTGAAATCAATTATTTTTGAGTAATTACTTGCACCACAAATTATTAATTTAGGTTTATGTTTCAACGCCATTTCTCTTACATTATCATAATCAATTTCACCTTCGTCATTAATACCATATGAAACAATATTAAAATACAATCCTGAAAAATTAACAGGAGAGCCATGAGAAAGGTGTCCGCCATTTGATAAATCCATACCCATTACAGTATCGCCAGGTTTCACAGCATACATGAATACTGCCATATTTGCTTGCGCTCCGCTATGAGGCTGAACATTGGCATGCTCTGCATTGAATAATTTTTTTGCTCTTTCTTGTGCAAGTTCCTCAATTTTATCTACATTATCACAGCCGTTATAAAATCTTTTATATGGTTTACCCTCTGCATATTTATTTGTTAAAACACTTCCGCAAGCTGCCATTACTGCGCGTGATGTAAAGTTTTCGCTTGCAATTAATTCTATTGTTGTTTGCTGTCTTTGTAATTCTTTCTCAATTAATTCAGCAACCTCTTTATCTTCATTTCTAATTATTTCTAGTTCCATGTTTATCCCCAGTCTATACTTATCAATATGTATTTTAATACATTTTACTTGTAAATAAAAGTACATTTAGTTTAAAAAGTGTTTGATATTTTTTTTCTATTCCGTAAAATTATATAAGGAGTGAATTTTGGCGAATTATTATAATAAAGATTTATATAAGATTTTAAATATAAATTTTGATGCTTCTTTAGATGAAATAAAGTTATCTTATCGAAAATTAGTAAGAATTTATCATCCTGATGTTGCTGGTAAAAATGCAGATAGCGCAAAGTTTAAAGAAATTCAAGAAGCTTATGAAATATTAACAAATGAACAAGAACGAAAGAAATATGATGTTCTGCATGGATATTATCAAGAAAAATTAAAAAAAGACTTTCAAAAAAAAGCAAATACTGAACGTAAAAATAAATACGAAGAGTATATAAAAAAAGCAAAAGTTAACGCAAATAAATCAGAATCTTTTTCAAAATCTATCAATGAAGCATTAGATAGTTTATTTCATTCTACAAAAAGAGAAGTCAAACAACCTGTAAACGGAAAAGATATTACACTTGACATTTCTATATCTCTTTTAGAATCTATAAACGGAACAAACAGGAAAGTGAATATTCTTCATACACAGCCTTGCCCTAATTGTGAAGGAAGATTGTTTATAAATGGTTCACAATGTACTATGTGCAAAGGAACGGGACAGCTTTCAATACAAAAAAAGATTAATGTTAAAATTCCAAAAGGAGTAACTCAAGGTTCTAAAGTTAGAGTAAAAAAAGAAGGCAATAAAGGATTAAACGGCGGCAAAGACGGTGATTTATATTTAATTGTTAATATTGAAAAAAATTCTTACTACGAAATAGATAGCTTGAATATTTTATGCAATCTGCCAATAACTCCATTTGAAGCTGTATTTGGTACTGAAGTACCAATTAATATTTTTAATGAAAATATAACAGTTAAAATTCCGCCTATGACCTCATCAGGGCAAAAATTAAGACTTAGTGCTCAAGGATTAGAAAATAAATCAAAAACAAAAAAAGGTGATATCATCATTACTGTTTTAATTAAATTACCCCAAAAACTTACAGAAGAAGAAAAAGCACTATATTCTAAATTAAAAGAAATTTCAAAACACGATATTAGAAAAGATATGAAGGATGAGAAATAACGTATTAATAAAAGAAGTTTTCGAATCTATACAAGGTGAAGGACCTTATGTAGGAGTAAATCAATTATTCATAAGATTTACTAACTGCAATCTTAATTGCAAATATTGTGATACAAATTTCAAATCTGATTTAAAAGAATACACTACCGAAACCCTATTGAAAGAAATAAATAACTATAAAAATATTCATTCAATAAGCCTTACAGGCGGCGAGCCATTATTAGAAAGTGAGTTTTTGAAAAACTTCCTGCCTAAATGCAATCAAAAAATTTATTTGGAAACAAACGGTACATTGTATAAAAATCTTGAAGCAATAATTAATAACATAGATATCATTTCAATGGATATAAAATTACCATCAACTACTAATATGAAAGATATGTTTAATATTCATGAAGAATTTATAAAAATAGCAATTGAAAATAAAAAAGAAATATTTGCAAAAGTAGTTTTTGATGAAAAAATTACAGAAGAAGAAATAATAAAAACGACACAACTGGCACAAAAATATAACATAGAGATAATATTGCAACCCAAAATGGATGGGGATTTTTTAAATATCTCTACAGAATTTATAAATAAAACATTTTATAGATTCATAGAAAAATATGATAAGGTGCGCTTAATTCCACAAGTGCATAAGTTTATTAATATTAGATAGATATAACATAAGAAATATTAATTAGTTTTTAAATTATAAAAATAACTAAATAGAACAGATACTGTCATGCTGAACTTGTTTCAGCATCTTGCCAGCTATAATATAAATCATTAATTTAAAAGACTTTATTTACTAAATCTAAGATGCTGAAACAAGTTCAGCATGACAGTGTTTATTGATAAACTAATGAAGTTTACAAGTTGAAAGACATAAAAAACAATTTTTTTGTGTCTTTCTGAATGCGAGTTGATGAGAATTTTTTTAATTTATAAATAAATCTGAAGTCATAAAATTTTTTAATTTGGGAGCATTGATTTTAGGTATCGCTAAATCACAGCTCCCAAATTGAAAAATTTTATGACTTCAGATTTTAATATTATAGAAATAAAAAGCGAGAGAAAAAGTTTTTGAAATCGGCTCGAGAATAATTATTTTCTTAAGTTCAACTTGTGCACGGCAAACTCGCAAGCTCAAACAGTGCCGTGCTTTGATGTCTGTTTCACTAAAGAAAATTAAATTATTCCCTCAATGATTTCAAAAACTTTTTCTCTCGCCTTTTATTTCTATAATATTTCTTATGTAAAAATTGTAAAAATAATACCGATTTAATATTTGTTTTTGCTAAAATATCTATGTAAGAAAGATTATTAATTATGTTACTAGAATTTTTATACGCAAAAATACATAGAGCTACTGTTACAGATGCAAACTTAAATTACGTTGGTTCAATTACAATAGATGAGAACATTTTAGAAAAAGCTAACCTTTCAGAAGGTCAAAAAGTAGATATTCTAAATATTAATAACGGTGAAAGATTTCAAACTTATATTATTGCAGGTAAGCGCGGTAATAAAGATTTCTGCTTAAATGGTGCTGCTGCAAGAAAAGCACAAATAGGTGACAAAATTATTATTTGTTCATACACTCAAATGACACCTGATGAAGCAAAAACTTTTAAGCCGTCAATTGTTCAGATTGATGATAATAATAATATCATTTAGCTGTCCTTTAAAAATCTTTGAACTTTTGTATTCATAGATTCTTCTTTAATTTTCCAATTTCCGCAACTATCTTTGCCTATTATAAAGTGAGCAGGGATTTTATAATCACTTGTAGAAGGCATCCTTAATGCAGCAACTTTATAATCCTTGCCGTGTTTTGTAATTTTTACATTAAAATAACGATTTTTATATTGACGAAGCCTCATTAACTTTGTCGATTTCTGCGCCTCATCTTTATATTTAGCAAGCGGTATATTAACACTTTGTGTTGTTCCGTCAGGTTTTTCAACAACTCTAACTATTTTTGCATTGTCACTATAATATTTAAAATAATCATTACTATAATTATTTGCAGCATCTATATATTGATTAAAAAAACATTGAACATCTTGTATTTCATCGGCAAAAGCAGTCGTAGCAATAATTAACATTCCTAAACATACAATTATAAAATTTCTCATAATTTCTCCAAAAAAATAGTAGTAATTCAACTTTCGTTAAATTACTACTATTTTTGTATCAACTATGAATTTATTCAATTGTATAGTCGGTTAATTCAGGAGCACCAAACATGCCTTCAATTTCTTCAAGAATAGCAGATGGTTTTCTAGCATTATTTTTTTCTGCTGCACGTTTTTGAGCTTCTCTATCCTTTTCTTCAGAAGCATTTGTTAAGTGATAGAAACCGGTACCAGCAGGTATTAATCTACCGATAATAACGTTTTCTTTTAAACCTCTTAACAAGTCACGTTTACCTTCAACAGCCGCTTCAGTAAGAATTCTTGTTGTTTCTTGGAAGGAAGCTGCTGAAATAAAGCTTTCAGTATTTAAACTTGCCTTTGTAATACCAAGAAGAACAGCTTCATAAGTAGCTTCTTGTCCGCCGGCAGCTTTAACAGCTTCATTTTCTTGTTGAACTTCTTTGAATTCTAAGAATTCACCAGGAAGAAGTTTTGTATCTCCAGATTCAAGAATTTTAACTTTCTTTGTCATTTGTCTTACAATAACTTCAACGTGTTTATCTGCAATTTCTACACCTTGAGAACGATATACTCTTTGTACTTCATCTACTAAGTATTGTTGAGCAGCTTCTACACCGTTTAATCTTATAACGTCGTGTGGATTTAAAGGACCGCCTGTTAATGCTTGACCAACTTTAATATCCTGTCCGTTTGCAACAATGATATTTGAGTCAATTGTATATTTAACTTCTTGTCTTCCTAAATCACCGTTTAAGTATAAACGAGGAACATCGTCTTCAATTTCAATTTCAGCTTTACCTGAATATTCAGCAACAACTGCAGAATCTTTAGGTTTTCTTGCTTCAAGCAATTCTTCAACACGAGGTAAACCTTGAACGATATCACCTGTTTTTTGTCTTTCGAATACTAAAGTAGCAATCATATCACCACGGTTAACTAATGAACCGTTAGCAACTTGAAGCATAGTACCAGGGCTGATTAAGTATGGACGACCAACTCTTAATGTTACTGAATTTTTATCAGCAGCAACTACTAAACCTGATAGTGTAGAAGTTTCTCCGCCTTCAGAAATTACGTTATCCATTTTTACTAATTCGCCTTTTTTAACAATTGGTTTTGATTTAAGGTCGATTTTTGTTTCGTAACTATCTGAAACTAAAAGTAATCTTCTAACATCTTGGTTTTCTTTTATGCTTGTAACAGCATCACTAATTGCTAAAACTTGAGTTTTTGCAACAGGTGTTTTTGGTTCAATTGTTTGTCCGTTTTCAACAAGTAATTCAGTTTGCATTGAAGCTGCTGTTTTAGAAGCACCTTCAATTTCTCTTCTTACAATCAATGTTTCAAGAACAACGATTTTCAAATTATTGTTTTCATCAAGTTCTACTTGACCTTTTAAGTGGCTTAAATATCCGCCCATTTGAAGAACTAAACTTGTTCTTGTTAATACGCTTCCATCTAAGTTTCTTACTCTTGCACCATCTTTATATTGTAATTGAGTAACCGGTACTAAATCTATAGCTTCATCTGTAGAAGTAAATTTAATAGAAACATCTTTAGTGTCTATATTAAATCTTTGAACAGGTCTTACTAAGATTTGAATTGGTTGATTTGAAATTGATTTTTCATCTAAAGCAACAACGCCTAAATCTTCTTCTAAATCATCTATTTCAATATTGTCTTTATCATTATCTAATATAGTAACAATAGAATCTTCTTTAGCTTTGATTTTTGGAGCAATTTCTGTTCCTGCTTTAACAACTTCGCCTTCATCAACTTTTAAATCACCAATTCCGCTTAAGTTATATATTTCACCAGGTCTAATTACAACTTCATGAATCATATCGTTGAATTCTTTTATCTCAACAATACCATCAATGTGAGCATATAAGTCTTTTACAACTTCTGTGCCGGCTGTAACAAAAGTACCTGATTCTACCATTTTTAAAGCAGAATCTTTATTTACTTGATGAATTTCATCAGGAATGAAGATTACTTCACCAGGTTTTGTAATGATTTGATTTTCATCAACTTCAATACCGTTATATCTAATTTCACCGCTTGAAGGAACAGTATATTCTTCATCGATTAACTCAGCTATAATCATACCGCTTTCAACAACTGTATCAACAGGAGCTTTAACGATATATTTTTCACCGGTTTTATCAACTGTCCAAATTTGTTCTTTTTTAGTTTGTTCAAATGTAGCATTTGCTGCTGCAATAGAAGCAATTACAATTGTTAATTCTTTACCTTGAACAATTTTTTTGATTTTCTTACCGTCAAATTTTACATCTTCAACAACAAGATTATCACCAAGTCTTACTTCACCGCCGTGTTCAGATATAACATGAATTTCAGCAAGTTTTTCACCTTCTTTAACAGCTTTGCCGTCTTCAACTAATATTGTTGAACCGCCCGGTAAGTTATAAACATCACCGCCAAGTACCCAAACAATACCGTTTTTACTTGCTGTTCTTGAGATATTACCTTGTCTGTCTTTCTTTTCATCAGCTACGAAATCTTCAAATACGATTTCACCTGATAAATCTGAAGTGATATCTTTAGTAGCTTTTTCTGTTAAACGGCTTCCGTCTCCGCCGGAAACTGGTTCATAAGCTGCAATTTTATCACCTTTCTTGATTTCTTGTCCTTCATGTACAAAAAGAACAGCACCAGAAGGAATGTGATATTTTTTAGTTTTAGAACCAACTTTGATTTCCATATCTGATTCTTGAACTGTAACAGCTACATTATCACCGTGTCTTGTTCTTAAGTCTCTTGTAAATACTTTAGAAGCAACAACACCATCAACATCAGCAATGATTTCTTTCATTGCACCTGCACCTTTGAATACACCACCGGTGTGGAAAGTTCTCATTGTTAATTGTGTACCTGGTTCACCAATTGATTGAGCAGCTATAATACCGATTGCTTCACCAATATCAACTAATTTTTGAGTTGTCATTGCCCAACCATAACATTTTTGGCAAATACCATATTCAAGTTCACAAGTTAAAGGTGAACGAACTAGTAATTGATGTAAATCAAGCGGTTTTATTTTTCTGATATCATCTCTATCAATAGTTGTACCGGCAGGAATAACTACATTGCCTTCTTTATCTTTAATATCTTCAGCAATTGTTCTTCCTAATAATCTTTCTGTTAATGGAGCAACAACTTTTTCACCATCAGAAATATCTGTCATTAAGATACCATGTGTAGTACCACAATCATGGTCACGAATAATTACGTCTTGAGCTACGTCTACTAAACGTCTTGTTAAGTAACCAGAGTCAGCTGTTTTTAACGCTGTATCTACAAGACCTTTACGTGCACCATAAGAAGAAATGATGTATTCAGTAACTGATAAGCCTTCTTTAAAGTTTGATTTAATAGGTAAGTCGATGATTTGACCTTGTGCGTCAGCCATCAAACCTCTCATACCAACTAATTGTGATACCTGAGATAAGTTACCTCTCGCACCAGAGAATGCCATCATATATACCGGATTTAATCTATCAAAGTTTTCTACAACTCTAGCTGTCAATTTAGAAGTTGTTTCAGACCAAGTATCGATTACTTTTGTATATCTTTCTACTTCTGTAATATCACCTTTTAAATATCTGTGAGTTGATTTTTCAATTTCTCTTTCAGCTTCATTTAAAAGTTCTTTTTTATCTTGAGGTACTGATAAGTCAGCAATAGAAATTGTTGTACCTGATTTTGTAGCATATCTATATCCTAAGTTCTTAAGGTTATCTGCAAGAGTTGCAGTTTTTGCACCGCCGAACTCAAGATATACTTGAGCTAATAATTTATTAATCGATTTTTTATTAACTTGTTCGTTAATAAAATCAAACGATTTTTTTGTATTTTTATGAACTAATGTATCCATTGTTATTTTCACCTTTACTTATTTATTTCAGTTACGATGCCAAAATTGAATTTCTTAATGTTTCATTGAAGATAATTCTTCCAACTGTTGTTTCAAGTCTGTCACCGTGTTCATCACGAACAACAATTCTGTCGTGTAATTTTATTACACCTGTTTCGTGAGCTGCGATAGCATCTTCAAAGCTGTAGAAGTATTTAAGTTCTGTATTTTCATCATCTTCTTTCATAAGAGTTAGATAATACATACCTAAAACCATATCTTGAGAAGCTGCAATAATTGGCTTACCTGTTGCCGGAGCTAAAATATTATTAGTAGCTAACATTAACATTCTTGCTTCTGTTTGAGCTTCTATTGATAAAGGTACGTGAACAGCCATTTGGTCACCGTCGAAGTCAGCATTGAATGCTGTACATACCAACGGGTGAAGTTGAATAGCACGACCTTCTACTAATACAGGTTCAAATGCTTGAATACCTAATCTGTGAAGTGTAGGAGCACGGTTTAATAATACTGGGTGTCCATCAATTACTTCTTCCAAAATATCCCAAACAATTGCTTCTGATCTTTCAATTTTCTTTTTAGCAGATTTAATATTTTGAACGAATCCTCTTTCAATTAGTTTATTTACAACGAATGGTTTGAATAATTCGATTGCCATTTCCTTTGGCAAACCGCATTGATTTAATTTTAATTTTGGACCAACAACGATTACTGAACGACCAGAATAGTCAACACGTTTACCTAATAAGTTTTGACGGAAACGACCTTGTTTACCTTCGATAATGTTGCTTAAAGATTTTAACGGTCTGTTGCTTGGACCAACAACTGTTCTTCCTCTTCTGCCGTTATCAATTAAAGAGTCAACAGCTTCTTGAAGCATACGTTTTTCGTTTCTTACGATAATTTCAGGAGCACCCATTTCTAATAATCTTAGTAAACGGTTGTTTCTGTTAATTACACGTCTGTATAAGTCGTTTAAGTCTGATGTAGCAAATCTGCCGCCGTCTAATTGAACCATAGGTCTTAAATCAGGAGGTGTAACAGGAAGTACATCCATAATCATCCAAGTTGGTTCTGTATTGCTTTCAATTAAAGATTCAACTAATCTTAATCTTTTGATTAATTTAGCTTTTCTTTGAACACTGCCAGAAAGTCCTGATAGTTCAGCTCTGATTGCTTCTGCCATTTCAGGAAGAGTAATTTCACCAAGTAATTCTTTAATTGCTTCAGCACCAATACCTACTTTTAATTCAGATTCTTCATTTTCCATAATGAAGTCTTCATATTCTTCTTCTGATAATAATTGATATTTTTTGAAATCACTATCAGCAGGATCGATTACAACATAGTTATTGAAATAAATAACTTGTTCTAAATCTTTCAATGTCATGTCAAGAAGAAGACCTAAATAGCTTGGAATTCCTTTTAAGAACCAAATATGGCTCACTGGAGCAGCTAATTTAATGTGTCCCATTCTGTGACGTCTAACTTTAGAGTCTGTAACTTCAACACCGCATCTTTCGCAGATGATACCTTTGTGTCTTACTCTTTTATATTTACCGCAGTAACATTCCCAGTCCTTTGTAGGTCCAAAGATTCTTTCGCAGAATAAACCGTCTCTTTCCGGTTTTAACGTACGATAGTTAATCGTTTCAGGTTTTGTTACTTCACCATACGACCATTTCAGTACGCGTTCAGGTGACGCGATACTGATTCGTATATAATCAAAATAATCTATACTTGTAGACAATTTTTTATCTCCTTTAATTTCTTATTCTTTGAATGAGCTTGGTGTTTCCAAGAAGTTAATATTTAATAATTCTGAATCGATATCAGAAAGAATTCTCTTTGGAGCTGCCTTTCTTAAATCGTCTGTATCAGACATTAAATCTACTTCTTCACCGCTCTTCTTAGATACTGATATATCTAAACCGATACTTTGTAATTCTCTTACAAGTACTTTGAATGATTCAGGAATACCAGGTCTTGGAATATTGTCACCTTTAACGATTGCTTCATAAGCTCTTGAACGACCGTTAACATCATCTGATTTAATTGTTAACATTTCTTGTAATGTATAAGCCGCACCGTAAGCTTCTAAAGCCCAAACTTCCATTTCTCCGAATCTTTGTCCGCCGAATTGAGCTTTACCGCCTAAAGGCTGTTGTGTTACTAATGAATAAGGTCCTGTGCTTCTAGCGTGAATCTTATCATCTACTAAGTGAACTAATTTCAAGAAGTATGTAATACCAACTGAAACAGGTCTGTCGAATGGTTCACCGGTTCTACCGTCATATAGTGTAACTTTACCATCTTCTCCAACCCAATCACAGCCGGATTCTTTTATACCTCTTAATAATTCATATTTTGTTGAAATTTCTGATTTATTTTCACCATACATTTCATCAAATGAAGGTGCTTCGTAGTAATCACCTGTTAAATATGAAGCTAAACCAAGTAAGCATTCATATGTTTGACCTACGTTCATACGAGAAGGTACACCAAGTGGATTTAATACGATATCAACAGGAGTTCCATCAGGTAAGAATGGCATATCTTCTTTTGGAAGAATTCTTGAAACAATACCTTTGTTACCGTGACGTCCTGCAAGTTTATCACCAACAGATACTTTACGTTTTTGAGCGATATAAACTTTAATAAGTGTATTAGCACCTGGTAAAAGTTCGTCGCCTTTTTCTCTGTCAAATACTTTTACGTCGACTACACGTCCACCTTCACCGTGAGGTACTCTTAATGAATTATCTTTTACATCTCTTGCTTTTTCAGCGAAGATAGCTCTTAAAAGTTTTTCTTCTGGCGGGTGTTCTGATTCACCTTTTGGTGTAACTTTACCAACTAAGATGTCATCAGCATAAACTCTAGCACCGATTCTTACAATACCTCTTTCATCTAAGTGTCTTAATGACTCTTCAGATACGTTTGGAACTTCTCTTGTAATTTCTTCAGGTCCAAGTTTTGTTTGACGTGCTTCTATTTCTAATTTTTCGATATGTAATGAAGTAAAGATATCATCGTGAACGCATCTTTCAGAAAGTAAGATAGCATCTTCGAAGTTATATCCTTCCCAAGGCATATAAGCAACTAAAACGTTTTTACCTAATGAAAGTTCACCGAAGTGAGTTGAAGCACCGTCGGCAATTACATCACCTGCTTTAACTGTAGAACCTTCTGTTACGATAGGTTTTTGGTTAATACAAGTATCTTGGTTACTTCTTACATATTTCATTAATTGATATTTGTGTAATTTGCCGGCGTTATCTTTAATCCAAATTTCTTCACCGACAACTTTTGCAACTACACCGTCAACATCAGATACAACTACCATACAAGAGTCTTTTGCAGCTCTTTTTTCAAGACCTGTTGCAACAACCGGTCTATCTGTAATTAATAAAGGTACTGCTTGACGTTGCATGTTAGAACCCATCAACGCACGGTTTGCGTCATCGTGTTCAATGAATGGAATTACTGATGTAGCTACTGAGATTACCTGAATTGGAGAAACACCCATGTAGTCTACACGTTTTGATTCACCCATTGTGAATTCTGATTTATAACGGATAGGTACATATTGTGCTTTAATACTTCTGTCTTCATTTAATGTTAAGTCAGAAGGAGCTACACGGAAGTTTTCTTCTTCATCTGCACTCATATAATATACTTCGTTTGAAACAACACCATCTTTTACTGCAAAGTAAGGTGTTTCGATGAAACCGTAATCATTAACTTTTGCGTGAGTAGCTAATGAACCAATCAAACCTGCGTTAGGTCCTTCTGGTGTTTCAATCGGACAAATTCTTCCGTAGTGAGAAGGGTGGATGTCACGAACTGCGAATCCGGCTCTTTCTCTAACCAAACCGCCAGGTCCTAAAGCTGAGATACGTCTTTTGTGAGTTAATTCAGCAAGAGGGTTTGTTTGGTCCATAAATTGTGATAACTGAGATGAACCAAAGAACTCTTTTAATGAAGCGATTAATGGTTTTGTATTTAATAAGTTTAACGGAGTAAGTGTTTCTGAATTTTGAAGAGTCATTCTTTCTTTAACGATTCTTTCAATTCTTGATAAACCTACTCTGAATTGGTTTTGTAATAATTCACCAACACTGCGGATTCTTCTGTTACCTAAGTGGTCGATATCATCGCAGCTTCCTTCGTCATAAGTTAAGTTAATTAAGTATTCAACAGCTGCAACTAAGTCTTGAATTGTTAATGTTCTTTGCGTTTCAGCTACGTTTAGGTTTAATTTTTTATTTAATTTATAACGACCTACTCTGCCGATATCATATTTTTTATCATCAAAGAATCTTGATTCAATAATTGAACGACCGCCTGCAGCAGAAGCCGGATCGCCAGGTCTTAGTTTTTTATAAACTTCAATTAAAGCATCATCTGTTGTTTCAGCAGTATCTTTTTCTAATGTTTTCTTTAAGAATTCAAAGTGAGTGAATAATGTTTCCATTTCAGAAACTGTAATTCCTAAAGCTTTTAATAAAGTAGTTGCTAAGATTTTTCTATTTTTATCTATTTTGATGTAGATAATATCATTAGCATCTGTTTCTATCTTCATCCACGCGCCTCTGTTTGGAATCAAAGTTGCGTTGAATAAACGTTTACCAGTTGGAGAAATTTCACGTTTGAAATAAATACCTGGTGAACGTACAATTTGAGATACAATAACACGTTCAGCACCATTTACAATAAAGGTACCTTTATTTGTCATTGTTGGGATATCACCGATATAAACTTCTTGTTCTTTTATTTCCCCTGTATCACGGTTTACTAAACGAGCCATTACTCTTAATTGTTTAGCATAAGTAGCATCGTGGATTCTTGCTTCTTCCAATGAATATTTTGGATTATCAAAAGTATAATTTGGAAGGAAGTGTAATTCTAATCTACCAGTATAGTCTTTAATAGGAGAATAAGAAAGAAATTCTTCTTTCAAACCTTCTTTTAAAAACCACTCAAATGACTTTTTCTGAATTTCGATTAAATCCGGTAAGTCGTCCAATCTTGTTTTGGGCATGCCCATCGGAGTTACTCTTTCAGAATATTTTTTCTTTAACATTCATTCACCTCTCATTATGTGGTGTACTACAACATCTATAAAAATTTATTGATTTTTTATCTAAAGGCACATAGAGCCATTATAAAATGATACTTGCTGAAACTTGCCCGTCAAGAAAAAAAGCTTTTTTCAAAGAATTTGTTAAACAATTGTTAACATTACACTTTCTTATGAATTCGAATTCAAATAAAAACGTTGTTATTATTGCTTTTACGTGTCAAGTCCCCAATAATACAAATAAAAAATCTTTAAAAATTTTATTATCAATGCTAAACTTCTATTTATGAATAAAATACACAGAAATAAGCAGTTTAAATTTATAATAGCAGGATGGCTCTTAAGTGCTATAATTACAGCATCAATATCTATCTATACAATCAGCAATGTTCAAAACAAGATGGATAAAACTTATGCTGATTATGCACAAAACATAACAAAAACCATTGCTTGTGAAACTGCAGGCTGGAATGATGTTTCACCAATAAAAAAAGCAGAATTATTTTCTCATAAATTTGCTCCGCTTTTAAAAGAAAAAAATGATATTTCTTTTATTGAATATAAAGATGAAAACAATAATATCATTTATTCATCAAAACAAGATTTTCCTATTAATGATGAGGATACAATAATAAATATAAGTATTCCAGTAATTTATGACGGATATACAAATTCTGTAACGATTGGTATGAACGGGAAAAGCATAATACCTTTAAGTGCTTTTTCAAAAAAACTTCTTATTTATATTTTTTCACTTATTTGGCTAGGATTTTCAATTCTTTTACTTTTAAATTATTTTTTAATGTCAAAAGAATTAAAAAAATTGTATAAAGGTGTAAGACAAATCGCTACAGGACAATTTGGATATAAACTTGAATCTGAAAATTTAGAAGAATTAGCAGATGCATTTAATGATATGTCAAATATTTTATCTAAATATGAAGAACAAAATGTTGAACAATTAATGCTTGAAAGAAACAAGCTTGAAGCAGTATTGATGAGTATTATAAACGGGGTTATAGTTTGTGATAATTTTGACAATGTTGTACTTGCAAATTCAGCAGCATTAAAAATGCTTGATATAGATGAAACTCACTTTATAAATACAAAAATTCAAGACTATATCGATTCACATGGACAAAAATGTTTCTTTGAAAAAATTGAAGAATTTAAAGACACTCCATTGAATATAATTGAGCAAAAACCTATTGAATTTAACATAGAAGCAGGCAAATTAACTATAAAAGCTATGATATCGCCAATGTTTTCTCAACAGCAGGATTATGTGGGCTATATCATTGTATTAATTGATATTACAAGAGAAACAGAAGTAAATAAACTTAAAAATACCTTTATATCAAATGTTTCGCATGAATTAAGAACGCCTGTTACAGTTTTAAGAACGTACATTGATACCTTATGCCATAATGGCGATGACTTTGACGAAGATACAAAAAAAGAATTTATGAATACTATTGATATTGAAGCAAAAAGACTTCATACAATGGTTAATGATATCCTTGATTTCTCTCGTTTAGAATCCGGTAATGTATCTTTAAGAAAAGAATTTGCTAATATTGTTGAACTTTTAGAGCAAAATATTAATTCTATAAAAATTCTTGCTGATGAAAAAAATATCAAAATAGAATTTATAAAAGAAGAAAATTTACCGTTAGTACCTATAAATGTTGAAAGTATAGATAGAGTTATAAGAAATTTACTTTCAAATGCAATAAAATATTCCTTAGAAGGAAAAAATATAAAAGTTAGTGTAAAACTTTCAGAAGATAAGCAATATATAGAATTTTCAGTTAAAGATAATGGTATAGGTATCGCTAAAGAACATTTAGAAAAGATTTTTGAACGTTTTTACAGAGTTGAAAATGCCGTTCATACAATAAAAGGAACCGGATTAGGATTGCATCTTGTAAAAATGACAATTGAAAAACATCATAACGGTAAAATTACAGTAACAAGTAAAGAGGGCGAGGGTTCTATATTTACCCTCAAACTTCCAATTAATATTGATGAGTCTGAACTTGTTTAATTAAATTTTGTATATTCAATATTATTTTCTTTAAGAATATTATTTAATCTTTCTTCAGACATACCCTCTATCTTATAATTTACATATTCTGAGAATTCTTCCGGTTGTTGAATATCTGTTATGTTAAATTTTAAAATGTTTTCGGGCGTTAACATTGCAGAAGACTTCATAATTGTGAACTTGAACGTATTCAAATCGTCAATGTAATCTTTATTGTCTTTTATAAATTTTATAGTTTTAATAACATCTTCTTCAGTTTCACCAGGAAAGCCGAAAATAAAACCGCACGAGGTATTTATTCCTAATTTCTTACAATCTTTTAGTATTCTTTTTACAACTTCTATATCAATCCCTTTTTGCATTAAATCCAATACATGTTTTGAAGCACTTTCAATTCCAAAAAATATAGTAAGAACCCCTGATTTTTTTAATTTTTCAAGTATATTATAAGTCAATGTTTTTTCAGCGCGAAGAAAACAACTATAATTAATTTTTAAACCTCTTTTAAATATTTCATCTGCAAATTTTTCTGCGAAATTAATATTTAATGCATCATCATAAATATCAAAATAATTTATACCATAATTCTTTTGAAGCTGCTGCATTATATCAACAGCTTTCTCCGGTTTTCTTATATGATATCTTTTCCAAAGATTATTGTAGCAAAATGTACATTTATGCCAGTAACATCCTTTTGCAAATTCTAACGATATTTTTTTACACAAATAATTATTAAAATCTATTCCGTCAAAAGAAGGCGGAACTATATCGTTTATATTTTTAACAGGAATATTTTCATTTTGTTTAATTATTGAGTTTTCTTTATATACAAGTCCGGAAACTTTTGAAGGAGAAATTTGATTTTCAACATATTTCACATAGTCAAGTATTGAATTTTCACCTTCTCCCAGCAATAATCCATCAAAAAAGCTTCCAAACATCTCCGGATGTTTAATAAAACTTTCAACAAGCGCCGTTATTTGAAGCCCGCCTAAAACTACTTTTGCATTTGTTTTTTCTTTTAAGAGTTTTGCTATTGTTAAAGCAGGATACAAATTTTGCTCAAAAGGAATTGTTATGCCAATTACGTCATATTTTTCTAAATTGAATTCTTCTATCTTTTTTTCAAAAATTTTTAAATATATATTTCTTATTTCATTTGAACATTTATTTAGTATATCTTCATAATTAAGCTTATATAATGGATTATCGGAAATTATACAATGCATATTACTTTGAAAAATAAAACGAGTATGTTCCGGATAAAATGGTAAAAAGGCAAATGTGACTAAAAAATATAACAGTTTATCATATTTATATTCATTGCCTTCTTCGCCATATTTATAGCTGTTAATATATTCATTAAAAAATTTTTCTTGATTATTTATATAAAAGTCTATAATTTTTCTATTTTGAATTAAAAATTTCTCTATTTTGGCTTTTAAGTCTGCCATTTGTTCTGATGATAGCATATATTTGGAAGAAACATTTTTATTTAAAAATTCGTTATCATTGTATATTTTTTGAAGAAGCTCTTTTGTATATTTTAAATAGGACGGACTTGTAATTTCTTTTAAAAATTCAATATTTAAATCTAACGCATCTGCCACAATATTATTATATCTTAACTGTCCTAGCAAAAGAGGAATTGCAGAATATATAGAATCAAAAGCAGCAAGTGGAGGATTTATTAATAATACTTTCATTTTTTCACTCATAATATAAACTAATATCAAGTATAAATTATATAAATTTTAAAAACAATCATATTTTACATACAAACTATATTTGATATAATAAAACCATAATAATTGTTTTGGGAGATTTTAATGACAGTATCAATTGCAATTACAGGTAAAAGCGGAAGCGGTAAAACTACAATTGTAAAAGCGTTATGGAAAGTTTTAAGAAAAAAACATCCAAATAAAACTGTTCTTCTTTTTGATAATGATTTAACAGCAGAACTTGGTCACAGTTTTGGCAAAGATATTCGTCAAACCATATACGGGATAAGAAGCGGAAAACACGAATATAAAACAGGCATTCCTGATAATATGACAAAACAAGAGTTCGTTGAATGGGCACTTGAAGATATTCTTGAACCGCTTGATGAAAATACAGATATTATTGTTTCTTGGTTAATTGGTTCTAAAGATTGCAGATGTCCGATAACAAAACAAATTAATGATGCACTTGTAAAACTCATCTCTCGCTATGATTATGTAATATTTGATTGTGAATTCGACCTTAAATATCTTCATCAGCTTGTTGATATTCCTATTAATGTGACGCTTGTTGTAGCTCGTCCAAATGAAGCATCTATTCATCTTGCAAACAGAATAGAAGAATATAGTGCAAAATATGCAGCAGGCGAACAGCTTGGCGTTGTACTAAACGGTGTAAAACAACAAGAAATTGAACCGTTATTAGAATTATTAAACAAATATGATTTAACAACTTTAGGTACAATTCCAAAAGATGAAAAATTAAAAGAAAACAGAATTGAAAAAGATTCTGAAATTGTTGAAAACGCTATTGAACAGCTATATTTTAGACTAAATATCCCGCAAAATGAGGAGATAGAATGACTGTAATTCTTGACGGGAAAAAGACTGCTGAAAAAATAATAGAGAATATTAGAACTTGTACTGCTTCTCTTACAAAAAAACCAAAGCTTGCCGTAATTTTAGCAGGTGATAATCCTGCAAGCCAAATTTATGTAAGAAACAAACAAAAAAAAGCTGAATATATTGGATTTGAATCAATTGTAATACCAATGCCTTCAGATGTAACAGAAGAAAATCTTCTTGAACATATATATATATTAAACGAAGATATAAATATTAATGCTATTCTTGTTCAGCTCCCTTTACCTGAGCATATAAATCAAAAGAAGATTATAGAAGCAATTGACCCTATAAAAGATGTTGACGGATTTACAGCATACAACTTTGGAAGATTAGCATTAGGTTATAATCCCTATGCAATTCCTTGCACACCAAAAGGAATTATAAAACTCTTAAAAGAATATAATATTGAGTTAAAAGGTAAAGTTGTTACAGTATTAGGCCGTTCAAATATAGTTGGTAAACCTGTTTCCTTTTTATTACAAAGAGAAAATGCAACTGTAATAATGGCAAATAGTTATACTCAAAATTTAAAAGATTTAACACTCAAATCAGATATTGTCGTTTCTGCTGTTGGAAAGCCTAAATTTTTAACAGCTGAATATTTTAAAGAAGCTTCAGTAGTTGTTGATGTTGGCATTAACAGAACAGAAGAAGGATTATGCGGAGATGTTGATTTTAATTCTGTATCTAAAAAAGTTTCTTTTATAACACCTGTACCGGGTGGAATTGGACCGATGACAATTGCAATGTTAATGGAAAATACATTTGAATTATATAAACTTCAAAGAAGTTTATACATATAGATTAATTTATGTAAACAAATATCCATAGTATATAAATCGGATAACCTTTTATTTGTAATGTTTTTCAGATTTAGCAAAAATTATTGCTGATTTTTTATAAAAAATTAAAGAAAAACATGTTTAGAAAATTGAAGATTAAGGCATATATATAATAGTTATGTGAGATGATAACTTACAAAAAATAAAGTCAGGAAAGGTATGCTTTTAGAATACAAAGTTAATGATTTATATGTGCAGGCTGCGTGGTTAAAAACTCTTTATGATTTAGTTGAAGAGTTAAATTGCAAGTGCCAAACTTATATTGATGAATCATATAATAAAAGAAGCAAACACTTTGATAGAATGCGTACAATAAAAATATATGGCTCTGATACTATGTTAGGTTGGTTCAAACTTAGAATGGAAAGATATACTCATTTTATCTTTAATTTTAATGAACAGCCTGAAATAAAGAGCGGTTTTGTAGAATAATTTTAAATTATGTTGTTCAGATTAGAGACTGCCTTTATTGGCAGTTTTTTATTGCAAAAAAATAGCAGATATTTTATTTTGAAGTCCATTGTTTTTAGGAACCGCGAAAACACAGGACGAAAAATAAAATATCTGCTATTTTTTTGCAATAAAACTATTCAATATTCATAACATATTGGTAGTAAGGATTATTTGGATAACTTTCCGCAATCTTATGTAATTGTTCTTTAGAAATAAAGCCCATTCTATAAGCTATTTCTTCAAGGCAGGCAATTTTAATCCCTTGATTATCTTCAATAGTTTTTATAAATTCTGAAGCTTGAAGAAGTGACTCATGCGTACCAGTATCAAGCCACGCAAAGCCTCTGCCAAGTATTTCCACATGAACATTTTCTTTTGCTAAATATGTATTATTTAAATCAGTAATTTCAAGTTCACCACGTTTAGAAGGTTGTTGATTTTTAACATACTCAACAACATTATTATTATAAAAATAAAGACCGGTTACTGCATATTTAGATTTTGGATTTTGAGGTTTTTCTTCTATTGAAATAACTTTATTATTCTCATCAAAATCAACCACTCCAAAACGTTGAGGATCTTTTACCTGATATGCAAATAAAGTTGCACCGCAATTAGTTTCTGTTCTTTCTACAGCATTTTTTAACATTGCAGAGAAAGAAGGACCATAAAATATATTATCCCCTAGAATTAATGCAACAGAATCATTACCAATAAAATCTTTTCCAAGAATAAATGCTTGAGCAAGACCATCAGGACTTGGCTGTTCTACATAAGAAAAATTAACACCAATTTGACTTCCGTCGCCAAGTAGTTTTTTAAAATTAGGTAAATCTTTTGGTGTTGAAATAATTAAAATATCTTTAATCCCTGCCAACATCAATACAGAAATAGGATGATAAATCATTGGTTTATCATAAACAGGCAGTAATTGCTTTGATACAGCAATAGTTGAAGGATATAAACGTGTTCCTGAACCGCCGGCTAAAATAATGCCTTTCATTCGCACCTCAATTCAATATATTCTTTTAATGCGGTTTCCCATTTTCTGCAAATCTTATTATTTTCCATAATACTATTTTCAGGACGTTTGGCAGCACGAGGAAATTCATCTGTAGTACATGGTTTTAGATTTACATTAAAATTGCAAAGTTCAAAGATTTTTTTTGCAAAACCATACCAGCTTGTATGCCCGCTTCCACAAATTTGATAAATACCATACGGCATTTCTTCCTTTATAAGTTTTACAATGCCATTTGCAAGTTCTACAGTCCAAGTAGGACATCCTATTTGGTCATCTACAACTTTTAATTCTTCTTTATCTTTAAGACTTATCATTGTTTCAACAAAGTTTTTACCATGATGACCATATAACCAGCTTGTTCTTGTTATATAATACTTTTCGTTTTCTTGAACAGCTTTTTCACCTGCAAGTTTAGATTCCCCATATACATTAATAGGATTTGTTTTATCATTAGGCAGGTATTTACCCTGTTTTGTTCCGTCAAATACATAATCGGTTGAAATATAAAGTATAGGGATGTCAGCCTTTTTACATGCTTTTGCAAGGTTTTCTGTTCCTTTTGCATTAATTTTAAAAGCAGTTTCTTTATCCTCTTCTGCCTTATCTACATTTGTATATGCTGCACAATGTATTACAAACTCAGGATGTTTTTCATTAAAGACTTCTTCTATATTTTTTTCATCTGTAATATCTAAAGTATCAACATCAGTTTCAATTACTTCAAAATCTTCATCTTCTAATATAGGACATAAATCTTGTCCAAGCATTCCTTTTGAACCTGTTACAAGAATTTTCATTATAGAGCTCCTGCTTTTTTGTTTTCAATATTTTTAATCCAGTCTTGATTGTTTAAATACCAATCAATAGTAATTTTTATCCCCTCTTCAAAGGTTAATGAAGGCTGCCAGCCTAATTCAGACTGTATTTTATCATTACAAATAGCATATCTTCTATCGTGTCCTAATCTGTCTTGAACATATTTTATTGAAGATTCATCTTTACCCATAGCTTGAAGGATAAGTTTTGTAATTTCCATATTCGTTTTTTCATTGTGTCCGCCAATATTATAAACTTCGCCGACTTTACCTTTATGTAAAACTGTATCAATTGCGCTGCAATGGTCATATACATATAACCAGTCACGAACGTTTAATCCGTCACCATATACAGGCACTTTTTCACCTTTTAATAATTGTGAAATAAAGAACGGAATAAGTTTCTCAGGAAATTGATATGGGCCGTAATTATTTGAACAGCGAGTATTTAATACAGGCATTTTATAAGTTTCATAATAAGCACGAACCAATAAATCCGCACTGGCTTTTGAAGCTGAATACGGGCTATTTGGTGCAAGAGGAGTTGTTTCATAGAAATAACCTGTTTTACCTAATGTTCCATATACTTCATCTGTTGAAACCTGTAAAAATCTTTGTATATTATTTTCTTTTGCTGCTTGAAGTAAATTCAATGTACCTTGAACATTTGTTTCTATAAATATTTCAGGTCCTGTAATAGAACGGTCAACATGACTTTCTGCCGCAAAGTTAACAACACAATCAACTTGAGACATAAGCTCTCGAACCAAAGTCTTATCACAAATATTTCCGTGAACAAATGTATAATTAGGGTTATCTTTTACATCGTCAAGATTTTCAATATTTCCTGCATAAGTTAAGGCATCTATATTGATTACCTTATAATCGTTGTATTTGTTTAAAATATGTCTTACAAAGCAACTTCCTATAAAGCCTGCTCCACCTGTTACTAATATATTCATTACAATTCCTTTACATCTTTTAAAAATGGTTGTTGTTTATCTTTTTCACTTAACAACGGTTCAAAATCAATGTTCCATTCTATGTTAATATCAGGGTCATTCCAAGCAACACCTCTATCATGTTCTTTTGAGTATTCATTAGATGCCTTATAAAGAATTTCTGCTGTTTCGCTTAAAACCACAAAACCATGAGCAAAACCTTCCGGCATATAAAGCATATTTTTATTTTCTTCTGATAAAACTGCACCAACCCATTTTGAAAATGTTGGCGAATTTTTTCTTATATCTACAGCAACATCAAAAATTTTACCTTTTATACATCTTACTATTTTTGCTTGTGCTTTTGGTGCTAATTGATAATGAAGTCCTCTTAAAACTCCTTTTGATGATTTTGAATGATTATCCTGATTAAATTCATCTGTAATTCCATTCGCTGCAAAATCTGATTTTTTAAAGGATTCAAGAAAAAAACCTCGATCATCATTAAAAACTCTTGGAATAATTAATTGAACTTCAGGTATATCTAGTTTTTTAAATTCAAATGGCATAATTTTCCTTTCAATTGAGTATATTATACATTAAATCTAAATTTTGCGATAGAAAACATATAAATTATTATTTTTCGTCCTGTATTTTTGCGATTTCTAAAAACATACAAAGCGAATACGCACAGCTTGCGAGCAGTAAACAGCCTGTATCCATCAGTTTCAGTTGTTAGGTATGTACTTCAAAATAGATTATTTATATGTTTTCATTGTAAAATTTATTTAATTTCAAACATTAAATTTGTAAATTCAATATCATCATAATCAACATAAGTAGTTTTAAATAAATTTCTTCCTGCTTTTATAGTTACATTATTGTTTTGGTTTTGTTTTATCAATCCTTTTGGAATTTTAATTTTCTGATTATCCCCATTGATTTTAATTTCTGCAATTTTATTTTCATTAAAAAATATCTCAGGCGGGCTGGAATAAGCTGTTAAAACTCTTGATTGTCCAATTTTCTGAGCTTCCATAGTATCTATACCTATAATAGATCCAATTATTAAATATAAATCTTCATTTGCTTTTAAAGTCTTAACTTGTACTTCTTTTGTGTAAAAACATCCTTCTGAATTCAAACTAAATTCGGAAGCATTAGCACTTCTTGAAGAAAAAGAATCATCTCCAATATGTATCATATTTGTTTCTACAATAATATCATTAGGCGTCGTTTTCTCTATACCTATATTAATTGGATTTTTAAATTGTGAATTTATTGTCATTGAATATGGTTTATATCCGGACTTTTCAAGTGACATAATAGTTGGTGCATCTATTTTTGTTTGAAGTTTAAAAGAGCCGTCTTTTCTTGTTTTTGTAACATAATCTTTTGACGGAATTTTTATAATAGCACCTTCTATTGGAGTATTACTTGCTGAATCATAAACTCTATTTGAGTTATTTGTATGTTCTTTTTTTACTTCACCTGTAATCGTTTGACTAAAAACAGGTAGTGCACATACCAATATTAAAATAACTAATATTTTTCTCATTATCCTCAAACCTTTTTTTAAAGTTTAGAAAAAAATGAGAAAAAATATATTAGTAAGTTGTTTATATTTTTATGACATTAATGCTTGTAACATTACTGCAACACCTAATTGTTGGTCTACATAATTAGGATCAAATTTTCCGTCAGCAACATATTTTCCGCTTTGGTAGTTTGATGTTCCTGCCCATACATAAGGTGAAGGTAAACCTTTATTATGATATCCCATACCATTATAATGTTCTGCATAATTATAATATGTATTAATATCATTTGGATCTATTGAAGACAAATCCGAACCATAATTTGTAACTGCATCTATTGCTGCTGTTGTCCAATCTTCAAAATAGATACCTTTAGGTACAGCTGTCGTCACTTGACCAAGTTTTTGTCCATTATGAAGATATGTGTCAAAATTACCAGAACCTTCACGCCAGTGAATAGATGCTATAAGTTCAGCAGGCATACCGGTTGCTTTTTCTACAGCTTCATATTTATCTTTATTTTGTTCCCAATTTTTCTTAAAGGCTTCTAATTCACCTTTTTGTCTATCTGAAAGATTTAAATCGAAATCAAAATCAAAATCACTAACCGAATTTTCTTTTTCAGTTTTTTCTGATTGTTTTACATTAATCTGCGCATTAATCTCATCCAGTTTCGCTTGTGCTGTATCAAGTTTTGATTGTGCAGCATCAAGTTCTTGATTTTTTACTGTATCTACATTTTCTTTTGCTTCATTAAATGCTTTAAGTGCTTCTTTTGTTTCAGGTCCGCAAACCTTTTCAATTTCAGCTTCTATTTCAGCTCGTTCATCTTCAAGGTCAGCTAAAGCATCTTCAGCTTTCTTAAGATTATCTTGCATTTCTTTTAATTTTTCTTTAGATTTATCTATTGCATCTTTATCTGCTTTTACTTTTTCTTTTGCATCAGAAATAGCAGATTCAAGCTCTTTTCTTTTTGAGTCGATTTCAGATTGTTTTTCAGGATCCTCCGAAGTACTTGGGAGAGCGCTTAATGCAGATTCAAGAGCCCCAAGATTTGATTCATCGGCTGAAAGTGTTGTTTCTTGCTCTGATATCACAGATTCTTGATCATTTATATTAACATTAAGTTCATCAATTTCTGTTTCTTTTGCTTCGATTGCGGAAAGGTTATCATCTCTTTTTTGTTTTAAATCATCAGAAATATTTTCATCATTTTCAACTGCTTTATCATAAGCTTCTTTTGCTTCATCATAGTCTTCTTTAGCTGCTTTAACAGCAGAATTTTCACCGGAATGAACATCATTTATTTCATCCCTTGCTGTAGAAACTTCTTGTTCTTGAGTTTTTTGCTCAGCTTGAAGTTCTTCTAATGTCATATTTTCTATCGTTTTAGGCCCACTTGCATTAGAATTTGAGAATGAATTGCTGCTGCCGACATTACCGCCTCCGCCACTAGAACCTCCAACATTACGATTACCTGTACTTGGAGCAGAAGTTTGAGTTTCTTTTGACTTATCGGCAAGTTCTGTTTCAACTTTTTCATCTATTTCTTTAGATAAATCTTTCAAATCATTATCATATGAAAATTTCCCATCAATAATATCGTCAAAAGCACGTTTGATATCAGATTCTGAAAGTTCCCCTTCTGAATCCCCATCATAACCTTTTATGTATTCTTCAAATTTTGCTTTTTCTTCATCACTTAACGCACCATCACCATCTTCATCAAGCGTTTTTATTACAGTTTTATTACTATATACTTTATCAAGTAATCTGTTTATTATATTGCCACTACTTTCCGTCGGTTCTTCTGGTTCATATTCGCCATTCATGATATTTTGGAAGCTCATTGCCATATCATCAAAAGTTATTTCGCCAGTTTCATTATCTGCTGATATATTTTGATAAAATGCATTTACTTCATCAATATTCAAATCTCCGCTTGCATCAGAATCTAGTGTACTTATGACATTTTCATCTGCGAAAAATTCGTTCATTATATTAGTCATAAAATCAGAATTTTCAGGTGCTTCTTCGCCAGATACACCATCTTCAGTTTCAAATGTATCGCCTGATTCCTCTTCTGGTTCAACCAATTTTCCATTAACGAAATCCATTTTCATTATTTCATTAATGCTTTTTGAGAATATTGAAGCATCCGCACCAACTTCTTCAACCAAATAATCTTTAAATTCGCTGCTATACATAAAGACACTAATAGCTGAATCCTGTAGTTGTTCCGGCTTTTTATCTTCACCGCCAAGTTTTTCTTCTAAATAGCTAAAAAACCCTGTTTTTAAAGCTTCAAAATTCATAAAAAGTTCCTTTTCTTACCTTCTTTGAATATCGGCAAAACAAATGAAAAACTTTAATATACGTTACAATTCTTAATTATTTAATATTTAATCTACAATTTTTAATATAATAATTTCAGATAAAATGATAATGGATATCAATAATTATGAATTATTCAAGACAACGTGAAATTATTATAGACACTTTGAAAAGAAATGCTGTTCACCCTACAGCCGAAAAATTATTTGAAATAATAAAAGAAGAACAGCCTGATTCTAATATTGGTATTGCAACTGTATACAGAAACCTTAATAAAATGGCGAATTTAGGAACAATAAAACGTATTAGCGGTATTGAAGAGGCTGAACATTTTGACCATAATACACACACTCATTATCATTTTATGTGTGAAAAATGTCACAAAATTTATGATATTGATGCTGAAATTGCACCTAATATTATAAAAAATACTCAAGAAACAACAGGTTTTATAATCAATAATTATGATATCGTTTTACACGGTATTTGCAGCGAATGCCAAGCAAATCAAAATTAGTGTAATGTCTGATTGAATAAAATTATTGACAATGTTATTTTTATATAGGTAGAAAAAGGAGACACAAAATGGAAAATTATATTTGCACAGTATGCCACTATGTATACGAACCAGCTGAAAACAATAATGTAGCTTTTGCTGATTTACCAGAAGATTATGTTTGCCCTCTATGCGGTGTTGGTAAAGATATGTTTGAAGTTCAACAATAGTTTTTAGTTCTTGTGTAAAGTTGGGAAGGAATTGTTATGATTTACAAAAAAATTAAAGATAATATTTTGTATGCAGGTATGAATGATGAAGACAGATTAATTTTTGATGAATTAATTCCTCTTGATCAAGGTACAAGTTATAATTCTTATATTGTATTGGGTAGTGAAAAAACTGCTGTTATAGATACAATGTATCCTAAATTTACACAAGAATATTTAAAATCTTTTGATGAAAATGGAATTACAAAAGTAGATTACATAATATCAAACCATGGTGAACAGGACCATTCCGGCAGTATTCCTGCTTTATTAGAAAAATTTCCTCAAGCTATGGTTGTTACAAATGCTGTTTGCGCAGGTAACTTAAAAGAAATGCTTTTAGTTCCCGAAAATAAAATTCAGATTATAAAAAATGATGAAGAATTATCTTTGGGCGATAAAACTCTTCAATTCAAAATAGCCCCTGGTGTACATTGGCCTGATACAATGTTTACTTATATTAAAGAAGATAATATTATTTGTACTTGCGATTTTCTTGGTTCACATTACATTTTTGATGATGTATTTGCAGTTCCATCTGAAAAACTTGAAAAAAGTGCAAAAAAATATTTTGCAGAAATCATGATGCCTTTTAGCACAGTATGCAGAAAATATGTAAAACAATTAAAAGAAATGAATGTGGAAATGGTACTTCCAAGCCATGGACCTATTCATAATAATCCTAATTATATTTTAGATTTATATGAAGATTGGGCTGGTGAAAAAGGTAAGAACTTAGTTCTTCTTCCTTTCGTTTCTATGTATCATTCAACAGAAGATATGATTGATTATCTTGCAAAGAAACTTGAAGAAAAGGGAATACCTTCATTAAAATATGATATGGTTGACGGTAATCTTGGAGATTTAGCTATTGCACTTGTTGACGGAACAACAATAGTTTTAGGAACGTCAATGGTACTTGCTGGTCCTCATCCGGCTGCTTTTAACACAGTTTATTTAGCAAGTTTATTAAGACCAAAAGCTAAAATCGCTTCATTCATTGGTTCTTATGGCTGGGGTGGCAATTTATTCGGCAAAATGGCTGATATGCTTGCACCTTTAAAGTTAGATGTTATTGAACCTATTTTAGTAAAAGGAAAAGCTAAAGCAGAAGATTACGCAAAAATAGATAAAATGGCTGATGAAATTTATGCTAAGCATAAAGAATTAGGACTATTGTAAATTACATAAGAAATATTATAGATAGGTTTAGCATATGCAAATACAAAATATTTTTTGTATTTGCTAAATCTGAAGTTATAAGAATTTTTTAATTTGGGAGCATTGATTTTAGGTATCGCGAAATCACAGCTCCCAAATTGAAAAATTTTATGACTTCAGATTTATTTGTAAATTAAAAGAACGCGAATTAATGAAATTTTTCATTCAACTACCTGTGATTTTAGCTTGCACAAAATCATACAAAGCGAATACGCACAGCTTGCGAGCAGTAATGAGCCTGTATCCGTCGGCTTGCCGTTAGGTATGGTGGCTGAATAAAAAATTCTCATCAACTCGCGTTCTGAAAGACACAAAAATAATTTTTTTGTCTTTCAATTAGTAAACTTCATTAGTTTATCAATAAACACGTGTCATGCTGAACTTGTTTCAGCATCTTACCGGCTTTAAAATAAGTCATTAATTTAAATGACTATATATATAAATCTAAGATGCTGAAACGAGTTCAGCATGACAGTATCTGTTTTATTTAGTTATTTTTATAATTTAAAAACTATTTATAATATTTCTTATGTATTTTCTTTGCTTAATTTCTTCAAATAGTTTTTAATTTGTTGAACTTGTTTAGGTTTTAAATATTTAAACTGTCCTTTTTTTAGTCCCTGCAAATCCACAGGTCCCATACTTGTACGTTTTAAGGAGATAACCGGATGTCCAAGAAAATCAAGCATTTTTCTTATCTGCCTATTTAATCCTTGATATAAAACCATTTCTAAAACCGTATTTTTACCTTCAAATTCTATAATTCTTGCATAGGCATAAGCAATTTGATTTGGTTCAATTTCAATACCTTTTTCCATAACTACAAGATCATTAAGATTTAATTTTCCTTGCGCAGTTACTCTATACACTTTTGGTACTTTTACAGACGGATGAGATAATTCATTTATAAAATCACCATCATTTGTAAGAATTAATAATCCTGTTGAATCTTTATCCAATCTTCCTACAGGTTTTAAATTTTGTACTTCTTCAGGCAGAATATCATAAATAGTTTTTCTGTCTTTCTCATCATCCATTGTTGTAATGTAACCTGCCGGTTTGTAATAACGAATATATGTTAATGGTTTAGGCTTAATTATTTCATTCCCAATCATAACCCTGTCTTTAGTGCTTATTATAAATCCTAATTCTGTTATAACCACACCGTTAACACGAACTTTTCCTGCTTGAATATATTCATCAGCCTTACGTCGTGAACAAAAACCACAGGATGCTATATATTTATTTAGTCTAACTTTTTGATTTTTCATATCATATATAATAACTTAATAACATTTAAAAAGAAATAGAATTGTTTCTAAGTTACAAACTGAAACAATTTTCTTACAGTAAGGTTTCTTCTATATTTTTATAGTAATATTTAATTATTATGTTTGATAATTTATCGGATAAACTGCAGGAAATTATAAGAAAAGCCTCTGGGAATGCATCATTAACAGAAGAAAATATGCAAGATGCCCTTAGAGAGGTGCGTCGTGCACTTTTAGAAGCTGATGTAAGCTTAAAAGTCGTAAAAATATTTATGACAAATCTTAAAGAAAAAGCACTCGGTGAAGATGTTCTTAAAGGTGTTAATCCTTCGCAGCAGCTTATAAAAATTGTTCATGATGAACTTGTAAATATCTTAGGAAATGAAAATAAACCCCTAAATTTAGACGGACATCCTTCTTTAATTATGATGTTAGGTTTACAAGGGTCAGGAAAAACAACTTCTGCAGCAAAATTGGCTGTAAAACTAAAAAAAGAAGGTAAAAATCCATTGTTGGTAGCAGCAGATGTATATAGACCTGCAGCAATAACACAATTAAAAACGCTGGGAGAGCAAACTCAAACTCCTGTTTATACAATTGAAGGCTCAACAAATGTGCAACAGATTGTATCTCAAGCCATTGAACACGCTAAAAATAACGGGTTTAACGTTGTTATTATTGATACAGCCGGCAGACTTCAAATTGATAATGAAATGATGGCTGAATTAATGCTTATAGATAGAGCATTTAATCCGCAGGAAAAATTACTTGTTATAGATTCTATGCTTGGTCAGCAAGCTGTAAGTGTAGCTGAAAACTTTAATACACAGCTTGATATTACAGGTATTGTTCTTACAAAATTAGATGGCGATTCACGTGGCGGTGCTGCATTAAGTGTTGTTCAAGCAGCTAATAAACCTATTAAACTTACTGGTACAGGTGAAAAACTTGATGCACTGAATGATTTTCATCCTTCAAGAATGGCAGATAGAATTCTTGGAATGGGTGATATCGTTTCACTTGTTGAAAAAGCTCAAGAAGTTTTCGATGAAAAACAGGCTAAAGAATTCGAAAAGAAAATGGAAAAAGCTGAATTTTCATATAATGACTTTTTACAAATGCAAAAACAAATGAAAATGTTCGGTTCTATAGATAATATTTTGGGTATGCTTCCAATTCCGGGGTTGAATAAAGATACAAAAGAAACAATTGCAACAGAAGGTGAAAAACAAATCAAAAGAATAGAATCTTTTATTGCAAGTATGACTCCTGAAGAAAGAGCAAACCCTAACTTAATTAATACTTCAAGAAAACGCAGAATATCAGCAGGATGCGGTATTCCTATTCATGAAGTAAATCAAATTATTTCATCATTTAATCAAATGCGTCAAATGATGAAAGGTTTTTCAGATATTAAACAAAAAGTAAAAAAAGGCAAATTAAAAATACCAAAAAACTTTGGCGGTAAATTTCCTTTTTAAGCATAAATAACAGACTGGGTGGAGATATGTTAAAAAAAGCAATGATTATGGCAGCTGGTGTCGGTTCAAGACTTGAGCCGTTGTCTAGTGTTGTTCCCAAACCATTAGTGCCGTTAGCAAATATTCCGGCTATGGATATCTTGGTGAAACATTTGCTTTCTTATGGAATAAAAGATGTTATAGCAAATACATATCACAGAGCAGAAGATATTATAAATCATTATAAAGAGAATTCATTAGGTATAAATTTTCACTCAATTACAGAAACAGAATTATCAGGTACTGCCGGAGGAGTAAAAAAGTGCCAATTCTTTTTTGATAAAGATGAAGATTTTATTATTATGTCTGGTGATGGATTAACTGATATTAATATAACTGAGGCTTATAAATCACATAAAACATCAGGTTCTATTGCAACAATAGTAACAAAAGATGTCGAACATAAAGAGGTTTCTAAATATGGAATAATTGTTCCGGATGAAAAAGGATATGTAAAAAGTTTTCAAGAAAAACCTTCTTTAGCTGAGGCAAAATCGAACCTTGCTAATACAGGTATTTATATTTTTAATTATAAAATATTTGATTTTATTCCAGAAAATACCTTCTATGATTTTGCGAAAAATGTATTTCCGTCAATAATGGAAGCAGGACTCAAAATAAATACATATACACATTATGGTTATTGGTCTGATATCGGGTCAATTGAACAATATAAACAATCCAATATAGATATATTGAAAAATCAAGTCTCTTCTATAAAAGTTGATACAAAATCTTTAGATAGCTGTGAATATGTATGCGGCGATAATTTTATCAAAGATTTAACTTCAACAATTGAGGGCACATGTGTATTTGGTAAAAATTGCAAAATCGGAAAAAATTCTAAAATTAAAAATTCTGTTTTATGGGATAATATAGAAGTTATGGATAACATTGAAATTGAAAATTCAATAATTCTTCCAAATACAGTAATAAAAGAAAATATAAAAGATAGTATTATAAAAGAATAATAAAGTTAAGGAAAGAGGAAAAGAATGATTATAATAATGGAGCCATCGGCAACCCAAGAACAAATCAAAACAGTAGTAAACGCGCTTCATAATCAAGGATTTAAAACAGTTCTAAATAATGGTGATGTAATGACTGTTATTGCTGCAATTGGTGATAAAAGACTTTTAAATCCACATTCTTTTCAATCTTATGAAGGTGTTAGAAGTGTAAAACTTATACAAGAACCTTATAAACTTGCATCCAGAGAAGGAAAAGCAGAAGATACAGTTATAGAATTCTCAAACGGAGTAAGAATAGGCGGACTTGAAAAACCTGTATTAATGGTTGGTCCTTGCTGCGTTGAACAAGATTTAGACGGTCTTTTACGTGTAGCTGATGCGGCAAAAGAAATGGGCTGTCATTTTTTAAGAGGCGGCGCATTTAAACCAAGAACTTCTCCTTATGACTTCCAAGGTTTAGAAGAAAAAGCGCTTGAATACCTTGCTATAGCAAGAGAAAAAACAGGTCTTTTAGTTGTAACTGAAGTTATGGATACAATGGATGTTGATTTAGTTTGTAAATATGCCGATGTTCTTCAAATCGGTGCAAGAAATATGCAAAACTTCAAACTTTTAAAAGCTGTTGGTAAGTGCGATAAACCTGTTATTTTAAAAAGAGGAGCGGCTGCAACTATAAGAGAGTTCTTACTTGCTGCTGAACATATTATGTATAACGGTAATGATAAAGTTATTCTATGTGAAAGAGGTATAAAAGGAGTAGATTCTTCTGCGACAAGAAATACACTTGATATTACTGCTATTCCTGTTATTAAAAAATATTCACATTTACCTGTAATTGTAGACCCAAGCCATGGTACAGGAAGACGCTATTTAATTGAACCTATGGCAAAAGCAGGGTTGATAGTTGGTGCTCATGGTGTTATGATGGAGGTACATCACGACCCTGAAAATGCATCTTCTGACGGAGCTCAAAGTTTAAGTATTCCAATGTTTAAAGATGTTGCAAAACGCTTAAATAAGCTTATTGGAAGAATTGATTACGATAATAAGCATCAGACAGATAAGGTATAAATATTGTACAAATTTGATTTTGAACCGGATGATTTCCAAAAAGAAGCATTTGATTGTATCAATGATTCTAAAAGCATAGTAGTTTGTGCTCCAACGGGTGCCGGAAAGACTTGTATTGCTGAACACGCAATACATAGAGCGCTGGAAGAAAATACAAGGCTATTTTATACTACACCTTTGAAAGCTCTTTCAAATCAAAAATTTTATGATTTTGGAAGAAAATATGGTGAAGGTAACGTTGGTCTTTTAACGGGTGATACTTCTATTAACAGGGAAGCACCGATTGTTGTTATGACTACCGAAGTTTTTAGAAATATGCTATATAATACTAACTTTGGAAATGTTAAAGACAACCTTAAGGATGTTAAATATGTTGTGCTTGATGAAGTTCATTATATGAATGATGAACAAAGAGGAACTGTTTGGGAAGAAAGTATAATTTACTGTCCTTCAAATATCCAAATTATTGCATTAAGTGCAACAATTGCAAATTCTAAACAATTATGCGATTGGATAAATACGGTTCATTCAAAAACTGAACTTATTTATACAGATTTCAGACCTGTTCCTTTAAGACATTATTATTTTGATTCGTCAAAACCAACGGAAATTTTACCGTTATTGACTCCTGACGGAAAATTAAACAGAAAAATAAAACCTGAAAAGAAAATGAATTATTATGGGCGTCAGGCAAAAAAAAGAAATACAGTTAAAGATGTTATAAGCGTTTTACATAAGAAAGAAATGCTTCCTGCCATATTTTTCACATTTTCGCGTAAAAAATGTGATGAAAATATGGAAAAATGTTCGGAAATCAATTTAATTACAAATGAAGAAGCAAAGCAAATCAGAATAGAAATTCAAGAATTTTTGAAGGAACATACATATCTTGAAAATAATAAAAATCTTGAATATTTATATAACGGAGTAGCTTCACATCATGCTGGGCTTTTACCGGCATGGAAATTGCTTGTTGAAAGATTATTTCAAAAAGGATTAATAAAAGTAGTTTTTGCAACAGAAACACTTGCAGCAGGAATAAACATGCCTGCAAGAACTACCGTAATATCTGCAATTAGTAAAAGAACCGATTCAGGTCATAGAATGCTGACTGCCAATGAATTTTTACAAATGTCAGGACGTGCAGGTAGACGCGGCATGGATAAAATCGGCTATGTTGTTGTAATGGGAACTCAGTTCCAATCACCCGATGAAGTTGCAGAACTTGTAAAAAGCGCTTCAAATCCATTAGAAAGCCGTTTTTCACCCAGTTATTCAATGGTTTTAAATTTACTTCAAAATTTAGAGCTTGAACAAGCAAAAGAACTTATTTTAAAAAGTTTTGGTTATTTTTCTTCTAATGACAGATTAAAACCAATTATTCTTCAACAATTGAATTATGAACAAACACTAACAAAACTAAAAAATGAAAAATGCCCGTTTAATTTAACAAGCGAAGATTTAATTGAGTTTAACAGATTAAAAGATAAATTCATTGTATATAGAAAATTAACAAGAACTTTGCAAAAACAAGCAAAACAGAAGGGTGATAAAAATGCACCAGAGGTTCTTGAATATACAAACCAAACAAATGAAATAAGAAAGCAAATGGAACAATATAAATGTGAAATCTGCCGCGGTTACAAAAAACACATGAAAAATCTTGAAATCATAAACAGATATGAAAAGAGATATAAAGAAACATGTAAAAATATTGAAAAACAAAAAGATATATACTGGAATAAATTCTTAGCCCACAAAGATATTTTAGAAAAAATGGGATATATTCAAAACGGTTATCCTACAGATTCCGGCATTGTTTGTTCTATGGTAAGAGCAGAAAATGAATTATTCTTATCTGAAATTATTTTAAAAGGAATTCTTGATGAACTGCAGCCATATGAATTAGCATCTGTAATATGTGCATTAGTTACGGAAGATTTAAGAACAGATGTATACCCAAATTGTCCTATAAGTAAAAATACAAGAAAAGCTCTAAATAAAATAAAAGAAATACGAAAAAAAATAGCAATACTTCAACGAGAAGAAGATATAGATACGGAAATGTACATAAATTCTTTCTACTCTCCATTAATGGAACAATGGGTGCAAGATACGCCGTGGGAAGATATTGCAAAGCAAGTTGATTCTTCAGAAGGTGATATTGTAAGAATCTTTAAACGAACAGTTGATGTTTTAAGGCAGCTTACAATACTTCCTCACATTAGTGAAGAAGTAAAGAGCAATGCAAAGATTGCAATACAGAATATATTAAAAGAGCCTGTTGATGTCGATTAAAATATTAACCATAGATAGCTTTAATGCCTTGTAGATTATATATAAGGCTGTCTAAAGCTTCTTTGTTACCCTTTTTAATTTCAATAAACTTCAAGACCATTTCACGGCTTGCCGCTGAATCTAAAAGCTCAATTAAACCTTCAATTTCTTTATCGGTAAGGTTTAATCGCTCTTGCAGTTGTGCAATATATTGTAAATCGCATTCTGTTTTGCGCGAAATGAACATATTGCCTCTGCCGGAAAGGAGCCAATTAATATTAATGCAGCAACATTCAATTAATGCATTTAAAAATCTTGGTCCTGGTTGAGCTTCTTCTCTTTCATAACTGCCGATTGTCCTTACGGGAATATTTAGCTTTTGTGCTAATTCCGCAGAAGTTAAATGAAGAGATGCTCTGATTTCTTTAATTCGTTTTCCTATACTCATATTTTACACCACTTGAACTTTTGTTACGTTATTTAAGCTTATCTATTGTTTTATTTTACATGATAATGTAATATAGAAATATGGATTGTTAAATAATGTAATTTCCAACAAAAACTATTATACACCAAAATACATTTTTTTGCATAATGTTTTTGGACTTTACATATTTATGAAAATATATAAAAAGCTGGAAAAAGGAGTGGAGACTATGAAAGAGAGACATTTACGTCTTGTCTATTCTCATGATGAGGAAGACAAAAAAACAGATTTTTCTGTTAATTTTTTTGAAAAAATGAAAGATTTTTTTGATTGTATTACATTATCGAAACATGAAAAAATCTATATTATTAAAGATGTTTTAATAAAAATTTATAGAGATTACGAAAAAACAACAGGAATTATAGATATTCCGTATTTTGTTAGAGCCGAACATAGAATTTCTCAAATTATTAAGGATAGAAAAATAAATTATTATTATATTCGTCTTAAGAGTTTTAAACATAGAAGCTTTCTATAAAATCTCATGTTATAAAAATAGAATTCTAATGATATAATCATTTTATGGGTAAAAAAATTATATCTACAAATAGAAAAGCTTTTCATGAATATCATATTTTTGATAAATTCAATGCAGGTATGGTATTAACTGGTACTGAAATAAAATCAATAAGAAAAGGAGCTGTAAATTTAAAAGACAGTTTTGTTAAAATTGATGACTTTGAAGTATTTTTGTATAACTGTCATATTAGTCCTTATGAGCAAGGAAACAGATATAATCATGAAGAAAAGCGAACAAGAAAACTATTATTAAATAAAAGAGAAATAGAAAAACTTGTAGGAAAAATCAAGAAAGATGGTTATTCTATAGTTCCTATAGAGTTATATCTTGAAAATGGCTGGGCGAAACTTGAAATTGCGCTTGCAAAAGGTAAAAAACTTTATGATAAGCGTGAAGATTTGGCGAAAAAAGACCAGAATAGAGATATTCAGCGTGCTGTTAAGATTAAGTATTAAATAACAGAAGAAACAATGTGAAAAAATTATAAGAAATCATTGAGGGAATAATTTAATTTTCTTTAGTGAAACAGACATCAAAGCACGGCTCTTTTTAGCCGTGCACAAGTTGAACTTAAGAAAATAATTATTCGTGAACCGATTTCTTATAATTTTTTCACATTATTTATTCTGTTATATTAATTAATATATTTTCCGTCAAACAATTCTTTTACCATAGCTGCTTGACTGGATGCATCAATATTAACAGGCTGCGGTTTAGATTGTTCTTCTTTTTTTGCCTCAACAAAAGAGTGGTATTCTTCTTCTTCCTGCTGAATTAAATTTTTTTCTTCTTCTGCCTTTTTAATAGGCGATGTTACAGGTGCAACTTTTTTAGATAAATCAATATTATCACTTGTTATTACATCAATATTGGGGTTTGAAATATTCATATATTTAGATACTGCATCAACAAGTGCTTGTCTTTTTGCACCTTCTTTCGCTTGTTTTACGAACATTTCTTTTGAAAAAGCAATAACAATTTTGCTTTCTGATATTTCAACAGGTCTTGCAAGATTTGAATAAAATGCTCTGTTAGGCGGGCTGTCAATGCTTTGTAATATTGAAACCCATAAAGAATTCATATCTGATGAAGCAGAATTTGCAGCTTGCATAGAAGGTTTTTGATTTTGTTCTTCTTGTTTTATTTCTACATTTTTTATTTCTTCAACAGGTTTTGCTATTGGTGCCTTAGGTTGTTCAACTGCAGTTTGTTTAACAGTTTGTTCTTGTATTTGCGGTTTTGAAATTGGTTGTGTCGTTTGCGTTGATTGAACTTTAGGAACACTAAAATCACCGGAAGCAAGTTTTGCTTCCAGTACTTCAATTCTGTTTAATAAATTTTCTGCTGAAGGCAGATTTTTATAATTTGTTAAATCAATAATACAAAGCTCTAACCATAAATACTTATTTGTAGTTTCTTTAATTTGAGTTGCGTAATAAGACAATCTGTCAATTATTTGAATAATTTCAGATACTGTAAATTTTTCAGCAATTGGTTTTGTTTTTTCATAATTTACTTCATTAATTTGAGTTAAAGAGAAAATTAATTCTTTATCGCTGCAATTTTTGATAATCATTAAATCTCTAAAATATTGAATTAAATTAGAAACAATTTGAACAGGTTCATTACCTTTTGAATAAATATTATCAATTAAAGAAATTGATTTAGAACAATCTGATTCTAATATACATTCAGTAATTTCTTGCAAAGTATCATAAGATATTTTACCTAATATTTCATTTACATCAGCTGTATCAATTTGTTTATTTACGCCCAAAACACTAATTTGGTCTAAAAGAGCCAAAGCATCTCTCATTCCGCCTTGTGAATTTTTTGCTATTGAATACAAAGCTTCTTTTGAAATATTTATATTTTCTTCTTTTGAAATATATTCAAGTCTTTTAACTATATCATCAGTTGTAATTCTTCTAAAATCAAATCTTTGACATCTAGAGATAATTGTATCCAAAACCTTATGCGGTTCTGTTGTTGCAAGAATGAATATAACATTTTCAGGTGGTTCTTCCAATGTTTTCAATAAAGCATTAAAAGCGTGATTAGAAAGCATGTGAACTTCATCTATAACATAAATTTTGTATCTTCCGTTAACGGGAACATATTGAATTTTTTCAAGTATAGCCTGCGTATCTTCAACACTTCTGTTACTTGCCGCATCTATTTCAATAACGTCTACAGGAATAGAGTTCATAATATCTAAGCAGGCAGGACATTTTCCGCAAGGTGTAAGCGTAGGTCCTTCTTTACAGTTTAAAGACTTAGCTAAAATTCTTGCAGAGGAAGTTTTTCCTGTTCCTCTTGGTCCGCAAAGTAAATATGCATGTGCAATTCTATTTAATTCAATTGCATTACTTAAAGCATGTACAATATTTTCTTGACCTATAAGGTCATGAAATGTCTGAGGTCTGTATTTACGATAAAGAGGAATATATTTGTTTTCCAATTGCTTGCTCCTAAAATATTTGATAATATCAATTATATATTAAGTAATTAAAAAAGTGTGAAAAATGAAGACAATAAAACCGAAAAAATTACAAAAAGGTAATACAATAGGAATTCTTGCCATATCAGGAAAAATTAAAGAATTTGCAAAAATAAAAAATGCCAAAGCTTTTCTTGAATCAAAAGGGTATAAAGTTGTAATTTCTGATACTTGTAAAACTTCACACAGATATTGTGCGGGAAACAATGAAAAAGAATGTCTGAATGCTTTGCATGATTTTTTTAATAATAAAGAAATTGATGCTGTTTTATGTGCGAGAGGCGGATTTGGCACTTTAAAACTTTTAAAAAATATTGATTGGAATTTAATAAAGCATAATCCTAAAATTTTTGCAGGATATTCTGATATAACGGTTTTATTAAATATGATTTATAAAAAAACAGGTTTGATAACATTTCACAGCGCAATGGCAAACGGAGATTTCGGCGGAGTAATTGAAGATTATACAGCTATAAGCTTTTTTAATACACTCGAAGGTAAAACCATCTGTTTAAATGCAAGAAACAGAAATGTATTTAAAGAAGGAACTACCCAAGGCATTTTATGGGGAGGAAATCTTGCTACATTAGTATCACTTTGCGGTTTAGATTTTATTCCAAATGAAGACTTAATTTTATTTTTAGAAGATTTAAATGAGCCGGTATATAAAATAGATAAAATGCTGACTCAATTATTTAATATTGAAAAAATAAGAAAAAATGTTAAAGGAATTGCAATCGGCGAGTTTAAAGATATTACTGATAAAGCAGAATTAAATGAAGTAATTCAAGAGTTTGCCAATGAATTAAACATTCCAATCTGTGACGGCTTTAAAATTACACATAATGCATTAAAAGATACAGTTCCTGTAGGTGCATATTGTGAATTTGATTCCGGTAACGGACTAATTAAAATTAAAGAAGAATATACATGTTAGGAGATGATTAATTTTGAAAATTGCATTTTTTGCACTTAGAAAATTTGATGAATTGCAACTATGTGAAGAATATAAAAAACAATATGGTATAGACTATGTTTGGACTAGTGAATACCCTTCCGTAAATAATTTGAAACTTGCCGAAGGCTGTCAGGCAATAAGTGTTACCCCTTGTGAAATCACAAAAGAATATGTTGATGAATTTGAAAAATGCGGAGTTAAATACTTCTTATGCAGAAGTATAGGTTATGACCATTTACCAGTTGACTATATAAAAGAAAAAGGTATGAAAATTGCTTGTTCAACATATCCGCCTGAATGCGTTGCAAATTATGCAATAATGCTTATGCTTATGACAACAAGAAAAATGAATCAAATTATGTTGAGAGCAAATGCTCAAGATTATTCTTTGAGGGGAAAAATGGGCAAGGATTTATCTGACTGTACAATAGGTATTATTGGAACAGGAAATATTGGCAGCACAGTAATAAAACACCTTTCCGGATTTGGATGTAAAATCTTGGCATACAACCGTTTTGGTGAAAATGAAGAATTAAAAAAATATGCTCAATATGTTGATTTAGACACGTTATATAAGAACAGTGATATTATATCGCTTCATGTATCTTCAAATCCTGATACTTATCACATGATAAACGAAGATGCAATAAACAAAATGAAAGATGGCGTAATTATCATCAATACTGCTCGTGGTACATTAATAGATTCTAATGCTCTTATTAAAAATATAAAATCAGGGAAAATTTCTTCCGCTGGGCTTGACGTAATAGAAAATGAGAATGGATTATATTATTACAATCATTCATGCGATGTTATAAATAATGATGAACTTTCTATGTTAAGAAGCTTTCCAAATGTAATTGTAACTCCGCATACAGCTTTTTATACAGAGACAACTGTATCAAATATGGTTAAAAAAGCATTTGAATCACTTTCTTGCTATTCTAAAGGAATAGATAATCCTAATGAAATAGCGATATAATTAATATTTAAAAACATAAAATAATGTATAATATCTTCTATGAATAATTTATTTGAGATAAAAAAGTTAAATATGCACTATCCTGTTGTTGATGGATTAATTGGCAATATTAAAGGGTATGTGTATGCATTAAATAATGTGGATTTAGACATAAAAGAAAATGAAATATTAGGTTTGGTTGGCGAATCTGGCAGCGGTAAATCTACATTAGGTAATTGCATTCTTAAACTAATTACGCCTACAAGCGGTGAAGTTTATTTTAATAATGAAGATATTTTGTTAAAAAGTAAAAAAGAATTAAAAGAATTTAGAAAAAAAGCGCAATTAATATTTCAAAATCCGTATATGAGTCTAGACCCAAGGATGAAAATATATGAGATTTTAAAAGAACCATTTATTGTAAATGGAATAAAAGATAAAAAAGTAATTGATGAAAAAATTAAAAAAATAGTAGAACTTATAGGAATGCAGGAAGAAATATTGCAGAGATATCCGCATGAATTTTCAGGCGGACAAAGGCAAAGAATTGCGATTGCAAGAGCTATTATTTTAAACCCTCAATTTGTAGTTGCAGATGAACCTGTGAGTGCTTTAGATGTTAGTATTCAAGCTCAAATTGTTAATCTTCTTTTAGATTTAAAAAAGCATTTAAATCTTACAATGTTATTTATTTCACATGATTTAAGTGTTGTTAAATATATTTCAGACAGAATTGCAGTAATGTATTTAGGTGAAATTGTAGAAATTTGTGCTAAAGAAGAATTATTCTGCAATCATAAACATCCTTATACTGAAGCGTTGTTAAATGCAGTACCTATTGTTTCAAATGAATGTAAAACTAAAAAGATAATTTTATCAGGGGATTTACCTTCTCCTCAAAATCCGCCAAAGGGCTGTAAATTCCATACAAGATGTCCTTATGTAATGCCCAAGTGTAAAATTGAGCATCCGGAATTAAAAGAAACAACATCTGGTCATTGTGTTCGATGTTTTTTAGTTGAAAATAATACATAAGAAATATTATATAAATAAAAAGCGATATAAAAAAATTGTTTTTTGTCTTTCAATTAGTAAACTTCATTAGTTTATCAATAAACACATGTCATGCTGAACTTGTTTCAGCATCTTACCAGCTTTAAAATAAGTCATTAATTTAAATGACTATATATATAAATTTAAGATGCTGAAACAAGTTCAGCATGACAGTATCTGTTCTATTTAGTTATTTTTATAATTTAAAAACTATTTATAATATTTCTTATGTAAAATCTTTTCTAGTGAAAATCGTAAATTTATTGTAAAATACAATTATGGCAAGATTGCGATTATATCTAAAACAAACAATAACATATAATGTTGCGGTTATGTTTCTTAAACACGTAAAAGAGTTTTTAGAAACTTTCGGCAATATTGCTTTTCAGTTCGTTCAAGTACTAAGATATATTTTTACATTTCAAATTAGTATAAAACAACTAATGGAACAAGCCTCACGATTTGCAGTAGATTCACTACCAATAACCCTTTCTATTGTTTCAATGACATCAATTATTCTTGCAATGCAAATAGCACCCGAAATGGTAAAACAAGGCGGGAAAGACTACATTGGGCTTTTGGTTTCATTAACAATGATTAGAGAAGTAGGCGTTATAATGTCTGGTTTTGCCATTATATCAATGATTGGTTCATCACAAGCCAGCGAACTTGCCACTATGAAAGTAACAGAACAAATTGATGCAATGAAGGTTTTAAAAGTCTCTCCTTTTAAATATTTATTTTTACCAAGAGTCCTTGCAGGTTTTATTATGATGCCGTTTGTAGTAATAATTGCTTCTACAGTTGGTATACTTGCAGGTGGTCTAACCGCAATGATGGCAGCAAAAGATGTAACCTGGTTATGTTATATAACTTCTGTTTGGCAGGGGTTATATATTAGAGATATTAATATTATGTTATTAAAATCAGCTTGTTTTGGCGGATGCATAAGCCTAATAAGTTCAAGTTGCGGATATGAGGCAAAAGGCGGAGCTAAAGGAGTCGGTCTTGCAACAACAAAAGCTGTTGTATGGTCTTTTGTTTCAATAGTTATTATAGATTGTATTTTTGCAGTCGCATTTTATTTTTAAAAGAAGGTTTTTATGTCGATAAAAGTTGAAAATTTAACAAAAGAATTTGACGGAAGAAAAGTCTTAAATAATATATCTTTTACGGTTGAAAGCGGGGAAGTCTTATCTATTGTAGGTTTTAGCGGTTCAGGTAAAAGTACTATTTTAAAAATACTTTGCGGGCTATTAAACGCAGATTCAGGGAATATTAATATAGATGACGGCGATGTAGCTATGGTATTCCAATATTCAGCTTTATTTGACTCACTTAATGTATTCGATAACATTTCATTTGCACTTCAAGAAAGAAAAGAATTTAAAAATAAATATACAAAAGAAGAATTAAAAGAGATTGTTGCAAAAAGCCTGCAAACAGTTGGATTATCAGGAATTGAAGATAAATTTCCGCACGAACTTTCAGGAGGTATGCAAAAAAGAGTCAGCTTAGCTCGTGCAATTGTAACAAAGCCTCAATTCATCTTATATGATGAACCTACAGCCGGTCTTGACCCTATTGCTTCAACTGTTATTGAAGATTATATTCTTCGACTAAGGGATGAAACAAAAGCAACCTCAATTGTTGTAACCCACCAAATGTCGACAATTCAAAGATGTTCTGATAAAGTTATAATGCTTTATGACGGAAACATAGTATTTAGAGGAACACCTGCCGAATTATTAAAACAGGATACTCCATATACTAAACAATTTGTTTCAGCTTCAATTGAAGGTCCTATGAAAATAGCTGCTAACAGTTTTTAGAATTTTATTGTAAAATATAGAAAAAAAGGAAAAATATGAAATTCTCATCATCATTTAAAGTTGGAATATTAGCTCTATCGGCAATAATTATATTACTTTTTACAGTTTTATGGGTTAAAGGTAAAGCAATCTCTAATGCAGAAAGAATAACTGTAAGCTTTAAAGATGTAAACGGAATGCGCGCCGGAAGCGGTGTTCAAATGATGGGGGTTAGAATAGGTCAAGTTGAAGAAATTAAACCTCAAATTAATGATAATGAAAGTTATGTCGATGTAAAATTTGTTATTACAGAACCTAATATAGAAATTCCGAGAGCTTCTGAAATTTCTATCCAACAATCCGGTATTATTGGGGAACAATTCCTTGAAATTACTCCGCCAAAAGAAAGAGTAATTTATTTACCTGAAGCAGACAAATCCTTAATTTTACATACAGATGATAAAGTTCAAATGGAGCTTGATAATAAATATTATGATATAGGAACAATTAAAAAAATTGAAATTGTAGAAACTAATATGCTTCCTATTATCATAAAAGAAAATATAAAAACTAAAAATGCGTATAAAGTGAAATATATTATAGATTTACCAGGATTAGTTACACCTGAGATGCTTACAGGTAAAATTATAAAAGAAGATAATAATAAAAAATTAAGATTAATACCAAAAGACGATATAGAAGTTCCATATCCAAAAACAGATTCTCCTTATACTGTAATTGAACCTATGAGAATAGCTGATTTCTTAAATTTACAATATAGAAGTGCAGAATCTTTAATTGAAACAAATGAAAGAATTGCATTATTACTATCTGATGATGTAATAAGAGATTTACAGCAAACCTTTGTTAATTTAGAAGAATTATCAAATAATGCAAATATAACAATGACAAAAGCTCAAGAATTAATTGACTTATCTAAAGTTGAGCTTGAAATGCTATCTGCAAGCGCAAATCAACTTTCAGACAGATTAATCGTTTTAACTGATAACATTAACAAAATTGCGGGCGATAAAGAATTTGTAGAAAATGTTGCAAATGCCACAAAATCTTTTACAAGATTATCTAATAATATCTCTTGCTTAATGGAAGATCCTCAAACAAAAACTACACTTACAAATATAGATATAACAGCAAAAAATATTGCAGAACTTTCAAGCTATGTTAACGATATGTCTAAAGATGCACAATTAAAACAATATTTAAAAGACTCCGTTGTTAAATTAAATACAGCACTGGACAAATTAACTATTACGTTAGATACAGTTAATTATGCAACAGAGGATGAAGAAAAAATTAAACAAACAATGGATGATATAAATGTAACTTCTGAAAATTTAAAGAAATTCTCAGAAAAATTAAATAAAAGATTTTTAATTTTCAGACTACTGTTCTAAGGCAAATATGAAACTATTTATATCTAAACTTCATTATAAAAAAAATCTTGATTTATATGAAACAATGGCAGTTTCATTATTAAGAGTTCCAAGTTTATTTTATAGTGCAGTAACAAAGCTTAGAAATAAAATGTATAATAAAAAATTATTACCGACATATACATCAAAATCATATATCATATCAGTTGGTAATTTAACTACAGGTGGAGTGGGTAAAACTCCATTTACACTTGAAGTTGCAAAGTATTTCTTAGGTGTAAATAAAAAAGTAGCTATTCTTTCAAGAGGCTATGGTGCTAAATTATCAAACAAAAAACCTAACTTAGTATCAGATGGTTCTGGCGCATTATTTACAGGAACAATGGCGGGGGATGAACCTGTTTGGCTTGCGGATAATTGTAAAGGCGCTTATGTTGTTACCTGTGCAAGCAGAATAAAAGCTGAAAAATTTGTAAAAGATTTATATAATCCAGATGTAATGATTTTGGATGATGGTTTTCAACATAGAAAAATGAATAGAGATTTAGATATTGTCCTTGTTGATGCAAAAAATAAATTTGGCAACAATTTAACTCTTCCAGCTGGTCCGTTACGAGAAGACTTATCTAATATGGAAAGAGCTGACAGAGTTGTTGTTGTTAATAAAAATTTTGATTCTAAAGATGCTTTAAAATATTGCGACTATTTAAAAAAGCGCTTTAAAAAACCGACTTATTTATGTAATATTGTTCCAGATGCTGCATATAATATTCTTACAGGTGAAGCTTTAGAAGAAGATACTAGAATTATGGCATTTTCTGCAATCGGACAATCTGAAAGTTTTTATAATTTCTTGAAACCAAATTATAAACTTGTTGCGGTTTTAGATTTTGAAGATCATCATACTTATGAACAAGAAGATATTTCAAAAATAATTCACTTTGCACAGGAAGAAAACATAGACTGTATTGTTACAACAGAAAAAGATGCCGTAAAATTAATAGATATGATTAAAGATGTTGAATTGCCAATCAAAATTTACGCTTTAAAACTAAAAGCATTCATTGATATTGAGGAAATTTGCGGAAAATGAAAAAAATTCTTGTTGTAAGATATCGCTTTATTGGAGATATGATTTTAACAATTCCGTTTTTACGCAATTTAAGATATACATATCCCGATGCACAAATAGATATGCTGGTTGCACCTAATTCAGGTGAAGTTATTGAAAATTGTCCTTATGTGAATAATTTTATTTATTTTGATACAACAAGAAAGCATAAATACGAAAACGGCAAAGGTAAAAAGAAATCCTTTTTGCATTATGTATTCCAATTAAGAAAAGAGAAATATGATAAAGCTTATGTTTTAAAACGTTCTCTATCAAGCGCATTATTATGTTATTTGGCAGGAATAAAAGAACGCATTGGATATAATACTGAAAATAGAGGCTTTTTACTTACAAAAAAGGTTAAATATGATAATCTCAAACATGAATCATTATGCTTTTTAGATGTTCTTGAAGCAGAAGGTCACAATGTGAAAGACTTTTATCTTGAAAACTGGGTTCAAGATGAAAATTACAAAAAAGTTCAAAAATTATTTGAAGACAATAATATAAAAAATAACCGGACAAAGGCGGTTGTAAATGTAACAGCAACTACCGATAAAAAAGTTTGGGATATTAATAACTTTGCACAGATTATAGAATATCTTTCAAACGAAAAAGGTGTACAGGTTATTTATATCGGAGCACCTTCCGACAAAAAGATTTATGAAAACATAAAATTTAATAAAGAATTAAAAATTCGACCTGTAAATCTCTGTGGAGAAGTTTCATTAAAAGATAGTTTAGCAATTTTTAAAGAAGTTGATTTTATAGTCGGCAACGACTCTGGAAATCTGCACATGGCATCATCTGTAGGTACAAAAGTAATAGGATTATATGGTCCGATGCCTTTTGAAAAATGGAAAGCATTAGGCGAAGGCAATATTCTATTAAAAGCTGATTTACCTTGTATGCCTTGTTCTTTACACGGTCAATGTAAAAATAACAAAGCTTGTATGCAAGCAATAAAAGTTGAAGACGTAAAATTAGCTATTGATAATATTTTAACTAATAAAGTTAGTGCATAACATAACAAAACCACAATGAAATTTATTTTATACAGCATCTATCTATTTCACTGTCATTCCGAACTTGTTTCGGAATCTGACCAATTAGGAATTAAATAATAAAGTTTATAATTAAAAGTGCTTATATATAGTTGGTAAGACCCTGAAACGAGTTCAGGGTGACAGATAGATTGTAGTTATTATTTGATAGTTATATAAAAATATAAAAATAAAAAGCATGTATCATTCTGTCATGCTGAACTTGTTTCAGCATCTAACTAGCTAGGAATTAAATTATTAAGCTGGAAAGACACTGTGAAAAATGTCTGATTTTCCACGGAATCTTACCAGTTAAGTATTAACGCAAAGATTTAATAACATTAACAAACTCAGTGTTACATTCGCGGAAATATTTTTCAATTAAAATTGCATTCAAAGCTTCATCAATAGTCTTTCGCTCGATATTTTTGCAAATAGCATTTATCATATCTTCGATTTTTTCATTTTTAATATTATATTTTTGAGCAAATGTCTCTTCATCACCGTAGAAAAGTAGGAACTTTATGAAACGTTTTTCTTCTTGTGAAAACTCTCGCTTAATTATAATCGGGAAATTATCATCTATATAATTAATGATTATATATAGATATTCCAGCGAGAAATATTCTGTTGCTTCGGCGAGCTTAACTGCAAGCTTTTTGTATTTGTCATCTACTCTAAACAGATAATTAAAAATATACGTATATTCAAGATTTTCATTTGTTATGTAGAACAGCCAAAGTTTTTGATAAGAATATACAAAAGCTTTTAGCTTATTATCAGACATTATTTTTTCTTTAAAAGATTTTGCGCAATTTTTATCAAATTTTTGGAAGTTAACGCAGAAATTTTGGATTTCTATGGGTGCAGCGGCTGCAAGTTTAATCATTTTACGTCTAAAGGCAAGTACGTATTTGTATTTTTCTTCCAATGCCTTTTGAGTTTCTTTTACTTTTTCATCATCAAGATTTAAAAGTTCTTTCATTTCCTTCTCCTTTTTCTTCTGTACTTTTAAATCTTTTTCATTCTTCATACTATTGATAATTCTCAATGCTTTTATCTGAATTATAGACGATAATTGAGAAAATGCAATACAATGATTTAGGTAAATATATTAGAAATAAAAGAAATAAACTACAAAAGACATTAAATTCTTTTGCTTTTGATTGTGGGGTTGAACCTGCAACATTATCACGTTTTGAAAACCAAGAAAGTGATATATTATTGCAGAATTTTTTAAAACTTCTCGAAGGATTTAATCAAACTCCCGAAGATTTTTTTACAGAGTATAGAAATAATAAATAGTTCTTTTTATTGATATATCTCAATGCAATATTGCTAAATCTAAATCATAATTGTTAAAATGCAATATAAAAATTTAGGAAAATATATAAGAATAAAACGTGAAGCAATGAAAGTTTCACTGAATGAATTTGCGTTTGCAAATGATATTGACCCTGCAATTTTATCCAGAATTGAAACACAAAAGCAAAATATAAAGCTAAATGTTTTAGAAAAAATTGCACAAGGTTTCGATAAAACACCTGCAGAGTTTTTAACAGAATTTGAAGAAAATCAATAATTATATTAATGTCATGCTGAACTTGTTTCAGCATCTAACCAATTTGGAATAAAATCATAAAGCTTATCATCAAAAGCGATTACATAGTTGGTAAGACCCTGAAATAAATTCAGGGTGACAGGTAGACTATAGCTATTACTTGATAGTTGTAAAAAATATGGAAATAAAAGCATATATCTTAATGTCATTCCGAACTTGTTTCGGAATCTAACCAATGTGGCATAAAATCATAAAATTTATTTTTTATACATAGTTGATAAGACCCTGTGGAAAACCAGACATTTTCCACAAAATCACAGATTTTGGGAAAAGTAGTCAAACAAGTTTAGGGTGACAGGTGGATTATTTGTGTTAATTGTTAATTATTAAATTAAAACATTATAAATTTTCTGATAAATCTTTAAAGTCAGGATTCATTTCTTTTATTAAATTAATTTTCCATTCTCTATGCCAATTTTTAAGTTGTTTTTCCCTCTTTATAGCCGTTTCCACACTATCAGTTGTTTCGAAATAAACTAACTTATTAACTTGATACTTTTGTGTAAAACCTTCTGCAAATTTATTCTTATGTTCCCATATCCGCTTTTGAAGATTACTTGTTACTCCAATATAAAAGGTTGTTTCATTATAGTTCGTTAAAATGTATACTGTGTAGATTTTATTCATTTTTTAAACCTGTCTAAATAAGTAAGCTACAATATATATACTTTACTATGCAAGAATAAATTTTTCTAAAACATTGAAAACAAAGAATTATAATAACCGCGATATCCTATACCCATTACTGCAGCAACTAATATTCCTACAATTATAAGCATCATAGGTTCTACAAGCTTCAAAATTATATCAATGGCAGTATTTAATCTGTTTTCATAATCAAAAGAAATAGTTTTTAATGCTTTATCAACTTCCCCGGCTTTTTCTCCTGAAGATATTTGCGACATTGCATAACTTGAAAATAAACCCGTAACCCCAAGCGCTGTTGCTAACTCAGAACCATTTAATATCATTTTTTCAGATTTTTTAATACGTTGATTTATTTGCGGGACATTAATTACTGAATTTGCGAGATATAAAGCCTCCGAAACAGGAACTCCCGCTTCATAAGCCAATGCTAATACCGAGAAAAAATTAGCAAAATAATAACATTTCAACAAATTTCCAAACATCCTAAACTTTAAAATAAAACCTGTAATTTTATTCATCAAGTTTTTATTTTTATAGATATAAAACAACCCTGCAAAAAGGGCAGCAAAAATTACAATTATTTGAATAATCGCGAATATAAGCATTCTGACTATTTCACACATAACAAGCCCTTCGCCCATTAAAGCAAAGACTTTTAAAACAAAAAGTTTAAACAATAACGCAACTGCTATTGCAAGAAAGAACATACAAACCGGATAGGTTAATTTTCCAATTAAATTATATCTCATTTCTTCTTGTTTTTTTATATTTCTTATAACGGTAGATAAAACATCTTCTAATTTGCCGGATTCTTCACCTGCCGCAATCAGCATTGTATAAGCTAAACCAAGTGCTTTTGTGTTAGCTTTCATTGCTTCTTTTATAGATTTACCCTGTTCAATTTTTTTTACTATCTGCTTAGCTAACGCCCTAATTTTAGGGTTATGAGTAGATGTTATTATTGATTGAAAAATTTCAAAAACAGATAAACCCGATTTATAAAGGAAATAAAAAGAATTAAAAAACTCCTTTTTCTCTTTTAATGAAAGTGTTGTATCAGTAGAAGCCGATTTACTTTCGATATGATTAGTCAGAGGTTCAATGTTCTCCTCTTCTTTTATTTCTAAGACTATATATTTTTTTTGTTCAAGAATTGCAGCAGCTTCAGAAAATGAAGCCGCATTTACAGTTCCTTGAACAATTTCATCATTAATTTTTTTCGCTTTATAAAAATATTTATTCATAAAGCTATTATATATTATTGTTTAAAATAAAAAAAGATTATTGCTTTACAAGAAATTTTTTGTGCTAGGATATACGTATGAGTAAGTATTTTTTACCTTTAATATTAACTTTATTTGCAGGGATGTCGACCCTTCTAGGCGGGTTCATAACTTTTTTTGTAAAAAGAAATAACTTAAAAGCATTATCTGTCGGATTAGGTTTTTCTGCAGGAGTAATGGTTTATGTAAGCTTAAATGAATTAATGACAGAAGCACCTGAAATGCTTAGTGCATTTTATAGTGAAATACCTGCAAAAGCATTAACCTTCGGAGGTTTTACACTTGGAATAATAATTGCTATATTAATAGACTATTTTATTCCAGACCATATAGAATCAGACTTTTTAAATACACAATCAAAACGCTGCCAGCAGCGTCATCAAATAAAAAGAGCAGGTTTAATAACAGCATTTGCTGTTACTTTACATAATTTCCCAGAAGGTATGGCTACATTTTTAGTTTCAAGCCAGGATATAATGCTTGGAATACCTGTTGCAATAGCAATTGCAATTCATAATATACCTGAAGGTATTGCGATTGCACTTCCTATCTTCAACGCAACAGGGAAGAAAAGATTAGCTATATTATATTCCTTCTTATCAGGTATATCCGAGCCAATCGGCGGTATAATCGGTATGGTATTATTAAAGACTATTATGCCAGCTCAAACAGTAGGAATTATGACAGCAGCAGTTGCAGGTATTATGGTTTATCTGTCATTTGATACACTTTTACCATTAGCAAGAGAATACGGTGAAAACCACCACGTAATAATAGGTATTGTATCTGGTATGCTTATTATGAGTTTAGGATTAATTTTCCTATAAAGAAAATTCCATAATATAATCATCCATAACAAAACCGTTTCCGATATCAGTTACAACAGCATCTATCTCTTTAAATCCCCATTTTTCATAGGCTTTTATAGTATTGGTATTATATTTATTTACTGTAAGCTGAATTGATTTTTTATTATACTGCTGAGCAATTTGTTTTATTTTATTGAATGCCTGTTTGCCACAGCCTAATCCTCTAAAATCTTTTTTAATATACAGTTTTGATAAAAACAAATAATTATCTTTTACGCTTACACCAAAATAGCCGATTATATTTCCGCTGTCTTCAAGAATATTATAAATGTACCTATCATTTTCAAGTTGATTTTTAATTGCATTAAAGGATTGGAATTTTTCAACCATATAATCAATTTGTTCGGGTTTTAAAATAGCTGTCCAATATTCATGCCAGATTTCAGAAGCTAAATCTGCTAAATTTTGTATTTCATCCTCTGTTTTTATATTCAAATAATTCATTTCAATAACTTCATTCTAAAGATATTATAGCACTTAAAAATCCTTAATTGGAAAGACCCTGAAACAAGTTCAGGGTGACATATAGATTGTAGTTATTATTTGATAGTTATATAAAAATATGGAAATAAAAACATATATCTTCTTGTCATTCCGAACTTGTTTCGGAATCTAACTAATTTGATATTAAATCATAAATCTTTTTTTTATTAATAGTCTGTAGGTTTGGTTTTAATCAAACATCAAAATACGTTACAATAGCGTTAAGGATTAGTAATATATTGGTCTTGAGCGTATTTTTGTAGTACAATAAAAGAAGAAGAGTAGAGTTGGGGTTATAAGCATGACAACAGAAACAAATAATAGTTATGATGCAGGGAATATAAGAGTTTTAGAAGGTTTAGAAGCAGTAAGAATGAGACCCGGTATGTATATCGGTTCCACAAGCCAAAGAGGGCTTCATCACTGTGTATATGAAATTGTGGATAACTCTATCGATGAATCATTAGCTGGTTATTGTAAACATATTAAAGTTACTATAAATAAAGATGAAAGTGTCACTGTAGAAGATGATGGACGTGGTATCCCAGTTGCGATAAAACCTGAAACAGGCAAATCCGCATTGGAAATTGTACATACAGTACTTCACGCAGGCGGTAAGTTCGGTGACGGCGGTTATAAAGTATCAGGCGGACTTCACGGTGTAGGTGCTTCTGTTGTTAACGCGCTTTCAGAGAAGATGGTAGTTGAAGTTTCAAGAGAAGGTTTTGTTCACCGCCAAGAATATATGAGAGGCGAACCAACCGGACCTGTTGAAAAAATTAGAGAAACTGAAAAGACAGGTACTAAATCTACTTTCTGGCCAGACCCGGAAATATTTAAAGAAACAACTGTTATGGATAGCGATGTTATCTCTAACCGTTTAAGAGAAATGGCTTTCTTAAACAAAGGTTTAAAAATTACGTTTACAGATGCAAGAACTGATAAAACAGAAGAATTCCACTATGAAGGCGGTATCGGAAGCTATGTTGAGTTCTTAAACAAAAACAAAAATGTTATGTTTGAAAAACCTGTTTACATGGATAAAACAGTTGACGGTATTGCAGTTGAAATTGCTCTTCAATACACAGATGCTTATAACGAATCTGTTTTAAGTTTCGCTAATAACATTAACACTCATCAAGGTGGAACTCACTTAATGGGATTTAGAAATGCAATTACACGTGTATTGAATGATTATGCAAGAAAAAATAAACTTTTAAAAGATTCAGACCCTAATGTATCAGGTGACGACGTTAGAGAAGGTTTAACAGCTATCGTTTCAGTTAAATTAGGCGAGCCTCAATTCGAAGGTCAGACTAAAGAAAAACTTGGAAACACAGAAGCACAAAGTGCCGTAAACGACGTAACAAGAGATAAATTCCAAGAATGGTTAGAATTTAATCCTAAATATGCAAAATTAATTATTGAAAAAATTCTTCAAGCTCAAAGGGCTAGAGAAGCAGCAAGAAAAGCAAGAGATTTAACAAGAAGAAAATCAGCTTTAGAAAATTCTACACTTCCGGGTAAGCTTGCAGACTGCTCAAACAGAGAACCTGAAAAATGCGAACTATACATCGTAGAGGGTGATTCTGCAGGTGGTAGTGCAAAACAAGGAAGAAACAGAATGTTCCAAGCTATTCTTCCTTTAAGAGGTAAAATTCTTAACGTTGAACGTGCACGTCTTGATAAAATATACGGAAATAACGAAATTCAATCATTAATCCAAGCAATTGGTATTAACATAAGCAAAAACGAAGATGATGTTAATATAGAAAAGCTTCGCTATCATAAAATTATATTTATGACAGATGCTGATGTTGACGGTGCTCACATTAGAACATTATTATTAACTTTCTTCTTTAGATATGCAAAACCATTAATTGATAACGGTTATGTATACATTGCTCAACCGCCGTTATATAAACTTACAATCGGTAAACAATCAGAATATTTATATGACGACAGAGCTCTTGATAAAACATTAAGAGAAAGAGGTACTACTGGTTTAACTCTTTGTGATAACGCAAAAGACAAAGTAGTTGCAAACGATGAGCTTGTAAACCTAATCGGTAACATGTCCGGTTATTACAACTCCTTCAACAGCCCGATTATTAATGCTGTTCCTTCTGTTGTAATAAGAGGTCTTGTTCGTTCTGAAATTAAAGCAGAAGATTTTGACAACAGAGAAAAAATGGAACAAATTACAGCATATTTAGACCATTATGTTAAAGATCACGCTGAAAACTATGGTATTACAGAAGCAAAAGATTATTCTGTAACATTAAAAGAAAACGCTGAAACAGGCAAATTCACAATCAAAGTTGAATTGGGTGAAGGTATTGACCCTGTTGCAATTACAGCTAATATGATTAAATCAACAGAATACAACAGAATTAAATCAACTTATCCATTAATAAGAAACTTCTTGTTTGAAGAAGAAAAATCATTAAATCTAAATACAGGAAGCGAAGATTTAACAATTACTTCATTTACTGAACTTCAAAGAATTATTGAAGAAAGAGGTAAAAAAGGTGTTGGTATCCAGCGTTTCAAAGGTTTAGGTGAAATGATGCCTCAGCAATTATGGGAAACAACTATGGACCCATCTAACAGAACCTTATTAAAAGTAACTATTGAAGATGCAATGCTTGCAGACCAGTTATTTGATGTATTAATGGGCGATAATGTTGAACCTAGAAGAGAATTCATTGAAAATAACGCTGTTTACGCAACAAATATTGATACATAGTATTAATAAGGCTGAGGTAGCATTGTGAACTTAATAATAAAACTGCTAAAATTAAGGATTACAAAAATAATTTTGCTTATTCTTATGATTGCATTTGTTTTATCTCTATTCTTTTACAGAGATTGGTATTTTGTTCAATACCACAAATGCATAGGGTTTTATTATGTTCAAAAAGGCGATAAAGCTTATAAAAAACAAAAATATCAAAAAGCTATTGATTACTATAAAACAGCATTACGCAATTACCCCGGGCATTCAAGAGCAAGCTGTAATTTAGGCAATATCTATGTGAGTTTTGAAAACTATTATGAAGCTATCAACGCTTATGAAAATGCTTTAAAATATAGTCCTGATTTTATGATATGCAGAATGGATTTGGGAATAATTCTTTCTGAAAAAATGGCTGACTATGATAAAGCTATCCAAGAGTACGGAAGAATTGTTAATACAAATCCTTTTACTATAAATATTCCTTTTGTTTTTGACAACAAAAAGTCAACTAACCAAAATAAAGGTTTAGCATATTACAATATGGGCTTAGCTTATAGGGGTAAAGCGGTATATATGGGCGATAAATCCAGCACTTCTATAAAATACTTGAAAAAAGCAAAAGAAGCTTATAAAAATGCTGAAAAATATTTAAAAAATGATTACGATAACACCTATAACCTTGCCTTAACAAATCATTTATTGGGTGATTATAATTCAGCAGGTTATGAATATTGCAAAGCAATTAATATTAAACCAGATAATTATGAAGCCCATTATAATTTTGCGCTTCTTTTAAGAAGCATGAATAAAAACAAAGAAGCATTAATTGAGTTTGAAAAAACTACAATGCTTTTGGATTATTATGGTAATGATAAAAAGAATAAATATGTTTTTGGTGTTATAAATGAAATAAAAAGAAGAATTCTTAATGAAGGTGATTACGAATACCTTAAAGAAAGACAAGACCTAACAGCTTTAGGTGAAAAGGATATTACTTATTCAAAAGGAAAAGTTTTATCTGCAAAACAAAAAGAAATAAAAATGACAGATTTATTAAAATGTACTTACGAAAAAGAATTTAAAGAAATGTAGTTATTATGGGAAATGAACAAGAAAAACAAGAAAATCTAGATTTTTTAAATAAACTAGCTGGAATTTTAACAAAAAAATTCTCTCCAAATAGTTCCATTGGGGCAATAAATAAATTGTTTAAAACCCATTTTAGCTTTGGGAAAATAGAATTTGTTATATGGGATAACAATAATATGGTGCTAAAAGATTTTCTAATGGATAGCAAAATCTTTGATAATGATGAAAAAGAGAACACTATAAATAACATATACAGTAGTCTTTCACAAACAAATGGTACGAAATTCTTTTTCAATGAAACTGAATTTGACTGCGATTTACAAGAAAATGAATTATACAGGCTTACAGAATTAAATTCAGAAAATAATACTATAATTTATCCATTAATATCAAATAACGAAGTATTTGGATTAATGAAAATAACATCTGAAAAACAAGACTTAAACAAAGACTTATTCTCTTTATTAAATATTTCATCAAAACTTATTTCAGGAACTATCATTAACCAAATTTTGAATGACCAAATGGATATAAGTTTGAATTTCTATAAAGCAATGAAGGATATTGCAAAAATCATTGAAAGCCAATATGAACTATCATATATTATCCCTCTAATTGGAGAAATGATAGATAGGTTTATGTCCTCTCATTTAATTTACATTTTTATTTTTAAAGATAATAAATATCAATTAGTATGGCCAAATGCCTGCAAAGATAAAACTGTATATAACCTGCTTGAAAAAATAAACTTGAAAACAGAATGTATAATTTCTGAAAACTCAAAAATAGGAGTATTTCCGCTTATTAATGAAGAAAATATTCTAGGCGCAATAGTTGCATACAGCAATATTGAAAAATTATTACAAAAAGATATTGATTATTTAATTCAATTAACAAGACAATCAGGATTAACCATTCAAAGAGCAAATGTATACGCTGAAGTTCTTAAATATGCAACAATGGACGCACTAACAGGACTAAATAACAGAAGACAATTTGAACTTCGATTAAATCAAGAAGTATCTAATGCAAAACGTAATAACATGCCATTATGCTGTATGATGATAGATGTTGATTATTTCAAGAAAGTAAACGATACTTATGGACACGCTGCCGGTGACTGTGTATTGAAAAATGTATCAGAAGTAATAAAAAATGAAATAAGAGAGTATGATATCGCCTGCAGATACGGCGGAGAAGAATTCTTCATAATTCTTCCTCAAACAAAATTAGCAGAAGCAACCTCTGTTGCTCAAAGATTGAGAAAAGTAATTGAAGAAACTAAAATGGATATTAAAGAAGCAAGTCTTGAAGGTATATCATATTTAAAAGTAACAGCAAGCATAGGCGTTTGCGAATATACTAATACAATGACTCCGTCAGCGTTTGCACAAAAAGCCGATAAAGCGTTATATGAAGCAAAAACAACAGGAAGAAATCGCGTAATAGTTATTTAATTTAAAAGGAATGAAAGAAATATTCTATGAAATATTGGAAATATATAGTTGGAATTTTAATAGTAGTAGTACCAAGTGTACTTACAGTTTTAATATATAATGATAAAATTACACAAAATTCACCAATGTATTATAAACAAGGTGTTCAGTTTTATAATGACGGCGATTATAGCAACGCCTATTATAACTTTGGAAAAATAAAATGGATTAGCCCATTATACCCGATGGCCTTATATAAACAAGCAAAAAGCGCACAAAAAGCAGGTGATTATAAGACTGCAGCTATTAAATATAAAATGTTTCTTGATAAAATGCCTAATTCTATTTTTGACACAAGAGCAAAATTAAATCTTGCAAAAAGTTACTATTATTCAAAACAATTTGATGATGCTAAAAAACAATTTACAGATTTAAAACAATCAACAAATAATTTAGGTACAGAAGAAGTATACTTTTTAGGTTTATTAGAAAAGAAAACAGATAAAGACAAATCTGCAGCTTATTTTAGAGATTATATTAATACTGTTTTATCTGATAATGCACTTAATTCAAGTTACCTTATTCCGGCAGCAGATGAATTATCTTCATTAGGTATAAATTTAGATAATAATGATTATAAATCATTAGGAATGGCTTATTTTAAAAATAAAAATTATAAAAAAGCTCTTAATTATTTTTCAAAATTACCGGTAAATACTTGTTGGGATTATCTTGTACTTACAAATCATTATGAAGGAAATAAAGTAATTGCTAAAAAGCTTATTGAAACAGGACTTCCTTTATATTCTGTTTCCACAAATGAAGAAAATTTACGTGAAATCTATAATATATATGCAACATATTTCCCCGGTACAAAAATCAAAAACTGGACATCAATTAATAAAATTGTAAAAGAAAATTCTTTGCAAGGCGAAGATTATGTAATGTATAAATTAGCAAGTCTTTTACCAAAAGAAAAAGCTGTGGTTCTATATAATAATATCGTAGAAAAATACCCTGAAAGCAGTTATGCTCCCGAAGCATTATGGAATGTATTTTGGGATAAATATACAAAGAAAGACTATAAAACAGCAGAAGAACTTGCAATAAAACATTTGAAGTCATATAAAAAAGTAAAATCCACACCCAAAGTAGCATTTTGGCTTGCTAAAACTGCATTGAAACAAAACAAAACAGCAGAAGCACATAATTATCTTACAAAATTAGCAGCTAAATATCCTGATAATTATTATGGATTACGCGCTGAAAATATTCTTTCCAAAAAGAATGATTTCTGGACAACAAATGAATTAAATAAAATTCCTGAACAGAAAGAAGAAATTGAATTTCCATTATCAATAGGGCAGTTAAATATAAAAGATGTTAAATTAATTAATACCTTATTTGAAATGGGAGACTATGAAATATGGATAGATGCTAATTTCCAAAATCCTATTGTTGAAAGCTGGTTTGAACTAAAAAAAGATAAAAAATCCCGTTCTATAGTTTTAGCACGAGATGAAATCGAAAAAATGGAAGTAAAACCGCCATTAATCAGCTCCGCATATAAATTAGATTATCCAAGATACTGGGTAAATGAAATAAATATCGCAGGCGAAAAACTAAAAATAGATCCATATTTAATTGAGGCACTAATTAGAGAAGAAAGCTATTTTAATGAAAATGCGAAAAGTAAAACCGGTGCAACCGGACTAATGCAAATTATGCCGCAGACAGCCAATTATGTAATTTCAAAATTAAATGATGATATGAAAACTCTTGCAAACTTGGAAAATCCAAGAATAAATATTTATATAGGAAGTAATTATTTAAAATATTTAAAAGAAAGATTTAATAATGATGATTTAATGGTAATTGCTGCTTATAACGGCGGAGAAGGTTCAGTAAATAAATGGCAGAAAAATTACGGAACTGAAGATTACGACGAATTTATTGAGCAAATTCCTTATGAAGAAACAAGAAACTACATAAAAAGAGTATTTACAAATTATCATATGTATAGAAAAATTTATAAATAATTAAAGCTCAATTGAATTTAACTGACAGAATGTTTTAAAAGCAGCACGTGCTTGAACTGCAGTTTCTATAACTTTTGGTATTTGAAGTTCCTTTGCGGTTAAAACAGCTTTATTATACATATCAAGCACTAATTTTGTATTTTCTGCAGAATAAATATGTTTTGATTTCATTAATTCTTCTGTAGATTTTGCATAATTAATATACAAATCAACAAGCTGATATTTCAAATCATATTGTTTTGCAAGCATTAAGGATTTTTCTAAATACATTTTTGCTGCAGTAAAATCAGCTTTTCTTGAATATATTTCTGCCAAATATTTTTGGAAATAAATTGTGAAGAAATAATTATTAATTTTAGGGCTTTGAGCAATTTCTAAAGATTTAGAAGCTGTATTTAAAGCTTTATCATCTTCTCCAGTTGCTATATATAATTGGACAATAAGCGCCCAAGATAATAATGCACCAGTTGCAACTTTTTCTTTTGCGAAATAAGTTATTTCTTCATTAAAAATTTCTAATGCTTTTGTAGTGTTACCCTCTTCTTTGATTATATATCCTAACAGCAACTTAATAATATTTTTTATAAAATGTTCATTTATATTATTAGTAAAAGCAGCAAATTCAAATAAATCAGCTTTCAAATCCTTATTTTGACCAGAAAGAATTCTATTTATTATATTCAACAAATTCCATTCTGCAAGTAAGTTTGTTTCCATTGTTTTATTTTTGTAAGATAAAGCTAATTTATTTAAAATTTCATTAGATTTATTTACTTCCCCGGTTACAGTATTTGATAATGCTTCAATAATACTTATTTGCGTAGAATAATACATAGAATTATTATTTGTTTTTTCAATAAAAGTCTTTAGTTCTAAAATTATTTGATTTACACTATTATTTCCTTGAAGCGCATAAGCCTTTGCCAAGGTTACCTTTGATAAGAGCCAAGCATTTATAACCAGATTTTTATATTGAACATCAGGTTGTCTTGAATTAAGTTCCCTATCTAAAACCGGTATTATTTCTTCATTTACAAGATTTATAATCTGCTCACTATTACCTATGTTTAATAAGGCTCTTAATTTTCTTGTTTTAATTAAAGCTAATTCTAAATCAGAAGTATTTGATGCAATAGAGTCTAGGCCTTTAATTATAGAATCAACAGCCTCCGTTACACCAAAGTAATTACCTGTTAAGTAGCAGCTTTTAATAAAATAACCCGATAAATCAATTACCTTCATATAATTTGAAGCTTTGATTTCTGCATCTAATACATTTGCAAGATATGTAACTGCCTCTTTGGGAGATTTCTCGCAAAGTAGTTTACCAATTTCTTCATAAATTTGAGATTTTACTTCTTCCGCATCTGTTATATCTTGTTCTTCTATTAATTTCAGACATTGTTTTTGAGCAATGATATACAAATTTGTATCACCAAGCTTGGCTGCTATACTTGAAGTATTTTGCCAAATTAAAAATGACTCATTTTTAGATAAAGCTTCGCTGCAAGAAATTAGCTTTTGTAAATTACTTGATAGAATTAAAGGTTTTAAAGAAATATATAAACGCTCAGAATTTTCTTTGTATAATAAATCTGCCTTTGCTTCTTGATAAATTAATTTCCATAAAGTGAGGCTCTTAAATTCAAAAGTATAATTATCAACTTTTTGAATAAACATTTCTTGATGCAAATAATCAAGCATTTGTTCTGCTTTTTTAACAGGCATTGTAACAGCTAAACATAAAATACTTGAAGCAAAACGGTATCCCATTATTGCTGACATATATAAAACTGTTTTTGCAGCCGGATTTAAAGAATTAATTCTTAATTTAATTAATTCATCAAAAGATACAGGTGAAACTTCCGGCTTATTTTCTTCATTAATTAATATATCATTATCTTTTAATGCAATATAACCGGAGTCAAAAAGCAACGCAATTTCCTGTTCCATTCGTATTGCATTTCCATCCGCCTTTTGGAATAATTCCTCAAGATATTCTGCATCGATAATTTTATCAATTTCTATAAACATTGTTTTGCTTATAACATCAGTTAATTCTTCTTTTTGGAATTTTTTCAATACAATTGTTTCAAATATTTTTTCATCTACACCTGTAGAATCAAAATAACTTTGTATAGATTTATTTTCTTGATATGAAACAAGAAGTTTTAATCTTGAATTAAAGAAACCTTTTTCCATCATATAAAGAATAAATTCATACGATGCACCATCTAAAAGCTCAAAATTATCTATTGATATAATAATATTTTCATTTTGAACAAATGATTTAATAATTTTTTCCAATACAGAAAACATTTGCTTCTTATTTTCTAAAATATTTTCAAAATTGTCTTTTTGAGAAGGATAAAAGACATTTAAAAATAATGCAAGTTCACTGCCTGAAAGGAAACTGAAAACCTTTGCAAAGTTACTTTTTTTGAAATCTTTAATAAAAGATTCTGTACTAGTAGCAAATGGAGGAAATCCCATTAATCTCAAAAAAGCATCTTGGAAAAAGCCAAAACTTGTAATTTGAATTAAAGGAGTGCAGCTTCCATATAATGAAATATATCCACTTTTAGATAAATTATCATTCACCTGTCTTAAAACAGCAGATTTGCCGCTGCCTTCCGGTCCATTAATGGCAATTATTTGTTTTAAAGAACTTTTCACCAGCTGCAAAGTTTTAATAACAGCTGCTGGTTGAACTTCTATTTCCAATTCTTCGTCATTTTCTTCATCATCTTGAAGGTTTTCCTGATTTTGAAATTCAGATTCTTCTTCTGATGATGAAACATTTTCTAATTCCAAATCTTCTGATATTTCTTCAATTGGAACAACATTTTCTATATCAAGAAAAACATCTTCTATTAAATCTTCTTTTTCTGCTTTTTCATTAGATTGGGCAATATTTTCTTCCGGAACAACAGGTAAAGTTACTTCTTCAACATTAAAGATTTTATCATCACTATTTTCTTGAAAAGTATCCGCAGTTTCTTCCTCCACATTTTCTTCATTATTTATATTAGAGGTTTCTTCATAAGAAACATTATTAAATGAAGAATGAGGAGAAGAAAAAGACCTAACAATTTCAAAATCAGAAGTTTTCTTTTGTTCAACTTTTTCTTTATTTGTTTCTTGAACAATTTCTTCAGCTTTTGAAGAAACAAAAGGAGTATGACATTTACGGCACTCTTGAGCAGAATATACATTTAAAGCATTACATGAAGGGCAAGACTTAAGAAGCTCAAACCCACAGCTTTTACAAATTTTGACCCCAAATGGATTCAAAGTCTTGCATTCGGGACAACGCATATTAACCTTAATCCCGCAATGTGAACATCTTATTGAATTGTCAGGTATATCAGCACCACATCTGCGACAAATCATAACATTACCTAGTTTCTACCGCCATCCAAAAAATTACTGATTAATTTTGATAGTTGCATTAATCTTTTGCTTACTTCTGACTGCGATAAATTCAAGGCTTTTGCAATGCCAATCTGTTTTTCACCTTTTATATACCTTAAATAAAATATATCCAAAAATAATTGAGATGGTACTTCTTTATGAATTACACATACAGCATCTGCAATTCTTTGAAGACAATCTTTTGTAATAAGAATTTCTTCGGCAGTCTCTTTTGGATCAGGAAAATCTAAAACAAACGAAGGTCCTAAAGGCTGCGGTTTAACAATAACTTTGGAATTAAATTCCGGAACTTTTATTTCTTTAGTAGGAATAAAACCTTCATTCGTTCTTCTAACTCTACCGGAGTTTTTTAAAACACTTAGAATAGAAGTATGCACAACTTTAGAAACATAACTTTCAATCTTCTGAATATTAGAAGAAGAATTAAAAATCATATAAGATTTTTGAAATGCTTCGCTACAGAAGTCCTCAAATAAATCTTCATTACCCTGAAAATTCTTATTTGATTTAACAAACTTTTCTATTAATGATCTTTGTTCTTCTACTAAAAGCACAAATTTAATTCTCTAATCTCGCATACCCATACAATATAATATCATAAATTATAATTTTATTGTTACTTTTAAGTAATATGTATCAGACTTTAGAGTGCTATCATTGAGTATTTGGCTCTTTTCACCCACAAAACTTTCATTAATACTTTGTAACACAATGTTATCTATTTGCTCTGAACCACATGATTCCGATATCATAACCTTTTTCAAATTACCGTTATTATCAACTGCAAATTTAGCAGAAACAGTATTTTGAGAAGGAGTTTCTGTTGCATTTAGTATATTTGTTTTTAAATTTTGTTTTAAATTATTATCTAAATTTTGTAAGTAAGCTTTAAAAGTTCTGTCACTAAATAATTCAGATGCACAGAACCAATTTAATCCTCTAAATGATACAGTAGAAGCATTTGGAGAAAAGGCATTTGCAATTGAAGAACCTACATCATTTGTATTTTTTTGAGGAGGAAGTAAATCGCTTTCAGTTAACGGAGTAGTTGTTTGCATATTAGCATCGTACTGAGGTTGATTTTGAACCGGTTGCTGATTTTCAGTATTATTATTTTCATCAGTAGGAGGTTGTTCGTTTGAAGGTTCTGCAGCTTGTTCAAACATATCATTCATATTTTGTTGATCCTGCATTTCAATAACATTATTATCACCTGCATTTTCAGCAATATTATTTGTTTTATTGCCCTTCATAAATAAGAATGCACCACCACCGATTAAACCTAATAAAACAAAAACAGATACAAGTATTACAAGTGTTTTAGGAGAAGATTGTCTTAAATTTTCATCATATTCGTCTTCTTCTTCCTCATCATCCTCGTCTTCATATTCTTCTAAGTCTTGTTCTTCATCAGAATTTTCTGAATCATAAGTTTCAACACTTTCTTCATCATTATCATTTTCTTGATTTTCAGAACTTTCATTTTCTAATTCAAAATCTTCAAATTCTTGTGTATCTTCAAATTCTTCAGAATTATTATTGTATTCAATATTTTCTGCTGTCTCAACATTGTCTTGATATTCTTCTACAGGAATATCTTCAATTTCATCAATATAGGAAATATTATCTGAATTATCTTCAATTGTTTCTTCTTCAGCTGGTGTAATATCAGAACTTGTTTCTTCATATTGAATATCAGAATTATCATCATTATATACTTCAAATTCTTCATCAAGAATATTATCTAAATCTTCATCATCGATATTTTCTATTTCAGAATTGCTATCTAATGAAGAATTTTCATCATCTTCTTTTTCAGGAAATTCTTCAAAATCAGAATTTTCATTAATATCTTCTATTTCTTCTATTTCTTTAATTTCCGAATTTTCCTTGGAATTTGATTCATCTTGCGAAACATTTGTTATATATGAATATACAGGTTCACCTGTATCATCATAATCAACAATCACTTTTTGGATATAATCACCATGTGAACTTGAATTTTCATTTGGAATTTCTTCAATTTCAGATATATTATCAGAAGATGAATTATCTATAATACTAATATCATCGGGTTGTTCAAGAATAACAAATTCCTCATCCAAAATGTTATCTTGAGTTTTATCAAGAACTTCTAACTCAGATGGTGTTTCTTCTGTAAAATCCGAGTCTAAAATCATATCGATATTATCATCTACAAGAGATAATTTTGTTGAATCATCTTCTTCTATTATTTCAAGCTCATCATCATTTTTATCTTCAATAATATTCAAATCTGTATCAATATCTTTTTCTGTAGCAGATTCAGTTTCTATAAAGTCATCATCAACACTAAATAATTCATCAAGAATATCAGAAACTGTTTCTTCCGGTGCATCAGCTTGAGTTTCTTTTTCTTCCTCATCATCACCTATATAAATGTTTTCTTCTTTACCTTCATATTCTTTATTATCTACATTTTGAGCGCCAACTATTGAAAGCGTTTGGTCTTCTATAATATCAGGGTATTTTATGGCATTGCAGCTAACCATTTCAAACCCGGTAAAACAACAAAACTCAGTTCTGCACTCACTACATTTAAAAAGATGATTTAAAATTTTATTCTTAGTTTGTAAGTCCAGTTCATTATCCATTAAACCGAGATAATTTTCAGTAAATAAAGAATGTTCACTTTCTGTATAATTTTCGAGTTTTTGTGTTTTAACCTTACTTAGGAAAGTCTCATAATCTATTAAAGAATTAAATGGAATACAATAATAATTAGCATCATAAGTTTCTTTTGAACAAGAAGAAGTATCTGCGATACCAATAAGTTCAGCTTCTTTTAAACCAGCATCAACTTTTATAACAATATAGAAATCAGGTACTATATTACTGTCATAATGGATTTTAGGAACAAGAACAGCATCACCGCCAGTAACAACTCTTACATCTAAATGCCATTTATTAACATATAAATCTGCAATTTCATATTGTTCATTAATTTGCGGGTTACGGAAAAGAGTCATTGATTTCTGAATTCCACAAGGCGATTTTTCTAAAATATTAATAAATGAATATAAAGCCGCTATTGAAGCATAAGCTCTTTTCCTTTGAAATTCATCTTTTAACAATGATGCATATATTTTGGCATAACCATGTGCTTTTTCATCTATTACTAAACTTTTTGTATCTGCATTGCTCATTAAATTCTCTCTTCCCAATAAATTAGTTTCTATTTTATATGATTACAAACATAAAAAAATTATTCCAAAATTTTAAAAAAGTTTTTTTAATTAGGTTAATATGATATACTAAGTATGGTCTATTTTGTATTACATTGTGTCTTCTTACATGTTACGTTTTGTAAAACTTGCAAAAATAAAGAACAATTTGTATTCTTGAGATGTTTTAAGAAGATACCAAAGTGAAGGAGGTAATTATGAATATTAGTCCGGTAAGATTTACAGCAGCAACTACAAGATTTGGAAACTCTTCAACCAATTTCCAAGACATTATTAACAAACCTCAAACATATACTATACCGCAAGAAACTCCAGCTGCATCAACAAGTATAAATAATACTTCAGCAAAAAAGAAATCTCCAGCAAAAGCAATATTAGGCACAATTATTGCAGCAGGTGCAATAGCAGCTGGTTTAGCATTTGGAGCAACTAAAACAAATATTTTTGCTGAAGGAAGTAATCAACTTTTAAATAAAGCAAAAGGCTATTTATCAACAGCCGGCAACTTCATTGCAGATAAAGCTGTTGTAGCTAAAAACTTTATTGTAGATAAAGCATTATTAGCAAAAGATTTTATTACACAAAAATTACCAAGCAAAACTCCTATCACAAGATAAATTAAAAAAATAATTACCTCTAGAAAAAGGGAACTAATATAGTTCCCTTTTTACTATATTTATAATAAAATATTTGTGTAACATTTAGTTTACAATATTTTTCATGAATAACAAATTTTTTTATGTATAGATGTTATACTTAATAGAAAAATAAACTTAGGGAGATAAATCATGTCAATTCAACCTGTACAACCAGCTAAATCATACAGTCCTGTAAAGAAAGCAGCAAAAACAGTTGCTACCGCTGCAGCAGTTACAGTTGCTACAGGTGCAGTTTTATATCAAGCATCAAAAACAGGAAAATTAAATCCTGCTGATGGCAATAAAGTTATTGAAGGAATTAAAGCTGCATTAAAAAAACCTGCTGATGCAATAGTTAAAAAAGCAGATCCAATGATAGCAGCAGCAAAAGAAAAAATTGTTGCTTCTGCAATTAAATCAAAAATTACAAATTCAAAAATTTATACAACAGCTCAACCTAAAGTTCAAAAAGCTGTTTCTACTATTACAGAAAAAGCAGGTGCTTTAAAATCAAAAGTTCAAGATTTACATATTGCAGATAAAATTTCTACAAAATTTAACGCTGTAAAAGATTTTGTTACTAGCAAAGTTAAGCATTAAAAATTTATTTGATAAATAATTAAAAAAGAGAAACTAATTAGTTTCTCTTTTTTTAATTATATATTTTAAATGAACCTAAAACTCTTATAAAATCCACATAATTAGTTAATTCATCTAAAGCAGTTTTTATTTTATTTTCTGTCTCATGCCCGTCCAATTCCATAAAGAACATATATTCTCCGAGTTTTTTTCTTGAAGGACGGGAGTCTATACAAGTCAAATTTATTTTATGCTTTGCAAGAATTTGTAAAACATCACATAATGCACCCGAATGATTTTTAGTTGATAAAATCACCGCCGTCTTAGAATTAATATCACCATCAAATAAATTTGTTCTGCTTAAAATATAAAATCTGGTTTTATTATCTTTTTCATCATTGATATTAGACTCTATTATATTTAGATTAAATAACTTTGCGCAGGTTTCATTTGCAATAGCTGCAATAGTTTCATCATTATCAAACGAAACCTTTTGAGCTGCATAACTGGTGGAAGAAACTTCTTTTAATTCAACATTAGGATAATTTTTATATAAGAAATTCCCGCATTGAGCAAGCGCCTGCGGATGAGAAAAAACTTTTGTTATTTTAGTTTTATTATTAGTTTTTGATAAAAGCATGTGATTTATAGGAAGTGTCAACTCTCCATTAATTCTGATTGAACTATCCTTAAATTTTAAGAAATTATCTATTGTTTCCCGTACAATTCCTTCTATTGAATTTTCTATAGGAAGCACACATATAGAGTCAAAATCATTTTCTATTGCTTCTAATGCAGTTTTAATACTTTTACAGGCAATATGATTTTCTACAATTACATTACAAGATTCAACAAACTTTAACATTGCATTATGAGCATTTGAACCATCCGGTCCTAAATAATAAATATTTTTTGCTTTTAATTCAGACATTTGCTAAACCTTTAATTATTATATAAAATTATTTTACATAAAATTATAAAAAAAGGGAAAAATATGACAAATATAAAATTTGGTACAGATGGCTGGAGAGCAATATTAAATAAAGATTTTACTTATGAAAATACTGATAAAGTAATAAATGCAATAGCTTTATATGTATATAATGAAGCAAAATTTGATAAAAAAATATTAATAGGGTATGACCCGAGGAATAAAGCTGATGAATTTGCATTTTATATAGCAAAAAAGCTTGCAAATTTCGGATTTGAAGTAGAAGTAAGTTCAAAAATAGTTGCAACACCAGTTTTAGCATACTCTGCATTATTAAAAAATGCCTATGCAATAATGCTTACAGCCTCGCATAATCCGCCGGAATATTTAGGAATTAAATTTATTCCGCCTTATGGAGGCCCCGCTGAAGATTATATGGTTAAAGATATAGTTAATAATCTTGAAAATAGTTTTAGCAGCACAACATCAGCTAAAGAATATCAAGAAGTTTCTTTTGATGAAGATTATTTTGAACATATAAAGAAAATTATTGATATAGAAAAAATAAAACAAGCAGGTATAGAAATAAATTATGACGGACACCATGGTGCTGCTGCAAAATTATTCAAACAAATTTTAGATAAATATGATATACCAAATAACTCACAAAATATGGAAAGAGATATTAATTTTGGCGGTCACATGCCAGACCCTAAAGAAAAATATCTGCCCGAGTTAAAACAATTATGCATTAAAAATCATAAAATAGGTTTAAGCAATGATGGTGACGGCGACCGATTTGGCGTATTTGATGAAGAGGGTAACTTTGTAAGTGCAAACGATATTATTGCAATGCTTTTACAGCACCTTGTAAAAAACAAAAAGTTTACAGGTAAGCTTGCAAAAACAGTAGGTGCAAGTGCCATGCTGGATTTATATGCAAAACAAAATAATATTGAAGTTATAGAAACACCTGTAGGTTTCAAATGGCTGGGCAGCGCAATGCGAAAAAATGAAGTTATTATAGCTGGTGAAGAATCCGGCGGATTAAGTATTAAAGGTCATATTCCAGAAAAAGACGGTATTCTTGCAAACTTATTAATTATGGAAATGCTTGCATATAATAATAAAACTCTTGTTGAACTTCACAAGGAATTTTTACAAAGTTTATGCAGAAACTTTATAAATAACAGAATAGATTTAAAACTGGAATCTAAAGAAGAACAAGATGAAATAATAAATAAATTTAAGACCTATACAAATATAGGTGAATATAGAATAGATAAAACAAACACAATGGATGGACTAAAGCTATATTTAAATGACGGCAGTACGATTCTAATAAGAAAAAGCGGTACAGAACCGCTTTTAAGAATCTATATAGAATCAGACAAGGAAGAAAAAATGCTTGAGTTTGAAAATACAATTAAACAATTGTGTTAAAAATAAATAAATCATTATAATTTATTTCCGGACTTAAATGACCTACAAATACATTATTATTAATTCCTTTTGAAAAATATTTGTTAATACTCTCTATTAACTTAATATCTTGCTGAAATTGTTCTTCGCTTAAAGTTTCAATAGAACAAGCAAAACCTGTTGAGCAATACGAGAATGCCGATGTCGAAGCCAGTATAAAAACACATAAAACTAAAACCGTTTTGATAATCTTTTTCATATTAAACTCCTTTACAAATAAGAATATCCACCCATTTATATTTTGAGAGATAATGTAAAGATTTTCATTACGCTTTATAATTAAATATTTGATTGTAGGAAAGTTTAATGTAAAATATCCATATAATTTCGTTAAAGAATTTTGCTTTAAATATTCTTAACGTAATGGCAAAAATATTTTTTTGGAGCCTTAACTATAATATGAATTTCCTGTTAGAAAAAGAATTAAATAAAAATGATAAGATATTAAAGCCGGATTTTTCAACAAAGTCAGGCAGAGAGTTTTTGGCTATATATTTATATTCAAAATTTAACCAAATCCTTTCTTATGATAGAAAAAATGAAACACCAATATTTAAAAGTATTAAATCTGACTTTATCTCTAAATTTACACACAGATTAATACATAATCCAGAGAAACATTTCCTAATAGGAATAAGCGGAGAGTCTGCGAGCGGAAAAACAACAATTTGTAATTCTATTAAACTTGCGACAGAACGACTAAATATGCCAATCGAAATTTTAAGTGCTGATAATTATTTTAGAGATATATCAGCGCTTATTAGTAAGCATGGTTCTTTCGACAAATTATTAGAATCAGGTTATGATGTAGATTCACCTGATAATTTCAATATGGAATTATTATTTAATGACTTAGAATTACTATCTAGAGGCATAGATGTTAAAATACCTCAATATTTAGTAAATGGAACCGGTATTGTAGTACCAAATGCAATTCCTAAACAAGCAAAGAAAATAATAATTGTTGAAGGCATGGCTACAATGTATGGCAGGGTTGCAGATTTATTCGATGTGAAATTATATGTTGATATAGACCCTAAAATACAAGAAAAATGGTTTTTATATAGAGCGCAAACATCAAGAAATCAAAACGAGGAAAATGCAAGAAAGCAGCTTGCTTATGTAAGAGAAGCTTCTAAAAAATATATTCTTCCAAAGAAAGATAATTCCGATATTATAATCAATGGTGCATCTTCTCTTGAATATTTCATGCAGATAATTGAATATATATATGAAATAACAAATTGTTTTTCTAATCCCGAACAATAATAATGTAAAAGAAAGAAAGAAAAAACCTCTGAATTTATATCAGAGGTTTTTAAATAAAAAGTAAAAAAGTAAGGATTCCTTTCAGAATCCTTTTATATTATATGAAAAGAAGAACTAATTTGCTGCTTTAGGGGGTTTTTTAGGACTAATTTTATTTGCCACCGCAGTTAAAACTGTATTAACAATAGCTCCGGCACCTGCGAATAAAGCTAAACCAAGTGCATAATTAGCAATATATTTATTTCTTCCACCGCACTCTTTAACAACTTGACGCATTTCATTTGTTCTTGTTGCCCAAGAAATTGCAGTTGAAGCAGTTAACATACCTGTAGTAATCAAGGCTCCTCGTCTTGCAGGATGTGCTTTTGCATTTTTTCGAACCGGATGGGTCATATTTACTGAACTTACATTCATGTCTTTTACCTTTTTTGTTGTTGTACTATTATAAACTTTCTAAAAATAAAATTTGTTATAATAAAATTTTTTTCTTAACAATTGTTAAGATTTTCTGTATATATTAATAATTGACTCCCAAATTTCATCAAATGGAATTTGTTCAATATCAAACCAATTAATATCTTTATTTGCTTTAAACCAGCTGATTTGCCTTTTTGCATACCTGCGAGTATTTTGCTTTAAAAGATTAGATGCTGTTTCAAAGTCAATCTCACTTTTTAATAACGGATATAATTCTTGATAACCTATAGTTCCCATCAATATTTTATTTTGACCGTATTTTTCAAAAAGATTTTTGGCTTCATTAAGAAGTCCTTGTTCAAACATAATATCTACACGTTTATTGACTCTGTTATATAAAAAATCTCTATTTTCAGAATTTAACCCAAACCATAATGTATTATATTCAGCTTCTTTCTTTTTTTGAGCTTTGCTCATTGGTATTCCAAGAGTTAAGCATACTTCTAAAGCACGAATAATTTTTACTTTATTATTAAAATGTATTTTCTCTGCAATATCAGGGTCTAATTTCATTAATTGATTATATAATTCTTCGCTTGTTTTTTGTTCTAATTCTTTTCTTAATTCAATATTAGGGGCAACTCTAGGCAAATCAAAATCTTGCAATAAAACACGAAAGTACAATCCTGTTCCACCAGCTAAAATAGGAATTTTCCCTTTATTTAATATTTCTTTTATTTTTATTCTTGCTGCATCGCAAAAATCAGCAACAGTATACTCTTGCGTAATATCAACAACATCCATTAAATAGTGAGGAATACCTTCTCGTTCTTCAATTGTAGGCTTTGCACTGCCTATATCTAATTCTTTATATATCTGTCTTGAATCTACAGAAATAATTTCACCATTTAACTTTTTTGCAAGTTCTATAGATAATTTTGTTTTACCCGATGAACTCGGTCCTGTTATTGCTATTAATTTTTGCTTTGTCATAGTAAAAACAGAATACCAAAAGCAGATAATAATTTAAATACATAGTAAATAATATTATTAACACAACAAAAGATAATGAATTTGCACCTAATAAAACAGATAAAATATTTAGAAATACATATAATACAAATGTAAAAAACATTATAGAAATTGAACCAATAAAATTTTTAAAGAAAAATCTTATAGAAACCCACAAAGACTTAAATATATTAAAACCTTCAAAATTCAAAACTGCAAAGAAAAGAACAACAAAGAAATTTAAAATAGTAGATATGAAATTAAAAGTTAATATCCATAAAGAAAAGATTATTTTGTCTTTATATGGTATACCATTTAAAAAGTTTAAAATTTCTGCTTGAGAAGAAGCTGCTGCCAGTTTAGGAAGTTCATAAATAATTTTAGGTTCACCATAAAAATGCAAACATAATTTGACAGAAAGTAAAACTACCAAGAAATATATAATAAATAATAAAACATAAGAGAATGTTGTTTTAACAAAAGCAAAACCAACGCCTTCAAAAAACTTCTTAAAGTTTTGAACAGCTTTTATTGTAATTTCTTCTTTTGTATCAGTCTCGTTAAAATTTTCAACGCCAAATTTATTTATATAAAACCAGCCGGCACTAAATGCAATAAACAATAAAAACATTGATATTAATAATACTATGTTGGGAATTAACAAAGTACTTTTAGCTGCTAAAAAACTTAACGCCGTCATAAACATTAGCAAACACAATAATAATGGCTGTATAAAAATTAAATTATTTTTTAATATTAATAATGATTTTCTATATATATTTAACATTTTGCAATTATAACATATATTTAAAAGATTAATACATAGCTTATCAGTTAGTAATGAAAAGTAATAATTAGTAAAAAAGATTCTGTGTTTTTGGTAGAATATGAGAAGTTCAGATTATACGGATTGGGGTAAATGAAAGAGAGAATTGTACTTTTATCAATAATATCTTTATTATTAGTACTTTTATATTTTTTCCAAAATAAAATGAATACGCCATGTGCGTTTATGACGATTTTAATATTTATGTCTGTTTATACAGCATACATGCAAATAGCATTTAAACATAAAACAAGAAAAGAAAAAAAACATCCGCAAGAAAAAAATTATGAGTTTCTTCCATACGTAAGTATAATGATTCCTGCACATAATGAGGCCGATGTTATAGAACAAACCATTGAAAATATTTCAAAAATAGAATATCCAAGATACGAAATAATAGTAATAGATGACAGAAGCACTGATAATACAGCAGAAGTTCTAGAAAAAGTATGTCAAAAATATTCAAATTTAAAATATTTTTCAAGAACAAAAGAAGCATTTCCAGGTAAATCAGCAGTATTAAATGATGCTTTAAAGATAGCAAAAGGTGAAGCAATTCTTGTTTTTGATGCAGATGCAAGAATTAAACCTGACTTTTTAAAAGAACTTGTTCCGGCATTAGAACCTAAACAGGTAGGTGCTGTTCAAGCAAGAAAAGTAATTATAAACAGAGAACAAAATTTCTTAACTCGCTGTCAAGATAATGAAATGGCAGTTGATACACACTTCCAAGTCGGGCGTGATGCGGTAAAAGGAGCTGTTGAACTTAGAGGCAATGGCGAATTAATTAAACGCGTTGCACTTGAAGATGTTGGCGGTTGGAACATAAATACAATTGTTGATGATTTAGATTTATCAACAAGACTTCAAATTAAAGGCTGGGACGTTCGTTTCTGCCCTGAAGTATGTGTTTATGAAGAAGGGGTACCTTCTTATATTCCATTATTAAAACAAAGAAGAAGATGGATTGAAGGCAGTATCAGAAGATATTTAGAACACTTTGCAGATGTTTTAACTTCTAAAGATATGTCCTTGAGAGTAAGTTTAGACATGACTGCTTACATTACAGAATTTATTTTACCTTTATGGATGGTATCAGAAGTTGTAATTCAATCATACAGATATATAAAAGATGAGCAAAATTGGATTCTTTCTTCAATGGCATTATCAACATTAATGTGCGGATTCTTTTTTGTTGCACTTTTCTACAGTTTAAGAAAATATTTAAAATTAAAACCTATTAATAATTTAATTCAATCATTTACAACAGCTTTATATATAGTTGTATTATGGTTCCCTCTTGCTATATTTATTATGTTTAAAATAATATTTATGAAAAATAATATGGATTGGGGAAAAACTCAACACGGAACAACAAAAATTAAAACAACTATAGAAAATAACACAGAAAAAGAAAAAGCCGAACAATTAACTAACGTTTAAGAAGGGAGAAAATATAAAGTGGATTTCACAGCATTAACAGTAGAATTATTAAAACTATTAAATAATATAACAGGCAGCTATGGGCTTGCAATTATTGCATTAACAATAATAGTAAGACTTTGCTTATGGCCTTTAGGTGTTTCGCAGCAGCGTTCTATGAGAGCAATGCAAATATTGCAGCCAAAAATGAAACAAATTCAAGAGCGTTATAAAAATGACCCTCAGACAATGCAAAGAAAAATGATGGAATTCTATAAAGAACATAAGTTTAATCCTATGTCAGGATGCTTGCCATTATTAATTCAAATGCCTATTTTCATACTTTTATATGCAGCATTAATAAGCCCTCAATTTATTCAAGAAGCTGGTAATTCACACTTCTTATTTATAGATAGATTAGATAAAACCTTAAGAGGAAGCGCAGGAAATTCTTATGATAATGTATTCAGCGTTTCAGGCGGAGACAAATTCACTATATATAAAAAAGTTACTGTATTCCTTGGTGATGAAGAACTTGATAATGTAAAAATAAATTCCAAAAATGCTGTAAAAGTTCAAGGTGATATAACAGCAGGGCAGCCTGTTGACTTCAAAATTAATCTTGATGATTTCAACTTAAAATATGATCAATTAGATAAAGTTACTTCTGCTAATATTGAAATCCAAAATATAAAAACAAGAGAAGTTGAAACAGTTAAATTTGATAGACGAGACTATATTATGGCAGCATCTGTACCGACAGATAAACCTCAAAGCCAATTTAATCTTGATGTTCTTATTTTAATTTTATTATTTGCAGGCTCAATGATAGCTACTCAAAAAATTATGATGGCTGCTAATAAAAATGTTCAGCAAGACCCGATGCAGGCACAAATGCAAAAAATGATGGGTACTATGATGCCATTAATGATTATATTTATGTTTGTTATTGCTCCTATACCTGCAGGTGTTTTACTATACTTAGTTGTAAGTAATATAATTCAAATTATTCAAACTATTGTTATTAACAAGCAATTAGAAGCAGAAGATGGCGCAAAAAATAAAGATTTATCTAATGCAAAAACAATTAATCCAATTGAAACTAAAACAATAGAAACAGATAAACAATAATGTTATTAGAAGAATTTAATTATGAATTACCGGAAAATTTAATAGCTCAAGTACCGGCACAAAAACGGGATATGTCGAGAATGCTGGTACTTGATAGAGCTTTAAAAACTATGGAGCATAAACATTTTTGCGATATTACAAATTATTTAACTGAAAATGACTTACTTGTATTAAATAATACGAAAGTTATTCCGGCACGATTATATGCAATAAAAGATACCGGTGCATTAATTGAAATTTTCTTAGTGCGTGAAATAGAAAAAGATATTTGGGTTGCTCTTGTAAAACCATCCAAAAGAGTTAAGGCAGGCATGATTTTAAAAGTCAGCGATGAATTATCTGTTGAAATTCTTGAAAAAGATGAAGATAAATGGCAAGTTCACCTTTTATATGAAGGTAATATTTTTGAAATATTAGATAAAGTAGGAAATATTCCCCTTCCTCCTTATATCGAACGTAAAATGACAAATGAAGAATATAAAAGTTTAGATTTTGACAGATATCAAACTGTATTTGCGGAAAAAGAAGGTGCAGTTGCAGCGCCTACGGCAGGCTTGCATTTTACAAAAGAGATATTAGAAAAACTTGAACAGCAAGGAACAAAGCATTGTTTTGTAACTTTAAATGTTGGTTTAGGAACTTTTAAACCTGTTAAATGTGAAAACATCCTTGAACATAAAATGGATTCTGAATTATTTGAAATTACAGAAGAATCTGCTGAAATAATAAATAAAGCAAAAGCAGAAGGTAAAAATATCGTTGCAGTTGGCACAACATCTGTTCGTACATTAGAAACTGTTATGAACAAATACGGTAAAATAATACCAGTACAAGATAGCAGCGAGCTATTTATTTACCCTGGGTATGAATTTAAGATTGTAGATAAATTAATAACAAATTTCCACTTGCCAAAATCTACTCTTTTAATGCTGGTAAGCGCTTTAGCAACAAAAGATTTTATCTTCAAAGCTTATGAAGAAGCAATAAAAAATGAATACAGATTTTACAGTTATGGCGACTGTATGTTCATAAGGTAGAGAATATGTTCTTATTTTCTGTCATTGCAGTTACAATCTCATCATATTTAATAGTATCTGTTATAAATAAAAACAATAAGAATATTAAAGGATTATTATATTTTCTTCTTATTGCTTTTTCTCAGATTGTATTATCATTTGAAATTCTTTCACTTTTTAAAGCAATTTCTAAAACTGGTGTTTTAATATGTAATATAATCTTTTTAATTACCTCTATATTTCTTTTTATAAAAACAAAAGCTAAGTTATATATTCCTAATATAGAAGAAGAAATAAGAAAAATAAAATTTTCTTTAAAAAAAGATAAAATGCTTTTATTTCTATCTATTTGTTTTGTAATTTTTCTGTTTTCTCAATTAATCGCTGCATTATTTTTTCCGGTAACATTTGGAGATGCATTAACTTATTATTTGCCAAGATGCACAGCCTGGATACAAAATGGAAGCATAAGCCATTATATAACACCCGATACCCGCGAACTTATCATGCCTGTAAATATGGAATTTTTATATACATGGTTATTATTGTTTACAAAAAATGAAACAGGTTCAGGTATATTTGCCTATATAGGTTATATAGGAGCTATTAGTGGAATTTGGGAAATTTTAAAAGAGCTGTCATTTACTATAAGAAGACGTTTATGGAGTATATTTATTTTTTCTTCTTTTGCACTTGTTGCAATTGAAATGTATACCCCAAGCGCAGATTTATTTATTGGCGGCTTAATTTTATGCGGAATATATTTATTTCTTAAATCAGCAAAATATAATGAAAAAGTATCTTTGTACTTTTCGGCATTATCCTTTGCACTTGCTGCAGGAACTAAAACTACAGCCATAATCGCTATTCCCTCTGTACTTATAATAATATTAGGTATTTTATTTTTATATAAAAAAGGTAAAATAAAGCAGTATCTAATTCGTTTTATATTGTTATTTTTAGCTAATTTTGCGGTTTTTTCTTCTTATAATTACATTTTAAATATAATACAATTTTCAAACCCAATTTCTTGCAGCGAACAAATGCTATTAAATCAATTTAGAGGCGGATTTAAAGGATGGCTTTGCAATGTAATAAAATATTGTTTTGCAATTTTCGATACCTCTGGCATAAAAGATTTTATAAACTTTAATGGATTTATTTCATATATACAATCGCTTGTATTAGGTTTAATAGGTGAAACCGATAAAAGTTACACTTCTGCTTATTTTAATAGATATTTTTATTTCAATCCGCAAATGTCAATAACCCAGACAGCACTTGGAATAGTTGGATTATTTGCATTCTTGCCTTCACTTATAAAATCAATAAAAGTTTATTTTAGAAATAAATTATCAAAAAGAAGAACTATAATGGCAATATTAACAATGTCATTATTATTTAACATATTTCTATTTTCCAAAATAATGGTATTTACTCAATTTAATATGAGATACCTGCTTACCTTTGCCGTAATTGCATCACCTGTCATTGCATATTCATACATAAAGAAAAATAACTTTTGCAAAGTATTATTATGTATATTTATGTTTATATATTTAGTTGGTATAGCGCATAAAATGCCTGTAGCATTTATAAATTCATATATAAAGTATAAAGCTCAAAATTCAAATATAGGTACAAATTTTCTATCTATAAAATCAGAAGAAACAGATATTTATAAATATATAATTTCTCAAGAAAAAAAGAATATAGGATTGATTGTTTCACAAGTAAATACTCCAAATTATTTAATAGAAAAAATAAGACTACATGGATACAAAATAGATAAATTATTACTTGAAAACATTGAAGAATATGATCTTTCAAAATATGACTATATCATTACAAATAAAAAAATGGCTTCTTCTACAAATATAATTCGATTTAAAGAAAGAATGAGTTATCCTGACATATTTGTAAATCAATGTATATATACAGACTATAAGCAAGCATATATTTATAATACAGATGTAAAACCCGCAATGGTTAATTGTGAAATTCCTTTTGAATATATCTTAAATAAGGGCTTTTCAATAGTAAATAATCTAAATTTGAAAGGATATAAAATTTACAAAAAATTATATTAAAAAAATCTCATACATAAGTATGAAATTTTGTAAAAAACGCTAAAGTTTAAGTTATAATATGCCGATAGAAGGATTATAAGATTTTGCATAAAATCATAATCTCAAATATAATAGAGTAAGGTAGATATTCGGAATTTACAGATAAGGATTATAAATGTCTGAAGAGAAAAAAGAAAATAAGAATGTTTCAGTTTTTGCAAGAAGCGAAATTTCATTAGAGTCTGATCCACTAGAGGAAATTTTTGCACTAAATCTTGGAGATTTTATATCTGAACATTTAATATCAGATGAACTTGTTCAAAAGATAAGCAAAAGCAATGTTGATAAATTGGGAAGTTTAAAAAATCAATTAAAAGAATTAATTTCAATTTATTCAATCGATAATACACTTAAAATTCTTGGTTTTAGCAATAAAGAAGACTATATCATTTACAATGCCATTGCAAAAACTATAAAACAAATGTTAGAAATAGATGCTTGCCATGTATTTTTATCTAAAGAAAATGCAATGGGACTTAATACAACAAAAAATGACTTATTGCTTGTAGGTTCTTCTCTTCATTTTAATGATGATATTTATGAATCCGAGATAGGATATACATATAATGATGAAAGTTATGTAGCTAATGCCTTCAATAATAAGAAAACAATAGAGATTACAAATTGTCATGAAGATAATGACTTTAAACCAATATTATTACTGGGAGAAGACAAGGTAAGCTACTATCTTGCAGTTCCGATGTACAATAATATGGAAAAAGTTGGGGTAATTGTAGTAGAAAATTACAAAGAAAAAACTTTATCTTCTGAATTTATAGATTTATTAAACGTAACCGCACGTTTATTTGCAACATCTATGAGCCTTGAGAAATTAACTGAAGAAACAAATAAATTGATTAATCAAGAAGATGTATCTGTAATTCAATTGCAAAATAACCGCGCAGAATTAACTGCATTAATAGGTGATTTAAGCAGCGAACAGCAATGGTTTGTTGAAGACTTAGCAAAAGCAGTTGATGCAAAAAGTAACTTTAAAGACAATTATTCTCATGCCGTTGCAGAATTAGCAAATGAAATTTCAGCAGCTATCGGTTTAAATGAAAAAACAAAAGATTTAATTTATTATGCGGCACTATTAAGAAATATCGGTAAAATTACACTACCGGAAGAACTATTTAACAAGAAAGAAAAATTATCTAAAGAAGATTGGGAACAATTACAAAATCACCCAAATGTCGGTGTTAGTATATTAATGAGTATAAATTTCTTATCTGAAGTTGTTCCTTACATTAATTATCATAAAGAATATTGGAACGGAACTGGTGAACCTGAGGGCTTAAAAGGTATGAGTATTCCTTTTGGTTCAAGAATTATAGCAGTTGCTGATGCTTATAGTGCAATGACTTCAGATAGAACTTATCGTGAAGCAATGCCAGCAGAAAAAGCAATTGAGATTATAAAATCAGAATCCGGAATAAAATGGGATCCTGATATTGTTGATGTACTTGTAGAATTAAAAAGCAAATAATTGTACTTCTTGTATATTAGTGTCATGCTGAACTTGTTTCAGCATCTTTCCAACTAACTAATAACATATTAATTTTCCAATAATTAAAATATTAATTGAAAACTGGTAAGATGCTGAAACAAGTTCAGCATGACATATTTAAAATTTATAATTACATTGAATTATTGACTATCTTTATTTGAATCACTAACCCACAAACCATGAATATTGCAAAGTTCACGAGCTGTAAAATTTTCATAATTACAGCATTGTTTTAAATCCATTTTAGGTTCATCACCAGGACATAAGTACTTTCTTTTTAAATATTTTTTATCCGGAGAAATAGCCTCAATAAACACAATATAATGTTCTTTTTCCATAGGATGAGGAATAGAACCAACTCTTATAGTTTTATTTTCACCTTCAAATGTTACAATTGGAACATGTTTTTCTTGTGCTGCAGCATCATTGTGCTGTTCAATAAGCTGTTCCATAGGAACAGAACAGCAGATTAGCTGCCCAACCCCAGGATGAATTACCTCAACAATATTGCCGCATACATTACACTTATACAATTCTAATTTTTCTGTCATAAAAAAATCTCCTTTAGCCTTTTTAAGATTATGTCTAAAGAAGATTTTTATAATCACCTGAATTTATATATCTATCGATTATAGATTATATTAATTATATCATTTTCAAATTCTTTAATTTTAGGCTGCTCTTCAAGAAAATTTTGGGTAAAAATAACAACGGAATAAGTATGCCCATCTTGAGATTTAACATATCCGGCAATTGTACTTATGTTTGATAGAGAACCTGTCTTTAACCAAACTTCACCTCTTAAATCATATAAACGATTATTTAATGTACCATCACCGGATTGAGCCATATTATCTTTAAATTGCTCAAAATTATCCATTTTGTATAATTTACTTAGAACATTACTCATCCAATTTACTGAAAATAAATTATTTCTTGATACTCCGCATCCGTCTTTTATAACTATATTATCTGTTTCAACTCCATTTTTATTATAAAATTCCTTAAACATTACAGATGCAAGCTCATCGCTTCCTGTTGCACTATATTTTTTACCAGCTGCTATTTTATAAATAGATTCTGCCATTAAATTATTGCTGTTTTGAAGAATTTGCGGAATTACAGTAGTTATAGGATTTGATATTTCAGTTAATAATACAGCATTTTCAGGAACAAGCTTAGAAGCATATTTAGTACCTGAAATGTTAATTCTATTATCTTCCAAGATTTTTTGTACATTATGAATATAATAACGGCGCATACTGCTTATTGGAATATTTACAGTTCTTGGTGAAGTTATATTTCCGTATAATTCAACTACATCCGGGTTTGACCAGTTATAGCGATTTACTTCTAAATAATCATATTTAGAACCTAATTTTACATTACTTATAACAGAAATAGGGAAGGCAGATTTTACTTCTGCTGAAAGTAATTCTCCGGAATTTTTTGTAAGGTTAACACGAAGTATATTTCCGTCTAGATTATAAGAACTAACCTTAGGAGTATACGGACTTATATCATCATCCCACATCCAGCCTTGAGGAAATTCTTTTTTGTCGATTATACTGTCATCAAAATATAAATTTTTGAAATTTGTGAAGCCTTGTTTTTTTAACTCAGAGAAAGCTTGTTTTAATTGTACAGTTGTTAATAAAGGATCTGCTCCTAATTTAATATACAAATTATTTGCTGAATCTTTATAAAATTGTGTTTTAAAGAAATAATCATAACCTAAACTATCCATTGAAGCATAAGTTGTAAATAACTTCAAAGTTGAAGCCGGATGTAATAATTTATTTTGGTTTTGCTCATAAACTACACTGTTACTATCTGCATTTCTAATAGATATAGCTACTGTTGCTGTATCTTGTAAATTTGATTTTTTCAAATATTTTTCTAATTTACCTACTGAAAATGCAAAACTGCTATTTACACTAAAAATAAATAACATTATTACAATCAAGCTTTTAAATAAATTTTTCATTATATCTCCATTAAGTTATATTTTGCCTTTGTATCATTTAATATAGGCATTTGTTTTTTATACTGCTTCATTTCATCTGTATCTATTTCAGCATACAAAACCTCTTCTTCTTTTTCAAGCTTTGCAATAATTCTGCCTTTATAATCGCAAACTTGCGAATTACCAGAGAAATAAAAAGACTCATTTATTTTGCCTGTTAAACAAGCAGAAATAAAATAAACTTGATTTTCAATAGCTCTTGCTTTTGACAAAGTAATGTATTCATCAACAAATGCGCTTGGCCAAGCTGCCATGTTTACCATTATATCTGCACCATTAAAAGCATATTTTCTAAATAATTCAGGAAAACGAATATCATAACAAATAGAAATACCTATTTTCCCTATATCTGTATTAACAAGAAGACCTGTAGTTCCTTCCTCTAAATATGTTCCTTCTGATTGACCGCGATGAGAAAATAAATGATATTTATCATAAGTCGCAATTAAATTACCCTGCCTATCAAAAATAAGGCAAGTATTTCTATCTTTTTCGTTCTCCTTCTTCAATACAGAACTACCGCCAATAACATTAGCATTATATTTTTGTGCAATATATTTCAAAAAATCAAATACTTTTGAAGAAGATAATTCTTCTGAACACTTATTAAAATTAGGACAATCCCAACCTATAGTCCATAATTCAGGAAGAACAATCAAATCAACTTCCTTGCATTTTTTATTTTCAAGTAAGCCTTTTACTTTTTCAATATTCTTATCAATATCCCCTGCAATTGCTTCCAATTGCACTACAAGTATTTTGTTTTTCATAAACAAATTGTAGTACAAAATCAGACTGTTATCAAATAAAGAAACCTATTATTTAATTAATGCCCTTGCTGATTGTGCCAATTTTTCAAGGCTTGCAGTTAACGCCTGTTGATTTTCGACAGCCTTTGGAATTTCTGTAGCTGCAAAATCTTTCAAACCTTTTATTTGAGAAGCAAGCAATTTACTTGTTTCAGCCATATTAATACCATATTGATTCGCTACTGTCTGCTGTGCAACTTTTGCCGCTTTATTGAAAAACATAACACTACCTTTCCTTACTATTATAAAAACAAAATTTCATGTAAAATTGCCTTTTCATTGTTTTGAAAAATAAAAGGCTAAATCTTCATAAACCGTTTGTTCTTTTATGTAGGAAGCAAGCATTTTTTTTGAAGTTTCTGTTTTAGTAATATCTTTATAAATTTTACTGGTCAATATAGGATTTTTTGAATTAGATTTCAAAAGTTCTGTTAAATAATATTGAATGCAATCTATAATATAAACCGGCTCTAAATTGTTGTCATTTTGGTAGTTTAACAATGTTTGAGCAAAATCTATAGCATAATCTTTTGAAAAATTAGGATAATTGTTAAAATATTTTTGGAAGAAATCAAAACTATAATCACTATGCCTTGCATCTGCAACATAAAAAGCTTGAGAACGAGAAACTATTGTTTGTAATAAATCATCTTTATTATTTGTTAAAAATATAAAGGTTACATTAGATGAAGGTTCTTCTATCGATTTGAGCATCGCATTAGCAGCTACGGTAGAGAAACAAGTTGTATTTATTCCGGAAGGATACCAAATTTTACCTTCTATCTCTTCTTGAGGAAGATTAAAACCTGTAGATTTATATTCTAAATATTCATTATTTTCGCTTTGTGAAAGCTTTTTAATTTGAGCATCACAAAAGATAAAAACTCTATGATAATCTGACGAATTCACCAAAGTGTCTAAAACCATATTAATTTGGTCTTCTGATATAACTGTTTTACTTGAATCTGTTTTATTATCTATTTTAGAGATAGTCATTACAGCAGGATGTTTGTTTTCTCTAATCCATCGGCAGTTTTGACAATTACAATCTTCTTTTTTATCTTCAAGACAGTTTAATTGTCTTGCAAGTTCCATTGCCATAGCATATTGAATATAATTATTACTTCCATACAAAATAATAGAATGAAACAATCTGTTTTGAGAGATTGCCGTTTGAAAAAAATTACTTAAATATGGAAATTTATTATCTAATACTTGGTTCATTTTAACTCAACAATGCTAATTCTAATACTGTTTCAGGTGATGCGCTTTGACCTGTTTTCATTTTATACTCTGCATTAATAAGGTTTTCTCTTATTTGTATTAACTTATCAAGCGAAGTTTTTCTCAACTTTTCCTGTGTTTTCATAACTATAAATTCATGCAATTTTAGTTTCAAAGAAATATCTTTAGCGCTCATTTTCTTTTCATAGTTTTTTATAAAAATAAAACGTTGAAAATTGCTTTGTAAGACAGAAAATATTTCTAAAGGATGCCTTTTTTCTGTTAAAAGATTATATTGTTTTAAAACTTCATTTTTATTGCCTTGAATAATCAAATCAGCAAGAATAAAAACATCTTCAGAGGAAGTACAATATTTTCTTATAGCATCCGCATTTATTGTTTTATTAGGATGAAGTGCAATTTTTAGTTTCTCCAATTCAGAATCAATTAAAGTAAGGTTAGCCCCTAATTGTTCAATAAATAATGCAATATTATCAGAACTAATAGTAAGCTCTTTTTCTTTTGCCATTTTAGCAATTTGTGTATTTAATTCTTTTTGATAAGTTTTAAATTGAGCAAATTCCCTCACTTGAGAATATTTTGAAAGTGTTTTATAGAATTTTTTTCTTGAATCCGGTTTTTTATTCTCATCTCTCGGCACTTTACAAACAAAAATTATATTTACACTATCACTTAAAGAAGATAAAGCATAATCAATACTTTCAATTTGCTTTTCATCAAGGCTCATCTTATTACCCATTAAATATTTATCAAGGTAAATAATGCTTAATGTTGCACCAAACATTAAAGGAGCGCTTTGAACACATTCTATTAAAGTATTAAAAGGCGGGTTATCAAAAACTTTATATGCCATAGACATAAAAGAAGTATCAAGAAGCTCATTTTTAAGCTTCTTGATTTCTTTTTCCATTAAATATTCTTCCTGTCCGTAAAATAAAAATACAGCCATAAACTAATTTTCAATTAATAAACTAGCACCTATAACACCAGCAGTATTGCCAAGTTCCGCATGAACAACCTGAACAGCGCTGCCTTGAATAGGCATTGTGCGTTTTTTCAATGTTTCTTTAATAGGAGTGAATAATAAATCACCGGCATCTGCAACACCGCCGCCTATAACCACTTTTTCAGGATTTAAAAGGTTAACAACACTTGCTAAACCAATACCGATATAGGTACCAATTGTTTCAAAGATTTTCTTAGCAACAACATCACCTTGTTTTGCAGCTTCTGAAACAATATAAGGAGTAATATCAGGATTTGCAAGTTCTCTATATTTTGTAGATTTGCCGCCCTTTATGTATTCTTCTGCCATTGCAACAATTGCAGGACCTGAAGCAAACGCTTCAAGACAGCCTCTGTCACCGCAGCCGCAAATCGGACCGTTATCCATTTGTAATTTAATATGACCTAATTCTCCGGCTGCATTACTTGCACCGCGAACAAGTTTGCCGTTTATAATTAAACCGGAACCAATACCTGTTCCTACAGTAATACAAATCATATTTTTAGCGCCTTTGCCTGCACCATAGTTTAATTCTGCAAGTGCAGCACATCTAACATCATTATCTACTTTAACAGGTATGCCAAATTCTTTTGATACAATCTCTGCTATAGGAATATCAACCCAACCAGGGATATTTGGAGCTAATCTTACAATTCCGTTATCACAATCAATTTGTCCTGGGAAACCAAAACCTATACCTTCTATTGAATCTTTTTCTACTTTTGATTCTTTCATTAAATTTTGAATAGCTTTAATTATATTTGAAATAGTATATTCATAACCCATTTCAGCTCTTGTAGGAACTGTATCTGAATAAACAATACTTCCTGTTTTATCAACAAGTGCAACTTTTACATTTGTACCGCCAACATCTACACCAATTTTGTATTTTTTAGAAATTATAGACATCTCAACTCCTTAGATAAACTATTCACTAAAAAAATGATAGCATAAAAAACACTATCATTTAATATATATTAAAGTTTTTTGACAATAAAAAATTAAATTACTTTATCAATTAAGCCGTATTCTACAGCTTCTTGTGCAGACATATAATTATCACGCTCGGTATCAGCATAAATCTTTTCAATTGTTTGTCCTGTATGTTCAGCAAGAAGAGTATTCAATTCTTTTTTCATTCTTAAAATTTCTTTTGCTTCAATTTCAATATCAGTAGCTTGACCTTTTGCTCCGCCTAAAGGTTGGTGAATCATTATTCTTGCACTTGGAAGTGCCATTCTTTTTCCTTTTGTACCACCAGATAATAAGAATGCACCCATTGAAGCTGCTTCACCTAAGCAAATAGTGCAAACATCTGCTCTAATATGCTTCATTGTGTCATAAATAGCCATACCAGCTGTAATTACACCTCCCGGGCTGTTTATATACATCATAATATCTTTTTCAGGATTTTCAGCGTCTAAAACTAACAATTGAGCAACTATTGCATTAGCCATTTCATCATCAATTTCTTCACCTAAGAATATGATTCTTTCTCTCAATAATCTTGAAAATATATCAAAAGATTTTTCACCATTTGATGATGCTTCTATAACAGTCGGTAAATAACTTAATACTGTATGTCTATCCATAAAAACCTCGTTTCTTATAAATCTATTATATACAAAATTGTAATTTTTATACAATATCTGTTAAAATATCATTTCAAGGATGTATTTATGATTGTTGATTTTAACTTTATAGCATACGATTTTATGACCGATTTTAATGGACCATCCAGGCATTATCCTAATCCATTTTATCCTTCTGGAGTATATGATGCCGAAAAACCGCAATATAAACATGGACCGGAGTCTACGCAATATCCAAATTTAACTCTTCCCTGCACATTATATGATGAATGGGGAAATACAATACCAGACGGCTATTATATGGTTGTTCTTTCTAATGATATGAAATACTTAGAACTATACCAAAGTAATAAGATTAAGGCTCGCGTAAAGGTTGTTAAACTCGTTGAAAAAATGTATACACAAGAAGAACTTGATGAAGAAAGAGAAATTATAGGCAGACTTCAAACTGCTAAGATGAAAAAGAAATTAAAAAAATACCATCAAGCAGAAGAAGACTTGCTTGCTTTTAAAGAAAAAGCTGCCGCAAATACTTATGCAGAAATTGAAGATTCCGGAAAAGGTTACTATATTTTAAAATATAACTGTAATGGAAAAAAGGCAACAGGGATAATTCAGAAATAGATATTTGGGTGCAAAAAACTGTTGAGTTAAAACCCAACCTACGCCTCATATTACAAATTTAAAACAGATTAATGAATATATTGAAAATGTTATTAAATAACTTAAAAGAAATGTGATGAATCAAAAATGTCATGCTGAACTTGTTTCAGCATCTTTTCAGCTTTAATATCAGCCATTTAATAGATTTTATTTATAAATCTAAGACCCTGAAACAAGTTCAGGGTGACAGATTGTAGGTTGTAAAAGGAACATTTTCACTAAAATACTTCCAAAAGAAAACCCATTAAGTTTTCTTTTCTTTCACTCTTTAATTTTTCAATAAAAATTGTTATTATAAAAGTAATAGACAAATAAGGATTTACAATATGTACAAACCAACACGAAATGTTTATACAATAAGAACTTCACCTTATAATGATAATGAAAAACTTGAAAATCTTTTAAATGACATGTCTAAAGACGGTTGGGAAGTGTACTCGCTGCAAGAACTTGAAAATGATGACGGAATTTTCTATAACGTAATTTTTATTAAAGAAATGGAAAATGATGATTTAGCTTTAAATGAAAATGCAGACTTATTAAATTTTAAATCCCGTATCGAAAGAATTATAAATCCGGAATTAGATCCTTATGAACTTTGCGTTGATATTCAAAAGAAAATTAAAGATAAACGACAAAAAATTGCTCAAGTAAAATCTTTAATTGATGAAACATCTGAAGATTCAAGAGCTGTATTAAATGAAGAAATTTCAAGACATATTAACGAACTTGAAGATTTAAAGAAAAAACTTTCAAAAGTTATAACTCCTGAAATTATGGAACAAAAACTTGGAGAACAAAAACTGACTCTTTCTATTTCAGAAGAATTAATTGACATTTTAGATAACGATAACGAATATAATATGCTTTCACAAATTGTTCTTATAAGACAAAATTTAACTGAAAGTTTAGGCTATATTATTCCTAAAATTAAAATTGAAATAGATGATTCTTTAGAAGAAAATGAATTTTCGCTAAAGGTAAGAGGAATAAGCGTTCTTAATTCACATGCATATTGTAATAATACAATGTTCTTTGAAAATGAATTGAACCTTGAAAAAATGCCCGATGATGCAATTAGTGATATTGACCCTATTACCGGTTTAAATACTATTTGGATTAATGAAGAAAAAGCAAAAGATTTCTGGGCTAAAGGGCTTGATACTACTGACTATATAGCAAGACTTATTGAACACGTAATTACTAAACATATTGATGATATTTTTGATTACTCCGATATTAACCGCTATATTGAAATTGTCGGAAACCAAAACTTATACTTAATTGAAAATATAATTCCTGACTATATGTCGGTTGCTGAATTAAAATATATATTAGCAAACCTTATAAAAGAAAAAGTTTCAATAAAAGATATTGTTTACATTTTTGAAAAAATTAATGATTTTGCAGATGAAACAAATAAAGAAGAGCTGCTTGAAAGAATAAGAGTTTCTTTAGCAAGACAAATAAGTAAATCTGTTTGCGATGAAAAAGATAATACTATTTATGCTTATGAATTATCTAATGAAAGCATAAAATCCTTTATGGGTAATAAAAAAGATGATGACGACGAAATTATCAGAATCGAGAGCAATAAAATAGAAAAACTTATTGAAGATCTAAAGAAAAAAGTAGAAGAATATTCACCTGAAGCTAAAGAAGTTATCTTAATTGCACCAATGAAATTAAGACATATTATTTATTTAATATTATCTCAAATGATGCCAAATTTAAGAGTAATAGCAAGAGAAGAATTATTATTTGAATATCCTTTGCAAATTATCTGCACAATTTAGTTTTTGACCCACTCATCTATAGATTTTGCCGATTTTTTCCAACTGCAGCAATGGGATTCTGATAAATTGCAATATCTGCAAAATGGACTATCTTTAGACAAAAACTTTAAAATGCTATCAACCTTAGATATTTTATGTATATTAATAGAATCTTTATCACTTAATATAAATTTTTCATTAAAATACTTATTCAAAATTTCAATATTTCCAATAATTGGACAATGATATACTCTTCCATCTCTCAAAAAAGCACATTTGCTCATACAATTACAAATTAAATAACTTTTTTCGAAGGGAACTTTTCCGTCTTTATCTAATGCAACCTTTAAAAAATAACGACTATTCGTATTATTACCATTAAAATAAAAGCCCACATTATTATCTTTACATAATTGTTCTATTTGTGAATAATCTAAATTTATTGGATACATTGAACAATCAATAAGTATTTTATTTTCCCTGCAGCATTTCCAGAACTCCATACTTTGTTTAGAAAGCAAAATACCATTTGTAACAAGGCTTATTTTTGATGCCGGAAAAAATTTTCGTGTTATTTCAATATACTCAGTACATCTTTCATTTAAAAGCGGTTCACCGCCTAAAATTCTTATATCTTTAATATAGGAATTAGTTAACTTAGATAATTGAATAATATCCTTTTTAAAATTTTCAAACTCATAAAATGTTGGTTCGGCTAAAGGAGAAAAATGAGTACAATAAGCACAGTTCAAATTACAATGATCTGAAATATGAAATTCAATATAATCTAATGTTCGTAATCTATTAGATATAATATAAACATAGTACTTTATTAAATAAATAAGTCTATTTAACATAAATTTAATATAGCAAAAAGAGGTTATTTATACAAATTTTGTGCCATACAGCTGCTTAAATTCCGTCTTAAACTCATTAATCTTACATTCATTTGATTTTTTAAATTTTGACATCTGATTGTATCAGCAATTATATTAAAATCCATATCTGATAAAGAATTATGTCTAACAGTAGTTTGTACAAAATCTTTTGCAGGTGCTGATGTACGTTCTACCTTATTTATTCCAAAACTTATTGGGGATACTTTCATTATTTTTTCCTTATTCTGAAAATTTATAATATTAAATTTATAGTGAACACTTTTTTACAAGTATTTTAAAAACCGTAAAAAAATATTTTGCTAGTGTACTTCAAAATTTTAATCAAAACATTTTAAATTTTAAAGAAAGCAATTTTATGATACCATATAAAAAAGGAGTTTATATGAGTTTAGAAGAAATTATAAAAACAGCTAAAGGCGTAAATGATGCAGATTTAGTTATTAAAAATGCACAGGTTGTAAATGTTTTATCAGAAGAAATTTATGAAGCAGATATTGCAATAAAAGACGGATTAATTGCAGGGATTGGCTCTGATTATAAAGGCAAACAAGAAATTAATGCAAAAGGGAAGTATGTTTGTCCTTCCTTCATAGATGGGCATGTACATCTTGAAAGTTCAATGTTAATGCCTTCTGAATTTGCAAAAATGGTTGTTCCTTCAGGTACAACAACAGTTGTTGCAGACCCTCATGAAATTTCCAATGTAATAGGTTTGCACGGTATAAGTTTTATGCGTGAGGCTTCAAAAGATTTGCCTTTAGATGTTTATATGACTCTTCCGTCTTGCGTTCCTGCAACTCCTTATGAAACCTCAGGTTTTGAATTAAACAGCTATGATTTATCATTATTAATTGAAAGCCCTTGGGTATTAGGCATAGCAGAAATGATGAATTTCCCTGGGGTTATTAATTTAGACAAAGAAGTTATATCAAAAATAAAATTAGGTCTTGAAAAAAGAAAAAGAATAGACGGGCATGCTCCATATCTTTCTGGTAAAGACCTTTGCGCTTATGTTGCAGCAGGAATTTCATCTGACCACGAATGTACAATCCCAAGCGAAGCTATTGAAAAATTAAGACTCGGAATGTATTTAATGATTCGTGAAGGAAGTGCCGCTAAAGATTTAGACGCTCTTATTCCTGTCTTAAAAGAATTTCCGACAAGAAAATGCATATTTGTAACAGATGACAGATATCCTTCTGCACTTAAAGAACATATTAATATGATGGTTCGTAGAGCTGTAGAACAAGGAGTAAGCCCTATTAAAGCTATCCAAATGGCTAGTATTAACACAGCAGAATACTTTGGCTTAAAAAATCTTGGTGCTATTGCTCCTGGGTATAAAGCAGATATGTTGATTTTAGACAATCTTAAAGATTTTAAACCTGAAACCGTTATTAAAAACGGTCAAATTACTGCTCAAAACGGTAAAATGATTACAGAAACAGAGTTAAAAGTTCTTTCATCACTTAGAGGAACAGTTAACATTAGATGGCTTGATAAAGAAGATTTGAGAATAAAAGCAAAGTCCAATAAAGTAAAAGCAATTGAAGTGACTGACGGACAGCTTGTTACAAAATGCGTAGAAGCAAATATTAATGTAAAAGACGGCTACGCACTAAGTAACATAGAAGAAGATACTCTAAAAATTCTTGTTATTGAAAGACACAAAGCAAGCGGTAATATTGGGAAAGGTTTTGTTAAAGGATTTGGCTTGAAAGAAGGCGCAATTGCTTCTACAATCGCCCACGATTCACATAATATGATTGTTATTGGTACAAATGATGATGATATGTTTAAAGCAATAAAAGAACTTGTAAAATCTCAAGGCGGGAAAGTTATTGTAAAAAATGGAGAAGTTGTTGCTAAATTAGAACTTCCAATTGCTGGTTTAATGTCAGAAGAACCTGCTGAAACTGTTATTCAAAAAAGTGAAAAATTAAAAAAAGGTGAAGAACTAATTGGCTGCAAACTTCATGAACCATTTATGACAATGGCATTTTTATCTTTATCTGTAATTCCAGAAATAAAACTAACAGATAAAGGATTAATGGATGTTCTAAATAACGAATTTACAGAATTATTTATATAACAGGTGCATCAATTACAAAAGTAACCGGTCCGTCATTAACAAGTAATATTTCCATATCAGCAGCAAAAACACCTGTTTTAACAGGAATATTTTGTTCTTTTACTTTAGATATAAAATATTCATACATTTCTTTAGCTTCAACCGGCGGCATTGCATTGTCAAAACTTGGGCGAGTTCCTTTTCTTATGCTTCCAGCAAGAGTAAATTGAGATACAATTAATATTTCACCGTAATCACAATACTCCATTTCGCAAGTTTCAACATTTAATTTCTTATGTTTAACATCTTTTATGGAAAGATTCATTTTTCCATTTTCATCTGAAAAACAACGCAAAACGCAAAGTTTATTTGCAAGCCAATCTGCTTGTTGTTTAGTATCATTTTTTTCAGCACAAAATAATACTAAATATCCTTTATCAATAGCGCTGTATAATTCACTATCAATTGTTACAGAGGCATTTTTTACTCGTTGAACAACAATTTTCATTATTTAACCGCAATAACTTCTATCTCTGCTAAAGCACCTTTTGGCAATTCTTTCGCTGCAACACAAGAACGTGCTGGTTTTGATACAAATGCTTTTTCATATAATCCGTTAAATACGCCAAAATCTTTCATATCTGCAATAAAACAAGTTGTTTTAACAACATCTTCAAAGCCATAGCCCGCAGCTTCCAATAAACCACCGATATTTTTTAGGATTTGATTTGTCTGGTCTTCAATAGTTCCGCCAATAAATTCATTAGTTTCTGGATTTATGGCAATCTGACCTGAGCAGTATAATGTATTTCCGCACAAATAAGCCTGCGAATATGGTCCAATTGCTTTTGGCGCTTTATCTGTAGAAATAATTTTATTCATTAGTATCAATTTCTCCTAATTTGTTTTGAACAGCTTCTTCAACATCTTCCATAATAGCTTCTTCACTTGTTGAATCTTTTGTATCAGTTACAACAATCTTATTAACAGCCATTACAGAGTCATTTTCCATCAAGTTTTGTATTCTAACACCTGTTGCAGGTCTGCCTTGACGAGAAATATCGCTCGCTTTAATTCTTGAAACAATACCATTTTGAGTTACAACCATAATTTCATCAGATTCTTCAACTACAGTTAATGCAACTAATCTTGAAGCAGCAGACTTAAATTTAGTAGCAATTAAACCGATACCGCCTCTGTTTTGAGCTCTAAATTCAGACATTTTAGAACGTTTACCAAAACCGTCAGAAGTTACAACAAGTAAATCGGCATCAAAGTTTCTTGGAATAATGTCACATCCGATAATTGTATCAGAAGTTCTTAACTTCATAGAGTTTACACCTCTTGCACTTCTACCTAAAGGTCTTAAATCATCTATTGCAAATCTGATTGCCATACCGCAGCTTGTAGCAATAAATACTTCATCGGAATTATTTGCTTGTTTTACCCAGTTCAAGCTATCACCTTCTTCAAGCCCGATAGCAATAATACCGTTCTTTCTGATAGAAGCAAAATTATCTAAACCAATTCTCTTAATATAACCTTTTTTAGTTAACATAATTAAGTTTGAATTAGGGTCAAAATTAGATACAGGAACAACCGCAGTAATTTGTTCATCCTGTTCAAGCGGTAATACGTTTATAATAGGCAAACCTTTTGCCTGTCTTGAACCTTCTGGGAAGTCATAAACGTTTAAGCTGTAAACAGTACCTTTGCTTGAGAAGAACAATACCTTGTCATGCATCATTGCAGTAAAGAAGTGGCCTACATCATCATCTTCTTTTGTCTTAATTCCGCCTTTACCTCTTGTTGCACGGTTTTGACGTTCAAACACATCTAAAGAAATACGTTTGATATATCCTTGGCGAGTAATAAATACAGCCATTGGTACATTAGGAGTTAAATCTTCAATAGTCATTTCATCAGCTTCAGGAAGAATTTGTGTTTTCCTTTCATCGCCGTATTTTTCTTTATCTTCATTTAACTCTTTTTTAATAACAGTTAAAACTTTATTTCTATCAGCAAGTAATTCTTCATATTCTGCAATTTTGATTTTTAAGTCGTCATATTCAGCTTTAATTTTATCTTGTTCTAATCCTGTTAAACGTCTTAATTGCATTTCAAGTATTGCATTTGCCTGGTCGACATCAAGACCGAATTTAGACATTAAGCCGACTCTTGCTTCATCAGCTGTTTTTGATTTTTTAATTAATTCAATAACATCGTCAAGACTTGCTAAAGCGATTAATAAACCTTCTAAAATATGAGCTCTCATTTTAGCTTTTTTCAAGAAGAATAAAGTTCTTCTTGTGATAATTTCAACTCTGTGCTCAATAAATTCGTTAAGAACTTCTAAAAGATTTAATAATCTTGGCTGCTGACCTACAAGCGCCAACATATTAACACCAAAAGTAGCAGTTAATTGAGTATATTTATATAAATTATTTCTAACAACTTCTGGTTTTGCATCACGTTTTAATTCAATAACAATACGCATACCGTCACGGTCAGACTCATCACGAATATCTGAAATACCGTCAATTTTCTTATCGCGGACAAGTTCTGCAATTTTTGTAATTAAAGCAGCTTTATTAACTTGATAAGGAATTTCTGTAACAACAATAGCTGTTCTTGATTGACGTCCGCCGCCTGCAGGAATTTCCTCAAAAGTAGAAATAGCAGACATTTTAACAGAACCGCGTCCTGTAGTATAAGCTTTTCTTATTTCAGAAACACCAATGATACTTGCACCTGTTGGGAAGTCTGGTCCTTTTACGTGGTGCATTAATTCTTCAATTGTTAAGTTTGGGTTATCAATTAAAGCAATAGTACCGTCAACAATTTCACATAAGTTATGAGGTGGCACGTTAGTAGCCATACCAACCGCAATACCCGAAACACCGTTTAATAATAACATTGGTAAACGAACAGGAAGAACAGATGGTTCTTCTAACGAACCGTCAAAGTTTGGAACAAAATCAACTGTTTCACAGTCAATATCTGCAAGCATAGAGGTAGTAATTTTATGCATTCTTGCCTCTGTATACCTCATCGCAGCAGCTCCATCACCGTCAACTGACCCAAAGTTACCATGCCCGTCAACTGTTAAATATCTTGTAGAGAAGTCTTGAGCCATTCTAACCAAAGACTCATAAACAGCAGTATCACCATGTGGGTGGTATTTACCTAAAACTTCACCAACGATTCTGGCACACTTCTTAAACGGTTTATCAGGAGCCATTCCTAATTCGTTCATCGCAAATAAAATACGTCTGTGAACAGGTTTCAAACCGTCACGAACATCAGGCAATGCACGACCGATTATAACTGACATAGCGTAGTCTATATAGCATTGTTTCATCTGTTCACGAATGTTAACAGGAACAATTTTTCCGTCTTCAAAAAAATTCTGTTGAGCCAAAATCATACCCCTTTATAAAAATTATATTTATCTCACTCTTAAAGTGCTGTTGCACTAGTTATATTGTAACACAAACACGCTTTTGAGGCAAAAATTAAGTTCTACGAATAAATTTTTAATTGGTAATTCTTTATTAAATAAATTCTTAATATTCAAATGAATACATCTTACCGATAAGACTCTTTGGAAAAAGTAGTTAAACAAGTTCAAGGTGACAGGAAGAATTATAATAATAATCAAAAATTTAACATAATTATATGATTTTATAGAATATCGGTCAGATGCTGAAACAAGTTCAGCATGACAGTTATCTTAGAAATAAAACAATGACCTCTTTTCATTACTTACAAATTGTATAATTATTTTTCTCAATTTGAATATCTTTTTATAATTTTTTGTCATGCTGAACTTGTTTCAGCATCTGACCAATTATAAGTGCGTATATAAAACTGGACATTTTTCACAAAATCACAGATGTAAGAACAAATAATCAAGTTTATTGTCACGACAGTATAATTAAAATAAAATAATTCAAAATCGGCAATATATGCCATTCAATTCTTTTTCCATAAACTCAATGCAAAACAAAATTGGAGCAATCTGATTCACATCAAACAAATGATGTTCACAAAATGAATGCAATATTTGTAAAATATAGTCAATTTTTTCAACATGTTTTTGCAGTTCTTGGTATTCTTCTTCTGTATATTCGTAATTTCCTTTTTCGTTTGCCGTAAGAATGCTCATATTTGCTCCTTTGTTTTAAGTTCTTAATTATTTTCCATTTTAAATTTGAATTTTCTAATTTGATTTGGAATAATTATAATTTTATTCCATTTATTTGTCAACTTATCTAATAATATTTAGAATAATACATATGAAACTAGAACCAAAAGAACAAATAAAAACATTACTTGCTCAAAAAGCTAAGAAACAAAAAGATTTAGCAGAGAAAATGTCAAAAATGACTGGAGGAAATTACAATTCTAAAACATTCTCCGCAAAGTTAAATCGTGAAAGTTTTACCTATAAGGAAATGCTATTAATTGCTGAAATTCTTGGCTACGACATCCAGTTTGTTAACAATAATAACGAACTGATATAATGCACAATTGAAATGCAAATCTATATATGTTATCATGTATATGTAACTATCATAGCTTGACTATGAAATAACAGGGTGTATCCCATAAATGTTATTGTTACCTATTTGATGAGAAAGACTTGGGTGTATCCTGTTAAAGTGTTTCTCATCTTTTTTATTATTTCATGCTATCATTACCGTATGGAAAAGTATGAAATTATAGAATTTAGTAAGATTTATAAACGAATTATGGAGATAGAATTAACTCTTAAAGCCAGAGTTAAACATTCTTTATCTGTTACTTACCCCAATAAAATGTTTTATAGATTAATTCCATTCTTACAATCTATTCCACATAATAAATACATTACAAAAACTAAAAAAAATATAAATAGAGACAGAATTAACGATATTATCAATTCCAAGAACACAGAAGAATCTAAACTTGATAAAATTCTAAATATAATATACTTATCTGATTTATTATTAATGCTTGCTGAATATAAACAACTTTTTTCAGATAGAAAATTTATTAACTATTTATATTATAAAAAAGTAAATCATAACTACATAAAGAAATATGCTGTTCCTCTTCGACAATTAAGAAATACAGTTATGCACTTTGATATTTACAATTATTTATCAAATAAAAAAATATATCTTGAAGCTTTAACCTTTTGGGAACAGTTATTATTTTGTTCAAATTCATTTATACATGAACTTCCGCAAATAAAACCAAAAACAGCAACTATTTTAAAATTAATAGCAAAAGAATGTCCTGAAATATTAGAAATGAACGACAGAATAATTTGCGATATTTTTGATGATATAGCATTTATAAATGGACTTCCAATTTCCAAATTACCATCATATTGGACAATCGGAAGGGGCATATATAATATAAAGCGAAAAATTAAAACAAATGAGTAATATAATAATGGCAACAACAGAAATTTTAACAAATAAAATCCAAGAAATAGTAAAAAATACAAACTTGCGCCACATTGCAATAATTATGGATGGCAATAGACGCTGGGCAAAAGTTCGAATGCTGCCTTCTGCTGCAGGGCATAAAAAAGGTGTTGAAGCGCTCCGTACAACATTAAAAGCCTGCGCTAAATTCAACATTAAATACCTTACTGTTTATGCATTTTCTACTGAAAATTGGAACAGAGAAAAAGAAGAAGTAGAGTTTTTAATGTCACTGTTAGCCAAAACTATTGTTAATGAAGTACCAGAGTTTATTAAAAATGATATTAAGTTAACATTTATCGGAGATAGAAAATCCCTTGATAAAAAATTAGTTGAAGTCCTTGAATATGGTGAAATAAAAACAAAAGATTGTAAAACATTAAATCTTCAAATTGCATTTAATTATGGCTCTCGAATGGAAATTACAAACGCTTTAAAACAAATTTGCGAAAAAGTAAAAAATAACGAACTCGAAATTAATGACATTAATGAAAATTTAATTACACAAAACTTGTATACTGCAAATATTCCTGACCCCGATCTTTTAATTAGAACAGGCGGAGAAAAGAGAATAAGCAATTATTTATTATGGCAGGCTGCATATTCTGAACTTTATGTTACAGAGAAATTCTGGCCAGAATTTGATGAAAACTCACTAGCAGAAGCTATAATGGAATTTGAACTACGTAACAGAAGATTTGGTAAATAATATGATTAAAATTATAATAGCAACTTCTAACCCGCACAAAATAGAAGAAATGAATAAAATTAATACAAATAAAAATATTGTATTCGATGTTGTTAAAGGTGATTTTAACCCAGATGAAAATGGCACAACATTTATAGAAAATGCAGCTATTAAAGCAAAAGAAGCCGCTAAAATCATGCAGACTTATTGTTTAGCCGATGATTCAGGCTTATGCGTAGACGCGCTTGAAGGAAATCCTGGTATACATTCTGCAAGATACGCTGATACTCAAAAAGAAAAAATAGAAAAACTTCTAAATGAATTAAAAATGGTTCCTTATGATTATAGAACCGCCCATTTTACTTGTGCTATGGTACTTGTAGATAAAAATGGAAATGAAATTCATAAAGAAGAAGGAAAAGTATTCGGCTATATTGATGATTTACCTAAAGGAACAAATGGTTTTGGTTATGACCCGATTTTCTTTATTCCCGAATACGAAAAAACAATTGCAGAACTTCCAGAAGAAATTAAAAATGAAATTTCTCACCGTTCAAATGCACTAAGACCAATGATTAAATGGATTGAAGAAAATTTACTATAAACTAAACTTTTTTAGTTTCAGTTTTATTTCCTTGTTCAATATCTCTTAACCCAGGAGCAGCGTTGCTTCCTGTTCGCCTTTTTGTAATTGCATATTGTATTTTAGGAATAGCAACACCAAGCGCTAAAGCAGATAGTACCATTGCAACAGTTCTAAATGCAGCAGAGGTTAAAAAGCTTTTCTTATTAATTGTTTCTAATAATTTCTTATCAACGACACCGCCATTTGTTTTATTTGCTGCATCAATAACAGCTTGACCATATTTATCAATATTTGTTCTAAATGAAGTTATTTTCTTCATTGAGATAAATTTATGAGGATCAGTAAGTGCTTCACCAAATTTTTCTTTAAATACCTTTTGCATAAATTCAGGTGTATTAATAGAACCTGATTTTAATACGTCAGAAACCTGCTGTTTAGTTAATACAGCACCGACACCAGCTTGTTTAGGCTGTAATTTAGCCATTTCAGCCGCTTTTCTAAGAAGATTTTCATCTGTAATATGTTTACTTAAATCTGTTAATGAAATTACATCTGATTTAAATGGTAATTTTGAAAGCATATCTTTTGCTTTATCATCAAGAACACCAAATGTTTTTGAAGCAAACTCCTTAACATTCATCGTTCCAAATGTACCATCAGCATTTCTTAATTGTTCAAGCATTTTATTATGAACTTGCTTTGCAGCCACAGAATCTATTTCTGTTATATTTGAAGTTTTAGTTAAAGATTGCAAACCTTTATATATTAATGGAGTACTTGCATAATAGAAGAACGAAGATGATGAATCTCTAAATACATATTCAATTGCCTCATCTTTATTTCGAGCTGTTGTTGCTCGTCCTGTTAAGATGCCGGCATCAGTTGTAAGCATTTTACATATTCTGTTATTTTCAAGATTATGTGCTATAAATGTTAATGCACTTTCAGCACCTTTAAAAGAAGGCGTATTTTTTGAAGAAATTTTCTTGTCAAACTCTTCAAAAGATACAGAAAAATCATACTGATTGCTTAAATCTGCTTTTATTGGCTGATTATCTTTCTGATTATTAGTTTTATTAGCCATTAATTTATTAGTTATTGCTTGATTTATTCTTGGAAGTGCAAAGCCAACAAAACCTGTAGCTAATATCGCAGATAGAATTACTTTAGAAAATTTAAATACAGCAAGTTTTTTAACCAAAGCTTTTGCTTGTTTTGGATCACTTACTTGTTTTTCAACCGCTTCTTTAAGGTTTTGGAACGGAGTTCTTAATGCATCTCTACCCACATCAAATTCTGTTGTTGGAAGTTTTAAAACATGCTCGCCAAATTTATCACCTAGTTTATTAAATATATCTACACCTTTCATCCAAAAAACTGCAGATATTAAATCATCTGTAATTCTTTCTCGAAATTCAGCAAATCCGCCTCGTTTATAAGCATTAGTGCTTCGACCGCCTGTTACAAAAGTTTCTAACGCAATTGTTGAAGCAAGCGAATCCGGATTTGCAAAGGTTCGGAGAATTTCTCTTCCGCCTTTATAACTTACTGTTTTTCTATTATTTATAACTTGACTATTGGCTTGTGTTTGATTTATACGCATTTACTAACAATTATTTTCTAACGAGTTCTACTTTATAAACAAAATAGAAGGATTTTTTTTGCTTTTTTTTAGTAAATATTAAAAAATTTTAATATTTTATTTGCCCGCCATGTTTACATTATTTTTTTAAATTATATAATTATGTTACTCACTAATCCTCAATGCAGATGTAATGATAACATTAACAACTGACATTAGAAAGGAACAATATTATGGCAAATATTAAATCAGCAAAAAAGAGAATTTTAGTAGCAGATAGAAATTATGAAAGAAACGTAGCTTTCAAATCTTCTATTAAAACAGCTGTTAAAAAAGTTCTTGTTTTAGCTCAAGCCAAAGAAAAAGACCAAGAAGCTATCAATGCTGCATTATCTCAAGCATATAAATTATGCGATAAAGCTGCATCAAAAGGTATTTTACACAAAAATACAGCTTCAAGAAAAAAATCAAGATTAACAAGAGCTGTTAATAAATTAATGGCTTAATTAATATAGATTTTTGGTTTTAAAAAAAGCTCCTTACCTTGAGGAGCTTTTCTTTTTATTAAAAAAATTATTTAATTAACCAACTAATCCTGAATCATCATATTCTGATGCTTTTACCATAATAGCGTGTTCTACAGGATTTTCTTTTTTAATTGAAGTATCAAAAGGCACTTCATCAAAGCTATATTCATCTTTAACTCTTTTTAATTGATTTTCATCAACTAATTTTTTAGCAAGTTCAGCTATTTCATATACTAATTGGTATCTATTTTCAGTTGTTTCATTAAGATCCCAAGCTATTTTTATGATTTGGTTCATATATTCCTCCAGTATAATTTCAGATAATTTAATAATACTATGCGCATCTTTTAATATCAAGCAAAGATATTTGAGATTTATATATAAATTTTTACCAAGTATACTCAAAATATATTCATAACGTCATTCCGAACTTGTTTCGGAATCTTACAAATTATAAGATCCTGAAACAAGTTCAGGATGACAGTTTTAGCTATTTAAAATAAAATTTGCTATATATATTTAGATGATTTACAATTGTAAACTTTTGTAATACGGCGCAAATGCATGCCACATCATGCTTTCACATGTTTGTATATTTTTTTATTGTAATTATTACATTTTGTTAATTTAAATTTAAAATCATGTAAACCCATGTCATGACATGCTTTCCATGATTTTAAGCCTTCCAATATTTTAAACTGTTATAGCCCTTCAATAGTATGAAACCTTATGATTTATAAGGTAGTAGATATATTTGATTAGGCAAATGCAAAATATTAACAACATTTCATATATAAAAGACTCTAAAGTCATAAATATAAAATCAGAAATTTTATGTAGAGAAGCCGAAGACGATTTTTTCTATTTTAATAAAGTTAATACGGCATATAAAAAACTAACAGAAGCAGTTAAACTATCGCCTTATCATTTAAAAAGCATTATGCTGCTTGCTGATATATGTTTTATAAAAGGTTTCATAAAAAAAGCATTAAATTTATATTATAAAGCGGTACAAATTTCTATGCCTAACGCAAAAATATTGGCGGCAATTGCAAATTGTGAATACTGCACAGGAAATTATTTAACTGCTTTAGAATATTGTGAAAAAGCTATTGAGATATTAAATAGAGAAAATTATATGCTTTTCTCGCAAATTTTTGAAATTAAAATAAATATATTAATGCAGCAAAAAAAATATAAACAAGCATATATTGCTTTTATTCAATCTCAAAATTTGCTTGATAATTCTGCATTAAAATCAATTCATAATTTGAATTATGAAACGCTCAATGAAAAAATTAATTTACAAAAAAAACTAAAACTTTCAAATTTAAAAATAGTATAAATGGATATCTATTAAATGAAGATAAATATAAAAAAAGTAATATTATTTTTTATAACCTTTATCTTTCTATACTTCGTTTTTGTAAATTTGGATATAAAAAAACTTTTTGAAATTATAAAAAATTTTGACGCAAAATATATTTTTTTACTTTCAATCTTTATAATCTGCTCACAAACTTGCAGAGCTTTTTGTTTTAAGCAATTAATTTCTAAAACAATAAATATTCCGATAAAAGAAGCTATACCGTTATGTTTAACAGGTTCAGCATTAAATATTGGACTTCCTGCAAGAGCTGGAGATTTATTTAGAGCTTTTTATACCGGACAAAAATACAATCAAAATAAAATAAAAATATTTGGAAGTATAATGCTCGAAAGAATTTTTGATGTTTTTGTAATATTTTGTCTTCTTTGTATAGGTATTTTTATCTATAAAAAAAATCAAATCGCCGGCAATTTATGTATTTTTTCAGGAATTTGTATCTTTATAGGAATTATTATATGCATTATTTCTTATAAATATAATAAAACTGAAAAAATTTGCAATTATATAAAAGATAAAACAAATAATTTTGTTTTATCAAAATATCTGCACAAAACTATAGATTTTATAAATAATACTTGTAATTCCTTTTTCAATGGATTTGAAATAATAAAATCACCAAAACATATTTTCATAGCCCTTATATCTTCATTCGGTATATGGTTTTTTGAATGTTTGTGCTTTTTAACAACAATGCATGCATTTGGATATAATATACATTGGTCAGTTTCATTATTTTTAATAAGTTTCATTGCATTAGCTTGCATGATTCCATCTACATCAATTTTTATAGGTCCATATCAAGCAGCCGTAATTGCCGCATTTGCATTGTACAATGTAAATAAAGAAGCAGCCTTAGCAATATCCTTTACAGAACAAGCAATGATTACTGTTGTATCAACAATTTTTGCTGTAATATTTTTAACAAAGAACAATATTTCATTAAGTACTATAAAAGAAGAAATAAAAAAATAAACCGAGCTTTATTTAAGCTCGGTTTATTTTACATTTATTTTCTAAAAAATTATTTTGCTAGATATTCATTGATAGCTTTAGCTGCTCTTTTGCCTGCACCCATAGCATTAATAGCTGTAGATGAACCGGTTGGAGCAACGTCACCGCCTGCATATACACCATCAATAGATGTTCTGCCAGATTCAGCATCGATTACAATATAACCTTTTGGATTTGTTTCTAAATCCATATTATCTTTTAACATTGAAGCTTGAATTGTTGGGTTTGGACCGGTACCTAAAGCAACAACAACTGTATCAACATCTAAATCAACGGTTTGACCTGTAGGAATTGGTTTTCTTCTTCCTGATTCATCAGGCTCGCCTAATTCCATAATTTCAAACTGCATGCCTGCAACATAACCGTCTTTATTAAAGATTTCTTTTGGAGCATGTAAGAATTTAAAGATAACGCCTTCTTCTTTAGCGTGACGAATTTCTTCTAAACGAGCAGGTAATTCAGCTTCTGTTCTTCTATAAACAATATAAACTTCTTTAAAGCCAACTCTAACAGCAACTCTTGCAGCATCCATTGCAACGTTACCACCGCCGATGATTGCAGCTTTTTCGCCAACTCTAATAGGTGTTGCAGTTTCTTCTAAGTTAGCTTGCATTAAGTTAACTCTTGTTAAAAATTCATTAGCAGAGAAAACACCGTTTAAGTTTTCACCAGAGATACCCATCATTTTAGGTAAACCAGCACCTGAACCGATAACAATAGCATCAAAACCATCATCTTTTAATTGTTTAACTGTTATTGATTTACCTACAACAACGTTAGTTACAAATTTAACTCCCATTGCTTTAAGGTTAGAAATTTCTTTATCTAAGAATGTTCTTGGTAATCTGAATGGAGGAATACCATATCTTAATACACCGCCTAATTTATGTAATGCTTCAAATACAACTACTTCATGACCTGCTTTTCTTAAGTCAGCTGCTGCTGTAATACCTGCACAGCCCGAGCCGATAATTGCAACTTTCTTGCCTGATTCTTTTATTTCACCAACTTTTAATGAAGTTGCGTCACCAACATATCTTTCCAATGCACCGATAGCGATTGGTTCAGATTTAATACCTAAAACACATTTGCCTTCACATTGACGTTCTTGAGGGCAAACTCTTCCGCATACAGAAGGAAGTAAGCTTGATTCTCTTATTACATCGCCTGCTTTTTCTATTTCACCTTCTTTTATTGCGTGGATGAATTCAGGAATATTAATATTTACCGGACATCCTTGAACGCATCTTGGATTTTTACAATTTAAACAACGGCTTGCTTCTAATTTTGCTTGTTCATCTGTCAAATTAGATTCAACCGCTTCAAAATTTGTTCTTCTGACCATTGGGTCTTGTTCATGTTGTCTTTGTCTTACTGCCATTTTTTTATCCTTTTTTCTGAATATACAAAATTATACTATAAATATAATCTTATATTTCTAATAATATGCAAAATTTTTAACAAAACTCATTCTTTATGTATAATAATATTTGGCATAAATTAGTTGGAGACATTATGAACATTAATCAAAATTACTTAAATTTAGAAGATAGTTATCTATTCTCAACTATCGCAAAAAAAGTAAATCAATTTATTAAAGATAATCCTGAGAAAAATATTATAAGACTTGGTATTGGCGATGTAACATTGCCTTTAGCTCCTGTAGTTGTTGATGCTATAAAAAAAGCAGCAGATCAAATGGGAGTTCAAGAAACATTTAAAGGATATGGACCAGAGCAAGGTTATGCTTTTTTAAGAGAAGCTATAAAAAAGTATTATGAAAGAAAATCTGTAAATATAGAAGCTGATGAAATTTTTATTTCTGATGGTGCAAAAAGTGATTTAGGTAATATCCTTGATATTTTTGGTCTTGATAATACAGTATTAGTTCCAGACCCAGTTTATCCTGTATATGTTGATACAAACATAATGGCAGGAAGAAAAATTATTTACGCAAATGCGAATGAACAAAACGGATTTCTTCCTTTACCTGACGAAAATGTAAAATGTGATATTATCTACATTTGTTCACCCAATAACCCTACAGGTGCTGTTTACACAGAAGACGGTTTAAAAAAATGGGTTGATTATGCACTTAAAAATGATGCTGTTATTCTTTTTGACGCTGCTTATGAATGTTTTATAAAATCAGAAGAATTACCAAGCAGCATTTATGAAATTGAAGGTGCAAAAAAATGTGCAATTGAGTTCTGTTCTTTCTCTAAAACAGCAGGTTTCACAGGAACCAGATGCGGTTATACAGTTGTTCCGAAAAAACTTGAAAAACAAGGTACTTCACTTCATAAATTCTGGTTAAGACGTCAAACAACTAAATTTAACGGTGTACCTTATATTATTCAAAAAGGGGCAGAAGCTATTTTTTCCGAAAAAGGACAAGAACAAATAAAAGAAAATATTGCCTACTATAGTGAAAACGCCAAAATAATTGCTGAAACTATGGATAAAAAAGGAATTTGGTATACAGGCGGTAAACACTCACCTTATATTTGGATAAAATGCCCAAACAGTATGACATCTTGGCAGTTCTTTGATTATTTATTAAATAATATAGCAGTTGTAGGAACCCCAGGGTCAGGTTTTGGAAATAACGGCGAAGGCTATTTTAGATTAACATCTTTTGGAAGCAGAGAAAAAACAATTGAAGCTATGGAAAGATTTTCAAAATTATTTTAAATTAACCCAAAAGAGGAGTTTTAAAAACTCCTCTTTTTTAATTTCTTGTATGTGAACTGATATAGCTTTTTATTTCTGTCTGAACACTAGGACGTTCAAACCAATCACGAACATATCTTTCTATACCATAACAGCTTCCTCGTTCTTTTAAGCCTGTATTAACATTAAAAGCAGCCTCACACATACCAATCTGAACTGTAAAATATACCTTCTTTTCATTTCTTAAATCTATATTAAAAGTTAATCCTCTTATTCTTCTGGCACCACCACTAATTTTTTCTTCAATATCTTTTTTCTGAGACAAAAAACTAATTAAAGATTGCTCTAAACCTGATAATAACGGATTTTTTCCTTCTGCCATTCTTATTTTCCTTCTAACATTGTATATTTAGATTTTAAATCTTTATTAATAAATTTCCCTGTTTTTGTAACTGCTAAACCGCCTTGAGATGTTTCTTTTAATAATGGTGACATTAACTGCCCTGTTTGAACCATTGCATCTATAACTTCATCATACGGAATTTTACTTTCTATCTTTGATAATGAAAGTTCAGCAGCAGTAATGGCATGAATAGCCAAAAATACATTTCGTTTCACGCAAGGAATTTCAACTAAGCCTGCAACAGGATCACACGTTAACCCTAGTAAATTCTTTAACGCTAAAGCAGCTGCATTTACTATTTGGTTGTCATTACCGCCTAAAATTTGAACAGCAGCTGCTGCACTCATAGCGGAAGCAACTCCGCATTCAGCTTGACAGCCAGCAACAGCTCCTGCCATTGCTACTTTTGATGATATAACATAACCTATTGTACCTGCCGTAATAAGAGCATTTATTTGTTCTTCTTCTGATAAATCGTATTCTTCTGCCAAAGCAATAATAACTGCCGGAACAATGCCGCAAGAACCCGCTGTCGGACACGCTACAATTTTATTCATTCTAAGATTTTCTTCCATTGTAGCTAATGCATAGGTTGTAATCTTTTCAAAAAGTCTGCCAAATAATGCTTTTTTTTGTTTATATTTATTTTCCAACTTATAGCAATCATCCCCGCATAGTCCGCTTATTGATTTTTCCGTTGAATTCAAGCCTTTTTTGATTGCTTCTTTCATTGCCTGAATATTTTTTAATGTTTTTTTCCGAACTTCTTCAACTGTTATTTCAAAATCAGAAGCTTCTTTTTCCTGCATAATTTCATATATTTTTTTATTTTCTTTTTCACAGGCATTTAGTAATTTTTCAAAAGTATTAATTGAATATTCCATTTAAGCCTCTAATTTCCTGACATTTCTGACAAAATATACATCTTCTATTTTTTCAATTTCAGAAATAATATTTTGAGGAATTTCACCATCTAAACAAATGCACATAGAAGCTGTTTTCCCTCTTGCATTTCTGTCACAATCCAATGATGCTATATTTATATTTTCCTTCTGTATTAAAGTTGAAACCTTTGATATCATGCCGGGTTTATCTTTATAAAATAAAATCAGAGTATTATATTCACCGGAAATTTTAGTCGCAAAGTCATCTATTTTTACAATTTCAACATTACCCGCTCCAACAGAGTTTCCGGAAATTATCATATTTATAGAACCTTCTAAAATAAAATCAACAGCATTCGGGTGCCTGTCTAAATTTTGTTCATATTCATAGTTAATATCAATATTTTGAATAATTGAAAGATTAAAAATGTTTTTTATATTTTCGCTATCCACATTAAAACCAAGCAGACCTGCAAGTAAACCCTTATCAGTTCCGTGGCCTTTTCCTGTTTGAGCAAAAGAATTATAAAGCCTAAAAGTTATTTTTGAAGGGATATCTTTATATATATTTCTTGCAAGAAGACCAAGCCTTACCGCGCCTGCTGTATGAGAACTGGATGGACCTGTCATTATAGGAGATATTACATCAAATAGTGAACGTTGTTTCATAATGTTAATTATATGGGTTTTATTAAGTTTATGCAAAAGTAATATCTGAAGCTTTGGGGATTGTCTTTTCGTCCTGTGATTTCGCGTACCTAAAATCAATGGACTTCAAAGACAATCCCCAAAGCTTCAGATATTACTTTTGCATAAAAAAAAGCTCTTTTGTTAGGAAAAGAGCGTTAACTAGGTTAGTTTTGGTAGATAGTTGTTCAGTTTAGACTTTTTTATGAGTCTTACATTTTCTTTAATAACCGTGAAAAAATTTAAATGCGCTTTTTGTTTTGCAATTTTACAATTCTTAACATGCTTTACAACAAATGGATAATATACACTTTTTTATCCAATATGTTTAAAATATAGTCAAAATCGTCATGCTGAACTTGTTTCAGCATCTTACCAACAAAAAATGCAATCATTTATAATGTTTAAATCTACAACTCTAAGATGCTGAAACAAGTTCAGCATGACGGTTGATATTTAGTTTTAGTAATGATTTTAAGCATTTTTAATAAAAACTATTATTAAACCCTACATAATTTTCTTGATTGTACCTCTAATATGATATATACTTGCAAAAGTTAATAAAATAAATGGATTTCATTGTGATATCACAAATTTTAACAGCTTGCGTTATAGGACTTGATGTTTACAAAATACTTGTAGAAGTTGATGTAAATAATTCTTTGCCTTCCGTGTCAATTGTCGGCTTGCCAGATATGTCAATTAGTGAAGCAAAAGAAAGAGTTCGCTCTGCTATTAAAAATTCAGGATATGAATTTCCAAATAAAAAAGTAGTAATAAATCTTGCTCCTGCGGATATCAAGAAAATAGGCAGTTATTATGATTTGCCTATTGCAATTGGAATACTTTCTAAAACAGGCATAATAGAGAAAAATGATTTTAAAGATACAGCTTTTATCGGAGAACTTTCTTTAGATGGTTCATTGCGCGGAGTTTCAGGTGTCCTGCCAATTGCAGCAGGTCTAAAAGAACAAGGCATAAAAACAATAATAGTGCCAAATGACAATGCGAAAGAAGCTGCTATTATAGGTGGATTAACTGTTATCGGCGCTAAAAATTTGAATGAACTGGTAAATCATTTTAATAAATCATCACCCGAATATAAAAAGCTTGAACCTGTTATTGTTAATATAAATGAATATATGCAAGAAAAAACAGAGCAGGACGGCTACTTTGATTTTAAAGATGTGAAAGGGCAATTAAAAGCTAAAAAAGCTATGGAAATAGCAGCGGCAGGTGCGCATAATCTTTTAATGTCAGGGCCTCCCGGGTCTGGAAAAACATTACTTGCAAAATGTTTTTCTTCAATATTACCGCCATTAACCTTTGAAGAATCAATAGAACTAACAAAAATATATAGTATAAGTTCACTTGTTAATCCTAATAAGCCGTTAATTACAACAAGACCGTTCCGAAGTGTTCATCATACAGCTTCTGCAATTGGTATAATAGGTGGCGGTACAAATCCTAAACCCGGGGAAATTACTCTTGCACACAGAGGGGTTTTATTTCTTGATGAATTTGTTGAATTTCCAAGAAGCGTGCTTGAAGTATTACGCCAACCGTTAGAAGACGGCGAAATTGTTATTGCAAGAGCGAAAATGAGACTTAAATTTCCGTCTGATTTTATTTTACTTGCAGCAATGAACCCTTGCCCTTGCGGATATCTAGGCGACAGCGAAAAACAATGTACTTGCAGCGAATATCAAATTAAACAATATCGTTCTAAACTATCAGGTCCATTACTAGACAGAATTGATATAGTCATTGATGTACCACGCTTAAAACTAAATGAATTAATGGAGCAAAATGCTCCCTGCGTTGAAACTTCAGAACAAATACGTGAGAGAGTTATAAATGCAAGAAATATCCAGTTAGAAAGATATAAAGGACTTGGAATTTATACTAATTCAGAATTAACTCCTAAATTAATAAGAAAATTCTGTAAACTTGATGAAAGCAGTGCTGCAATGATCAAAGGGGCTGTATCAAAATTTAATCTTTCAGCAAGAGCTTATGATAGACTATTAAAACTAGCTAGAACAATTGCCGATTTAGATGCAAGTGAAAATATTCAAGCTAAACATATCGCACAAGCCATTCAATATCGTTCTTCAATGTAAATACATCATATTGTTTCTTTTTAGGTCTCTAAAATGCTGGTTATATGGTACAATAGACCAATAAGGAGTATGAATATGAGTTTGAGTGCTAATATTAATGAAAAAGCAAATCTAATTTGGGCCATTGCAGATAAATTAACAGGGGTTTATAAACCGCATGAATATGGAAAAGTTATTCTGCCGTTGACTGTTATCAGACGTTTTGATTGCATTTTAGCAAATACAAAACAAGCCGTGTTAGATAAACATAATAGCATGGCACCTGATATGCCTATGCGTGATAATTTCTTAAAAAAAGCATCAGGTTTTGAATTTTATAATGTCAGCAAATACACCTTTGAATCTTTACTTGATGATGCAAATAATATTGAAACTAATTTTAGAAACTATATAAACGGGTTTTCGTCTAACGTTAGGCAGATTATTGAAAAATTTAAGTTCGATAGTGAAATCCAAACAATGGCTGATAAAAATTTGCTTTATATCGTAATTCAAGAATTTACGACCCCTAAAGCCGATTTACACCCAAACAAAATTTCTAACCTAGAAATGGGCTATATTTTTGAAGAAATAATCAGACGTTTTTCAGAAGCTCATAACGAAGATGCAGGACAGCACTATACGCCAAGAGAAGTAATAGAGCTTATGGTAAATATCTTATTTGCTAATGATACCGACATCTTAACATGTAATGTTGCAAAAACTCTTTATGACCCAGCTTGTGGTACTGGTGGTATGTTATCAGTTGCACAGGATTATTTGGAAAAGTTGAATAAATCTGCAACCCTTCTTCCTTTTGGACAAGAAATCAATGATGAAACTTTTGCTATCTGTAAAGCTGATATGCTTATTAAGGACAATAACGCAGATAATATAAGAAATGGAAATACGTTATCAGAAGACGAGTTCAAGGGAGAAAAATTCGATTATATCCTTTCCAATCCACCATTTGGAAGAGAATGGAAAAACGAAAAAACAACCGTTGAAAAAGAAGCAAAACTAGGAGCTGGAGGAAGATTTCAAGCAGGTTTACCAGCAGTAAGCGATAGTCAAATGCTATTTTTGCAAACAGCAATTTCTAAAATGAAAGAACCAGAACAAGGTGGAGCTAAAATTGCTATTATTCATAACGGTTCACCATTGTTTACAGGAGATGCTGGCTCTGGACCGTCTGAAATTAGAAAATACGTTTTAGAACACGATTTATTAGAAGCGATTATTGCTCTACCTAATGATATTTTCTATAACACAGGTATTGCAACGTATATCTGGGTTTTGAATAACAAAAAATCAAATATGAGAAGGGGAAAAGTTCAGTTAATCAATGCAAATGAACTTTACGAAAAAAGAAGAAAATCTTTGGGAAATAAAAGAAACGATATTCCGAAACATTATATAGAAGAAATTACAAAGATTTATGCTGAATTTAAAGCAACTGAAATAAGCAAAATCTTTGATAATGAGGACTTTGGATACTCAAAAATTGTAGTTGAAAGACCACAGAAAGATGAAAACGGAAATCCAATCTTAAAAAGCGGTAAATCAGTTGCTGATACAGCTTTAAGAGATACAGAAAATGTACCTTTGAAAGAAGATATCAAAGAGTATTTTAAAAGGGAAGTTCTTCCTTACGCACCTGATGCGTGGATAGATGAAAAGAAAACAAAAATCGGCTATGAAATACCATTTACAAGATATTTCTATAAATATGTTCCACCAAGAAAGTCTGAGGATATAATGGAAGAAATTATGGAGCTTGAAAAATCCTTAGAAGGTAGCTTGGAGGCAATTTTTAATGACTAAAACAGAAGATTTATCAAAAGGCGAAATAATTATATACAAAAGCGAGGGAAAAAGTAATCTTGAAGTAATTCAGCAAGATAATACTTTATGGCTAAGTGCTGAAAAAATCGCTAAATTATTTGGTAAAGATCGTTCAAATATACAGCGACATATTGCTAAAATATATAAAGAACAAGAATTAGAAGAAAACTCAACTTGTGCATTTTTTGCACAAGTTCAACAAGAGGGTACGAGAATTGTTTCGCGAAAAATCCCTTATTATAGCTTGGATATTATTTTAGCGGTTGGTTATAGAGTAACATCTAAAACTGCAACTGAGTTTAGAAAATGGGCAACAAGTGTTTTACATACATACATCATTGATGGCTACGCAATCAACGAAAAAAAACTTAAAGAAGAGCAAGACAAGGTAAAGACTTTGCAATGCACTATCCAGCTTTTATCAAGGAGTTTGTCTAATCAGGTTGAAAACTTGGAAGACGCTCAAAAAATCGTAAAATTATTAGATAATTTTGCTCAAGGACTTGATTTGTTAGACGATTTTGACCATAAAACACTTGATTCAAAAGGGAAAAACGCTAAAACTGCCATTAGGGTATCAGAAGAAGAATTTTTACAAGTTATAGATAAAATGAAATCCGAGTTTGCAACTGACGTGTTTGCAAACCCGAAAGACGGAAGTTTTTCAAGTTCTGTCAATCAGATTTATCAGACATTCGACGGACAGGAACTTTATCCTACATTGGAAGAAAAAGCTGCAATGCTTTTATATTTGATAACCAAAAATCACTCATTTTCAGACGGCAACAAACGTATTGCCGCAAGTTGTTTCTTGTATTTCTTGGATAAGAATAATATTTTGTACCAAAACGACACCCCAATAATAGACAACCCCACTCTTTTTGCTCTAACATTGTTGATCGCAGAAAGCAATCCAAATGAGATGGAAACAATTAAGAATGTTGTTTTAAGTGTGCTGAATAGAGGAGGAATGAATGGATAAATATAACTTAATAATAAATATAATATCAGCATTATTAACACCAACTATTGCTATTTGTACTGCTTTTTTCATGTGGCAACAAAAAGAAATACAAAAAAAACAACAGAAAACAGAATTACTAAAATTACGAATAGAACACATTAGAGATATCTTTGATACTTGGGGAATGTTTCATCAAGATATAAAATTTATAAGAGGCTATAAAGCACAAATTATTGTACCAAATGGAATGAATGAAGAAAACGTAATATATGATATGAAAAAAGTAATAGCTAAATTATATAAATATAGTCTTTCTACAAAATATCTTTTTACTGAAGATATTTATAATTTAGAAAATGAAATTATAAAATCTCTTAACAGATTTATTCCTCCCAAGGGAACACCTTGGAGCATATATAATTTACCATTAGAGGATTATACAAAAAACCTAGATATGTTTAATGATTTATACAAAAAATATGAAGAAATTATGGATAAAGAAAATAAATTATGCCAATAAAAACAAATATTAAAACTTACGATAATTACAAAGATTCAGGCATTGAGTGGATTGGGGAAATTCCACAAGATTGGAATGTTACTAAAATTGGTCAAGTATACAATGAGCGTAATGAAAAAGTTAGTGACAAAGAATACCCAGCCTTATCAGTAACAAAAAATGGTATTGTTCCGCAGTTGGAAACTGCTGCAAAAACAGATAATGGCGATAATAGGAAACTTGTAAAAATTAATGATTTTGTCATTAATAGTCGTTCAGATAGGCGAGGTTCTTGCGGGATTTCAGAATATGAAGGTTCAGTATCGCTTATTAATACAGTTTTAGCCCCAAAAAATAATATGTGTAATAAATATTACAATTATACATTCAAGTCAGAATGTTTTGCCGATGAATTTTATAAATGGGGAAGTGGGATTGTTGATGATTTATGGTCAACGAAATGGACTGCAATGAAAAATGTTTATATCCCACATCCGAAATTAGAAGAACAACAACAAATAGCGGATTATTTGGATAAGAAGTGTGGGGAGATTGATAGGGTTGTTGAGACTCAAAAGGATCTTATTGAAAAACTCAAAGAATACAAACAATCCATTATAACCGAAGCTGTAACAAAAGGCCTAGACAAATCCACTCCACTAAAAGATTCTGGTATTGAATGGATAGGAAAAATTCCAGAAAGCTGGATAGTATATAAACTTAAGCATTGTGTTGTATTTAATCCGACTTATTCTGAAAACCAAGAGAAGAATACTCCTGTTTCGTTTGCTCCGATGGAATGTTTAACAAATTGCAATTTAGATTGTAAAGAAACTACTATAGAAAAAGTTAGTGGTAGTTATACTTATTTTGCGGAAGAAGATGTAATAATGGCAAAAGTTACACCTTGCTTTGAAAACGGTAATATTGCAATTGCTAAAAATTTATTAAACAAAGTAGGTTTTGGTACTTCCGAATTATATGTATTTAGAGCAAAAAATATAAATAATAGATTTTTATTATATTTCTTACAAAATAGAAAATTTAAGGATATGGCAATATCCACAATGTATGGTACAGGTGGACTCAAAAGAGTATCTGCAAATTTTGTAAAAAATTATAAATTTGGATTACCAGAAGCAAAAGAACAAAGCATAATCACATATTATCTTGACAAAAAATGTTCTAAAATAGATTCTGCGATATCTGACAAAGAACACTTAATCGAAAAATTAACAGAATACAAAAAATCCCTCATATACGAATGTGTAACTGGAAAAAGAAAGGTAGTTGCATGATAAACTTAAAAGATATTACAAATACTGCAAAAACTGCATTGGATATTGCAAATGAATTAAAGAATATTGAACTTAAAGAAGCAATTTTGGATTTAAAAGAAAAAATGATAGAATTAAGAGAAGAAAATATCGCTTTAAAAGAACAATTGCAAGAAAAGCAAACTTATAATATGTTATTCGAAAAGAATGCTTATTGGAACTTAAAAGAAGATGGAACAAAAGAAGGACCATTTTGTGTGACATGTTGGGATTATAATAAAATTGCAAGTCGTTTAATTGATGGATATTGGTGTGGAATTTGTTCAACAAAAAGAGGTCACAAATAAATGAAAGACACTTTACTAAAAGAGAAAAACTTTGAAGAAGCGATAGAAAATTACCTTATAACTGAAGGTGGTTATCAAAAGGGAAATCCAAGTAATCTAAACCGTGCTACTGCATTGGATGAAGATACGTTTTTGAAGTTTATCCAAAACACACAGCCTAGAGAATGGGAAAAGCATTGCAGAAATTATCCAAATAATCCTAAACAAGCTCTTTTAAAAAGATTTCAAGATGAAGTATCTGCTAAAGACCTCCTATATGTTCTAAGACATGGTTTCAAAGATAGAGGGGTTAAATTCTATCCTTGCTATTTTAAGCCTGAAACATCAATGAATCCAGAGCATAACGAAAAGTATTCTCAAAACATCTTGCATTGTACACGTCAAATGAAATTTTCTCTATTAGATGAAAGAAGCATTGATATTGTCCTTTTATTAAACGGTATTCCTGTTGTTTCAATGGAACTTAAAAACCAATTCACAGGGCAGGATGCAACAAATGCTATTAATCAATATAAATTCGACCGTGCAACAAAAGACAAGATGTTTGAATTTAAGCAAAGAGTTTTGGTGCATTTTGCGGTTGATTTGTACGAAGTTTATATGACAACAAGATTGCAAGGGGCAAGCACTTATTTCTTACCGTTCAATCAAGGTTCAAACGGTGCAGGAAATGTTGGCGGCAAAGGAAATCCACAAGTTGAAAACGATTACATAACTTCTTATCTTTGGAAAAGAGTTTTAGCAAAAGACTCTTTGATGGAAATTCTGCACAAATATATGCACTTACAAAAAGAAGATATTAAAGACAAAAACGGTAAAAGCACAGGAACAAAAGAAACAATGATTTTTCCTCGTTATCATCAATTAGATGTTGTAACAAAGCTTTTAAAGGACGTTAAACACAGAGGAAGTGGTAGAAATTATTTAATTCAACACAGTGCAGGTTCGGGAAAATCAAATTCCATTGCTTGGCTTGCTCACCGTTTACAAAGCTTGCATGATAAAAATGATGAGGTTATTTTTAATTCTGTAATCGTTGTGACTGATAGAAAAATCCTTGATAGCCAATTGCAAGATACGATTTACCAATTCGACCATGTTGATGGAGTTGTAAGACCAGTTAAAGACGGCTCAAAGGGTTTAAAAGAGGCTCTCAATGATGGTGCAAAGATTATTATCACAACTTTGCAAAAATTCCCTTACATTTATCAAGATGTCGAAGCAACAGGAAAAAGATATGCCGTTATTGTCGATGAAGCTCATTCTTCACAAAGCGGAACTGCGGCAAAGAAATTAAAAGTTACATTGAGTGATACTGAAGAAGTGTTAGAACAATACGCACAAGAAGAAGCAAGAGAAGAAAATAGCCAGGAAGATTATGAAGATAATTTGGTTAAAGAATTAGCTACCCATGGAGTTCACAAAAACATATCCTTCTTTGCTTTTACGGCTACTCCAAAGAACAAAACCTTGCAAATATTTGGCGATAGGCAAGAGGATGGAACTTATAGAGCATTTCATATTTACTCAATGCGTCAGGCAATTGAAGAAGGGTTTATTTTGGATGTTCTTCAAAATTACACAACCTATCAGCAATACTATAAAATTGCTAAGAAAATCGAGGGCGATCCTGAATATGATAAAGTAAAAGGTGCAAAAGCAGTTTCAAGGTTTGAAAATCTGCATCCGCATAATATTGCACAAAAAACAGCAATTATTATAGAACACTTTAGAGAGATTACCAAAAAGAAAATTGACGGCAGAGCAAAAGCAATGGTTGTAACGGCTTCACGCTTACATGCTGTTCGATATTTATTTGAATTCAGACGTTACATTGAATCTCATAATTATAATGATTTAGATGTATTAGTAGCGTTTTCTGGTAGTCTTGAAGATGACGGGCAAGAATGGACAGAAGAAAAAATCAATGGTATCAAAGAAAATCAGCTTAAAAAATATTTCCATGATGATTTTAATATGCTTATTGTTGCTGAAAAATATCAAACAGGGTTTGATGAGCCATTATTACATACAATGTTTGTTGATAAAAAGTTGAATAGTATAAAAGCTGTTCAAACACTTTCAAGGTTGAATAGAACAACAAGAGGGAAAGAAGATACATTTGTTTTAGACTTTGCAAACACTCAAGAAGAAATTCAAAATGCATTTCAGCCATATTATGAAGCAACAGTTTTAGAGAGTGAAACAGATCCTAATTCAATATATGATATAAAAAGAATGCTTGATGATTTTCATGTTTGGCAGTATTCAGAAGTAGAAACATTCGCTAAGAAATTCTACCAAAAGACAACTCCAACACTTGATGCACTTTCACCAATTCTAAAACCAGCAATAGAAAGATACGAAGTCTTAGAAGATAAGCAAAAAGACGAGTTTAAGTCATTATTATATTCATTCAACAGAGTTTATTCTTTTGTAATTCAAGTGTGCCGTATGTTTGATAAAGATATGCAGAAATTATATGTTTTTACTAAATATTTATCAAAGTTATTGCCGAAAAATAATTCTGAAAAGGTTAATCTTAGTGATGCACTGTTACTTGAATATTATAAATTACAAAAAACTGCTGATGGGAAAATAACTCTTCAAGAAGAAGAGGGGATTGTTGCACCAGTTTCTGGTGCTGGTGGAGCTGGTAAAGATAAAGAAAAAGATGCCTTATCAGAAATTATTGATAAATTCAATAAGAAGTTTGGAACAGCATTCACCGAACAAGATAAAGTTTTAGCTCAGCTAAAATCAGACATGATGAAGAATGAACAAATGGCAAATTCTGCTAAGTCTGGTGACAAAACCGCTTTTAGAACTTTATACGAAAAGCAGTTTAACGATATAGCAATAAACCGATATGAAGAAAATGACAACTTCTTTAGAAGTTTATTTGAAAATGCAGATAAGCTTAAATTTATTAAAGAGTTGCTATTAGCTGATTTGTATAATGAATTAAGAAACAAAAATATAGAATAATTAAAATAAACAAAACTTCAAAATATAAAATATATCCTCAATGTAGAACAATATAAACAGGATTATAGGTTAAATAAACTTTTCCGTTTTCGAAATATTGCTCTTTATAATGTATTTCAAACTCTTTTAATTTAGATTTTGTTAGTTTTGCTTCTTTTATTGCATTAACTCCTGTTAATTTCAAGTGTTTTAACACATCTACAGGGGTATCAAAATATAATTTATGAGTATCTTCTATAATATTTTCAAAACAACTTAAATCCTGCATAGAATACATTTTGTTTTCAATTCCGAATATATTCTTTATTTCTGCAAGATTTTTATCACCAAACACAGAAAGAGCAAGAACACCGTTTGGATTTAATGCTGACTTCAATTTTTCAATCGTTCCTGTTATATTGCTGCACCATTGAAGGCAAGCATTTGAAATAATTAAATCATATTTTTTATCTAATTGAATTTCTTCTATATCACCTGAAATAAAATGGCTTGAAGGCACAATTTGTTCTATATATTTTTGAGAATCTTCAACCAAATCATTCGCACTAAATTCATTAAAAATAAGATTTTGCTTAATTTTTTCAGTCAAAATCCCGGTTGCACAGCCAACTTCTAATATGGAATTATATTCTTTCCTCGGCAAAAGACTTATTAATTTTTCTGCCGTTTGTTTTTGAATTATTGCGTTATCATTATAGGTTTTAAGGCTTTTTTTAAATCTCTTTTTTACAAGTGATTTATCTATCATAATAAATCACTCCAACTTTTATACATATCAAAAATATAATGACCCGATTCTAACTTAACGATTTCTATATTTTTCTCATTCCAGAAATGCAGCATATTTTTATAAGGGAAAATCCTATCTTTTTCTGACAATATTGCCTTATTAAAATCAAATAAAGTTTCAGCCTTTAAATCTCTTATAGAAATAAGTTCTTGTTTTAACTCATCTAAATTTCGAGAGCAATAATCTTTTAAATTAACTGTTGTTGAGATTTTTTTCATAAATTTAGAACAAGAAAGCTCATTGAAGTTATCAACCGTAAGATTATAAATCATTTTAGGTATGCCGTAATTATCATCAATCGGTTTTTGAGTACCGTTTACAGCTATGAATTTATCAAAACAATTAAATTGTTCATAAAAATAATTGCAGACATATACGCCCATTGACCAAGCAATTAGAACCTTTTCTTCATAAGACGAAAAATCAAAATCTATTTTTTCAAAAGTTCTGTAATCATGAAAAGTTAAAACATCATAATTATCAAATTGAAGATGAGAAACTATTTTTTCATCCATTCCCCAGCCGTTAAAAAAGACTATAAGTTTTTTATTATTTTGTTTATTAAGCCATTTATATTGCATTATACAGCCTCTTTCACAGTATCAATGAGAATTTTAAACTCTTCAAATGTAATATCTGAAGTTAATGAAAGCCTGATACGAGATGTATTAACTGGAACTGTAGGCGGTCTTATAGGAAGCACGTAATAACCTTTACTTCTTAATTCTTCCGATATTTTTACCGTTTTATTATTTTCTCCGATAATAACAGGTACAATTTGAGTTGTTCCGCCATCATTAATATAGTTATGTGCTTCATTTATAAGCTTCTTTAATTTTAAAGATTTACTTTTTACCAAATCGAATTTTTCTTCAATCAAAAAGTTAACCCACATAACATTCACCGGCGGAAGTGCGGTTGAAAATATAAAAGAATTTGCTTTATTTATAAGAAAATCTATTATTGTTTTATTTGCAACGCAAAAAGCACCTACTGACGCAAACGACTTACCTAATGTAGCTGTAATAATATCAACCTCCGATAAAATGTCTTCTTCATCTGCAATACCTGCAAGATTTTTACCAAAGACACCAAAAGCATGTGCTTCATCTATCATCAAATAACAATCATATTTTTTCTTTAATTCAATAAGTTTTTTTATATCGGCAATATCACCATCCATACTAAATACGGATTCTGATATAATAATTGCCTTTTTATAATTATTTCTGTGCTTTTTCAAAAGCTCTTCAAGGTTTTCATAATCTAAATGTTTATAACGGTAAAATTGCGTAGTCGAAAGCCTCATACCGTCTATAATACTTGCATGATTTAATTTATCAGAAAAAATAACATCATCTCTGTTTACAAGTGAAGAAACTACTCCCAAATTACATTGATAACCTGTATTAAATAACAAGCAGGCTTCTTTTTGAAAAAGCTTTGCAAGATTTTTCTCTAATTTCTTATAGACGGAAGATGTTCCTGTTTGAAGTCTTGAAGCTGTTGAAGAAAACAAAAACTCATTATTATTTTTATATTTTTCTACAAATTCATTTATTAAATTTCTGTCTGTGCTCAAATTCAAATAATCATTGCAGGTAAAATTCAACATATCTTTCCCCTTAACTGAAAGATATTTACCATGTTTTTCTTCTATGTCATAAACTTGTCTGAAATTATCTTTTTCAATCAGTTTATCTATTTCATCACTATAAAAACTCATAACTAAAGTATAGTTCAAACGAAAATTTATTTACAGATTTATAATATTTATTTTCTCATTTAATGCTTCAAAATGCTGCTTTATAACATTTGTATGGCAAGTAAAGAATAAGACTTGATTTGTTTTTGAAAACTCAATAAGACATTTTAGTGCATTTTTTGTTCTGTCGAAATCGAAATTAACAAATGCATCATCGATAATTAAAGGTAAATCTGCTCTGCCGTTCGGTTCAAGTGTTGTTTTATCCTTTGAATAATTTGAAGCATAGCCGAGTCTTAAAGCTAAATATACCTGTTCTTTAGTCCCGCGTGAAAGTTCATCCCACTTTTTAGTTACTGACTTATCTTCATTTTGAATTTCTTCTAAATCTAAGTTTATTCTTGAATACTTTCCGTCTGTTAATATAGCAAGATATTTTTGCGCATTTTGCAAATCAGGCTGAATTTTATCAAAATTGTTTTTTGCAGTTTCTATCATAGAAAGAATAAGTTTATTTTTCATTAATTCCGCTATTTTTTTGCGATATTCATCTAAAAGAATGTTCTTTTCTATTTTTAAATCATTCAGACCTTCAAAACTTTCAAGCTCTCTTTTTTGGAACTCAAATTCTTTTTTACGGTTTAGCTGCTCTTCTTTTTGAAGTTTTAATTCGTTTAATTCTTCTTCTATATTAAAACTGCATTTATCAAATTCGCTATATTCAGTTTTATCAGCATATAATTTTTCAAGTTTATTTTGAATATTTTCTATTTCTACATTCAAAATATCCAGTTGGTTTTTAATCTCTGAATTTTTTTCATTATAAATTTTTAATTTATTGATATTATCTTCAAACTTTTCACTTAATGAAATATTTAACTGATTTTGCAAAATAAACTTATTAAAAGTTTCTTCTATTAAATCTTTTTCTTTATTCAAATCTGTTATTTCTTGTTCAAGAAGCTCTTTTTCATTAACATCTTCTTTTAAATTTTTAATAATATCAGCAGTTTCTAAGTATACCTCTTCTTTTATATTTATTTTTTCGGTTGAAGATTTAACTAAATCTTCAATTTCTCTTTTTATGGAATTTATTTTTGCATTTATTTCTTCAATTTTATTTTTTACGGTTTGCAGTTTTTCACTATTATAATTAATTTCCGTATTATTTTTATTTAAAAGTTCCTTAATTGCTTTAATGTTTTGAATTTTACCTTGAAGTTCCTGTTTTATATTTTCCAATTTAAACGGCAGATATGAATTATCAGTATTAACAATTTCAGGTGAATATTCTTTAACTCTTGCTTTTAAATCATTTAGAATATTATTTTTTAAATTTGCATTTTTGTCTTGTTTTTCCTTATGTTTATTTGGTTTTAGCATATACAAACTAAATAAAGACAATACAGAAATTAAACTTGTACAAATTCCGATTGAAAAAGCATTTAAAATAAAGCTTATAATTGAACTTATAACTGCAAGCGAAAGCAAAATACAAAACAGAATAAATATCTTCTTATTTCCGTTTGTATTATTAGTCTCTTTTTCATCGTTAAGAGAAGATAGCAGATAATTATATTGTTTTAATTGTTCATCAATATAGTTAAAAAGTTCATTATAATAGTCTGATTTTTCAATCTCTATTGATTTTTCTTTGATTGATGAAAGTTCATATTTTAATTTTAATAAATTTTCTTCTATATTTTCTTTATTTGCATTATTAGTTATGATTTCTTTTTCTAAAGAATTCTTTTCTATAAGCAAATCTTTTATATTTTTAATTTTATTAAAATCTAAATTAAACTCTTTTAAATCACTAATATTGATATCAACAAAAAATTCATTTTTTAAACGATTTATATTTGAATTTATTTTAGAATTAATATTTTCTAATTTATTATTATTTTTTTCTATATTTTTTAAATTAGTTTCATATTTACCCGCATTTTGGAGTATAGAAATATATGTTTCTTTGTCTGAAAATAATTTTTCATTAAAATTAATTTCTAAATAACGTTTATTTTCATTAACTTCTGCAAGTTTTTTTTCTAATTCCTGCAATTTTATTTGTATATTAAGAAATTCTTCTTTTCTACAAAGAAGTTCAATATCATCAGCCGTTATTTTTATTGAATTTACAGCATTATTATATTGAGTTTCTTTATTTGATAATTCATTAATTTTTAAATTAACTGCCGATATCTTTTCTAAAATTCCCGCAGTTTCTTTTGTAAGTCTGCCGTTATCACCAAAAATCTTTTTTGCGTCAGACTTAATTTGCTCGGTAAAAACAGTTAATTTCTCGCCTGATGGGTCTTTAATAACATCCACAAGTGCAGAGGTATCTTTATTTTGAATATTCATCAAATCATCAAGGCTTATTGAAAAACCCTGTTCAAAGTACTTTTGGTTAACTGCTTTTTCTAAAAAGCTGTAATCCACAGCTGTATTTTCTTCATCAAAAAGCTTACAGCGTTTATCTGTAGCACGATTATCTTTTATATCCGCTCTATAAGTTTTACCTGCGATATCAAAATAAATTTTACCTGTATCAATTCCTTTAACTCTGAAAAAACCGTCTTTAATAAATGTCATTAAAGAACTTTTACCCGCTTCATTATTGCCTGCAATAATATTAAGCCCTTCATCAAACTCGTAATTTATACCCGTTTTGATGTCTTTAACACTTTTTTCTATTACAACATTTTTCACTAAAAATTTCGGCAATTCCTCAGCCCTCTTCACTTTCCGTATTATATAAAGAATTGCACAAACTTATGCCTTCTTCTTTTGCACTAGAAATAACCTGATTTTTAAAGTTTTCGTATTCTTCTTCTTTAAAATTACAATTAAGCATTATGTTTTTTAATTGTTCTTCAATAGAATTAAAAGCAGTTTCAAGCTGTTCATTATTCTCAAAAGTATTATATATAGCGCCTGTTATTCCGTCATCTTCACGTAAAAAATTGTCATCAACCAAAGGTACAACCGAATTTTTTATTTGAGAGATATAAACTTTTTGCGAGAAATCGGTCTTTATTTTATTAATAATTTCATCAAAGAATTTCTCGTTAATTTCATTAAAGAATTTAACACAACCTTTAATTTCAAGCCTTAACAGGAATACTTCACAAATATTTTGTTCGCTGTTGATTATATTATTAATTTCATCATAAACAGCATTAATAGCTTCAAATTCATCATTTGCGAAGGAAATGTCACAAACAATATCTTCATAACGGATAACATCAATAGGAACAAAAGAATTTTGCACAATTTTATTATTATCAACACGCACATATCTTATGCCATGCACACCTGTTTCCTTTGTATTTCGACCCTGAATAGTTCCTGTATATTGAATACAATCTTCTTTTAAATCAGGGATATGAATATGCCCAAGCGCCCAGTAATTATAGTTTAATGATTTTAATTCGCTCAACAGGCAAGGTGCATAAGGGCTAGTCGCATCTGCATTCAAATCACAATGCAAAAGACCTATATTAAATAAATTTATTTCACTATCATTTGGCTGAGAAAAATATCTGACAGGATTACCATTAAATTTTTCTTCTTCAAAACTTATAGCCTGAACAAACCCCACCTTCTCATTTTTCCTGTTTATCAATGGAAGTTTAACAAAAACAGGAGTATTTAAACCCACAATTTTAATATTTGAATTTTCATCATAATTAAATGTATTTTTATTATAAGAACTTACAGGGTCATGATTTCCGCAAATGGCAAAAACCTTGATACCTGAATTTTCAAGTTTTTTTAAGCCTTCTTTTAAAATTAATTTAGAAGAAAAATCTTGTTCAAAAGAATCAAATGTATCACCCGCTATAAAAACAAAATCAACACATTTTGATATAGCAAAATCAATTACATTGTTAAATGCTTTTTCTACGGCAGTTTTATATTTTTCCTTTACTTTTTCATCATAAGAATACTTAGACAAATCCGAGAATGGTCTGCCTAAATGAATATCTGATACATGAATAAATGAAAATTCCAAAATTCCCTGCCTTACTTTATTAATGATAAATTGATTTTTTTTCTAAGTCAATTTAATAAAAATCAACTATATTAATTTTATCTACATTCCCTTTATTATTAATATATTACCAGTTAGTAAGCCCCTGTGGAAAACCATACATTTTTCACAAAATCAAAGATTTTGAAAAAAATAGTCAAACAAGTTCAGAGCAATAGTTAAATAGTTATTATTAATTGTAATATTAAAAAAGCTTCAAACTATTGAATATATTCTGCTGTCATTCCGAACTTGTTTCGGAATCTAAACAGTTAACAATTAAATCATTAGAATTTTTTTTAATTAAGAACAGTTATAAGCAGCTGGTAAGACCCTGAAACAAGTTCAGGGTGACATTACGTCTTTTGAGCATATTTAAAAAAGTTATATACAAGTTCCAGTCTTCACATAAACATCAGAAAATGTATAAACATTTTTGACTGTATTCGCTGGTATTATAGCGTGATTACCTTTTAGCAAAAGGAATAACGGACAAATAAATACACTTAACACAATTGATAAAACCATTTTATCGTTTGGTTCAGCAGAAATGCTCGAGGTTAAAGGCACATAGCTGCCATCTACTGTTTTTGTATGGAAATCACTTACAGTTATTTTCCCAGATTTTCCAATCATTCCTTGTTCTTCAAATTTTATATTTGCACTTACAGGTGTTCCCGCTTTTATAAGAATATTTCCCATATTATCTTTAACATCTTGGACAACTGAAAATGCAATTGTACTACCGCTTATAATTTGTTTTGTATTTAATTCTTCATCATTTTTTATAATAACTTGTGTTCTTGCAGGCAGTATTTTTTTACCAGAGATATTTGCAGATAATTTTATTGAAGGGTATTCAAGTTCTGCAGTCAGTTCTTTTTTTGAATTAATAAATTCATATAAAGAATTCTCATGTTCATTAGCGACAATAGTTATTTGATTTTGCCATAGTGCAAAAAATGCTATTAATAAAAGTATTGCTGTTAGTTTCTTTTTCATATATTTTCTCCTTTTTCCAGTAAATATTGAATTATTGTTGTAATTATCAAACCTATTGATATTCCTGCCAAAAAGCGCAGAATATTTCCTGTATCAATTGAAAAAATTGTGTTTAATGTAATGTCAAAAATTGCAAAAGCAATCAGAAAGAGAAATAGAAATCTATTCATATTAAGTTTATTCGTTAATAAAAATATGCTGCTGATTGTGCAGGACAAATAAACGCCAAAACACCTTGCGCATAATGCAAAAGGGTAACCAAATAAATTGAAGGAGCGCAAGGGATTTTGATGACACGAGCCGACAAACAAAAAAGTAATTTTTGCTGATAAATTATACAGCTCAAAATGCGACAATATGGGCGCAAGTATTGCACCTGTCATAAAAAACAAGCTGTAGATAAATAAAATTAAAATTATTATTTCCCTTTTCATTTTTTCTTTTCTAAGAATATAACCATATAACAACCTTATAGGTGGTCGATAAAATTAAAAAAATACACCAAAATAGGTGGTATGATACGAAGCAGAAGAAAACATTTAAAATCATTTAAAATCCTTGGTGAAAATATTCGCAATATTCGCAATGATAAGAAAATTTCTCAAGAAGAACTTGCTTTTCGCGTTTCTAGTGCAAAAAATTATATTGGATGTATCGAACGTGGCGAAAAATTTCCAAGCATTTCAATTGTTTTAGATATTGCCAATGCTCTTAATGTTCAAATTAAAGATTTATTTGAAAATATTTAGTATTTTACTATAAATGTACTCCTATGTAATTTTTATAATGTTTTTAATTATAAAGCACAATCTTTCTTATGACAACAAGAATTATTCCAACAAACAATTCTATTGTTTGAAAAATAAAATTAAAATTGAGATATGAGTAGTATTAATATAAAAAATATTTTAGGAAAAAATATAAAAAAAGCGAGAGAAGCTAGAAATATCTCTCAAGAAAAGTTTTCTGAATTAATTGGAATAGGCGCATCTGCATTAAGTAAAATCGAATCAGGAAAGAGTTATCCTACTATACAAACATTAGAACAGATAGTAAAAATTTTAAAAATTAAACCATATATTTTATATATAACAGATGAAGATTTTAATATTGATACGGCTTACAAAGATATATTAATAAGAATTGAAAAACTCAAAAATGATAAAACTTCATTTAAAAGTGCGTATGAATTTATTTGTGAACTAACTAACAAATTATAGGAAATTAGCTTAACTAAAAGAAACATATAATATTCAATTAATGACTGCTTGGCGAATTTCAGAAGCATTAGGTATTAGTTTTGTTGATTTTGCAAAAATGCTTGAAGAAAAATTAGGAGATGACTTTAAATTTATTGATGAATAATTAAAAATATAATTATTTTTATTGTGTGTAATTAATTTAACTGTCATGCTGAACTTGTTTCAGCATCTTACCAGCGAAAATATTAATCATTTAAAAGAATTTATTTATAAATCTAAGATGCTGAAACAAGTTCAGCATGACAGAACAAGTTGTAGTTTGTAGCCATAGGTTCAGTTAAAACCCAACAATACAAAACTAACTATATAAATAGTTTATGGCATTCATCAAATCTTCGTCTTTTATGCGGTCAGAATCGACTTCGTTTAAGGCTGAATCAACTTGCTTACCATTTATTACATTATAATTTTCAAATGCTTTCAATGCTTCAACAATTATTTGTTTTCCGCCTTCTTTATGTCTCATAATAGCTATTCCACAAGTATCTACAAAGGAAGACAAATTTGTTATTCTTTTTGATGATGCAAATGATATATTTTCAGACATTTGATTCATTAATTTTGAATATATATTGAATTTTAATTCTTCAAATTCATCATTTATATTCTTGGCAATTGATAAATGTGCCGCAAATTCTGACATTTTTAAAACTTCAAAATTACTTTTTATATCTTTTTTATTATACATTTCATTTATCATATTTATAGAAAAAGATATAAAATTTAATTCATTTAAAACATCCAATATAAAAAGATGTCTCGTGTTTATATGTTTTCCAAATAAATCATTATTCAATGCATCTGCATTTGTTATTTGCATAAGAATTTTTTCAATATAATCTAGCCTTATAACATCATTATCTTCTGCAAAAAAACTTTGTAATAAAATTCTTAGAATATCGTCGTTATTACTTTCTTGCTTTAACATGTACAAAATATTTGTATTTATATCATTTGAATATTTATCTAATTTAATCAAAACATCATGTTTTAATGCCAAATATTCTTTATTATTAATCATCAAAATGTAAATTCTTTCTTTGCTATATTATTTATAGATTTTTGCAGCTTAGTGATATAATTTTTATTATTTAAATAATTATAAGATTATTAATATTAGGGCTAAATAAGTTATAAGTATCTAACATTTAAATTATATTCTTATAAAAAATTGATGTATATTAGCCTAGTGGCTATAAATTTCAATTATTTTTAATAATTAAAGAATCGGGATGACAAGATTCGAACTTGCGACCCCCGCGACCCGAACACGGTGCGCTA
>CAJTXT010000003.1 GCA_910583875.1 uncultured Vampirovibrio sp. | reverse complement strand
CTGGTTTTTTTCAAACAAAAAGAGGAAACTTCTCGTTTCCTCTTTTTTGTTTTATTACAATATAATAAAAGAATGCAGATATATAATAACTATACTTTTGAACATCCTATTTATGTCATAGAAGCTTTTGATAATAATACATTTATAGATGCGTTAAAAAGAATTGACAAATTAAAAAACAAATATTATTTACTTGGTTATATTCGTTACGAAGCATACAAAATTTTTCAAGGTCAAAATATTTCAAGTAAAAATCCTATTTTGTATTTTGAAGTATATGATAATTATAAAAAATTAACTTTTAAAGAATCAAATACTAATCAAAACATTTATATTGAAGAAATATTTGAAGAGAAAAAGTACAAAAAAAATATATTAAAAATCAAAGAACTAATAGAAAATGGTATTACATACGAAGTTAATTATACTTATCCTTTAAACATTTATACCGATTGCAGTGAATTTAAATTATACACATATTTATTAAAAAAACAAAAAACACCATATAATATGTTTTTTAAGAATAAATATGAAACTATTTTATCTTTTTCTCCGGAATTATTTTTCAGAATAAAAAATAACAAAATATATACAAAACCAATGAAAGGAACAGTAAAAAGAGGAATTTCCTTAATTGAAGATTTAGACAATTATTATTTTCTAAAAAATGATGAAAAAAATAGAAGTGAAAATATAATGATTGTTGATTTAATAAGAAATGATTTATCAAAAATTTCAAAAACAGGAAGTATAAAAGTTGAAAAATTATTTGAAATTGAAAAACACAAAACACTTTTTCAAATGACCTCAGAAATAACTTCTGAATTAAAATCTAATATTTCACTTTACCAAATTTTAGACGCATTATTTCCTTGTGGTTCTATAACTGGTGCACCAAAGATTTCAACAATGAAAGTAATCGAAGAAATAGAAAAAGAGCAAAGAGAAATATATTGCGGCGCAATTGGTTTTCTTTCTCCAATTGAAACAGTATTTAGCGTACCTATAAGAATTTTACAAAAAAAGAACAATGAAATAGCATATAAATATTTTTCAGGCGGAGCAATTGTATGGGATTCTAATGAAGAAGAAGAATGGCAAGAAACAATAACCAAAAGAAAATTTTTAGATTCTAATACTAATTTTCAGTTAATTGAAACAATGAAAGTTCAAAATAGCAAAATAATCTTAAAAGAAGAACATTTTGCAAGATTAAAAAAATCTTGCAGTTTTTTCAATTTCAAATATCCAATTGAGATTGAAGAATATAAACCTATAAAAGATGGAATGCTTAGACTGCTTGTTAATAAAGATGGAAGTTATTTTATAGAATACAAAGAAATAAATGATGAAATAAAAACAAATAAAATAGCAATTTCGAAGAATAAAGTATATAGCAGAAATATTTTTTTGCAGCATAAAACAACAATAAGAAAACATTATAAAGAAACAAGTGAAAAGATTAAAAGAAATGAAGTTTTTGATGAAATTTATTTGAATGAAAAAGATGAAATAACAGAAGGTTCAAGAAGTAATATTGTTATAAAACAAAACGGAATATTATATACACCGCCTATTAAGTGTGGATTATTAAATGGAACATATCGTTCAAAACTTATAAAAGAGAATAAAATTAAAGAAAAAATTCTATATATCAATGATTTAATAAATGCTGAAGAGATATACTCTATTAATTCAGTAAGAGGAATGGTGAAGGTAGAAATTAATGATAATAATTGATAATTATGACTCCTTTACATACAATATTGTCGAATACTTTAGAATATTAGGAATAGAACCAAAAGTATTTAAAAACAATGAAATAACACTAAATGAAATTAAAAAGCTTGATTTTACACATATTGTCATTTCACCGGGCTGGGGAAATCCGGAGAATTCTGGCATTTCTATTCCATTGATTGAACAATATTATTCTTCAAAAAAAATACTGGGAGTTTGTCTTGGACATCAATGTATTTGCAAATATTTCGGAGGAGAAATAGTTAAAGCAAAACAGCCAATGCATGGGAAAGTATCTGAAATATTTTTTAACAATAATGAAGAAATTTTTAAAGGTATAAAAAGTCCAATAAAGGTGACAAGATATCATTCGCTAATTGTAAAAAATGAATTACCAAAATGCCTAAAAGTAATTGCAAAAACTGCTCAGAATGAAATAATGGCTGTAAAACATACTGATTTTAATATTTATGGTTTGCAATTTCATCCGGAAGCAATTCTAACTGATTTCGGCATTAGAATTTTAGAAAACTTTATAAAATTGTAACGATATTGTAATCTTTTATAAAGAGATGTATATAGTAAATTCCTGTCCTAAAAAATTGTTCATATTGTCACCCTGAATTTATTTCAGGGTCTGACAAGCAAGAAATAATAGCTTTAAACTGGTAAGATTCAGAAACAAGTTCGGAATGACATTATGAGTTCTTTTATAAATTAGATAATAATTTTTTATATATGATATAATTTTTATTGAGGGATCTTGGAATAGAGAATGAAATATAAGCGAAAACAGTTAATTACGGGTATGTTGTTTATATTAATGGCGTTTTTTCAAAGCCATGCTGTTTTTGCTGCGCCGGAAGATATAACATCAGAGATTTCTGAAGGTTCTAAAATTACAAAAATTGAATTTGAAGGAAATCACCTTATAAATTCATCTGATATAGTAAAAATTATGAACATGCAAATAGGTGATGTTTACAGTAAAGACCTTGTACAACAAAACCTTAAAGCCATATATAAAACAGGTTTTTTCTCTGAAAAAATGAAGGCTATTCCAATTCCGACAGACCCTGATTCTCTTACATTAAGAATTTATGTTGAAGAAAATATTCCAATAACAGGATTTGCTGTAACTGGCAATACTGTTGTTTCTACAGGTGAAATTCTAAATATATTAAATGATTTAGAAGGGCAGCCTCAAAACTTAAAAACACTAACGGATGCAATTGTTAATGTTGAAGATTTATATGCTTCAAAAGGCTATGTGCTAGCAAGAGTAGCTGATTTTAAAGATGACCCTGACGGCTGTATAAATATAGAAATTGATGAAGGGATTATTAATTCTATTGCTTTTGAAGGGAATAAAAAAACAAAAGACTTTGTTATTGAGCGTAATATATTATCTACAGCAGGAAGTGTTTATAACGAAAATACATTAAAAGAAGATTTAATGCGTTTATTTGCAACACAAGCATTTAAAGATGTTGATAGAAAAATAGAAAGAAGTCCGGAAGATCCTGACAAATATGATGTTACAATTGTTTTAGAAGAACAAAGAACAGGTACTATTTCTCTTGGCGGTGGTTTAGATACTGCAACAGGTTTATTTGGTCAAGCCGGTTTTGTTGAAAATAACTTTATGGGAAACGGACAGCGCGTTGGAATTAACTTTATGGCAGGTACAGGGGTTATAATGTCTGATAGCTCAACTATTGACCACGCAAACTTACAAGCAGAAGTTAGTTTCTTTGAACCGAGATTAAGAGGAACTGATAATTCGTTATTAGTAAAAGCTTTTGGACGTGATTTCGGCAGCTACCAAGTTCCTTTGGCTGTTGAAAGACGATATGGGGCAGAAGTTGTATTATCAAGACCATTTAAAACATACAAAAACTTAATGGGTTCAATTAAGCTTGGCGGCGAATACATAAAAGTAAAAGAAGGCGATGCTAATAAGATTGCAAAATTATATGATCAGCATAATATCCCAATTTCTGAACGTTCAAAACAATTACAAGGCGGAACTTATATAACACTTGGACCTAGTCTTGTTTATGATACAAGAGATAATGTTTTAAACCCTCGTAATGGTGTTTTAGCAACATTAAGATTTAACGAAAATGTTAATATTACAGACTTTGACTTTACACACGGTACTTTATCCGGAGGTATCAAAAAATACTTCCCTGTTATGAAGAAATCATCATTCTCTTTAATGGCACGTGCAGCAGGAAGAATTCATGGCGATATGCCTGAAGTTATGGCATATAGTTTAGGCGGTCCATATACTGTTAGAGGTTATAGAATGAGTACAATAGGTACTGGTGAAGGATTTATGATGGGTAGTGCGGAATTAACAACTCCATTCTTCTTCCTTGATAGAATTGAAAAAGCTAAATTCTTAGATAACATTAAACTTTCATTATTCGTAGATGCAGGTCAATTGTATAACGGCACAATTACAAACAAATTATATAATAGACCTGAATACGGTATTGCTGGTGGTGTTGGTATTAAATTATTCATCCCAGGGGTAGGTCCATTATCTATTGATTATGGTATTCCGTTTACAAATGTTGGCGAAGGTAACAGAAGAGGTGCCTTCTCATTCGGAGTCGGAGATATCTTCTAATGTCTTATACTGTTGTTTGTAAAAATCTGTCTGATACAGAAATACTTGCTCAACGTTTTGCAAATGAAGTAAAAGACTGTGGTGCATTTATCTGCCTTCTTGGCGACGTCGGTGCGGGGAAAACTGCTTTTACAAAACTTGTATGCAAATATTTAGAAGTTAAGGAAAAAGTAACCAGCCCCAGTTTTGTTATATTAAATGAATATAAAACAGGAGTTATACCTGTTTATCATTTTGATTTATACAGGCTTGAAAATGAAGGTATAAGTACAATCATAAATGAACTTGAAGAATATTCTGAAGGTAAGTTGTTAACATTTGTAGAGTGGGCAGAGTTTTCTCAAAATGCTATTCCATTTGATAGAATTGATATTCAAATTAACTATATAAATGAAACTGAAAGAGAATTCATTTTTAATGCTCATGGAAATAAAAGTGAAAATATAGTAAAAAGGCTGGAACAATGAAAACTTTAGTATTTGATACATGTTTTAATAAATCTTATATTGTTTTAAGTGAAAACAACAAAATAATAAATGCCGAAATTATTCAAAGTACAGAGTCTAACTATCATAGTGCATTTCTTATTCCTAAAATAAGAGATTTATTAAAAACTAATAATATACAAGTTAAAGATTTAGATGCTATTGGTATTAATATCGGTCCTGGCAGTTTTACAGGAATAAGAGCAGGAATAACCATAGCAAGAGTAATGGCACAGCAAGCAAATTTGAAATTAATAGGTATAACTTCTTTAGAAATTTTATCTAAACTAGCTGAAAATAAAGAAAATACAATTGTTACTTTAGATGCAAGAAAAAATAAAGTTTATTTTGCTCAATATAAAAATAGCGAAGAAATAATATCAGCTTGTTTAATAGATAAAGAAGAATTAATTGATAAAATTAACAATAATACTTCTATAATTGCCGATAGCTCGATTTCAGCATATTTAAAAGAAAAGAATATAGATTCCGTAAATTATGAAATTTCTGATTATAATCTTGGATTATATCTTTCTGAAATTGTAAACAATAAACTAACACTAGAAAATGATGATTTTAACTGGGCAAAGGTAAAACCTTTATATATTCAAAAACCATCAATAACGAAACCGAAAGAAATTAAAAATGTATAAAATAGAATTTTCAGGCTGTTTAAGCACACTATTTATTTTTCTTTTAATTCTTTTTTTAATAAAAGAATTATGGTGGCTGATAGTTGGATTAATAATAATTGCAATTGTTGCATATTACGGAAATTTAATATACAAAACTTATTTAAATAAAAAACAAGAACAGAAAATAAACTACGCACCGGAAATGGGTGAAGTCTATAAAATTTGTCCTTATTGTAATACAAAGGTAAAAGTGAACGAAAAGACATGCCCTTGTTGTAATAGAGCGTTAAATTAGAAAATAAAAAAACCGCTCGATTACTCAAGCGGTTTTCTTATATAAAAGAACAAACTATTTCACAGCGTCTTTGAATTTTTTACCAGCAGAGAATGCAGGAACTGTTTTAGCTTCAATTTTAATTGCAGCGCCAGTTTGTGGGTTACGGCCTGTTCTAGCTTTTCTTTTACGAGCTTCGAAAGTACCAAAACCAACTAAAGTAACTTTTTTACCTTTAGCAACTGTTTTTTGTACTGTATCAATTGTAGCGCTTAAAACATCTGATGCTGCTTTTTGTGAAACTTTTGCTTTTTTTGCAACTTCTTTTACTAATTCTTCTTTGTTCATGAGAACCTCCTCTTGTATTACAAGATTTATTATACTGATATTTCAAGTTTTGGCAATAGTTTTAAGAAAAATTTCTTAGAAAATTATTGCGAAACTAGTATTTTCACCTATTCAACTGTAAAAATCACAATCTCTGCAGGCTTCAATTTCGCTATAAACATTGACTTTTCAAGACATCTTGAATTTAAATTTTTTATAAAATTAATTTTAGATTTTTTGTTTACTTTTTCTACCTTAATTTTTACATCTTCAGATGTAACAAGATTTCTATTAATAATTACAACCACAGACTTTTTATTGTAAGTTCTTTGATATGCAAAAACCTTTTTGTTATTAGAATTTAAAGGAATAAAAGCTCCCTTTTGTATAACATCAGCATAATCATTTCTAAGTTTTATTGCAATTTTATGTTCATCACTTAAGATTGTGCTATCAGAGCCTGGTCGTCTTGAAAAATTAAATATGTCAATTTGACCTTGGTGAACATAATAATAATCGTCATCCGTATATGTTTCAGCGGCTTTTTTATTTGAATAATCATAAATATAATCATCTGCTTGTAAAAAACCGTCAACGTAATATGGATTTAATGGTAATGTTGCATTTAACCAAACAATTATTTTTGAATAATTTTCACCGCCGATAATCAATGGACTCACTTCGTCATGTGTTTCAAAACTACCTATAACTGATTTCTTTTCTTTATATTTTTTAAAAATCTTTTTTTGATTATTAACAGCGGAAGATAAGTCCTCCATTGTTTTCCAATTCTTTAAATCAAAATAATTACCGTAATAACCGTCGAAACCGGCTTCAAGCAAACGTTTATAATCAGTAAAATATGCCTTTTCGGAAGCAGGTTTTGTCCAGCTTTCAGAAGCTTCTGCTAAAAACATAAAATCAGGCTTTTTATGTCTTGCATATTTTATCAATTCTTTCCAAAAGACATAAGGTTTTAAAGTAGCAACATCTGCTCTAATTCCATCAGCACCCAAGGAAATCATATAATCAACAAACAATCTGTGAAGAAAGAAAATATCTGATTTTAATAATTTTTCATCATTAGGTACATTAAACAGTCTAACATCGACCCAATCAGCAGGAACAAACGCGTTACCGTCTTCATCTTGCACAAATAAATCAGGTCTATCTATAAATAAGTCATAAGCACCGCAGCTTGGTAAATCTATAATTACCTTAATACCTCTTTTATGACATTCATCTATAAATTTAATTGCCTGATTTTTAATAGATAAATCACTTTGAGAATCTGAAAGCTGATTATTTAAAGAATTGAAGGAGGATAATGCATATAATGAGCCTGCAGTACCTAATGCCTTTATTTTACCTACCGGAGTAATAGGCAAAACATGAACAGCATTAATACCTAAATCTTTTAATTCATCAAGCCTGTCAATAGCATTAATAAAAGAACCCGAAGTTTCACCCTTTGAAAATTCAATAATACCGTTCCCATTTTTATCATCAGCATTAAAAGTTCTAAGATTAAGAGAATAAATTATTGCAGAATTATTCTGAAACATTTCTCTTAAAGACAAATCCTTTTGTGTATTAGCCGCCGAAAAATTATTTGATAGTAATAAAACAGCCAAAAGATAAATAATTTTTTTTAAATTCATAGATGTTTCCCCTAATAATATTGAGTATATCATAAAGTAATCTTTAACTTTTAATGACATGATAATTTATTTGTCTTATAATTTTTACATAGTTAAAGTTAAGAGGCATATATGAAAGAGAAACTTGAATTAATTTTAAAAAATGCATCAGACGAAATTAATAACGCAAAATCGCTGCAAGACTTAGATGATGTAAAACTAAAATATTTAAGCAGAAAAGGCGAATTAAATTCTATAAAGAAAAATTTAAAAGATTTATCTGATGAAGATAAGAGAATTGTAGGTGCTTTAGCAAATAAAGTTTCTAATGAATTAGAAGATAAAATTACAACAAAAGGTGAAGAACTTTATAAAATTGAATTAGATGAAAAATTAAAATCAGAAAGAATTGATATAACACTACCTTCTGATTTTAGACCACAAGGAAAAATTCATCCATTAACTCAAACTGTAAATGAAATTGTTGAAATTTTTCAAGGAATGGGTTTCTCAGTTATGCCGTCTGAATACAGTCCTGAAGTTGAAACAGAGTATATAAATTTTGATATGTTAAACTTCCCGCCAAACCATCCTGCAAAAGATATGCAAGATACTTTTTATACAAAAGTAGCACCAAACGTTATATTAAGAAGCCAAACCTCCGGTGCTCAAATTAGACAAATGTTAAATCAAACACCTCCTGTTAGAGTTATCTCTCCAGGACGTGTATATAGATGTGAATCTGTTAGCGCAAGAAAAAATAATCTATTCCACCAAATAGAAGGATTGCTTGTTGATAAAGATATTACATTTGCAGATTTAAAAGGTATTCTAAACGAGTTTGTAAGAATATACTTTGGTTCTGCTCGTCCAACAAGATTTAGAGCAAGTTACTTCCCATTTACAGAACCTAGCGCAGAAGTAGATGTTCAATGTATTATGTGCGGCGGTAAAGGTTGCAGAACTTGCAGCGGAACAGGCTGGTTGGAAGTATTAGGCTCTGGCATGGTGCATGCAAATGTACTTAGAAATGTTGGCATAGATCCGGAAGTATATTCAGGCTTTGCCTTCGGTATGGGTGTTGAACGTCTTACAATGTTAAAATATGCTATTAACGATATAAGATTGTTCTTCAATAATGATACAAGATTTTTGAAACAGTTCTAATTATGTTAGCAAAAAGAATAATACCTTGTTTAGATGTTAAAGACGGACAAACCGTAAAAGGAGTAAATTTTGAAAATTTACGCTATGCCGGTGACCCTGTTAGTTTAGCAAAAAAGTATTCGGATGAAGGTGCTGACGAATTAGTCTTTTTAGATATTACAGCAACCAACGAAAAAAGAAAAACAACTGTAGAAATGGTACAAAAAGTTGCACAGCAGGTTTTTATTCCCTTTACAGTCGGAGGCGGTATAAATTCTTTAGATGATATGAAAATGCTATTATTAGCCGGTGCTGATAAAGTTGCTATTAATTCTGCCGCTGTAAAAACTCCGGAATTAATAAGTATCTCATCTGATTACTTTGGTTCACAATGTATTGTTGTTGCTATTGATGCAAAAAGAGTTGATAATGACTTTTTTGTATTCATTAATGCCGGAAAAGTAAACACAGGAATAAAACTTGAAAACTGGGTTGAAGAAGTCCAAAAACGAGGCGCTGGTGAAATTTTATTAACCTCAATGGACGCTGATGGAACACAAAATGGATTTGATATAGAAATGACCAAGCTTGCAGCACAAAATTCTTCAATTCCTGTTATTGCATCCGGCGGGGCTGGTGCAAACCCAAATCATTTTACAGATGTTTTTAAAGATGGTTATGCAGATGCGGCTTTAGCAGCTTCAATATTTCACTTTAATACATTAAGTGTTCCTGATTTAAAACGAGAACTAAAAAAACAAGGCATTGAGGTAAGAATATAATGACAGATAATGTAATGTTTGACCCTGGCATAGGAGAACTGGTTGTTGATTTTAATAACTTTATCAATGAAGTATATTCACAATTAATGAATTTAAGAACTATTCATCAAAAAAGAGCAAGATTTAAAATATATTCAGCAAAAATAGAAAAATATATAGAAAATAATATCGCTTTTTATTTAGGATGCTTATTATGGGCTTATTATATTCATAATACAAATAAATCAAATCCTAAAGATATTGTTGGGAATGTATTCTTATACATGAGTGAAGAACAAAAAAATGATTATGACTATATGATTCAAGTAAATTTCATGGAAAATTATTTTGATTCTTTTGAACGTGACATGTTGTACTATACTGGTAAAAAATATTTGATACCTGAAGAATGGAAGCAAATTTTATCTTTATACATGGAATTTCTAGAAAAAAATAAGGGATTTATATCTGCTAAAACAACTAATGACATTGTTCTTCCAGATAAATTAAAAGAAAAAACAATTCTTGTAGATATAAATAAATCAATTCAAGAAACAATTGAAAAAAAAGACTTAACATTATTGCTAAATATCTCAAAATTTGCCTTATAAGCTTGCTATACTTTTGTTTTTTATATATCCTATAGATGTGTAGTAATATATGTGAGATATGGAAGACAATTTTAACATACCTTTCGAAAAATTAGCACAAGAATGCAATATTATTAATCCTCAGAATACAAAAGAGGCTATAGATAAAATCATTGCACTTTCTGCTGACTATCCTAGTGAATATTTGGTCTTAATTTATAACTATTTCTTTGAAAAATCAAATAGTTATGAAATTTTAATGTTTTTGCTGCACAAAATTGATAAGTTTAAAGATAAATCAAGCCGCCCATTATTAATTGATTCCCTAATCATGAAAGGGAAATTGGCAGAAAGAATATCTGATATAGATTGTATTACAAGAATAAGAGTAAATATTACAAAAGCATTAGCAAATACAAAAGATTCTCAAGCTGTTTATCCTCTGCTTTACTGTTTAAACAGTAAAGATGAAAATTATAAAGTAAAGCTTTCCTGCGCTGAAGCACTTGGCAAAATTGGAGATAGATATGCTGTTCTTCCGTTAATGAATATACTAGAAGATGAATCGGAATCATCAGTTTATGTAAAAGAGTCAGCAGTATCTGCATTAGGCATGATTGGTGATGAAAAAGCAGTAGATTCATTAGTTTCTATTTTAGAAAGTAAAAAAGGATTTTTAGATAAATTTACATTCCTAAAAGAAAGAGCACTTGAAGCTTTAAACAAAATTAATTTTAAAGGGGACAAAGTATTTAATGCATTAGTTAAATCATTAAGGGATGAATCCCCTCAAGTAAGAATTAATGCAATTGAAGTTCTTATGAATTCTGAAGATGAAAGAGCAGTTGATTTAATAAAAAATATGTTATCAGACCAAAATAGAGAAGTTGTTCAAAATGCAGTTATAGCACTTTATAACATTTTAGGCGATGATATTCTATATCAAATTATTAATGATGAAAATTCGCCTGCGGATGCAAGGGCAGAAGCAATAAAATTACGTGATGATTTAAGCGAAGAGGAAGAAGAAACAAATGAATAATGCTATTATTCTACTTTCCGGCGGATTAGATTCAGTTGTAAGTTTAGCAATAGAAAAAGAAAAATATGACAATTTTCTTGCGTTAACATTTAATTATGGTCAAAAATCTTTTCCTGCTGAGAAAAAAGCTTCTCAAAATATAGCTAAATATTATAATATTAAACACGAAGTTATTTCACTTGATTGGCTTTCAAAAATTTCAACTTCTTCACTAACTACAAATAGCAATATTCCGAAATTAAATTCAGAGGATTTAGAGAAACTTGAACTAACAAAAGATACAGCAAAATCAGTATGGGTGCCGAATAGAAATGGTCTTTTTGTTAATATAGCAGCATGTTATGCTGAAGCATTAGAATACAATACGATTATTATAGGTGCAAATAAAGAAGAAGGCGAAACTTTTAAGGATAATTCTATTGATTTTATCGATGCAATAAATAATTCATTTAAAAACTCTCTTAATAAACAAGTACAACTAAATGCACCTTTGATAAATATGAACAAAGAAGATATTGTAAAAAAGGGTATTAGCTTAAATATTCCTTTTGATTTAATATATAGTTGTTATAATTCTTTTGAAAAACATTGCGGTACATGCGAATCTTGTCAAAGATTAAAAAGAGCACTTAAATTAAATAATAGAGAAGATTTAATAAATAAAATTTTTTAATAGGGAAAAAAATGCAAACATTATTTATAGATAAAGAAATAAAATACACAGGCGAACAACTTGCACCACACTGGATTTATAAAAATTTTAATATTATGGGCAATGCTATTGTTGCCTTCATAGGTGAATGTGAAGTAAAACTTGACCATATGGTTGATATTGAAGATGTTATTAATAATGAACCAATATATAGCAAAAGAATGCTAAGCATAATTGAAGAAAATTTTAATTCAACACTTGTTGAAATGGTATATAAACAAAGGTTACTTGTGACTATAACAAAAGAGTTAATTGAAAAAAATTATCCTGCTGTTAAGATAAGAAGAAACGGTGATGATTTATTTGTAAATGACAAAAAATTATCAGTATCTATTGCAACAAAATCTATAACATCTACATTAATTCATTTTGGTTTAAATATTGATGCAGACGGCGCTCCTGTAAATGCATCGGACTTAACAACTGATATAGGAATAAGAGATATAAAACAATTTGCACTAGATATATTAACTGAATATAAAAATGAAACTACAGATATAAATTTTGCGGCTTCAAAAGTTAGAGGAGTTGTATAATGACAAAGATAGACAATAATGAAAATCGAGCTATTCCAATTGGAAAAAAACGCAGAAAACGTAAGCAAAATTGGAGTTATGTATATCTTTTTGCTTTTGTATTTATTGCAGCATTATTTAGTTTATCTTATTTAGTAAAAACCTATTCACCTAATATTGACGTCGCTATTGGGAATAATGACTCTTTAACATTAAGTGATTCTGAAATGGATATAACAGCAAAACCAATTGATGAAAGATTAAAATGGATTCAAATGGAAGATGAAATGCCAACAGTTTCAATAAAAGGAAAAGAAGAAAAACCAATAAAAGAAATAACTCAAGAAAATGATAAAATAAAACAAAATATAAAAAAAGAAGAAGATATAACAGTAAAACAAAACAAAAAAGAAGAACAAAAACCTTCTAATATTACAAAAAATCCACCATTACCATCCATTATGGATTTAAAACCTCAAGTAAGTGATTTTCGTGCTGCAACATCAAAACCAGCAGTAATACCTGCACCTAAACCAACAATAACAAAAGTATATCTTGGAACATATTCTTCTATTGAAGAAGCAATGAGCGTACAAAACAAAATTTCACAAGAAGAAGCATCACTAACTCCATTTATCAAAGCAATGGGAAACTCTTATATTGTACAACTTGGCTCATTTTCAGATAAAGAAAAGGCAACTTCATTAGCAGGACATTTAAAAGCAAAAGGTTATTCGCCAAAATTAAAATTTGAAAACTAAAAAAAAACGACCTTATTGGTCGTTTTATGGTTAGTTATAGTTTGTTTAATTTGGTTAGTTATATTATTTTTTTTAAATTTCTGTTTATTAGCCAACACCATTATATTTAGGAGTTGCATTTTGAATTGCTTGACCTTCAGCTTGTTCAACTGCTTGAAGTTGACTTTGAGCAACTGATAATTGAGTTTCAATTTTCTTTTGTTGCATATCTAATTGATTTTCTAATGCTTCTAATTTTTTGTTATATTGTTTTGAATATGCTTCATTTACAGATTGATTTAACATTTCAGCTATTGAAGCTAAATATTCTTCACTATTATTTTGATCTGCTGCCATTGCACCGATTTCACCGATTGAAGTTGCAGCACCACCCTCATCATCTGCAGTATTTATATAAGCATCAGCGCCTTGTAAATACTCAGCATAGTTATTAAAGTTTGTAGCATCCCCTGCTATCTCATCAACTGTTACCTTACCATCTGCAATGTTAGCTGAAAAGTTTAACATACTTTGCTTTTGTTGCATAATGTTATCTAACTTTGATTGAAGAGTAAAAACTAAATTTGTGTAATAAATCTTACGATTTGCAAATAATGAATAAGCCATAACTAACCTACCTTTTCTAACTTTACTTTGTTTTAACTAACCCACACTTATATAAAAACTTTTTGAAAACTGAAATTGCGCAAACAGATGATACACAAGCAAGAACAGAACCAAACCAGTTAAAATTAAACTATCGCAAGGCTTTCAGCCTATTTTGACATTCGAAATATACATATATATTCTATCTTCAGTATTTATCGAATATATTTTTTGTATATATTTATTATATAAAATTTTCTTGTTTTTCGTCTTTACAAAACTTAATATTATATCTTTTCAGACTTAATCTTATATAAATAATATCCAGCAAAACCTAATATAATATTTGGCAAATTCGCTGCTAAGAAAGGAGTTATAGTGTAATTGTATCCTAAAGACATAGAAAAAGCTCTTATAACATAATAGAAAAATATAATAGCAATACTAAATAAAAAGCCTCTATTATGACGAACTCTCGGAGGAGTAATCGCTAACGGAATCCCTAATAACACAAATACAACTGTTGTTATAGGAAGTGCTATTTTTTCCCAAAAACGTACTTTATACTTAGCAAGAATTTTCGATGGAAGGTCTGAATTTTGAGAATTTAAATATGGCATTAATTGAACAAAATTAAAATCCGAACCATCATTAGCCTTATCCAATTGCCTTTGAATATCGCTGCCAAAATCTACAATTGTTTTTTCAATCCATGAAGTATTTAAGGTTTTACCTTCTTTGTTTATTGTATAAACAGAGGCATTATCAAACTGCCAGCCTTCAACTACAGAGGTACCTGTTTTAGCTTGCAAGATTTGTATTTTATTTTTATCCGACAAATCTAATATGGAAACATTTGCAAACTGCTTATCCTCACACTTTTCCACATAAAATAAACGTTTTAAATAATTTCCGTCTTTTAATTCCTTAATAGTAAAGTTTCTTTTTCCTTCAGGAATATTCCTTTGAACAAGAGCATAAAGTGCTAATGTTTTTGATTGAGCTGTTGTTATAGGAACAATAGTTTCATTTATAAAGAAGGTAAATAATGCCATTACAACTGCAAATAGGAATATAGGCTTTGAAATTCTTTTAATACTTATTCCGCAGGCTTTTAAAATTGTTATTTCTGACTGCAGACACATTTTATTAACAGTCATAACAGTAGAGAATAAAACACTCATAGGAATTGTCATAACAATTACGGCTGGAAGATTAAGTAAGATAATCATAAAAGCAATATTTAACGACATTCCGTATGCTGAAATCTGTTTAATTAAAGAAATAAAAGTATCAGAAGCAAAAATAATAGATGTAAAAATAACTACACCGAGAATAAAAACCTCAATAATTTGTTTTAATATAAACTTATCTAATATTGTGAATTTAAACAAAGATTTCATAATAAGATTTTAAAACAAACAGTATGTTTTTCCAATCATCATTTTCGTATATTTATATACAAAATTCCACAAAAAGCTATATTGTCACCCTGAACTTGTTTCAGGGTCTTACTAATTTGATGATAAACTTATGATTTATTTAAATATCTGGTTTTCTACAGAGTCTTATAAACGGTAAGATTCTGTGGAAAACCAGACATTTTTCACAAAATCAAAGATTTTGGAAAAAGTAGTCAAACAAGTTCGGAATGACACTATGACTATATTTTAAACTTATTTGACAAAAAATCCTATTAAGTCAAAGTTTTTGCCAATCTTTAGAAAATTTATCAAGAGTATCTTTTATATTTGCGTTATTTATTAGAATATCTTGAACATAGTTAGAAGATAGAGTGTTTAATTCTTTCTTATTTTTTATATTTTGTAAAGGCGGCTGTAGATTATTAAGTTGTTCAGCACTGATTTTTCTTGCTTGAACTTCAATGTTTGATGAATTTGCCTTAAAGTATTCATCTTCCAATGCTTCTTTATTTACAGGAAGAATTGGTGTCATTTTGGCAAATTCTAATTGATTGGTTTTATTTGTAAAATACAAAGCAAAATCGAGTGCAATTTCAGGATTTTTTGATTTTTTAGGTATTATGAAGTTCATTAATGAATAATCATAAAGCCCTGTATCGCCTGTTAATTGAGGAATAACCGAAGTATTTTTATAAACAGATGGGGCATTTTCTTTAATCATATTTATAAAGTTGCCGCCTGTTACTAAAAATGCAAGCTGACCTGACATATATTTCTCAAGTGCATCTCTATGGCTTTGGGTAATACTTTCTTTTGGAAGTAATCCAATATCATACATATTTTTAAATTTGTTAAATAATTGAACACTTTTTTCGTTATTTATAGTTTCATAAGAATTTATATTATATTTATTTAATAATTTTAAAAGAGTATCATTTTCCGCAAAATTTATCATAGTAAGATAAAAAGGCTGATTTTTATAAGAAATGGCAAACAAATCATCATAAGTTTTTGGCAGTTCTTTTAATTTTATATCTTTAACCAAATCTGCATTATATAAGGTAACAGCAGAAGTTGCATAAAACGGGATACCAAAATATTTATCATTATATTTAAGTGTTTGAGTTAAAGAAGGAAGAAAAGAAGTTAATTTTTCTTCATCTATAGTATATAAAGCATTTTTTTGTGCCAATAAAAGAGAAAAATCCGGTGTTAAGTTAACTAAATCAGGAGGATTATCGGTTAAGATAGCAGCAAGAGTTCTTTTTTCACCTTCTGAGTATGGAACATCTATCCATTTAATTTTTACCCTAAGATTTTCTTTTTCATATTCTGAAATAATATTATTTATATACTTATCAAATGAGCCAAGTTGAAGTGTCCAAAATGTTATTGTATTTTTTGGTTTGACCTGTTCAAATGAAAACGAAATCATAAAGCACAGAACTATAATTATAAACAATAATTCAAAATCATTTCTTTTGGCAAATAATTTAAATTTAGGCATAAAATCTCCTTAATTAATGATAAAATATTATTAAATGAAAGGCGAATTTTTTACAATGGATTTATTCGATAATTTAAAAGAAAATAATAAACAAATACCATTAGCCGAAATATTGCGTCCTAAAACATTAGAGGAATATTTAGGCCAAGGTAATGTAGCAGGCGAAAATTCACCTTTAATTTCACTTTTAAAAACAAACAGATTATTTTCTTTAATACTATGGGGACCTCCTGGCTGCGGTAAAACTACACTTGCACGCATTATTGCAAACCATACAAAAAGCCAATTTATAGAATTAAGTGCAGTAACCTCAGGCGTTAAAGATATAAAAGAAGCAGTTGACTCTGCAAAAGAAAAACTTGTTTACGGACAAAAGACAATTTTATTTATAGATGAAATTCATCGTTATAATAAAACGCAGCAAGATGCACTATTACCGCATTTGGAAAACGGTACTGTTTTTTTAATAGGTTCAACTACAGAAAATCCTTCCTTTCAGGTTAATTCCGCACTTCTTTCAAGAGCACAAGTAATAAGATTATTACCGCTCGACGATGAAAGTATGAAAAAAATTATTACACGAGGTTTTCAATACCTTTCATCACAATATACAGAAGCAATATTAGAAAAAGAAGTAACAGAATATATTCTAAACTACGCAAGAGGTGACGCAAGAAGTGCATTAAATTTAGTAGAAAATGTATATTTTTGTTCTCCATTAATTGATAATACAAGAAAAATTACTGTTGAAACTCTTGAACAATTAGCTCAGACAGCCTCAATAAGATATTCAAGACAAGAACATTATGATATGGCGTCAGCTTTTCAAAAAAGTATGAGAGGTTCAGACCCTGACGCTGCCATATATTGGCTTGCAAAAATGCTTACAGCAGGCGAAGACCCTCGTTTTATAGCACGAAGAATGATTGTCTGCGCTTCAGAAGATGTAGGAAATGCAGCTCCACATGCGCTGACAATAGCAATAAATGCTTTTCGCGCATCCGAAATATTAGGCATGCCCGAAGCAAGAATACCTTTAGCCCAAGCCGTTGAATATATAGCACGTTGTCCAAAATCTAACAGAGCCTGTATGGCAATAGACGCTGCAATGTCTGATATATATAACGGTTTAAATTTCCAGCCGCCTATGCACCTTCGCGATGCTCACTACAAAGATGCTAAAAAGTACGGTTTTGGCAAAGGCTATGTTTATACTCATGATAATCCGGACTATAAACAACAATTCATGCCAGATGAATTAAAAGATAGGAAATATTTTACCTAAAAATTATTTTTTTATTGTTTAGGTAAAAAAATCATATCTGATAAAATTTTTGCGAGACCTTCTTTAGTATTTGGATTGCTTGAAATAAATGTATCTGAATGATTAATTGCATCAATAGCAACATTCATTTTTTGTACCATTTCTCTTTGAGCGGCATTATTACCATAATAAATAATTGGTGATGAAATTGTTTTTTGTACTTGTGCCTTCTTTGCAGGTAATTTAGATACTAAACCAGATACAGCCTTATTTATCATAGATGTTTTCATATATATCTCCTTTTTTCGAAAACAAAACATGAACAAATATAAAATTGCTATCATAATATTAAATATAAGATTAATGCATTTATTTAATTTAGTTGTAAAATAAATTTAGAAAAGGAGAGATATCATGATAAATGAAAAATTAGAAAAAGCTTTTAACGATCAAATTAATGCAGAATTATATTCTGAATACTTCTACTTATCAATGGTTGCCTATTTTGAAAGAATGAATTTACAAGGTTTTAAAAATTGGATGAATGTTCAAGTTCAAGAAGAACACGCTCATGCAATGGGAATGTTTGATTATCTTCAAGAACGCGGCGGTAAAGTTACACTTCAAACAATTGAAGCACCTAAAGCTGATTGGGAATCTCCACTTGAAGTTTTTGAAGATGTATTAAAACATGAACAACTTGTTACTTCAAAAATTAATTCTCTTACTGATGTAGCTGATGAAGTAAAAGACAGAGCAGCAGTTTCTTTCTTAGACTGGTACATTAAAGAACAAGTTGAAGAAGAAGCAAATGTAGGTAATGTATTAAAAACATTAAAACTTATTTGCAACGATGCTAATTGTTTATACATGTTAGATAAAGAACTTGCAGCAAGAACATTTGTTGCACCGGTTATTGGTTAATAAAATAAAAAGGATAGGTATCTTTTATTAAATACCTATCCTTTTTTATGGAGTAAAAATGAATAATAATGTTTTTAAATGTTTATCATATGGTGTTTATATTGTTGCTTGCAAAATAAATGATAGATATACAGGATGTACGGTAAACAGCATAATGCAAATAACTTCATCACCTGCGACAATCGCATTAAGTGTCAATCACGAAAATTTTACTAATTTCTGCATTAATGAAGTTAAAGAATTTGCAGTTTCAATCCTTTCAGAAGAATCTAATCCACTATCAATAGGCACATTTGGATTTAGAAGCGGGCGTGATTTTGATAAATTTGGCGTAATACCTTATGAATTGATAGATAACTTGCCTGTTATTAAAGATGCTTGCGCATATTTAATATGTAAAATAATAAATAAAATAGAAACACCAACTCATACAGTATTTATAGCAAGTGTTGAAAATGGTAATATTTTAAATAAAAATAATCCAATGACATATTCTTATTATCATAATGTAATTAAAGGAAAGAGTCCAAAAACAGCCCCTACTTATATTGAAAGCACTTAATTTACATTTCTTAATTTTTTTTTAAATATAGACAATAAATTTTTTATTGATGTTTTATAAGTGTATAAGCATAAATTTGTAGGTAAGTAATTAATTAAATATAGAAAAGGAGTTTATTTATGCAAATAGGAATGAAGGGCTCACCAGCACACGTTTTAACAAATAAGAATATGACAAAAGCTGCAAAAAAAGATTGTATGAAAGAATTATACAAAGAGTCAGCTAAAGATACATTAAAGTTAACAACATTAGCAGCAGGTGCTGCCGGTATAGGTGCTGTAGCAACAAAATCTAATAAATTTGTTGGTGCTTTAAAAGGTATTAGACATTCTGTTGGTGAAGCATTATCAAAAGTTAATATTGATGGGACAAATTTAAAAGAAGCTGTTAAAAATTCATCAGTATATACTAAATTCAATTCACTTCCTACTCCGGCTAAAGCTGCAATCGCAGTTGGTGCTGCTGCATTAGCAATCGTTGCTCCGTTAGCTACTATCGGTCAAGCTTCAAAAGCTGGTTACATTGAAGGACAACATGAATCTAAATAAATAGATATTCATAAAATAAAAAATCCCTTACTTATAAAGTAAGGGATTTTTTATTATTCTGGTTTTTATGCATTTAATTTAATATATTGTGCATTTTGAATGCCATCTATTTCATTAATAGTAGTCATTACATTATTATCAACATCTCTATCAATTGTAATAATCATAATAGAAACATTATCTTTTTTATTAGATTTTTGAGCAACTTGCATTCTATTAATATTAATATTGTTTTCACCAATAACGGCTGCCACTTTCGCAACCATTGCAGGTTTATTTTCGTGAGGAATCATTAACATGTGCTCTTCAGCTTCAATACTCATATTATAATCATTGATTCTTACAATTCTTGGCATGTTTTTAGCAACTAATGCGCCAGTAACTGTATTTTCATCTATATCTGTTGTTAATGTAACTGATATAGAGCCAATAAAAGTACAATCTTTTTGAGATTTAGAAGTTACAATATTAATTCCTCTTTTCTTTGCAATTAAAGGAGCATTAACAAAGTTAACACCTTCTACGGTAGAAGAGAAAATACCTTTTTGAACGGCAACTTCTAATGGAGCAACATTTAGCTCGGATAAATTACCATTAACAGTAATATTTATATTTTTTAAGTTACCTTTAGAAAGTTGTTGAACAAGTTCCCCAATATTTTCTGCCAATTGCATATATTCTTTAACAGGTTCTAAAACAGCAGATTTCAAAGCAGGAATATTTATAGCTGCTTTTGCGCTGCCGCCTGTTAATACTTCTTTAATTTGTTCTGCAACATCAATTGCAACATTAAATTGAGCTTCTTTTGTACTTGCCCCAAGATGCGGAGTCATTGTTACATTTCCTTGGCAATTATATAAAGGCGAAGCTGTAATATCCGGTTCTGTTTCAAAAACGTCAATAGCAGCAGCTTGAACTTGACCTGATTCTAAAGCTTCTTTCAAGGCAGTTTCATCAATAATACCGCCGCGTGCACAGTTAATAATTCTTACACCTTTTTTCATTCTGTTTAAAGTATTCTTGTTTATTAAAGAAGTTGTTTCTTTTGTTTTAGGGGTATGAATTGTAATATAATCACATTGCCCCCAAAATTCATCAAGGCTTGAAACATATTTTGCACCGATTTTTTCAACTGCTTCTTTTGTTGTATAAGGGTCTGATACAACAACCTTCATGCCTAAAGCCAATGCAACATTAGCAACATGGTGACCAATTTTACCAAAACCAATAATACCTAATGTTTTATCAAAAACTTCAACACCTGTGAATTTAGAACGTTCCCACTTACCTTCTTTAGTTGAAGCTGCTGCTGCAGGTATATTTCTTGACATTGCAAGCATTAACGCTAAAGTATGTTCTGCAGCAGCATTAGTATTTCCATCCGGAGAATTTACAACAATAATACCATTTTGTGTAGCAGCTTCTATATCAACATTATCTACACCAACACCTGCACGACCTACTATTTTTAAATTTTTACCTGCTTCTAAAATCTTTTTAGTAACTTTAGTTTGGCTTCTTATCATTAAAGCATCATAATCTTTGATTTTTTCTGCCAATTCATCTTCGCTAAGAGTTGGGACAAAATCAACTTGAGCCACATCCTCTAGAATTTTTCCAGCTGCTTCATTTATTTTATCTGTTATTAATACTTTCATAATGTCCCCTCTTTAATTACCCTCATACCTATGACAGAGTTTAAAATATGTACTTTAATAAATCTCCTTTCATATTTTCTCATAAATTAATTTTATAGTTAATAAAATGTTAAATTTGTAAATTATTATTTATTTTGAGTAAATTTATCATTATAAATTGTTTTTATATCTATAGGTAAGTAATTTTAATAGGGAAATTTAGTATGCCAAATGGTATTTCCTGTGCATATTTCGCAGCTAGAAATTTTGTATATGGAAAAAAAGAAGAAAATGTATTCAAAGAAGGGATTGCAGGCGCACAAACTGCAAGAACTATTGATACAGTTACAAGAACCGGTATACTTCGCGGCACTCCTGTTGCTCCGGCAAAAGGTATTTTCAGTAAAGCTGCAGCTATTGCAAGAAAAATAGTCTACCCTTTAATTATTGCTTCCGGCATTTACAATACTGCAAAATCAGATGATAAAGTTAAAACAGGTATTTCACAAGCATCTGGTATTGCCACAATGTATACTTTTGAACAATTAGCAGAAAAAGGATTAAATGCCTTAAACAAAAAATTAATGAATACAAATTTTGCACAAAATCATAAACTGGCTAGAATAGGTATTTATGTTGCAAAAGGTGCAGCTTATGCTGCTGCTTCACTTTCTGGATATAGCGCAGGCAGTAAAGGGGCTGAACATATTGTTGACAAAATAAGAAAGACAGACAACACAAATACTTCGACACCTTTTGATACAATACCGTTTCCGGTAGATAATGATTTATCCGAAGAAAACATTGCAGGCATGTTATTTGAAGATATGAAGCTATAAAAGCATTGCAAGTATCATTAACAAAATTCCGCCTATTTGTGTTGCTGTAGCCATATTTTGCATTTTTCTGTTATTTTCATATTTATAACTATTTTTCTTGGCGTCATATGCAACCATTATGCGCTGCAATCTGGTAATATCAGTATCAGAAGAAAATGTTCTGTTGAATAATTTTTGCTCTAATCTATTTAATCTATTAGATATATTATCATTCATATATGCATTTCGTAATAAATCTTCTTCTAAAGCAGCAAGCTGGAAAGGCACGGATTGATCACTTACTGTTTCTAAACCGCTGTTACTGTAATAATCATTCATTTCATTTGGCGTATAATTATAGTTTTGAGGTTGAGACATCATTTGTTTTTTAGGTCTTATAACAGAAGCAAGTTTATCTACTCTGGTATTTAAATCTTCATTGCTAGCTTTACCAAAGACTTTTTCTTCTAACCTATTCAAACGATTATAAATATTTTCTTTTTTATAGCAAGTATTAAAAAGTTCTTGCTCTATCTTATCAACCATTGGATATTCAACTGTAGCATCTTCCTTTAAGTCAGGAAAATTTGTATTTCGATTGGAATTTATATTTCTATCACTATTTAATTCAGCTTTTTTATCATCTAAAGTTAAACCGGCATCATTTTGAATATTTTCAAGACGTTTTTGAAGAGTACCTGTTTTTTTCTGACCATATAAATGTTCTTCAATTCTTTCTATACGTTTAATATCTGTATCAGTATTATATTCATAACCAAAAACATTGTTTTCTATAGCACTCATTGTTTCTTTCGGAGTCAACTGTGCTTCAGCGTATATATTAGTAGTTAGAAGTAATATTAATATTGTTAATATATATTTTTTCATAGTTCTTTTCTCTATATGGAAAATATATACCATATTTTAGAAATAAAGCACACTAGCCAATAAATTGCAAAAAATAAAGATAAAAACGGAATAAAAATTAACATAAATGCTCGTGAAATTGTTATATTATATACAGTTCTAAGAGCTAAAGCATATAGAAATATTATCAAAAAGTATAATAAAACTTCTATAAGTGTTGCAATAATATAGCCTATTTCTCCTATATTCTTTATTAAATTAAGCGGAGCAAAAAACATATAAGGAACCGGTGCAAATGCAGTTAAAAACAATAATTTTTCAAGATTTCCGTCTCTATTAAAAATTTTAGCAATATATTCAAAAAATAATGCAGTTAAAAACCAAAGTATAACAACAGAAATAACACCCCAAATTAATGAAAATATAAACGAAATTTTTAAAACAGAACCATCAAAAATTCCAAAAGAAAATTTATTAATTACCGCAATCAGTATAATAGTAGCCAAGGCCAAACGAACAGAGACAGTCATGTCCTTTTGCTCAAAAAACTCTTTTGGATTAAAAATAACTTTATATATATTTTCAAAAAATTCGTCTGTAGTTATTCCCATAAATATAAAGGCTTTCTATTTAATATCATACTTGTTGGAACAATATCAGTTACTTTAAGAGTACCTTTTGTACTATATTCGGTAAGTCCATTTAAATAATCACTAAAAGTACTGCGTTTATTATAACTAATCAATTTAACATTTAGTTTATTACCAAATTTTTCTTGTGCCATTTTTTCTATCATAATTTTTGCTGTATCGATATCACCGGTTTCATCAACATAACCAATTTTTTTAGCCATTTTCCCAGTAAAAACACGACCATCAGCATATTTTTTAAGATTTTCTTCAGTCAATGCTGTTTTTACAGCAGAATAATTATCATTTCGTTGTATTCTTCCATTTCTTATTGCATTTAAAAATTGTTGATATGAATCATTAACAATGTCTTGCATAAGCTCTTTTTCTTCAAGAGTCATTTCTCTTGTACCGGAAGCAATATCTTTAAATTTTCCGCTTTTAATTACAACAGGTTTTATGTTCAATTTATCAGTCAAAAGATTATGATAATCCATAAAAGAGAAAATAACGCCAACACTGCCTGTTAAAGTACCTTCTTGGGCTATAATTCTATCAGCAGCAGAAGCTATATAATAACCGCCGCTTGCTGCAACATCATCCATAACCGCAATAACAGGTTTATCTTTTCTTACTTTTAATACTTGATTATAAATACTTTGAGACATTCCAACAGTACCGCCGGGAGAATTAATTTTTAAAATTACACCTTGAACATCTTTATCTTCCCTCGCCATTTTTAATGACTTCAGCATATTTGAAGCATTTGCTTCTTTTGAAAAAAAACTGCTATCTGCAGATGAAGCAATTGCACCATCTAATTCTATTACTGCAATTTTATTAGAATTTGTTTTTATATTTATGCTCGATTTATTATTTTCTTGATATGGTTTTTGTTTATCAATAGAAAAAATACCAAGTATAAGTGAACAAAAACATAACAACACCAATATTTTGGCTATTAATGAAGCTTTCATCAGTCCTCGCTATCTGTACATTCTTGTATAATTTCATCCAATAATGAAACCATTACTTTTTTATAATGAGTTGCTTTTTCTTTTGTAACTGCCTCAAATCTAAGGGTAAAGACAGGCTCTGTATTACTTTGTCTTATTAAAGCAAACCCATCTTCAAAAATAATTCTTAACCCGTCTATAGTTACTATATCATTTATTTTTGTTCCAAAAATTGTATTATCATTTTTAATTTTTTCTGAAACACTAGACAAAACTTTTTTCTTAAGTTCATTTTTACAAGTATGTCTTACTTCTTCTAATGTACATACACGGTTAAACGGTTCTAATAAATCAGAAAGTTTAAATTCAGAATTAGCTTTTTTATTTTTTGCAATAATTTCAATAATACGGCAGCCGGCATAAACAGCGTCATCAAAACCATAATATCTATCTTTAAAGAACATGTGACCGGACATTTCTCCTGCAAGAATAGCATCTGTCTCTTTCATTTTAGATTTAATATAGCCATGTCCAGTCTTCGCCATAATAGCTATACCGCCATTATTATTTATTTCATCATAAAGGACTTGAGAACATTTTACCTCTGATACAACAACAGGCTTTTCACCGCGTAAAGATAATTCTTTTATAACATCTTGGGCATATATATATAAAAGAACATCACCGGTTAAAGCATTTCCTTCGGCATCTATAACACCTAATCTGTCAGAATCGCCATCAAATGCAATACCTAAATCTGCACCTGTTTCTACAACTTTTTTCTTTATATCATCAAGTGTTGATAAAGCACTTGGATTTGGATGATGATTTGGGAATCTTCCATCTGGTTCTGAGTATAATTCAATAACTTCGCAGCCCAAATCTCTATACAATTTAGGGGCAACAACACCACCTGTACCATTTGCACTATCTACAACAACTTTTATTCCTTCTCCAATATGACCAAATTTTGAAACTAGAAAATCTATATACTGTGGAATAATATTGTAAAGCCTAGATTCGCCATGTTTAACAGATGTAATATCATTATTCATTTGAAGCATTGTTTGTTCTTTTACTTTTTTAATTTCTTCTTCATTTAAAGAAGATTTATTAAAGGTCATCTTCAAGCCATTGTATTCAGAAGGATTATGACTTGCTGTAACAATTAGAGCACCTGAAATTACTACATCTTTACAGATAGTTTCCGGGAATGCAGCAAATTCTGAATAATACCCTATAGGAGTTGGCGCAACGTCTAAATTAACAGCATTAGCACCTGCATGTGTAATACCTTTTATTAATGCTTTCGACAAAGACTCAGAATGAAGTCTTGCATCGCGAGTTATACTTATCCAAATATCATTAGGGTATAAACCTGTTTTTTCTTCAATATATTTTACAAAGCCTTTACCAGTATAATAAAAAAGTTCTTCAGTAACATTTTGACCGTAAATGCCTCTAATATCATTTTTACCAAAAGCACTAAAATCAATTGTATTTGTCATTTTTATATCCTTGTCTATAATTAAAAAAACTACTATACTTATCATTATAAAAAGAATTCAAACCAAAATCAAAGATGATAAGAAATTGTTATAAAGAAAAAAAACATAAACCAATCAATATATGGGTATACGCCTTTCTTTTACCATCAATATTAGGCTGTTTCCTCTTTATTTTTCTACCTTCAATTGTTTCTTTCATTTTAAGTTTTTTTAAGTGGAATTTAATTACAACTCTCAAATTTACAGGCATTGAAAATTATTTGGATTTACTTTCATCGCATGAATTTTGGTTTATATTTAAGAATACAATAATCTATGCAGTATCTGTTACAGTATTTGCGACTATTTTTCCTTTAATACTAGCAGCAATTATAAATAGTAAAATACTAGGTAAAGAAATTTTTAAAACTGCTTATTTTTTACCGTTTATAACACCAATGATTGTAATAGCAATGGTTTGGCAATGGATATTTGATCCTAATATAGGTTTTATCAATTCGCTATTAAAATCTAATTTACAATGGTTATATGATACAAATTTAGCAATGGGTGTTCTTATTTTTGTTTCGGTATGGAAATTAGTCGGCTACAACATGATAATATTTCTTTCGGGTTTTTCGTCATTAAGTGAACAAGTTTTTGAAGCAGCAAAAATTGATGGTGCTGATAATATAAAAACCTTTTTTAAAATTACAATTCCGTTAATGAGCCCGACAATATTTTTTGTTTTATTAATAACAACTATTAGTTCATTTCAAGTATTTGACCTTATTTATTTAATGACACAAGGCGGACCTAATAATACAACCAATATATTAGTATATTGGTTGTACAAAAATGCTTTTGAATTTTTTAATATAGGCAAAGCCTCAGCAATAGCATATATATTATTTATTTTTATATTTATTCTAACAATATTGCAATGGCAATTAAGAAAAAAATGGGTTGTTAATGAGAAAGAGAACTAAATATATCTATGCTACATACGATAATGATTTTTTTCTCGGGTCTTTAACAACAACTTTATTATCATTGTAAATGCTGTCAATATCAGATTTTATAGCTTTAGCTTCTTTAGAAACTTTTGGGCTGAATAAAGCAGCTAATTTAGAAACTACAGAATCAACTTTCTTACTTACAAATTCTGAATCATTATTATAAGAATAAGCACTTTCATATTCAGGATATGGAACAGCAGTATGTTTAAAGCTTGGTCTGTTTAAATTATAATTAAATGAACTAATTGCATTTATTTTCATTTTTAATTCCTCTTCTTTGTTAAGTGTTTTATATACACTTTATTTTATATATTTATTATGTATTAGAAAAAATTTTTTGTCAATAGCTCTATACATAAAAAATAATATTTTCTCAAAACATTGTATAATAAGCGTTTCAGCATTAAGTGTATTATATGCACTTAATGCTTTGTTTTTATATTACCTATATGGGTAATTTTTATTTAGCCCATGTGTCGAATTGTAGAGAAGCCATTTATTTCGTTATATATAAGTATCTTTTTCATACTTCCAACTATTCTTAATTCCAGACAGTAGGGCTTAACAGCCCTCTTTTTTTTATTTGTTACTTAAAATTTTTATCCACATGTAATAATTATTAGCAAAATTTTTTTTTACAAGTTTTAAAAAAATCGCATAGAGAAATATTAAGACAAAGGAAATAAACATGAAGATTGCTCCAGTTTCGTTTTCAACACGAAATATTTATTCAAATAAAACAAATTCAACAAATGCTATATCTTTTTCACAATTAAAGAAAAACCCTAAATTTGACTCAACAGCCCTACAACAAAAACAAAAAGATTTTATTCAAAATGGCGGCGTAATTAATTTTGACACTGCAACAATTGATGGCAAACCATTTAGCGGACAACTTACTAGAACTTATAAGGATGAACAAGTAGGTGGTTTTTATAGCGATGGTGAAAAATATCTTATAGAGTTTGAAAATAAAAATCCAAAACTAAATCGTCCGGAAGGTCTTTTATTAGAAAATAAATTTATCATGCCTAATACTAGAAGCGGTAAGAAAATAATTTGGACAAGCGATAATAATAGATTTATTTATATAGAAACATATAGTTCTAACGGAAAACTTTCAAGCACAGAACTTACTGAATTTTCAGATGTTTATGAATCAGGTAAAAGAAAAGAAGAAGGCTCTCAAATTGTTAATTTGGAAGAAGATGGAACAACACCAGAACGAGTACAAACAAATATATTAAATCCTGGAACAAGAGCTGCTATGGGATACAAAACTAAAATCACAAACTTTAAAAATGGCGAGCCAGTCAGTGAATTTGAATATGAAACAAAAACACAAAATAAAAGTGCTGATATAAAAACAACAATATTTGCATCAAACTGCAGACCAACAAGAACAGAAGAAACAAATGTTCAATATTATGACGGCAGAAACCAAGATACACCTGTTTCTTCTACAAAAGAATGTTTAACTGAATATAATGCAGACGGCAGTATTAAAAAAATTACTGATTTAGATTATAAAGTATTAAATCAAGAACTTGGATTTAATCCTATAAGAAAACACATATATACAACACTTAACCATACAACAAGGGAAATAGATCCAAAAACAGGGACTGTATCATATATAAATATTGCAACAGGTAAGCCATACGCAATTGAAAAATATAAAAAAGATTCAAATATCCCTTATGAAATTACAAATGTAGAAAAACAAACAACTGCTCAAATTGAACAAGTAGATAAAGATAATGTTATTGTTCGAATATCTAACAGTAAAAATATTCTTTTACGTAAACTAACATTTGAAAACACAGATAATAAATGGACAAATGCAAAATAAATAAAATACTAATAAAAAAATATCAAGACTTTTGTCTTGATATTTTTTTTAAGGGAATTATGTATAATTTTACACTAAAATAGTTGAAGTTGTCACCCTGAACTTGTTTGACTACTTTTTCCAAAATCTTTGATTTTGTGAAAAATGTCTGGTTTTCCACAGGGTCTTACAATTGGTAAGATTCCGAAACAAGTTCGGAATGACATTATGACTTTATTTTGAGTATGTTTAGTGTAAATTTCTATATAATTTCCTTTTTTAATTATATTTATTCTGCACCTTATATATATCATTTTGACAATAATAAAGGAACGCTTCAACACTTTTATTTAAAGTATCCTTTAAAATATTCATTTCGTCTGAACTAAAATTTTGTAAAACATAATCTTCTGATTTCATATAAGGAGGCTGAGGACCTATACCTATTTTTAATCTATCAAAATTTTGTGTTTGAGCATATTTTATGATTGATTTTACTCCATTATGTCCGCCATCAGAGCCTTTAGCTCTAAATCTTATTTTGCCGATATCCAAAGAAATATCATCATAAGCAAGAAATAAATCATTTATATCTATCTTATAAAAATTTCTTAAAGCAAGAAGCGCTTCACCTGATAAGTTCATAAATGTTTGCGGTTTTATTATCCATATTGCCTCATCATTATAAATTCCTTTTGCTATTTCAGCCTTAAATTTAGACTCAGTTGTAAAACTGCAGCCAAGTTTCTCAGCTAAAAAATCAGCAAACATAAATCCGGCATTGTGCCTTGTTCTTTCATATTTAGATGTAGGATTTCCTAAACAAATTACTAATTTCATACATGCCTTCCTTTTTCTAAATTATCCCATATTTATATTCAACTTACCAATTAAAAACTTATTAGTATGACTAATTATTATAAAAAACAGGAGAAATTGATTATGAAAAATAAAAAAGATGCCTTAATCGCAATGAAAAGCAGCGAAATGCTTTATAATTTTTTAGAAAGTACAAACTTGCATAAGAAAGATTTTGCACAAATGATTGGGGTAACTCTTTCTTATGTTTATAACTTAATTGATGAAACTATACCCTTTTCAACAAGAAGTACAACACTTGAACGTATTGCAACAGTTATGGATATTTCACCTGAAGAATTTGTCGAATATAAAATACCGCAAGATCCTATTTTAATTGATGAAACAACTGAATTTATCAGAGAAAAACAAAAAGAAAAGAATTTAACAACTGTTCAATTTTTAAAAGCTTTTCCAAGAAAACAGCGTCTTGAAATAGTTGATATTTTAAGAGGTGCAAGACCTTTACCTTTAGACTGGGAAGAAGTAAGTGTTATTGCGCAAGTTTTAGATATTGAAAAAGAAGAAATGTACGATTTTTGGGAAGAACGTTTAAGACAATTATTAAAAGTTTCAGGTTTCAATTTTGAAAGCAATCAAGGGCTTTCGAAAGCAATGTTTGATTGTGCAAGAGACTATGTATACAATAACAAATAGAATTAGACTTTCACTTTAGTTACAATAATTTCAACATCTTTTGGAGATTTATAATTTTTTTCATCATATATAATTTTAATTAATTGATATGAGTGAGGTGTATTTAAAAATGCAGGTGCAGAAATATGCCTTACTCCTTTTTCATCTTGCTGAATAGCTTCTTGATGATAATGACCGGAAGAGATTAAAACAACATTAGAATGTTTATTTAAAACTTCTTGATATTTTTCAGTTTCTAACATAGATAAACCATATTCTATTCTTGGCGGCATAATTGGACTATGTTCAAAAATAACAAATAACTTATTTGAGTATTTAGTAAGTAAATTATCAAGCCATTTTAATTGTTCTTCCGGAACTTGACCATGTTTTGACTGTGCAAAATCAGGGGTATCGTCAAGAACAACGCATATAAAATCAGAATTTGGTTTAAAATAATAGTAATTTTCTTTTTCATTTTGATTGCGATTAAAAGTAGAAACAATGTCTAAATATTCATTTTTTTCTAAACCGCTAAGCTTATGCGCATCTTTATTTCCCAAAACAAGGTAATAAGGTGTCCTAATTGAATGAACAGCCTGCATAAAAGCAATAACATCAACGTCTCTGGATTTATCAACATTGTCACCAAGAAATACAGCAAAGTCAGCATTTTGTTTGTGCAAAGACAATGAAAGAAAATACAAATATTTTCCCATGTCTAAATTATCAACAGAATAATGCACATCACTTACTTGTGCAAACTCAAGCTCAGCTGCACAAACAAAACTTTGTAGTAAAAGAATTGATAATAAAGATAAAAAAAACTTTTTTATATACTTATGCATTATTGCATCTTTTCTGTATTGTTTCTTGAACCAACAATGCCTGATGCAAATCATCTTGATTGATAACTTTCATTGAAAGGAGAATTTCTCCCATAGGCATTTTATTGAATTTCTGTATATCTAAAACCATTGAGATATGAACAAGATTAATTTTTCCTGCTTCTAATAGAATCTCACCTAACCTAAGACAAGAAACCTCTGACCAATCATCAATATTATACAGATTCTTCATACAATAATTATATAAAAAAATTTTTATTTATCAATTATTAAATGAATTAGTAAATTTTAACCTTCTAAATACAAACGATTTCCACGGAATTCATCTCTGGTATCAGGATGCATTTCATAATCCATATTATTTAGTCTGCCAACTAATGAAGCGAAGTTATTGTCAGAAGCGCCAACCTTAGATGTTTGACCGACAAATATACTTTCACCGGTTACACCTGTAAGTCCTTGAGCTGCTAATTCACTATCATAGCCATCTACTGAATTTGCACCACCTGTACTTGGTCTAACTGCACCTGCATCAATTCTATCCAAACGATCAACTAAGCTTACATTTTCGTAAGGCTTGCTGCCGGTGTTAATTCCACCAACAGAACCTTGAGCTGCACCTGCACCTTGAACACCTGCTTGCTGACCAGCACCGAACATTAGGCTGGAAGAGCCTGCGGCACCTGCATACATTTCTTGAGTTTTATAAGGATTTATTTGAATCATTACATAATACTCCTTATTTATATAAAGTATTTTGTGATAGAGTAATTGCTCATTTTTAATTTTTATTTACAATTGTTACAAAAGAATTTAAAATAATTCTTGAAATTAAAAATTTATATGTTTTAATAAAGATATGAGCGTCTGTAGCTCAGCTGGATAGAGCATCTGCCTTCTAAGCAGAGGGTCGAGCGTTCGAATCGCTCCAGGCGTATTTTTTAAGAACTGGTAATACCAGTTCTTTTTTTGTAATATAAACATAGAGTTTTATATTTGAGACACTATAAAATTGTGTCGGGGGGGGGTATAAACAATATAGCTTCAGTTGAAAAAGATTGTTACGGATGTTTTGCATGCCAAAATATCTGTCCTAATAATGCAATCTTTTTTGAATATAATAACGACGGTTTTTTATATCCTCAAATTAATATTGAAAAATGTACAAATTGCGGATTATGTAAAAACGTATGTCCCTCTTTAGTTAATAACTTTAACAATAATAAAAACCCGAAATGCTTTGCATTTCTTGCTGAAGATGAAATAAGAGTAAATTGCTCTTCCGGCGGAGTTTTTCCTATTTTAGCCAAATATTTTATAGATAATAAAGGATATGTTGCAGGAGCGGTTTGGAATTCAGATGCAACTGTTTCACATATTGTTTCTTCTGATATTGAAGATATAGAAAAAATGAAAAATTCAAAATATCTTCAAAGTAATATGGGGAATTGTTATTCTGAAACAAAAAGACTGCTAAATGATAATAAATTAGTATTATTTACAGGTACACCATGCCAGATAGCCGGCTTAAAATCTTTTTTAAAAAATGATTATGAAAACTTATATTGTGTTGATATTATTTGCCACGGCGTACCATCGCCTAAGGTTTTTCAGAAATATATAAAAGAAACAATTGAAGGTAATAATGAAAAATGGATAAACACAAATTTCCGTTCAAAAGAAAACGGATGGTCTTATAACTCAATAACTAGACATGCAACAACAAATGCCACTATCAATATAGAAAATAACTCTGATATCTATATGAGAGGATTTCTTAAAAACTTATATTTAAGAAAAACTTGTACCAATTGTAAATTTCAAACTATCCCAAGACAAGGCGATATTACAATTGGAGACTTTTGGAAAATCTCAGAATATAATACTTCTTTAGATGATAACAAAGGAACATCAGCAATATTAATAAATAATAGTAAAGGAGATTTTCTTTTTAATATATTAAATTCTAATGCTAAATTAATAAAAGAAGTGCCTATTAAACATGCAATAAAAGGTAATCCTTGCTTAGTTAGTTCTTCGAAAGAACATAAAGACAGAAAACTGTTTTTTGAACAATTTAATACAAAAAGTTTTAACGAAAATATTAAAATATGCATTGATGATAAAATCGACTATTTAATAGTTAATTTATGGGATTCATTATATAATTATGGCGCATTATTAACTGCTTATGCTATGCAGGATCTTGTAAAATCATTAGGATTTAGTGCAAAACTTCTAGATACAGGAAGATATAAAAACGATAAGCGATATATAAATTCGTATATGGAAACTTTTGCAAAAAAATATCTTGATGTAACAAAAGAATATAACAGCTTAAAAAAATGCAGAAAGGCAGCAAAAAATTTCAAAGGAATAATTCTTGGTTCTGACCAAGTTTTAAGATTAGAATATACAAAAGATTACTTAGATAAATTTCTTTTAAGCTTTGCAGATACAAATATTCGTAAAATTGCAATATCAGCAAGTTTTGGTATTTCAAAAGAAAAGTATATTAAAGATACAAAGAAAAAAGATATAAAAAATGTAAAAAAAGCATTATCGCAATTTGATTTTTTATCCTCTAGAGAACTATCCGGCAAAGATATTTTTAGTGATATTTTTAATCTTTATTCCGAACTAATTATAGACCCTGTATTTCTAATTGATAGAGAGAAATATGATTCTATTGCTGAAACTTCTAATTTTAATGCAAAAAATAAAATTGTATCTTATATTTTAGAAAAAAATGAAAAATACAAAGATTTATATGAATATTTTGAAAAAGAATTAAATGCTTCTGTAGAAATATTAGATAGAAGAAATGGAACTTGTACTGTAGAAGATTGGTTAAAAGCAATAAGAGACTGTAAGCTTTTTATAACAGATTCCTTTCATGGGGTTTGTTTTGCACTAATTTTCAATAAACCTTTTATATGTATTGATAATATTACAAGAGGTTCATCAAGACTAGATTCTATTGCTGAGCTTTTTAGAATAAAGGAATTTATATATAGAGATATAAATGAATTATATAAAAATCCAATTAATTTAGATTATGATTATACTCAAATTAATAAAAATATCGCAGAGCAAAAAGAAAGATGTGTAAATTTAATTACCAATGTGCTAAAAAATAACTACTCAAATAATGAAGTTTCTGTTTCTGCGAAACACTTGAAAAAAGTTTCATACAGTAGCAAAATAGAGCTGATAAAATTATTTTATGATTATACAAGAGTCAAATTACTTGGAAAAATAATAAAAAAGAAAAGAGAACATTATAATCATAAAGCACAAATTTTAAAAAAATTATTACGCTGGGGAATATAAAATGACAAATAATATAACTTTAAATTCAGATTGTAATAATAATGCATTTTTCTCAGGGGGGGGGGTAAAAGTAACGTTAATTTCACCATGTTACAATGGTGCAAAGCATTTACACCCATATATTGAAGGATTATTATCCCAAACATACACAAATGTTGAGTATATATTTATCAATGATGGTTCAACAGATGAAACAGAAGAAATTATAAATTCCTATAAAGAAAAGATTGAGCAAAAAGGTTGGACTTATAATTATATAAAACAAGAAAACAGAAAAGGACAAGCAGCAGCAATAAATAAAGGACTGGAAATATTTACCGGTGATTATTTATGCTGTATAGATAGTGATGATGTATTACTTCCTACATATATTGAAGAAATGGCAGCATTTTTAGAAACAAATAAAGAATATGCTATTGTATTTCCTTGGACTGAAGTTGTAGAAGAAAATACAAATAAATATATAAAAGCATATAAGAGAGATATTCCTTCACATGTTCAAGATACTTTATTTGATGAATTTATTTTACAAAAGTCCCATGGTGAAAATTTTATTTTTTATCCAACCTCTATGATTAGAAGCAAAATATTACTTGAAATATATCCGCAAAGACATATATATGAAGGTTTATCAGGACAAAATGCACAATTGATATTACCAATTATATATAATCATAAGATTGGATATGTTAAAAAGATTTTATATAGATGCATAGCAAGACAAAATTCAGATTCCAGACTTTTATCAACTCAAGAATTTATAAATAAAACATATAGCTGGGAAGATATTTATTGCAATGTTTTAAAGATTATTCCAAACATGCCTGACTACGAAAAAGCATATTACTTTGCATTTATTAAAAATTACTGGGAGAAAAAAAGACAAAATCTTCAAAACAAAAAAGTAAAATTATCAGAAAAAATATTTTCTGTAAGAAATGAATATTTAAACAATAAAAACTATAGAGTAATTAGAATATTAGGATTAAAAATTAAAATCAAAAGAAAATAATTCTTTTAGAACCAGCATTATTTTCTTTTGATTATTAAGCTATTATTTTTATGCTAAACCAAAACTTTTTAGCACCTCTTGATATTTATTCTGAACACGATTACCAAGTTCACTCTTTGTTATTTGACCATCGTGATTAGCATCAAGTCCTGAGTTCGCGCCATAATATTTATCTCCGCTTGAGCATAAAACTTCTCTGTCTAAGTATGCAGGTAAGAAACATAATGTATATAAGTCGCCTCCTGTTAATTTTTGACCTGAACCGCCTGTCCAGTTAGAGAAGTATTTTTCAACATAATCTAACTGTTCAACAGCACTCATATTCATAAGTTCTTGAGTCGAAGTACCTAATGACCTTGCCGTAGACGGCATAAATTGTATCAAACCTGTAGCACCGCCATTTTTATTATATGCTTTCGGATTTATACCGGATTCACTTTGCATCATTCCTAATAAATCAGCAGGATCACAATTTATATTTTTTGCAACTTGTTCAAGTTTGGCACTAAATCCGGCTCCTAATTTACCATCTAATGCCGAAACAAGTTCAGAAGGAAGGCTTCCATTATAGAATGACTTTTCAGCTTCTGTTTCTTCTGCTTCTTTTGTTCTTATCTGTTCATTAACTTTTGTAAGTTCTTCTTGTGCTTCAACTAATTTTTTCTGTGCATCAGGTAATTTGGCTCTTAAATCATCTAATTTTTGTTCTACCTCTTGGAAATTTTTAAGAGCTTCTTTTGTTTCATCATTACCTTTTTCAGCAATCTCAGCTTCTATTTCTGTCCTTTCTTCTTCAAGTTCCTTTAAAGTTTCTTCTTTTTCTTCTAATTGAGCTTTAAAACCATTATCACCATTTAATTGTTCTTCAAGCTTATCCCTTGCTTCTTCATCTGCAGGAATTGTAGTTTGTTCCAAAGTATCAATTTGCTGTTGAATAGCAGCCTTTTGCTGTTCTATTTGAGCTTGTTCTTCAGGATCATCAGATTTTGCACCATCAAAAGAGCTTAATGAATTTTTTAATGCATCTAAATTCTTTTTATCACCATCAAGTTTATCATTAGCTTCACCTAGAGAAACTTCAGTTTCTGCAATTTGAGAATTTAATGAATCTATTTCTCCTGTTGTTGTTTCAATTGCATCAAGATTTTCAGTTCTTCTTTCTTTTAATTTTTCATCAATATTTTCATCATTCTCAACAGCTTCATCATAAGCTTCTTTTGCTTTTGGATATTCATTTTCTTTAACATCACTAATATCAGATAAAGTTGTATCTACACCTTTTTTTGCATCGTCAACTGCACTTTGTTTTTTTGTTTGTTCTGACTTCAATTGTTGTAAGTTCATATCTTCAATATTACTTGGAGCTTTTTGAACATTAGGCAAGCTGCCTCCGACATTGCCGCCGCCTGATGATCTACCGGTAGGACTAGCACTTTGCGCGGGATTTGTTGATTGTCTTGCCGAAATATTTTCAGGACTTTCACCACTTTCTGCCGCATTTGTTTCCGGAATATCTTGAACTGATACAGCATCTTCTGGTAACTTCATATCATATTCAAAGGTTCCGTTTTTAATAGCATCAAACGCTGCTTGTAAATCTTCAGGAGTTAGTTCTTCTTTATCGCCTTGAACATAACTTTCAAAAAGTTCTTTTTCAAAGTCACTTATTTCGCCGTCACCATCGACATCTAAATAATCTAAAGCCTCTTCACTTTCATAAATAGAACCTAAAATATCGTCAACAGTTTGTTCTGATTCAACACCTTTGATATTTTGAATACTTTTTGCAATACCATCAAATAAATTATCAAAACTATTTGGATCTGCCTGCATTAATTCATCAACAGAGTCTAAAAAGGCAGTTATTTCTTCCATATCAACAGAATCATTTGCATTTGTGTTTATTGCTGCAAATAAATCTTCATCTTGAGTAAAGGCATCTGTAAGCGTATTAAGCATGAAACTATCTCCAATTAGCTCTTCTGAATTTTGAGGCATATTTATATCACCCATTGGAGGCAAAGCTTCAGTATTTTCCGCTTCACCGGCAGCTTGGAAATCTGAAGAAGCTTGCATATCACCGGAAGCAAGCATATCTTTTATATCACTTATGCTTTGAGTAAATATAGATGCATCAGCATATCCATTATCTTTTAGATAATGCTGAAAGTCTGAACTATACAGAAATATGCTTGTATCTACGCTGGCTAAGTCCAATTTCATAGATGTATCATCGCCATATTTATCTTTTAAATAATCTATAAACCCTGTTTTAATTTGCGTTAAATTTTCCATAACTCACTTTTCTCATTATTACATAAAGAATTTATCGGCACATTTCGGAAAAACTTGAATATTTATTACATTTTTTTACAAAAACTAGCTATTGACAGAAAAAAATATTAGGCTATATTTTATTCTAAAGAAACAAAAAAGGAACTAATATGAAATTTAAATGCTGTAAATCAGCTCTTTCTTCTCTAATTATAGGCGATAATGCACTCTCTTTTTGCTGCTGGTTTACACACGATGGATATTCTTTTCTTCAAAATTACAATGGCGAAACAGATTTTATTGAAAAATACAAAGAATCTAGAAATAAATTTATAGAAAATTGTAAAAATGAAACAGCAAATTATGATATTTGTTTCAACTGTTCGAAATTTACTGAACAAGAGTGGGATGAAACATTTGGAATCGATTATATTTCGTTAACAGAAAGAAGAAAATGTTCTTGCAATTGCATTTACTGTATTGTAACAAAAGGTGATACAAAAAAAAGAGCAGAATTTAATAAGAAAAAAATATGGGATATAGAACCTGTTTTAAAATATCTTGCAGATAACAAAGTTTTAAAAAAAGAAGGTACTTTATTCATTGGCGCAGGTGAATGCAGCGAATACCCAAAAGAAAAACTTCAATGGCTTATTAATTATGCTAAAGAAAATAATTTTTCTTTAGAAATTGCAAGTTCTGCATTCTTTTATTCTGAAGACATAGCTCAAGTTCTTAAAGAAGGTAAAATTTCTATAACTGTTTCAGTTGACTCAGGAACAAAAGAAATATTTGAGAAAATAAAAAGAGCTAAATTCTATAACCAAGTTTGGAAAAATTTAGACCAATACATTAAAGCGGCTAAAAATAATCCTAATGCAAAAGTAATAATAAAATATATCATCCTTGACGGAATAAATGATGATATAGAAGAATTCAATTCCTTTATAAATATGTGCAACAAAGTAAACTGCAAGAATATTGAAATATCAATGGATATAAATTATCAAACAGATAGAAGCGTGTTAAATGTTACCCCTACTGAAAAAATTAGGAAACTTATTTCTCACATTCAAGATTTAAATGATGACAGAATATATTTTCAATCTGTAGTTCCAATAAAAGAAATGAAGACAACAGCAAGGAATTTTGATTTCGATATAGAACAAGGGATATTGAGAGGAGACACAACTGTCAAAATCTTTGTCTTTGCAGTGAAAGAAGAAACATATAATAAACTAACTAATACTGATTTGCATAAACAAATTTGGGAAAATATTAAAATATATGCTGAAACTTCAAAGCAAAGCAAATCATTTTTCTCTGAACTTTATATTCAATATATGATTCTTCCTGAAAAAAATGATAATCTTATAGAAATAAAAGAATTTCTAAAAAGATGTAAAGACTTAAACATAAAGCATATTGAGTTTGATTTAATAAATGAAAAATCATTACAAAAAGATAATATAAAAATGGGAAATCTAAAAGAATCAATTAATTATTTAACATCATTAAATAGTCAATCTATTCGTATATCTGAGCGGCTTTTAAACTTAGTAAAATAATCTATTTTTTTATTTCACGCAAAATAATTTCATATCCCAGCATTTGTGCTATATCATTCATTTCTTGAAATTTTAGGGTATTCTTTTTTAACTTATTATAAAATCCGGCATAACAATTACTATACTTCTTTTCTATTGTTAACTTCCCTAATAATTTTCTTAATGTTGTTCCTTTATATGCACACAAAGTTTTTATAAAATCCAATAAAGGTATATTCTCAAATTTATATTCCATAATATAAGCATATATTTATTTCTAGATAAAAACAAAATATTGACATGTTATATTCAATTAGATATAATTAATAGCGATTAAGATATAATATATAGAGACTTACATACTGTCTGAAACGAGTTGAGGTGAAATTTTGATTATTAATTATTTAAAAAATTTGATTTCTAAAGACGAAAAAATAGAAGAACCTCCTTATGACTATAACTTTATAATTAACTTAGAAGAAAGTGAATACCCCAAGTATCTAAAAAAATTCTTCTTTTATGCTACTGGTAAAAATCTTAATTTAAAACATCCAAAAACTTTTAATGAAAAAATTCAATGGTTAAAATTGTATGATTCAACTCCTTTAAAAACACAGCTTACAGATAAAGTTTTAGTAAGAGATTGGATAAAAGAAAAAATTGGAGAACAATATCTAAAACCTGTTTTATGGATAGGTAAAACTTTTGATGAAATTCCTTTTGAACAATTACCTGATAAGTTCATTATTAAAGCTAATCATGGCTGCAGGTGGAATTATAAAATTAAAAATAAAGAATTATTATTAAAGAACGAAGTTTTATTTAAAATTATACGAAAAAGAATGAACGAATATATTAATATTTCTTTTTTTCCATTTGCAGGGTTTGAACTTCAATATAAGGATATTAAGCCGCAAATAATTATAGAAGAATTATTATTAGAAGATGTTAATTCAAAACCACAAGAAATTGAGATTTATTGTTTTAATGGTATTCCCCAAATATTTCAAAAAATTAAATATGATGAGAATGCAGAAGTAAGTGTATTTAACAATAAATACGAAAATATTAATTTAAAATTTTTAAATTCGTATATTTTAAAAAAAGAAGCAGCTGATGATAAATTAAAGCAAGCAGTATCTTTATCTGAAAAATTATCAAAAGATTTTAAATTAGTTCGGGTTGACTGGCTATTATACAAAGACCAGCTTTATTTCAATGAAATGACATTTACCCCATTTTCAGGACATTATTTTTTTGAAGACAATAGTTGGAATTATAAACTTGGCGATATGTTAAATCTTAAGAAATAAAGGAGTATGAAATGAATTTTGATGAAATGGATTTAGATACTTTAAGCGAAAATGAAATTATAAAAATGTATAGTGATATTGTTGACAGCGGAGATACAGAAGATAAACTTCATATTTTAGCAGGCTGTTCAGTCGCAAATGGGTGGGCTTATTGTAAATCAGATAAAAGATTGAAAGATAATATATCAGATAATTATGCAGGATTAAATGAAATAAATAAATTAAATGTAAAAAATTATATTTATATAAATGATGAAAACAAAACTCCACATGTTGGTGTTATTGCTCAAGAACTTAAAGATATATTTCCTAATGCTGTAAAAACAGAACAAGACGGATATCTTGCCATTAGAACAGAAGATATATTTTATGCAATGGTTAATGCTATAAAAGAATTATCTGCTAAAAATCAAAAACTAGAAAAAGAACTTGAGAACACTAATAATCTTATAAGAAGAATTGAACTAGAAAATTTAGTCAGCCGGCATTAATTATAAAGAAATAGAGAATTATAATGTCTAATGAAAAATATAAATTTTCAATACCAATGCCTTATAAAAAGGAACATTTAGATATAATAAACAATATTAATAAAATGGTAGAGAAAAGTGAAATTAATAGTTTTTACTTCTCTCTACCATTAAACTGTCCTAACTTCTGCGGATTTGAACAAGCAAGAAATACATCAAATAATTCTTCATATGAACATTGGCTAGATTTAATAGAAACATCAAATAATAATGGATATGATGTTATATACACATTAAATACACCCAATCCAACTTTAGAAAATAAAGATGACATAGAATATAAATTAGAAAAATTAGATAATCTAATAAAAGATTTATGCGAAATAGGATGCAATAAATTTAGAGTATCTAATTTAAGACTATTATATTATTTAACAAAAACATATCCAAATATCATATTATATTCCTCAACCTCATTTGAATATAAAACAATTAAAGAATATGAAAACTTTATAAAACTATATCCAAATATAAAACAAATTGTGCCTTCTCACGATTTAAATAAAAATTTTAAAGTTTTAAAAAATTTGAAAACAAAACTAAATAATATTGAAATAGAATTAATAGTAAATGAAGGGTGTTTAGGTGGATGTCCTTTAAGACGAGAACATAGCTGTTTTGTGCCATACAAAAGCAATCAGACAATATCAATTTTTAAAAATGATTATTTTATAGAAAAATGTTTTGAATTATTTGACGAGGATATCTTTCTTCAAATCTTCAAATCAAATCTTATATTTCCCTGGGATATAAAGGAATATGGAAAGATAGGCATAAAAAATTTCAAGCTTGTAGGCAGAGATTTTTTTGCAAATATTAATTCCGGTAACTTATATAATGATTATTATGACTATCTAAAAGGAATAGATAATTATAAAAATATAGAAAATAAATCTTTAAGTATATTTATTCATAGACTAAGAAATGAAGAAAAATTAAAATATCATATAAAAGATATCAAACCTTATATGCCCCAAATAGACCATTTTAAAAAATATGGTCATCTTTGCTCTTCAATTTGCAATGTTGAATGCAAGTATTGTTATATTTGTGCTGATAAAATTAAAAAAATTATAAAATACAAATAAAAAAGCAAAAGATTAACTTTTGCTTTTTGTTTTATTTACTGTTCTTGTTCTTGTTTTTGTTCTTCTTGGTTATCTTTTTTCTTTGTAATAAACTTACCAACACCAAGTCCAAGTGCGAATGTAGCACCCATTAATAATAATTTATACATAATTTGTCCTCCTTTTAAACACTTATAAGATAACTATAAGTAATAATTTTTTCTATCGTTTTTTGTGGATAATAAAAGGTAATATAAATCATTATTATTAGTTGAAAGCAATTTTTATTTATTAAATCTTGAGTAAATATTATTTACTAATACAAACCTTTTTGTCGCTGCTGCTTGATTTTCTTTTGATTGTAAATCAGGGTGATATTGTTTGCAAAGTTTTCTATATGCTTTATTATCCATAGCGAATAAATCTGACGGTGTTTCAAAACCTAATTCTTTTGCAACAATAGCCCAATCACTCATTTTTACATCTTTAAAGCTGCTATCTTTATCTGAAATAACATATAATACTTCATCTAAAACTTCTTCTATAGTTCTTGAATCATTTGATTGAGTTGAACTTTGAGTTCTTTGTGTATAAGATGAACCTTTTGCAGATTTTTTTGTACCGTCTGCATTATATTCTTCTTGTTTTATTGTATTGCCGTCTTCATCATATTTTATATAAGTAAAAGAACCATCATTATTATAAATTCTTTTTGTTTTTTCAGCTTCACTATCTTGATAAAATTCAATTATTTCTTTTAAATTTCCTTTTGAATCAGATATAATAACTTTTTTTACATATCCTGATTCTTCATCAAATAAAGATTCTGTTTTTTCACCGGTACATTCATCAAAATCAACTATCTTTAATACAGCACCTGTTTGTGAATCATATTGAGTATATGAAGTCATAATCCCATTTGCATTATATTCTTTAGACTGAGTTTGATAACCGCGTCTGTTATAGAAACTTTCTTCATATGAACCATCTTTTTTATATTCTTTTGAATATTCATAAGTAGTACCATCTTTTTGGAATTTAATCTCTTCAACTAAATTGCCATCAACATAACGCTGGGCTGTTTTTGCAACATTTGGAGATTCTTTATATTGATATATAATACATCCATCTTGATTATATTCACTATAAGTTTTGATAAGATCAGTACCAGGGAAATAAGAAGTTTCATTTTCTAATTTACCATTTTTATCAAATTCTGATACTATATGGCTTGTTACTTTATTTCCATCTGAAGCAAATTCATATTCTTCAACTTCTCTTCCGTTATATGATTTTATTGTGATAGATTTTCTTACACCATTTGCGTCATATAAAGTTTCTTGTTCAACACCTTTTCTGTCATTATAGAAGATTTTACGTGTAGGATTACCTGTTTGTTCAGAAAATTCAACCACAGTTTGAAGTTTACCGTTATCTGAATATTTTTCAGTTTTTAAAATTTGTCCTGTAATAACATTTATAGTATGAAGTTCACCTGTTTCTCTATCTTTATATCTTCTTTGAACCAAATCTCCGGTTGTTACAGATTGATTAGTAGTCAAATCAATAACTTCAACATCTTTTTGTCCGTAAGATTCTCTTGTTGTAATTCTTACATTTTTATTATAATCAGTTGTTACGGATTTTTTATTGCCATTATTATCAGAAGTTTCAAAATAAATTTGCTTTCCTTCCTCATTAAATTTTTCTATTTGAAGAGCAGATGGTGTTTTTGTAGTTATTGTTTTTATACCGTTAGTTAATTTTGTAATAACTTCTTTTCCTAATTGCGGGAAGAATTCTTCTTGTCTTTTTAGAGCACCATCACGACCTGTAATTTGGTGCATAAAGCTGCCATCTTCTTTATTGTATGAAATTGTTTCTTTATCACCTAAAACTTCGCTGCAGGTATGTTGAAATACATTTCCTCTAATTCTGTTGTCTCCGCAAAAAGAAACTTGGCTTCTGCCTATAGCTTCTGACAATGAATTTTTTTGAAAAACATTAGTTGATGTTTTTTGCTGAATATTAGGTTCTTTTTCATTTTTAACATTATTTGAATTAATTGAATAACCATTATTTACAGAAGAAACAAAATTAATTTTCATAACACATCCTTACCCTTACTTTATATACAAGTCAAATATTCATAAGAATATGCCTTAAAAAATAATTTTTATTAAAAAATGTTAAATTTTAATTACATAAAATTATAAATATTGAGCCAATAATCATTATTAAAGAACCAATTAATTTCTTTTTTAAAGCTTGTTCGTGAAAGAATTTATAACCAAAGAAAACGGTTAATAAGGAAGATAATTGGAACAACGCAAGCGCGTAGCCAACATTCATACTTGCAAATACGAAATTTGTTGAATATTGCATTAAGCCTAAACAAACAGCTATTATTATTAAATAGAAAAATATACTATTCGATTTTATAGAAAAATCTTTTTTTGATATTAAAGCAAATATAAATGACCAAAAAAGCCCCATAAAACACCAGAATATAAAACAAGCTTCTACACTTGATATTATTATTATATTTTTTAAAATAGCGGCTTCTATTCCGGTTAAAAGCAATCCTAAAAATCGTAATTGTACATCTTTTCTCTTTAATAATTTAAAAGAAAAACCTTCTTCAGCAGAAGAAAATACATATCTGCTCCCATATATTATAAGAAAGATACCAAATAATGCCCATAAGGATGGAATTTCTCTTAAAAATATAAATGCGGCAAATAATCCGACAACACTTTTATAAGAATTTATAGGTCCTATTACAGAAAGTTCACCAATATTTATTGCTTTTATTACACAAACTGTTCCTAATGCACATAAAAATCCTGCGAGTAAAGCTAATGCTATAAAATTAATGGTTATAAAACTCCAATCCAAATATTTTAGGAAAAAAGGAAGGCACATTAAACTTAAAAATAAATATGAATAAAAATTAATTACTACACAAGAAATATCATTTGATATTTTTTTCTGAAAAGCATTCGCAACAGGATTTGAAACTATGCGGATTATTAAAAATAATATTGTAGCCAGAAATCTTATCATATCTCTAATGACTTTTATTTAAAATTGCTTCAACTTGCTCGCACTTTTGAATTTGAAGACCTAATTCCAAAGCTTTTTGATTAAATACTTTATACAAATCAAAATAATATTCCGGAACCTTTATATCATGAGTAAATTTGTACTTTTCATAGTCAAAATCTAATCTTATATTCTCTATTCCAAGATTACTAACTAATTGTACAAAGTTTGTAATTTCTTCAATATTATCATTAACACCATCTACAATAATGTATTTTAATGTAATATTCTTTTTCGCATTATCAGAGGCTTTTACATAATTTTTAATATTATCGACCACCTTATCAAAGCAATCAACTTGTTTAATTTTTTTATAAGTTTCAGCCTTTGCACTATCTAAAGAAATTATTAAACGGCATTTATTTTGAATAAAAGCTTGCTCAATAGAAGTACAATATTTAATTCCGGAGGTTAAAATTTCAACGGAACTTGATAAATAATTTAAAAGCATAGACAATAATTCTTCAAATTCAGGAGAAATAGTAATTTCGCCACCGCTCATATAAACACTGGCATTTTTAGATAATATTTTTTTATCTATAATTTCTTTTACTAACGGTATAACTTTATATCTAAAGCCTCTTTCTATTTGAGAATAAGTACAATAAGTACATTTTGCATTGCAGGACATATTATAATGGAAATAAACCCTATCAATTAAATTATCAAAATCAGTAACTTTTTTATCTTGTAAAAATGAATTCAGTTCACAGCAGCCAATACATCCAGCTGGAATTTCTTCTTTATTCCAAAAAGAATTGATATTTTTTACAAGTTTTTTTCTTTCATTATAAATATAGTTCCAGTCAACAATTTCGCCATTATAGTCAGGATAAAATATTGGTCCTTTTGTATTTGTACAGCAAGCTCTTATTTCATCATAAAAGAAATGTATAGAATGTTTCATTAAATGACAATCAAGATATTTTTTATTTTTTAACAAATTTTTAAACATAATTTATCCGTTATATTAAAACCTTTATTTTTTGTCTATCTGAAAGATATTCAATATGCTCTTTTTTTATAACTTCACCTGGAAGTAAAACAGGAACACCAGGAGGATAATCGGTAATAAGTTCCATAGAAACACGTGATAATGAATATTTTATATCAATTTCTTTAGAAGGTTTATTCCAAACCAAAGAAGGAATATAGCGAACTCTTGGTTCTACGGGAACAAAATGTTTTTCTTTTTTATCTTCAAGAATTATCTTTATATTATTTGAACATAAATCAAATAATGCTTTTTCAAGTTTCCTTAATTTTGATTTCGTTGTTCCTATCCCTAATAAAAAGAGTACAGATTTTTCATTTGCAAGCTCATCTTCAATATGATATTTATCAAATAGAATATCTGAAAGTTCAAAACCAGACATATTGGTAACTTTTATAAGAAGCTTTGTTACATCATTATTATATGAATATACTTCTAAATTCGGTATTAATTTTAATGAACGAATTAATCTGTTAACATTTTTTATAAGTTCGTGCAAATCTTGTTTACCGCGCACGGAATTTAAATAATTTAGTGTTCCTTCTATATTAATTAGCAATGGATAAGAAGGAGAAGTAGTTGTTATAAGATTTAAAGCTTGTTGAACAGATTTGGGATTAATATCAGAATCTTTCGCAATATGAAGCAAAGCAGAAGGATTTAGTGCACCAGCAGTTTTATGCAAAGATTGAATAACAATATCTGCACCTTGAAGAATAGAAGGTGTGCCAAGTGCCTTGTTAAAATTCCATAATGCACCATGTGCTTCATCTACAACCAATTTAACATTATATTTTTTACAAATACTTGAAATACGAAAAACATCAAACATTATACCTTCATATGTAGGATTTGTCATAATAAATGCTTTTATATCTTTATTTTTCGATAATATTTCTTCTAAATAATCAAGATTAATAGAATCAAAGACACCCCATTCTTCATTATATGAAGGCATTAACCAAATTGGAACAGCACCGGTTAAAACTAAACCATTATACACAGACTTATGACAATTTCTTGCAATTAAAACTTTATCATTTCTTGAAAGTAATGAATACATTGCTGCAATAACGCCTGATGTAGAACCATTAGTTAAAAAAAATGTTGCCTTTGAACTATATATTTTTGCTGCTTTATCTTGTAAAGTTTTTATTATACCTATTGGATTCGAAAGATTATCAAAGCCTTCTATTTCAGAATAATCACATGTAAAAAATTTTCTGCCCAGCATTTTTAAAGAGTCTGGTGCAACAAACTCACCTTGGTTGTGTGAAGGTGTTGTATATAATGTTCTTTTACTTTTTCTGTATTTTTCAATATAATTTATAATAGACATACTCTTTTTATTATAAAATAAAACAGTAAATGTTAACAATTTTATTAAATTTTATAAATTATTTAGGGAATAAATGGATAATATACAAGCAAAAACAAGAATAGATGAACTTAAAAAGCTTATTAAAGAAAACAATGAAGCCTACTATGTCTATGATGCGCCTAAAATAACAGACTTTGAATATGATGAATTATTTAGAGAATTAAAAAAATTAGAACAAGAATACCCTCAATATTTAACTGCAGATAGTCCTACACAAAAAGTAGGAGACAAAATTTTAGATAATTTTAAAGAAATAAAGCATAAATACCGTTTATACAGCCTTGATAATTCCAATAACATTGAAGATTTAAAGAAGTGGTATGAACGTGTAAAAAAAGAATATGAAAATACAGGCGATTTAAGTCTTGTTGTTGAATTAAAAATTGATGGGCTTTCTTGCGCTTTATCTTATGAAAATGGAGAATTAAAGCTTGCAGCAACAAGAGGAAATGGTGTTATCGGCGAAAATATCACAGAAAATATAAAAGCAATAAAAAGTGTTCCTCAAAAATTATCAAAGCCTATTAACCTTGAAGTTAGAGGCGAAGTTTATATGCCTGTTTCTTCCTTTGAAAAACTAAATTTACAAAATATTGAAAACGGAGTAAAAGAATTTGCAAACCCGAGAAATGCAGCAGCCGGTTCATTAAGACAGCTTGATGCTAAAATAACAGCACAAAGAGATTTGCACTTTTTTGCATATACGGCAATTACACCAGATGAAAAATTATTTAATACTCATAAAGAAGCCCTTGATTTATTAAAAGAATTAGGCTTTGAAGTAAATCCAAATCACAAACTTGTAAAAGGAATTAATCCTGTAATCGAGCAATGTAACTATTGGGAAACAGAAAGATTTAATCTTGATTATGCTACAGATGGAATGGTAATAAAAATCAACGATATTGATAAACAAAATGAACTTGGTTTTACTTCGCGTGCGCCAAAATGGGCTACGGCATTTAAGTTTCCGCCAGAAGAAGTCTGGACAAAATTAACGGGAATCGAATTAAGTGTAGGCAAAACAGGCGCAATAACACCAGTTGCACTGCTTGAGCCTGTGCAGCTTGCAGGTACTATAGTTAAAAGAGCAAGCCTTCATAATTTTGATGAAATTCAAAGATTAAAAATAAATGTAGGCAACAGCGTATTAATAAAAAAAGCAGCAGAAATTATACCTAAAGTTATAAGAAAAAAAGAAGAGGAAGACTTGGGTATATATCAAGCGCCAAAAACTTGTCCTTGCTGTCATACAGAACTTGTAAAACCAGAAGGTGAAGTTGTTTTATACTGTCCTAATTCATTAAGATGCCCAGCTCAAGTAAAAGGTAAAATTGAATATTGGGCATCAAAAGAAGCTATGGATATAGATGGAGTAGGATGCTCTATTGTTGATAAATTATGGGAGAAAAATCTTATTCAAGATTTCGCTGATTTATATAAATTAACAATTGAAGATTTTATGACCCTGGATTTAATAAAAGAAAAATCTGCAGATAATTTATACAGCGCTATTCAAGCTTCAAAAACTCCTTCTATGACAAAATTTTTAACAGCATTAAGTATAAAACTCATAGGTAAAGAAACTGCTGACTTAATAGCAAATGAATTTCCAACCTTAGAAGCTATAAAAAATGCTACCTTAGAACAATTAACGCAAATAGACGGAATTGGAGATAAAGCCGCACAAAGTATTATTAATTTCTTTAACGATGAAAATAATAAAATAATACTTTCAAAACTTGAACAATACGGTGTAAATCCCAAAGGTAGTGCCTTTGAAAAAATATCAAATATTTTTGAGGGAAAAACCTTTGTAATTACAGGAACATTATCACAGCCAAGAACATTTTTTGAAGAAAGAATAAAAAAGCTTGGCGGTAAAACCTCTTCTAGCGTAAGTAAAAAAACATCTTACCTTTTAGCTGGTGAAAATGCAGGCTCAAAATTTGACAAAGCCTCCTCTTTAGGTGTTATAATACTTACAGAAAGGGATTTTAATTTATTATCCGAGGATAAGACGAATGAATAAAAATTATAGAGTTATTACCATTCATGGTGTAAGAGGTGTACTTGCAATAATATTTGTTGTTTTAGGCTTAATCGCAGGTTTTGTTATATCTCCGGCATGGGTTTGCATGAAATTCTGGAATAAGTATATTGCTGAATCAGGAATAGTATCTTCAATGAATCTATTTCAAGGTATTCTGCTTTGGGCAATAATTGCACTATCTTTATATGCTTTAAACAATAATAAATCAATTATTGGTTTTGGTTCATATCCGGGACTAACTCCTGATCAAATAAGAAATATTTTAAACAGAACAAAAGAAGCTGATTTAAAGAAAAGAAAAGAATTTCAATTTAAAAACTTAGAAATAAAAAAAGAACTAGAAACTGAGCAAGTAAAAACAGAAGAACAACAAAAAGAGAAAGAAGAAATAGGGAGCTAATTATGAAAAAGAATTTATTAATAGCTTTAATATCCATCGCTTTTTTAATTAATATTACTGCAAATGCAGCAGTAACAGTTGATACAAAAAAAGAAGCTGGATATATATCATTAAATACATCAACAACAAAAGATGTTGACCCTAATATCGCAAAAGTAACTTTTGCTGTTGAAAATACAGCAGAAAATGCAATAAAAGCTTCTGCAGAAAACAATGAAATTTCTAATAAAATTATTAATGCTCTAAAAACTATTACAAACGTTCAGACAGATGTAATTAAAACAAATAATTTTTCTATCAGACCTGTTTATAATACAACTTCATCTGGAAAAAGAGTTATAAAAAACTATACAGCTGTCAATTCAGTAACAGTTGAAACAAAAGACATTAACAAAGTAGCAAAATTAATTGATACAGCAATTGCAAATGGAGCTAATAGAACAGACGGACTATATTATGCTTATGAAAATGACAAAAGCATTTGCAAAGAATTATATCCGGCTTTAATAAAAGAACTTAGAGAACAAGCATTTTCTTTAGCACAAGCAGCCGGTTCTTCTCTTGATGGAATAAAACAAATTAATGCAAATTGCAATACTGATTCTTATGCATCAAACGGAAGATTTTTTAATGCAAAAGCTTCAGGAATGTCAATGGATTCAGCTGTAGAAGAAGCTGCACCGACAGTTGTTGAAGCTGGGAAAGTAAAAATACGCGTTTATGTTAATGCTGATTTTTATGTTAAATAGAAAGATATAATATGTTAAAACCTAAAAAATCAGTTGAAGAAATGAACGGTTATTTTGTCCCGATGTATGAAAAACAATGGGACATAAAAATAGATAGTAATGAAAATAACTACGGTCCTTCACCTAAAGTTATCGAAGCATTAAAAAATATTGATTTTCATAATATCAGCTTCTATCCGTTCTATGGTGAATTATCACAAAAAATCGCTGATTATCAAGGTTTTAATATAGATAATATAAAAGTAACAAATGGTGCAGATGAAGCCATTCAAGCAATAGTTCAAACTTATCTTGAACAAGATGAAGCACTTTTAACTGTTGATGCTTCTTTTGATATGCCTATTATTTATTCTCAAATACAAGGCGGGAAAATAATAAAAGTACCATTTAAAAATAAATGGGAATTTCCTATTGATGAATTTTTGGCAGAATTAGGCAATAACAAAATTAAAATTGTATATATTGCAACACCAAACAACCCTACAGGAAGCATAATCGAAGAAGAAACTCTTCAAAGAATATTAGAAAAAGCAAAAGACAAAGTTGTTATTATTGATGAAACTTATGCTAATTATGCTGATATTTCATACAAAAAATATGTTAATTCTTTTGATAATGTTTTTATTACAAAGTCTTTCTCTAAAGATTTTGCTCTTGCCGGCATGAGATTAGGCTATATTATAAGTAATGAAGAAAATATTAAAAACTTAAAGAAAGTAGTAAGCCCGTTTAGCGTTAATGCTTTTGCTATGAAAGCAGGTATTGCAGCACTTAGTGATATTGAGTATTTTGAACACATCAAATCAGAAATAAAAGAATCAAAAAATGAACTAAAAGAGTTTTTTGAACAACTTGGTGCTATTGTATACAACTCATACGCAAATTTTTTACTTGTTGATTTTAAACAAAAAGCAGAATTTATATACAATAAACTAAAAAAAGAAAATATTTCAGTTAAATTATATAAAAAAGGCAGTTTACTTGAAAATCATTTAAGAATTACTATTCCAACAAAAACGGGTGTAGAAAAAATAAAAAATATACTTAAAATAAAACCATCTTTAGTTTTTGATATGGATGGAGTACTTGTTAACGCTGGTAATTCTTATAGACTTACAATTGAAAAAACTTATGAAAAATTTGCAGGTAAATCAATTACACAACAAGAAATTCAAGCTGCTAAAAATCTTGGCGGGCTTAACAATGACTGGGATTTAACAAAATATCTGCTGGAAAAAGACGGAATAAATGTTTCTTATAAAGATATAGTTGATGTTTTTCAAAAAATATACTGGAATGACGGAAAAGGCTTAATTAATAATGAGAATGCCCTTTTTGATAAAGAAATATTTGAAGAACTTTCAAAAGACTTTAATCTTTCAATATTTACAGGAAGATTAAGAGCAGAAGCAATGTTTGCATTAAATAAATTTGGAGCGTCAGATTTATTCTATCCAATTATTACAACAGATGATATTCCGCACGGTATGGGTAAACCAAACCCATTAGGATTAAATCTGACAAAGGATATAACTATTTCAAGTGAATATTATTATTTTGGAGATACTATAGATGATATTCTTGCAGCAAAAGCTGCCGGATATAAAGCAATAGGAGTTCTTCCGCCGCAAGATAAATCAGAAGAACTAAAAAACAAATTAAAAGAAAAAGGAGCTTGTGAAGTTTTAGCTTCTATAAATGATATAAATACAATTCTGGAGAAAACAAATGAGGCAATGTGCTAAAGTAAGAAAAACAGCAGAAACAGAAATCAGCGTTAATTTAAATATTGACGGTAATGGCGCAAAAAAAATAAACACAGGTATTAAATTTTTTGACCACATGCTAGAACAGCTTGCACATCATGCCGGCTTTGATTTAGAAATAAATGTAGTTTCACACGATAAAGACAATCATCACGTAGTTGAAGATGTAGCTATAACACTAGGAAGCGCTTTAGCTGAAGCTCTTGGCGATAAAAAAGGTATTACAAGATACGGTGAAAAAATATTACCGATGGATGAAGCTCTTATTTTAAGTGTTGTTGATTTATCAGGCAGAATATTTTCAAAAGTTGATGTAACAGTTAGAGATGAACGTACATCTGATTTTGAAACTGTATTATTACCTCATTTCTTTGCAAGTTTTGCGCAATCTGCTTTAATGACAATTCATATAAAAATGCTTGACGGCTTTGATACCCACCATATCATAGAAGCTGTTTTCAAGTCTTTTGCAAGAGCATTAAAAACAGCTGTAAGTTATGATGCAAATAATATGGATAAAATTCCTTCTACAAAAGGGGTTTTATAATAGACTTATTACACTTTCAGCAGTTAATAAAGCTGAATTTTGATTTTGACCTGTGATAATATTATCACTAATTTCAACATGTTCACTCCAAGGTTTTTCTGCAATAAAATCAGCACCCAGTTCTATTATTTTATCTTCTAACGAAAATGGCATAAATTCCGTCATTTTAACTATATGTTCTTCCTTATTAGAAAAAGCTGTAACATGCTTGTTTTTTAAAATAGAATTTCCATTAGAATCTTTTGCAGTTAATAAACCGGCAGGTCCATGGCAGACCGCTGCTATTATTTTTTTATTATCATTCATATATTCAACAACTTCTTTTAATTTTTTATCTGTTGCTAAATCGAACATAGGTCCATGACCACCAGGAAGAAATAAAGCATCAAAAGTTTTATAATCGACGCAACTTAATTTAACAGTATCTTTCAATAGTTTTGCCGGTTCATCCCATTCCATAGGATTTGAACAAGATAAACTACTTTCATCAATTGGGCTGTTTCCGCCTAAAGGACTTGCTATAGTAATTTCATATCCTGTTGCTTTAAAAACAAGATAAGGAACTGCAAATTCTTCTAAGTAAACACCTGTTTGTACATCATCATTTATATTAGAAAAATTAGTAACAACCATTAAAATCTTTTTAGTCATAAAAACTCCTTTTTAAATAGAATACAAAAAAAGTTAAACCAAATAATTCTCTATATGGTTATTTTTATTAATAATGGGATTTATATACAACTTTACACTAAAATAGCTGAACTTGTCACTCTGAAGTTGTTTCAGGGTCTAAAAACTTTCTAATTAATCATATTAATGAATATATTATCAATTGGTAAGACCCTGAAACAAGTTCAGGGTGACAAGAAAAAATATTATAGATTGCAAAAAAAGCAGTCAAACAAGTTCTCAATAACACTTATTAATAAATTAAAAAAGTAAAAAACAGTTAATAAAGTTAATCAAATTTATAAATTTGCTGTCATTCCGAACTTGTTTGACTACTTTTTCCAAAATCTTTGATTTTGTGAAAAATGTCTGGTTTTCCACGGAATCTGACCAACTTTATTGTTAAACATTATATATAGCGCAGATTAATAATTTATGATGCTTCAAAAAACTCTTGCCAATATTTAACTAAATTTTCAGGATATTTTTTTAATTCAAATTTCAAATAATCCTTTGGACGATATGGACGCCTTAATAATTTCATTTTAGCTTCTTTAGGTGTCCTATCAGCTTTTTTTTGATTACATTCTTTACAGCAGGCAACTATATTTTCCCAAATATCAGGACCTAATCTTGATTTAGGAAAGACATGGTCTAATGTTAATTCCTCTGGTTTAAATTTCTTACCACAGTACTGGCAAACAAATTCATCACGGACTAATATATTTTCCCTACAAAAAGGCAGTTCTTTATAAGGAACTGCCAAGTCATAAGTTAACTTAATGACATAAGGGATTAAAGTATTATCTACTTTAATCATATTTTCAATATTATTTAGTCGCCTTGCCGTCTCGGCTTTGCCTTTTAATAAAAGAATCAATGCACGCTTCCAGCTGCAAATATTTATCGGATGATTATAAATATCTAACAATAACACCTTTTGCATACACAACTCCTACAATTGTAGTATTCCCGTTTTCATTGTTTTTTAAACTATTTTAGAGTATTCGCATTTACATTTTTATGCAATAATAATAACTATGAAGGCATCATTATTTGAAATTTTTAAGATATTTTTTTTAATAGGAATTCAGCTTCTTGGCGGTGGATATGTTATTGTTCCGTTATTAAAAAAATACATAGTTGAAGAAAGAAATTGGCTGACAGAGGAAGAATTAGTTGATTATTTTTCAATGAGCCAATGTATTCCAGGTATTATTGCAGGTAATATAGCAACATGTGCAGGATATAAAGCAAGAGGAGTTATGGGCGCATTAATGGCAATATTAGGAATTATTGTTCCTTCTTTTTTATGTATTGTGATATTAGCAAATATCTTAACAGGAATAATACAATATCCAATTGTACAAAATGCCTTTTGGGGTATAAGAATCTCGGTTGTAATACTAATACTTATTACTGTAAAAGACTTATGGGCTAAAAGCGTTAATTCTGTATTTACATATATTTTATTTTTCCTAATCTTAGCAGCCTTACTTCTTCTGCCTGTTTCACCTACATTGATAATTATAATATCAGCAGTTATTGCACTTTTACATAATAAAATAACGGGGTGCAAAAATGCTTAAATTGTATTTTTTACTTTTTTATGAATTTACAAAAATAGGAATTTTCGCACTAGGTGGCGGCTATGCAGCACTTCCTTTTTTATATTATTTACAATCACAATATAACTGGTTTAGCGTTGATGAATTAACAAATATGATTGCTGTTTCAAATATTACCCCTGGACCAATTGGAATAAATATGGCAACATATACCGGTTTTACAACTGCAAATATAATAGGTGCAATTATCGCAACAACAGCAATTGTATTAGTTCCGTTTATAATGACAATTTTTATGACAAAACTTTTTACTAAATTTCAAAGCTGCAACACAGTATGTGCAATATTCACAGGTTTAAGACCTGCAGCTTGTGCATTGCTTGCTTCAATCGGTTTAAAATTATTTTATCAAACTGTTACTTATACTAAAGAAGAATGGTCTGCACCGTTTCAAATAGAATATAAAGCATTACTACTATTTATTATTTTAATTATCCCGTTTTCTTTAATAAAGAAAAATCCGCTTCTTGTTATTATAGCTGGTGCTATCGGCGGTATTTTAATTAAATCCTTCTAAGTTTATTAAGAAATGTTAACAAATAACATCTAAAAAGTAAATTCTTTACGCCAGATTGTTTTTATATATATGTGGTTAGTTTAGATTAAATTATTTATGGTAGTGGAGGTTAGTTATGACAGTAGCATTTCAAAATGGTAGTTTCTTAAGCGGTTCAGCTGGTATTGGAACAATGACTCAAAGTGGTGGCGTTTCAGTTGGAAGCTTATATAATGAAGAATATTTAGATAAAAAATACGGTTATACAGATACAAAAGAATCATACGAAATTGCTTATTCTGGACGTGATGCAGCAATCAATACAAAGATTTCAAACATTGCATCATACTTAGCAAACGGTGAAGAAGATAAAGCAATGGCAGCTTATGAAAAATTACTTTCAGAAATGGAAGCTCAAACAAGATATGGTCAATTAGTTTCTGAAGAAGGTGATGATTCTCAATTAAGAGCAGTAGCTAGACAATTAATTGAATCAGAAATTGGCGGCGACTTAGAAGAATTCATTAGAGAAAATTCAAGAAATGCAGCTGGTGTTGAAGCTCAAAAAATCAGAACAGCTGGTAACTGCGACTCAACTTCTCAAGAAGATTTACTATTAGCAATGTGTGATATAGAAGAAGATAAAAGCCATAACTTCTTATTAGATGCAGTATCTATAGTAGCAGCACCATTTGAATGTCTTGGAAACTTATTATTCAACGGAAACAAAAAAGTAAGATAAGAACTATAACCGAAACAAATAACAAAGAAAAAGCGAAGATTAATCTTCGCTTTTTTTCATTTCATCTACTTTTTCTTTCAAATCTTGCATTTCATATTTTAAACGATTTAATTGACAGGTAATAGGATCTGGAATTCTATTGTGCATTAATTGACCTTGTATCAATAGTTTTTGCCTTACAATTCTGCCAGGGATACCAACAACTGTAGAATTTTCCGGCACAGAATCAACAACAACGCTGCCAGCGCCAATACGAGAATTTGAACCTATTTCAATATTTCCTAATACTTTTGCGCCGGAACCAACAACAATATTATTTCCTAATGTTGGGTGACGTTTCCCATGTTCATTACCAGTACCGCCAAGAGTGACACCTTGATACAAAAGAACATCATCACCAATAATGGTTGTTGCACCAATTACCACGCCCATCCCATGGTCTATAAAAAAGCGTCTGCCTATTCTTGCTGCAGGATGTATTTCTATTCCTGTAAAGAATCTGGAGATATTAGAAATTATTCTTGGTATTAAAGGTATTTTCCAATAATTAAGTTTATGTGCAATACGATGCATTATTAAAGCATGCAATCCAGGATAACAGAATAATACTTCAAGAATATTTTCTGCTGCCGGGTCTTTATCATATATAGTTTTAATATCTTCTTTTATTTGAGAAAATACTTTTTTAATTAATCGCATTATACACCTACAATATAAATTTGAGATAATAATATAATTTTATTATCTCAAAAAAAAATTTTTTTCAAAAAAAATGTCCAAAATTTTGGACATTTTTTAAAAACTATACTAATTTAACGTTTGTTGTTAAACCTTTTTTTGTAATTTCAATTTTGCCTTCACGAGCTAACCAGCCTAAAGCTAAATCTGCCATGTTACCTTTTAAATCTAATTCTTTTTTCATTTTTGAAACAGATGATTCACCCTTTTCATTCAAATAGTTCCAGATGCTACCTGCTGCTTGCCCAATCATTTCTACCATTTGTCTCTCCTTTTTCGTAAATGCTATTAACATTTCGCACATGTAATGTATAATTAATAGTATATTATAGAGAATAAAGGATGTAAAGAGATACGATGAATATAGGAAAAGTATGGAAATACGCTGATAATATAGATACAGATGTTATTATCCCTGCAAGATATTTAAATACAGCGTCACATGAAGAATTAGCAAAACATTGTATGGAGGATATAGATACATCTTTTGCTCAAGAAGTAAAAGCCTCTGATATAATAGTCGCTGGTGAAAATTTTGGATGCGGAAGTTCTCGTGAACATGCACCTATTGCGATAAAAGCATCAGGAATTGCAATTGTAATTGCAAAAAGTTTTGCAAGAATTTTCTACAGAAATGCTATAAACATTGGTTTACCTATTTTAGAGCACCCAACATTAAGTGATGAATGCAATAAAAATGATATTTTAGAATTTGATTTAACTTCAGGTATTGTAAAAAATACAACAACAGGTAAAGAATATACTTGTAATAAATTTCCGCAAGAAATACAAAATTTGGTTAATGCAGGCGGACTAATAAACTATACAAGAGAAAAATTAAAACATTAAAAAAAGAACCCGAATAATCGGGTTCTTTTTTTATTTAATAAAATTATTCAGCATCTGTTTCTTCTTCAACAGCAGCATCTGTTCTAATAGATGCAGTTTTAGAAGATGTCATTTGTTTTTCTTTAAACTTTTTAACTTGTCTGTTAATTTTATCAGCTACAAGGTCAATACTTGCATACATTGTTTCTGCGCTTTCTTCTGCTTGAACAGAGCCTGAAACAAACTTACATATTACTTCTGCAGTGTGACTTTGAGAAACTGAAGGATTTTTTATTACATTAAGAACAACATCAATTGATTGAATTTGATCATAATGATTCATAACCTTTCCAATTTTTTCTTCTGCATATGCACGAATTGCATCTGTAATTTCAATGTTACGCCCTTTTACTGTAATGCGCATTTATTATGCCTCCATAAAATATCTACTTAGATATTATACCCGATTCATGGCAACTTTTAAACCCATAAATTATAATTTTATTTCATATTAATAAAAAATATATAAATTAGCATAACTTTAAAGTAATATATTTATAAAGGATTAATACTTTATGACTGTTATATTAGAAAACAATAAATTAAGAATTCATTACTTTTTATGTGAGATTGTGCATCATTGCAATTTAAACTGTAAAAGCTGTGACCATTGCGCTCCGATAGCAAAACCTGAATTTGAAGATTTAAATATATTTATAAAAGATTTAAAAAGAATGAACCAGCTTTTTGATAGAATAGACAGTTTCGCTATTATGGGAGGAGAACCCTTATTACACAAAGATATAAATGAGTTTTTAAACCATTCTTCTAAAATTCTAAAAAATACACATATTCAATTATGGACAAATGGAATATTACTAACAAAAATGAATGAAGAATTTTGGGAAACATTAAGTAAATACAATATTTACTTAATAATAACAAAATATGGCGTAGACCTTGATATCGAAAAAATAAATTTTCTTTGTAAAAAATATAAAATTAATTATGGATTCTCTGAAAATTCTAATATAAAAGAAAAGCTTTTCTGCAAATCTACTTATAATATCAACGGGGAGATAGAAATAAATGATATGCACAAGCAATGTTATCAAGGATTGTATTGCCATACATTAGAAAAGGGAATTTTATACAGATGTCCTTTAATTCCTGCTGCCAGACATTTAAATGAATATTTTGGTACAAATTTAAAAATAACAAAAAAAGACGGAATTAATATACATAAGATAAAAGGATTTTTTAAATCTACAAAAAAGAAAAATATAATCAACTATTTTTCAGAATTAGTTCCATTCTGTAAATATTGTGACATAGAGCATCGAGAATATGATATAAAATGGGATATTTCCAAAAAAGACATTTCTGAATGGACATAAAATAAAACAGAAAATTTAATAAAATTTTCTGTAAAAAGTGTTTTATTACGTTAGTTAAAAATAATACAAATACATACATCTGTATATAAATCAGTTGATTTATAGATATTAGAAAAGAGAATTATTTTACAAAATTAAAGCAAATAATTTTATTTTTATTGTTTATATCTAACAGAAAATGCGAGAAAACCCATGATAACAAGGATTAGTTTAAGCACTCCAAGCCGATATAAAAAATTAAATTTACCTTCGTTTAAAAGCAAAAACGAAATACAAATAAAAGGAAAAGCAACAACTGCAAAGATTTATACATCTTCAATAGATTATAAAACAAGCGAACAAATAAAAAGGATGTGTAATCATCCAGTATTTAAGGATGCTCCAATAAGAATCATGCCAGATGTTCACCCTAGTAAAAATACAGTTGTAGGATTTAGTGCACCAATAATTAATGAAAAAATTATTCCTGCCATAATAGGAAGTGATATAGGCTGCGGAATGTTATGCATACAAGTTGATACTCAAGGACAAGAACCTGATTATAAAAAATTAGATGAAATAATAAAGACATATTCATCAAGCCAGAGAACAAAAACACCAAGAAATTTACGAAAGATTCCCAAAAAATTACAAGATGGAATAAAAAATGTTTGTAAAGATATTGATAATAAAGATGCTGATTTTTTTGAAGGAGCACTTGGCACAGTTGGAAAAGGAAACCATTTTATAGAATTTGCATCTGATGATACAGGAAACAAATATTTAATAATCCATTCAGGTTCTCGCGGCTTTGGTAAAAATGTTGCTGGATATCATGAATATATAGCAAGACACCAAAATCATTATTATATTCCAGAACTTTCTTATCTTGATGGCGATGAAGCAAAAAGATATCTTGAGAATATGAAAGTTGCACAAGAATATGCAAAATTTAATCGACGAGTTATTGCAGATGAAATATTAACAAGAATGGGCTGGAAAGAAAAAAGTTCTTTTGATACAGTCCATAACTATATTTCAGATGATAAAATGATACGAAAAGGTTCCGTTGATGCTAATAAAGGGAAACAACTTTTAATCCCATTAAATATGAAAGATGGTTCACTTCTTTCGGTCGGAAAAGGTAATTTAGAATGGAATTGTACAGCACCACACGGTGCCGGAAGAAAAATTCCGCGCGGCGAAGCATTTAGAACATTATCATTAGATGATTATAAACAAACTATGAGCGGAATATACACAACCAGCGTAAGACAATCAACATTAGATGAAGCACCAAAAGCTTATAAAGATGCTGAAGAAATTATTGAAGAAATAGAGGAAACTGCAGAAATTCAAGCAATACTAAAGCCTCTTTATAATTTTAAGGATTAAATATGCAAATTAGTTTTAAACCCAATATAATAATAAATAGATTTGACAATAAGTTACCAAAACAATACAATAATTTTGGTAAAAATATAACTCATCCTCAAATGGATTATTTTAAAAGAACAGCAAAGAGATTAAAAGTGGAAAATAATTTTGATACAAAAGCAGAACTTCATAAATTTCAACATTCAGAAAAAATGTCCATGAGTCCTGTTTCTTATCTTATTCCGATTGTCAGCAGTTATTTAACTAATAACAAAGAAGAAAAACAATTTATATCAGAATTGTTAACAGAAACAAGAAAAATGCAATTTATATTTTCACATATGCCTCAAAGTGAGATATTATCAAACCAAAGAATTTTTGAAAATGAATTTAAATTTGCTGATTCAGTTATCAATGCTTCAACAAATAAATCTGATTCAAATACTTTAAAAAAGACTATTCAACAAGCTGTTAGCGATTATAATAATTTAAACTAACTTGCATACTTTGGCAAATATGGTGCATCAGTATCCCATTTACCATGTTTTAAACTATATTCAATTGTATGGAATTTGCTTGTTCCTTCTCTTGTTAAAAGCATTCCCATGAAATCTTCAGATGTATCACCATCTACAAGTTTTTTTGCAAGATTATAAATAAAGCCATTATTACTAATATCTGACCAATTTTGGATTGTTGTATTAACATCAACTATAGCATCACGTTGTAAAGCTCTAAAGATAATATGGTCTTCATTTTCAATATTGGCAGATATTAATTCTTCTATTTTACTTTTTGAAATACCCATAGAAGAAAGAGTTGTTCTTAGTTCTTGTTTATAAGTATCAGCAAGTGCAGAAAATTGTTTAAATTTATCACTTCCAGCACAGTAATCCATCCATTGTTTTGCAAATGCATCATTTGTATCAAATCTTTGCATTAATGCTTTATTCATTTCATGAACAGCTTTATCACCACTCATATCTTTAACCTTTTGTATACTTTCAGAAAAACTGTCTCTTAAAAAATATTCTTGAATAATGGCTTTTTTATTTCCAAATTGAACATTCGGTAATATATCAACATCATCAAATACAAGGTCTCTTAACATGCCAAATATTTCATTTGTTGTTTTTCCATTAATGTCTAATCCCAGATTTACAGCTGTTGCTTCAATAAACATAGAATCAGACATAATAACTTGTCCGCAATAGCCTTTTGATACAGGAGCTGAAGCTGACTTTGCTAAAATCTGTTCATAAGCGGCTTTTTGTGATTCTGTTAAATATATATCTCTACCGCCAATTTGAATAGTATTTTCATTAAACACAGCAGTAAATGCTTTGTTTTTAATTTGCTGATATTGAACTTCTGATATTATTGAAGAATAATCGCCAACTCCACTATCTAAGGCATCCATAAGTTCAGATAAGTCAGCTTCATCTATATAACCCGAATCTTTTACAGATTTAACATCCTTCAATAATTCAATTATCTTTGCATTTTCAGCATCTGACCTTTGTTTTCTTGTGATATTTACTGTATTACCAAAGAATTTTCCATCATCTAAAGTTCTTGTAACATTTGGAAGAGAAGTTTCATTTAAACTTCCACCGTCAATAGAAATACCAAGTTTTTTTACATCGTCATAAGACAATTCAATAACTTTTGAACTGTCATAAGGATTTGTAACTTTTACTGTTTTTGTATCAGCGTCAATATTTTTGATAGAGAAATAATGTCTTGAACCTGTTTCTGCAATATTTCCATCACCATCAACAAAAGCACCCAATGAAAGAACCGTATTTCTATTTTCTTTTGCAATTGTATCAAGTACTTCGTCTGAGATAGAGTCTGATGTAATATGAACAGGATTTAAGCCAAATTGTTTAGCAATAACTTCAGCAAAACCACCATCAAGAGCATCGTCTGTACCTTGAAGCTGCTTATATGCCAATTCAAATATTCTTATAGCTTTTGAATCTGATAATGAATCAGAAGCTTCATCAGCTAAAGAAGATTTTAAAACATTTACACTCTTATTTCCAATTTTTACATTATAAAAATCACTGCCAACAGGAGATGAAATAGCACTTTTAATTTTCTTTTGCGCATCTTTAGAATTCATCATTCCATCAAGAACACTTAATAAAGCACAATCACCTTCCGCTCCTTGAGCAAACTTTGTATTTACGCCGTCAGGCATAACAGATGAAGTTGTAATTTTATTATTTAGAGCTTTACCTGCTTTACCAGCTAGTTTGAAACCTCCACCTATAACAGGAGCCATAATCATACCGCCTACAGCACCTTGAACACCAGCTTCAAATACATCTTCACCATTAAGTGCAGCACGAACCATATTATCAGCAGAGCCGCCGATAGCTCCATCTACAGCCATGCCTGCAGCTGTAGCAAATGCACGAGCTTTTAAAGTACCGCCTATAACATCAACACCTTGCTGAGTTATTATTGATTTAATACCTTGTTTAACGCCTTGTTCAATTACTTCTTCTGTTCCTTCTTTTACAACGGTTAAACCCATTTTTGTACCGATTGTTTTTGTAACAGAAGCGCCAATTCCGTTTGTAACAGGAGCTAATAAACCGTTTACAGCACCTGTTGCAGCGTCATATCCTAAATCTTTCAAACTGTATTCTCGCCCGCCCACTGCACTGTCAGAAGCTTTAATTGCAATTTTAGAGCCTGCGCCTGCTGCTGTTGCTATACCAAGTGCAATCGGTAATGAAGCTCCACCTGTAACAACTGCGCTGCCTATAGCTAGACTAAATGCACCAACGGCAAGAATACCAGAGGCAATATCACCAACAACATCAACACTCATTTTTTGACCGTCTTGATATTTTTTTATTGATTCTTGCGCTTCTTCAAAAGTAATCTCGCCATTTTTATATTTTTCTATATTTTTCTCAACTTTAGATGACCCGCCGCCAAATATAGATTTAATTCCATTCCATGCTTTACCTATAAAACCCTGCTCCTCTTGAACGGATTTTAATTCATTTTCTAATTCTTTTGCATTGTTTTCAGTATCAAAAACATTAAAATTTTCAGTTGAATATTCAAAAGTATCAGATGAATTTTCATATAGATTAATTGGTTGAGTAACATTCTCAGTATTAACACTATTTGTTTTTATAGTGTTATCACCTATATATTTATATTGATTTATACTTGTAGAACTAATCAAAATACTCTCACAATTATTCCTATAAATATATAAAAAATATATATGAGCAAAAAATGCCCCAAAATGAAATAATTGTGAATTTTTTTAATAATATTTTATAATGATTTTAAAGGAGCTATTTTAATTTATGAATAATGTAAAAACAACTATTACACCTAATACAAAACAACAAGAGTGTATAAATACAATAAATGGACCTGTAATGGTTTTAGCAGGGCCTGGAACAGGTAAAACTTTTACAATTATTCAGCGTGTTAAACACATGCTTAGTGAAAATATAGTTCCTTCTTCGATACTTTGCTTAACTTATTCTGAAGCAGCTGCTAACGAAATGAAATCAAGATTAGTAAAAGAGATAGGAACAATAGCTTCTTCAGTCTGCGTCAATACTTATCATGCTTTTTGTAATGAACTTATAAGGCAGTATCCTAACGAATTTGAATTATTAGACGGTGTTTCGCCTGCTGATGAAATAACAAAACGTTCTATTATGAAACAAGCTTTAGATGAAGCTAATCCGCAAGAATACAGAACAAAGTGGGGCGATGCTTATTACTTTATTCCGGAGCACTTAAAATCTGTTGATGAGATTAAATCCAATCAAATAACAAAAGAAGAATATTTTAATACCTTAAATACTCACCCTCAATGGCAGGGGAAAATGGAAGAACTTGAAGCTGAATATATTGAACGTGAGCAAAAAGGAAAGCTTGTTAAAACTTTTTTAAATTCTTATGAATCTCATAAACGTAAAATCAATAAAGCAAAAGAACTATGGGATATTTATGAAAAATATGATGTTAAACTAAAGCAAAATAACTATATAGATTTTAACGATATGATTAATATGGTGCTTGAAGCTTTTGATAATAATTCTGAGTTTTTAGAAAGAGTTGCACACCAATTCAAATATTTCTTGGTAGATGAATATCAAGACACAAATTATTCTCAAAATAAAATTGTTTTTAAACTTGCGCAAGGTGCTAACAGCAGAAATATTTTTGTAGTTGGTGATGATGACCAAATTATCTATGAATTTCAAGGCGCAAAAACAGATACGTTAGAAAAATTCTTAACATTATTTCCTGATACAAAAGTAATTTGCTTAAATGAAAATAACCGCTCAACACAGAATATATTGGATTTCAGTTATGCAATTATTTCTCAAGATAAAAGCAGATTAGAATTCAACCCTAATTTTTCACAATTTAATATTTCAAAAGTCTTGACTGCAAAAAATGAGAAAATTAATGCTTTAAATTCGCCAATTCAAATACACGGTTTTGCAGATATTAAGCAAGAAAATAACTATATAATAAAAAGTATTGAAGAACTAATAAAATCTGATAAACTGCCTTTAAATGATGATAAAGAAAAAGATTTATCAAAAATTGCAATTTTAACACGTGATAATCAGGAATTACAAACCTTTGCTTCATTATTAGAAGCTAAAAATATCAAATTTCAATTGAAAGCAAGTAAAAGTATTTTTGATATTAAATCCTCACTTGTTTTGTATTTTTACTTAAAAGCGCTTGTTAATCATGAATTTTACGGCGACAAACTTTTTGGACTGCTACTATCCGAGCCGTTTTCTTTCTCAAATTCAGATTATGCCTTTTTATTAGAACAAAACAGACTAAATCATAAAGATTTAATAACAAACATAAAAGAAAATTTAGAAACTCACAAATGGGAGAATGAAAAAAAAGTAAAAAACTTTATTAATACTTTTAATACGCTTTTAGGTTTGCGAAGTGTTTTAAATACTAAAGATTTAATTATTGAAGTAATCAACAAAACAGGTATTTTAGAATATTTCCTTAATACAGAAGTGAACCGAAGCGAAAATATTTACGCAATAAAGAAAATAACAGATGAAGCCCAAGCATACATGTACACAAATAAAGGAAGCTGGCTAAAAGACTTTTTAGACCATATTGATTTAGCATTTGAAAGTAATATTCCTTTGACAATAGATAAAGAAGATTATACTCAAAACGCAGTACAATTAGTAACTTTGCACGGTTCAAAAGGTCGAGAATTTGAATTTGTATATATTCCAAACCTTGTAGCAAAAAAATGGGAAAATAAAAATGTAAATAATAAAATGTCACTTCCTATTGATAAATCTGATAAAAATGTTGATGAAGAATCAGCAAAATATTCAGAACAATTAAGACTTTTATTTGTAGGTGTAACAAGAGCAAAACATTCTTTGACATTGACATATTCAAACTCAATAGACGGAAAACCGCAAGAACTTACATATTATCTTTCAGCACCTGTAAATAATGATAATATTGTAGATTCGTACAATCACACAATGCAGACTGATGATTATTTATTCGAGCTTGCTCAAACTATAAAAAAAGAATCCTTTGACTATGCTTCATCATTTAACGATGAAATAAAAGCACGAATTAAAAACTTTATTATAAGCCCGAGTTCTTTAAATCAATATTTAAACTGTCCGCGCCAATTCTTATATTCAACCGTTTTAAATATTCCTATTCTTGATAAAGATACTGCAAGCGCCCACTATGGAACAGCAATTCACAGAACACTGCATTGGGCTGTTTTATATGCTAAAGAAAATGACAGATATCCTGATTATAATTTGTTTGAAGAAACATTTATAAGAAACTTAAATTCAGAAAAATTTGAATCTCAAGAAAAACGTGATGAATTAAAAGAACGAGGAATAAAAAGCTTAAAGCAATATTATAAGCAAATGCTTGAAACTCCTTATAAGAGAATATTTGCAACCGAATATTCATTTGATTATGTACCATTTAATAATAATTTCTTAAAAGGATTTATTGACAGAATAGAAAAAAATTCCGACGGCAGCGTTGAATTATATGATTACAAAACGGGCAGCGCAAAATCAAAATCACAAATAGCAGACGGAAAAGACTATGAAAGTTATTTGAACCAGTTAAGATTTTATAAATTTGCATTTGAACAGCAAAATCCAGATACAAAAGTAACAAGAGCAGGCTTGATATTTGTAGAAGAACCTCACGCTAACTTCTATATTAATTTAACTGATGCTGATAACGAAATAATAAAAGGTAAAATTGACTATACATATAAAAATATTCAAGAATTAAACTTTGAACATCCTCGCGAAGAAGAGCGCAAATGCGAATTTTGTAACTACAGACATTTGTGTAAATTGGAAGAATTGTAAGAAATTATTAGCAATAAAAAATAATAAATTAACATACTGTCATGCTGAACTTGTTTCAGCATCTTACCAATATTAAATATATTTAGAAAGAAAGATTATATATATAAATCAAAGATGCTGAAACAAGTTCAGCATGACGGAGTTGTATATAAAGAGATAGAAGTTAACTAAAAATTTACACGAAAAATTACACGAAACAAAAATCTATTGACAGAGAAAATTCTCTATGGTAGGCTAATAGTACGTCTTGGGCTTGTGGCGCAGCGGTAGCGCAGGGGACTCATAATCCCTTGGTCGTAGGTTCGAATCCTACCGGGCCCATTTTTTATTGCTTATAATTATGGGATTGTAAAAATTGAAACATTTAGTTGTTATTCCTACTTATAATGAAGCTGAAAATATAAAGGATATGATTAAAGAACTTATTTCTCTATATACTGATATTTCTATTCTTGTAGTTGATGACTCATCACCTGATGGAACAGCAAATATTGTTAAGACTCTTCAAAATGAATATAAGCAGCTATTTTTATTAAGTCAAAATAAGAAATCAGGACTTGCAAATGCTTATATAAACGGTTTTAAGTGGGGATTAGATAATGGATTTGATTTATTTACCTCTATCGATGCCGATTTTTCACATAAACCTTGTTATATAAAAGACGCCATTAAATTAATTGAGAATGGTGCAGATATTGCTTGCGGTTCAAGATATACTACGAATGGGAATACAAAAGAATCGCATTGGTTTAAAAACTTTATATCCATTGGAGGAAATATCTACGCTGATATAATATTAGGTAATAACATAAAAGACTGGACAGAAGGATTTAATACCTATACAAAAACTGCATTAGACCAAATTAATTTAAATTCGATAAAAGCAAAAGGTTATATTTTTCAAGCTGAAATGAAGTATAAAGCTGTAAAAGCAGGATGTAAAGTCATTGAATTTCCTATAGTTTTTGAAGAACGAAAAAAGGAAAAATCGAAAATGAGCTCTTTTATTATTATTGAAGCATTATTGTCTGTATTAAGAATAAGATTAGGCAAATAAATTTTTTATTTGTTTAGCAATATATTCAATCTTTTCATTAGTAAGATTCAACCCTGTAGGGATATAAAAACCTTTATTATATAAATTTTCAGATACAGGACGTGAAATGTTATCTAATATTCTCATTTTTTCAAATACAGGCTGCTTATGCATAGGATAAAAGAATGGACGCATTTCAATATTTTGTTCTCTCATCTTTGTTATTACATCTTTTGCAGTATATTTTACATCTTCATTTAATACAATGCCAAAAATCCAATAATGATTATCAGCATATTCTGTTTTTTTAACTGAAAGTTTAGCAGGAATTCCATTTAATAATTCATGATACAAATTGCCAATATATTGTTTTTTATTTATCGTTTCATTTAATTTTTCAAATTGCGCATAAGCAACAGCAGCTTGAAGATTGCTCATCCTTAAATTCCAACCTAAATCATTATGAACAAACTTATCTGCAGTAAAACATAAGTTTTTATAGTAATTAATTTTTTCAATTAATTTTTCATTAGATGTTAAAACAATACCGCCCTCGCCGCAAGCAATATGTTTATTTGTGAAAAATGAAAAGGTTGAGATATCACCAAAACTTCCGCATTTCTTACTATTATAGGTTTGCCCGTGTGCTTGCGCAGCATCTTCTATAATTTTCAAATTGTATTTTTTTGCAATTTGTAAAATCGGTTCTACATCAGAAGGAAGTCCATATATATGAACAATAACAATCGCTCTTGTTCGTTCATTTATCATTTCTTCTATTTTTGATACATCAATATTCCAAGTATATTCTTCTGCATCAACAAAAACAGGTTTTAATTTATTATAAATACAGCTTTGAGCTGCAGAAATAATATTAAATGAAGGAATAATTATCTCATCGTCATTTTGCCATTCATAGACATCTTTCATTGCTCTTATAGCAACATCTAAAGCAGCAGAACCGTTAGTTACACAGCTTCCGTACTTTTGATTACAAAATAGCGCAAAATCACGTTCTAATTGTTTTACAAAATTACCGTTTGAACCAATCCAACCGGAATCTATACATCGAGATAAGTATAATTTTTCATTACCGCTTAAGTCAGGCTCAAATACAGGTATAAATTCAGTCATTTATAACAACCTTTTCGTCTTCTATTTCCGTAAAACGGACCTTATCTTTATCACCTAAATATGGACCCTGTTTTACCTCAATCATACTTACATCGTCCAAACACTTTAAACCATGCCCGCCATAAGGAAGAAAAACTATATCACCTTGTTCTAAAATTGTACTTTCTATATATTCTTTATCTTGAGAATACAAATCAAGTCTTAATTTTCCTTTCTTTATTATAAGAACTTCCTGCGTATAAGACACTTTACGTTCTATAACATTATGAACATGTGCTTTTATAACAGTATCTTTAGGATGGCTCATAAAAGCAATTTGGTCGTTTTTGTGAAAAAACTGTTTAATCATAATATTATTTTAATAAAAATAAACTAACTCTTAAAGTTTTATATTATAATATGTAGTATAAACACGTAGATAAACAATTACAAAAAGAATATTAATTAAAATACATTAAAGAATTTAAGTTATTACAAGTCTTCATAAAATTCAGACCAAATATCTCATTATATGCATATTATTGTACCATTTAATTAAAATATAGACCAATTTATTATAAGTATGTTAAAATCTTATGCAGAAAAGGATAGAAAATGAAGTTTAAATGTTGCAAATGGGCATTATCACATTTAGTTATTAATTAAGAAGATTTAACATATTGTTGTGATTTTTTCCATAAAATCTTACTTTTTTGGAAAATCTTCTAAAATCAAAAATTTATGTTTCTCTTCTAATATTAATACACATGTAAGAAATTGGTTGGACAAAAATTTAAATAAATAAAAGAGGTAGTCGAAATGTTAAATATAGCAAAAGTATATGATGCAGCAAAAGTATTAGGTGAAATAGCAAGAAAAACAGATTTAATTCTTTCTAAAACTCTTTTAGAAGGACATGAAATTTATTTAAAATCAGAAAACTTGCAATTAACAGGTTCTTTTAAATTAAGAGGAGCTTATTATAAAATTTCTAAGTTAACAGAAGAACAAAAGAAAAAAGGAATTATAGCATGTTCAGCAGGGAACCATGCACAAGGTGTTGCCCTTGCCGCACAAAAAAATAACATTAAAGCGACTATATTTATTCCGGCTACAGCACCAATTTCTAAGGTTGAAGCGACAAGAAAATACGGTGCTGATATAAAATTAATTGACGGTGTTTATGATGATGCATACAAAGCAGCTTGTGAGTTTCAAAAAGAAACAAACGGTGAATTTATCCACCCGTTTGATGATGAAGATGTAATAGCTGGACAAGGTACAATCGGGCTTGAAATATTAGAACAAATGCCTGATTTAGATGCTGTCATTGTTCCGATTGGCGGCGGAGGACTTATTTCTGGTGTTGCTTACGCTATTAAACAATTAAATCCGAATTGCAAAGTTTATGGTGTACAAGCGCAAGGTGCAGGAAGTATGTATCAATCTTTCAAACAAAAGAAAATTTTAGAATTACCTGTACATACTTTTGCTGATGGTACAGCAGTTAAACGCCCAGGAGATTTAACATTTGAACTTTGCCGAAAATATGTAGATGATATTGTTACTGTTACTGATGATGAAGTTGCATCTGCAATTTTAGCATTAATGGAACGCCAAAAACTTGTAGCAGAAGGTGCAGGGGCATTGAGTGTAGCAGCTGCTATGTTTGGAAAACTTCCTATTGAAGGAAAGAAAACAGCTTGTATAGTTTCTGGTGGAAATATCGACGTTAATATCCTTTCAAGAGTTATTAACAGAGGTTTATTAACAACAGGCAGATTATGCCACCTTACAATTGAACTTTTAGATAAACCGGGACAATTAAAAGATGTATCAACAATAATTGCAGAATACGGTGCAAACGTTATAAGAGTAAGACATAATCAAGGCGGAGAAAATACAGACATTAATGATTGTTTCTTAAAAATATCATTAGAAACAAGAAATGCTGCTCACTTTGAAGAAATTCAACAAGCTTTGATAGCAAAAGGTTATAGAATTACTTCTAACGTACAATAGGCTATTTTACAAATTTAACAGGATAATAGATAGTATAGCCTTGTGCTATAGCAAGTTGTTTTTTTGCCTGCTGATGATTAGGATCAAGTTCTAAAGCTTTTTTATAATCAGCAATGGCTTTTTCTTTATCACCCATACGATAATATGCTAGTCCTCTATTTTGATAATTATCAGCAATATTAGGTCTCAATTCCATTGCTTTTGTATAATAATCTATTGCTTTTTTATGTTTCCCTTTTTCATCAAGAGCTATTCCCATATAAAAATAACCAATAGCATCATTTGGAAATTTATATATAGCAATTTTAGCAAGATATTCAAGCTTATCCCAATCTTTAGCATCAAGCGTATTGTATAATTCCTTATCAATATAAAAAGAAGAAGGAAGATTATATTTATTATTGTTTGCATTAACATTTGGAATGAAAAAAACTAATCCTATAAGGAAAAGAACAACAAAAAAAGTAATAACAAATTTTTTCATAAAAACTCCTAATTTATATAAATATAATACCCTTTTGAAAGCCGAAAAGCAACGGGGGGGGGGGATTTCGGCACTTTACATTTTTAAACAATGTGTTATACTAACTAAATCAACTTAGGAGAAAAAATGAAAAAGAATTTATTTGTAACATTATTAATTTTATCTGCGTTATTTACTACAGGATGCACAAGAGCACAAGAAGAAAATCTTTCAAAAAATGTAAAAGCAATGGTTAAATATGCAAAAGCAAATCGTACAGCCCAAGCACATAATTTATATAAAGCTTTTAATAATTCTGAAATTAAAGAATTTGTTCAATATCTTGAACAAAACCCAGGAGCACTTCCGCCACTATATTTTGTAATTATTGCAGATGAAGTATATAAGACAGATAAAGACAAAGCCGTATTTTTCTATAATTTTGGTAAAACTAGAGCGATAGAAGATGTAAGAATGTGCAAAGATACTTCTGCAAGACAACAAACTATGTTTTATGGAATAATGGCTCCAAATACACTAAGTTATATGCAGAGTAAAGCAACTGACGTAAACTATGTTTCTGAAATATACAATAATATAATCAAATGGGATAATAAATATACAAATAGAGTAAGTCCTATATGGGCGTGTTATCATGGAATACAAGCTTTTAATGGTGAACCTGAGTTATTACCTGCAAGTGAATTTAAAAAAATTAAAGCAGATATGCACAAAGATTTAGAAACTGCAGCTGAAACAATTAAACAAATGGCAGAACAACAACAATCTATTCGATAACCCATTTTTCAAGAATATCTTGACCTATCCCGTCAAAAAATCTTGAAGGTTTTGAAAGTACCATGCCAGTTGAATAGTCAAACATATCAATAGGGTATGTTATTGCAAGATGTGTTTTGGCTCTGGTAACTGCTACATACATAAGTCTTAATTCTTCATCTAATTCATCAGGAGAATTAAATGAATATAAGGATGGAAATCTGCCATCAACTGCACCTATTATAAAAATTGCTTTATATTCTAATCCTTTTGCACTATGAATTGTAGATAAAGTCAAAAATTCATCTTTATTTGCCCCTTCTTCAACTTCTGTCATTGAAGTATCAGGCGGTTCAAGCGCTAAATCACTTAGAAAATCTTCTAAACTTGTATATTTTTCACTTAAAGCAAGAAAATGTTCTAAATCTTTTTCACGTTTTGTATAATCATCATATTTATCTTTCAAAATTGGTTCATAGTATTTTAAAACACTTTGAACAACCTTTTTCGGATTAAAGATATCTTTTTGATTACAGTTAATTAATTCTGTTAATTTTATTACTGCTTCGGGATTTTTAACAGGAAGTTTCTTTTCTTTTATATCCCCGTCTTCTGCTAATACAGGAAGTAATTTATTAGCACTTTGATTTCCGATACCGTCTAATAAGAGCAATATCCTCGTATAGCTTATTATATCAGACGGATTCAAAATAACACGCAAATGAGCAATTATGTCTTTTACATGTGCGGCTTCAATAAATTTCATTCCGCCAAATTTTTTAAAAGGAATGTTTCTTTTAGCAAGCTCAATTTCTAAGTTATAAGTCATTCTTGCGCTTCTTGCAAGAACACAAATATCATTCAAAGGAATATTTTCTTCTTCGCCAAGCTCTAAAACTCTTTGCGCAATAAATTCAGCCTCTGTTTTCATGTCTGATGCACTGATTAAAGCTGGCTTTATAGGACATTCAATAGTAGAGAATAAATTTTTTGTATATTTTTCTTTTGCTTTTAATAAAATTTCATTTGCTAATGCAAGAACATTTTGGGAACTTCTGTAATTTTGTTCTAATTTAATTATTTTAGTATTTTCAAAATAATGAGGAAATTCTAATATATTTTTAAAATTAGCACCTCTAAAAGAATAAATACTTTGTGAATCATCACCAACTGCCATAACATTGTTATGTTCAGATGCCAAAAGTTTTATAATTTGTGCCTGTATTGTATTTGTATCTTGATACTCATCCACCATAATATATTTATATTGATTAGAAAGCTTTTTACGTACATCAGGCTGAGATTCAAGCAGAGTTCTTAAATATAAAAGTAAATCATCATAATCTAAAATAGAATTTTTTCTTTTATATTCATTATATTCACATATAATTTCATTTATTTTTTCTGTACAATGTTCAAATTGGCTGTATTCAGACATTATAACTTCATCAGAAGGAATGTTTTTATTTACGGCTTTAGAATAAATATCAAGAATTGTTCCTTTTTTCGGAAAACGCTTTTCTTGTTTGCCAATTATATTAGCTCTTATATGATTAACAATATCTTCTGAATCAGCCCTGTCTGTAATCGTAAAATTATTACGAAGTTCGAGCAATGTAGAGTATTTTCTTAAAATAATATTTGCAAAAGCATGAAATGTGCCGCCCGCAACTTGTTCACAACGAGAATCAAGAACTATTGCAGCACGTGAAAGCATTTCTTGTGCTGCTTTTTTCGTAAATGTTAACAATAAAATATTCTTAGGATTAACACCCTCCTCAATCAAGCGTGCAACTCTATATGTAAGAGTTTTTGTCTTGCCGCTCCCAGCCCCTGCTATAACAAGAACTGCACCCTCTTTCTGCTTTACAGCTTCTAGCTGAGGCGGATTTAATTCATTTTCATAATCAACTTTATAAACAACATCAGTTGTTACTTTTTTTAGTTTATATTTTTTTACTGTTAAATTGTCCATATAACCATTATAACTAAAATTTGAATTATTTCTCAATCAAAGCTTTGACCAGCTTCTCTATTAAGTCCAATTCATAATCAGAAGCAATATTTACAATACTTATAATATTTTCGATTACATCTCTTCTTGATTTTACTTTTACAACAGGCTGAAGATTTAATACTTTTGAAACATCTATATTGAAAGCAACAGCATATTTCTCAAAAAGTTCAGCAGAGGGGAAATTACGGCCTGTTTCTATACAACTTTGATGTTTTACAGCTATTCCTACTTTTTCTGCCAATTCAGATTGTTTTAGATTATTTTTTAATCTTAACTCTTTTATTCTAATACCAATTTGCTTTTTTATATCCATTTTAAAATTCTAATTTATAAGATTATATATTTAAACTATCTTAAAAATATATTGCTTGACTATACATAACCTTTAAGGTAATATGATTAACAAATAAAAGTAATTATTGATAAAAAATCAATGTTTAATGTATACTAAGGAATTAAAAATGGAATTTTTTGGATTATTTAAGCGTGAAAAGATTGGTGAACCACCATACAGTTATAATGAACTTATTAATATAGATGAAAAAGAATATCCAATATATTTAAAAAAAATATATAAATTTCGCACAAATAAAAACCTAAATTTAAAACATCCAAAAACTTTTAATGAAAAAATACAATGGTTAAAACTATATGACAGTACCCCAATAAAAACAGAATTAACAGATAAAGTATTAGTAAGAAATTATGTAGAAAAAAAAATTGGTACAGAATATTTAAAGCCTATGTTATGGGTAGGAAAAAATTTTTCTGATATTAATTTTGATGTACTTCCAGATAAATTTATTATCAAAGCTGCTCATGGATGCAAGTGGCAGTATATAATCAAAGATAAAGAAAAATTTATTAATAATAAAATTTTAATGCAGATTATAAAAAACCACTTTGACGGATGGATGACTCAATCTTTTTTTGCTTGGGCAGGATTGGAAAAACAATACAGGTTTATAGAACCTAAAATTTTAATAGAACCTTTATTACGCGAAAATACAGATGAAAATCCTGTTGAATATGAAGTATATTGTTTTAACGGAATTCCTAAAATTTTTCAAAAAATACAGTATAAAGACACTAGAGTTGTAAGTATATTTAATAAAAATTTTGAAACTATAAACTTAAAATTTAAACCTAACTATAAACTCATAAATGAAAAAGCAGAAGATAATTTAAAAAAAGCAGTTGAGTTATCAAAAGAACTCGCAAAAGATTTTAAATTAGCTCGAATTGATTGGATATTATACAAAAATCATATATATTTCAATGAAATAACATTTACACCATTTTCCGGATTTTGCGAATTTGAAGATGAAAAATGGAACTATAAGCTTGGAAAAATGCTTGATTTAAATAAATAGAAAGGCTATAAAATGGATTTTGAAGAAATCGAAAATTTTAATGCAGAGCAAATACTGGAATTATACAATGACATTATTATTGAAAAGTATGATGACTTTGCATTTGGTTTTTGTGCTGATGGTACAAGATTTGAATATAGCAATAGTGAATGTAAATAATATATGCATTACAATATATTTAAAGATGATAAAACCGTAAATACAGTAAAAAAAATAAAAAATCTTCTAAAGAAACATTTAAATCTAGAACTGGATGAAGAACAAAGAATTGGAAGTAATAATGGACTTTTCTCTTTTCGTGTCACAATTCCCAAAACTAATATTGGAACAAATGGAAAAGGAACAAGCATAATAAATTCTCAGGCAAGCGGTTATGCAGAGTTTATGGAACGACTACAAAATGGTATTTTATTGAACTTTTTTAATAAAAACTATTCTGTATTTCCTGATGAAAAAATTTACTCATTACAAGATATAATACTAGATAATTTTGCAAAAATTATTTCACCTAAACTGCTTAAATTAGGCAATATGATAGTAAATAATAAATTAGATAATAAATTTAATGATAAATTTATTATGGCGCCTTTTTATGCTTTAAAAGAAAAAAAAACAATTTACTTACCTGCATTAATACTAAATTCGTTATTTGTAGGAACAAATGGAATGGCTGCCGGAAATACTATCGAAGAAGCAATGGTTCAAGGGCTTTCAGAACTTTGTGAAAGATACGCCCATTCTAAAATTTTCTTAGATAATTTAACAATGCCCGATATTCCTGATGCAGAATATAAAGAATACGAAAATATAAACGAAATTATCAAAAGTATTAAAAATGCAGGATATGAAATATTCATAAAAGATGCTTCTTTAGGTAAAAAGTTACCGGTTGTATGTATTATATTTAAAGATAATAAAAAAAATTTATTATATATAAATTTTGGAGCACATCCGGTGCTTCCAATCGCAATAGAAAGATGTTTAACAGAATTTGCACAAGGTGCTGATGATTTAAATAATATAATAAAAAATATCTCATATGAAAATATAATTACAAAAACCTATTATGAATATAGTATGAAAGAAAATAAATATTTTCTTTTAGAAAAAATGATGTCAGGATTATCTGCTTTAGAAATAAATGAAAAACTAGAAAAACAATTTTTAAAAAATGATATATCATATAATTTTTCACCTGAAGCTTGGTTTAGAGTTGATGAAGAAACATCAAATAAAACTCTTTTAAAATTTTTGATTAATAACATAGAAGCAATTTCTAAAAATGAAATATATATTAGGGACGTTTCTTTTCTTGGGTTCCCAAGTGTATATATATTTATTCCCAGAATGTCCTTTTATATGTTTGTAGATGAAAATAGAATTAATACTCTACAAGATTTATTAAATTGGTATTATTTTAATGAAGATAAAAATTCAAATATATATAATATTAACTCCTTAATGAATGCAGCTGAATATAAAATACATTACCTTTTTCCAAGAAATAAAAATATAGCAAAAAAATTAAATGAATATATTGCACTATTATGCGCTTTATGTAGAAAAGATGAATTTAAGATAAAATTATATTCGAAATTACTTATAGAAAAAGATAAATATATAAAACTATGCGACGAAAAAGGAATAAAACTAATTAAAATTATTTCAGATTTTTACGAACTAAAATCTAAAAATAAATCAGAAGATTCAATTTTAAAATTACTTCAAAAAAATTATACAAACGAAGAAATAAAAGTATTTTTCCATGTTTTAAAAACCTTGAATTCTAAATCTTTAGTAGAATGCATAAAAACAAAAATAAAAAACACAACAAAAAACTCTCCCTATATAAATAATATTCTTGAAATAAAACTTGGAGAATTATATTTAAGAAATATTCCATCACAAGAAGATTTAAAAGAATATTTAAAGTTTCTAGATTAAAATTCTTTTTCAATAACTATTTCAAATACTGTCAAGTTATTTGATGAACTAATTAATTCTATTGTTCCATTTACTAACTCAAGTTGTTTTTTACAAATAGCAAGCCCTAAGCCATTACCTTTTTCTTTTGTTGTAAAATCTTGCTCAAATATTTTTTGTTGAATATCTATAGGTATTACAGCTCCATTATTTGATATTTCAATCTTTATAAAATTTCCGTTATTTATCAGATTTATATTGATAAAACAGCCATCTATACAGGCTTCAATAGCATTGAATATAATATTTGTTATGGCACATTGAACTTTTGTTTTATCTGTTTTTAAGATAATATCTTCAAAATCACCAACAAGAATTTCAACACCGAATTTATCTGCTTTTTCTTTGCAAAACATAACGGTATTAAGTATTAAATCTCTAATACTGACTTCTGTTATATAAGGAGCAGATAAACACCGTAAATCTCCAATCAAATTAGAAACATTTTCTGAAGCATTCATAATATTTTTCAAAGAATTATTTATTGATTGAAGCACAGCATCTTCTGCTTCTACTCTATTTAGTCTTTTTCCCATAATTGTTGAATATAAATTTATTATGGAAAGATTATTCTTTATTTCGTGAGCAATAAATTTAGCTTTTTCTGCAACATTTTTTGCAGTTTGTATTGTATCGTCAGAAACAAGAATTTGTTGTTTTTCTTGTTCTGAGCATAATAACTCATTATTTTTTTCATTCAATAAAGAAACAATAGAATTAATAGAACTATTTAAAATTAAATTTTCACGTCTGTCAGGTGCATACTTTTGGATTAATTCTTTAAAATCATCTTTAGAATTTTCTAATATCTTTTTTGCTATATCTGAAATTATTTTAGAGTTATACAACAAACAAACTTCTGAACTATTAGATAAAGATGATGTAGCATAATCCCATATTAACGCAGCTGAATATCTTTGACCTAATATAATTACAAATTCGGTTGTTCCCCAAATATCATTTTGCAGAGAATTTGTAATTCCTTCTATATTTGAACTAAAACTATATAGTTTTAAAGATGAAAAAGCTAACCGTTTTATTAATGATTTTTTTTCTTCTACATCCTCTAACTTAAGGAGCACGCAAGCTTCAAGTTTTTGATTAGCTGTTAAAGGTTCTAAAATCGAACGAAAGAGACCATTAATGGTCTCTTGTCCGTATTCTTTTTGTGAATATTCAAATATGTATTTTTGAAGTGTGTTATATTTATTTTTCATATTTTAATTATATAGCAAGTTTTAATTTTTTTCTATTTAAGAAACCATTATTAATTGCATATAATACAGCTTGTGTTCTGTCATTTACTTGTAATTTTTGGAATATATTATTAACGTGTGTTTTTACAGTTGTTTCACTAATAAATAATTGCTGAGCAACACCTTTATATGTAACACCTTGAGTTAATAATTCCAAAACTTCTTCTTCTCTTTGAGTTAAATATTGAAGTAAGTTTTCTTCATTTGCTGTATTTGTAGTTTCTTCTTTAAATGTTTTTTGGAAATATTCAAAAAATCTGGAAGATAAACCTGACGGTAAATATATTTTACCTTGAAGAACTTCCTCAATTGCGTGGATAAGTTGTGCTGAAGCCATAGTTTTTAAGATATAACCTTTAGCTCCTATTTTCATTGTTCTAAAGATTAAATCTGAATCATCATAACCTGTTAATGCAATAACTTTTGTATCTAAACCCAATTTTTCAATTTCACTTATTGCAGTTAAACCATCTTTTTCCGGCATATTAATATCCATTAAAACGATATCTGGTTGATATTTTTTTACAAGATTTATTGCAATATTAGCATTTGTTGCAGTTGCAATTACATCTAAATTAGTTTCTAAATTAACTAATTCTCTAATGCCTAATAAGTGGTCAAAATTGTCATCAACCAAAATAATTTTTGTTTTTTTTGCATAATCCATTGTTCTTCTCATATACACACTCAAGCCCCCTGTAAATACATTGTTTATATTATTAATATACAGGTATGAGCATGGGGCTTCATCAATAAAACGATGAATATTACTATACTAAAAGATTTATATTATTATCTAGATCTTTAGATTTACCTCGGGATAAAAAGCTTATTATTACTGGCTTTTAATAAATTCTAAAAATTTATTTAATTGTTTCTTTAAAAATTTTTATTTAAATTATATGTATGATTTTAAAAGTCAAATATTATATATTTCGTTTATTTTTTACTTTTTCTTTCAATAATTTATACTTATTTACTTTCTTTTCTATACTATCAGACACTGAATTATCTATATTAGATGAAGATGAAATATCTTCTTGTTGAACAGCTGTTTCTTCTATAATCATATCTGATTCTATAGTTTCCTCACAATGAAGAACATTTTCAATTTTATTTTCAATAACTTTACTATCTGATTCACTTTCAAGTTCATCTTCTATTAATGAAATATCTGCAGGTTGTTCTATTGAAATTTCGGCTGTAGAACTAGCATCTTCACTATCAGTATCTATATCTTGAGTTTTAACATCATCAACAACAACTTTTGCAATATCATTTTGAGTTTTTACTTCTGCAATTGAACTTTTCTTTACAAAAATAGGAGTTAAACTAAGTTTTTCATTTTCATAATTCAATTCATTAATCTCAGAAATATAATACAAGCCATCATCATTTACTTCAAAATAGACAAATAATGAATTTGAAAAGCCTAATAATGTCTCAATATTAATATTACTCAAATTCGGATAATTAATAGCAATTACTGTTATTAGCTTATTTAATATCTCAGGATTTGAATCAAAGTTTAAACCAAATACAAAAGATTTATACCCGTATAAAATATACTCAAAGATTTTTACAACTTCATTAATATTTGGATTAGGGATAATGCTTATTCTATTATGAAAATTTTCAATATCCTTCTCAATACTATCAACAATAGTCGCCCCAAAAGCGTTTGATAAAGAATAGAAATAATTAGCTATAAGAGAATTATCAATATTTTTATTACATACATAAATAATATTTTTATAAGAAGAAAATATATTAGAAAGCAAAGTTTTTACATCATTTTTATCAATAAAAAAATTATTTACATCACAATTTCCATCAAATAAAAGTCCATTTTGATTTAATAAAATATTATTTTTTTTTGTATTAACTAATCTTTCTTTTAAATTCATTATTTAGTCTCTATCAATTATACATTTTGCAAGTTCAACAAATGATTTTGATATATCCAAATTAGGGGCTACTTCTTTAAGTGTTTTAAAGTTATTTGTTGCACTTCCGGTTGCCATAAAATTCTTAGGTATTTTCCAGAAAATTTCTTTTTCTAATTCATTACAAATTTGATCAACTTTCTTCATATTTTTTTGTTCAAATTTATTTAAAATAATTCTTACATTTTTACAAGCATAATTATGGTCTAAAGCCAATCTTACCTTTTCAAAAGAAGTTATAGATTGAGGGATAACAAAGAAAATTATATCTGAAAGCCTAACAACCTCTTTATCAATCTCATAAGAATCTGAATCTTTATCAATAATAATATATTTAAAATGCTTTTTAAGAATATTCAATGCATTGTCCAAATTTGCAATATTAACTTTCTCTGAATTACTTCTTACAAAGCCATTTGCAATAATATACAACGATGAATTAGCATATTTAGGAATATTGCTCAATTTATCAAAATCCGCATCTTCTTTTAAAGAATTTATATAAAAAACCGTATTTGAAACAATATCGACATTTAAGAGGAAAGAAATGTCATTTAAACTATTATTAAAATCAATTAATAAAACTTTTTCACCGGTTTTATCAGCAAGTTCCTTTGCCATATTTATTAAAAAAATAGTTTTTCCTACACCGTTTTCATAAGAAGAAGCCGTAAAAACTTTTGCTTCTTTATTTTTATTTTGTTTTACAATGCAGCCATTATAAATTTTTTGTAACGATGATAAAAACCCGGATTTAACCAAAGGTTTAAGAAGGAAATCTTTTGCGCCGGCTCTTAACGATTGTACACTTAAATTAGTAGATTTTTCATTTGAAATTATTAAAAAATTATTATTTTTATTTTTTGAAAGTAAAGCAATTTTTTTCAAAATCATATAATTATGTCTGTTAACATCAACAATAATAATTTTTTTATTTTGAGTTTTACTTAAAAGAGATTCATCAAATTCATTATATTTTTGGAAAACAAAAGGGAAAGTTATTTCCTTTAAGTAGCTTTCTACTAATGTTTTAGTTATATCTTCTTTATCAAAAATTATAATTTCAAAAGTATTCATAAATATATTCTACAACACTTAAGCATAACTTACTATATTTTTATGAGATAATTTTACCATAGAAAAAAGGAATAAAATGAAAAAAGTTACTATTATAGGTGCAGGCTTAGCAGGAAGTGAAGCCGCTTTACAATTAGCAAAAAGACAAATATATGTAGATTTATATGAAATGCGCCCTAATAAACAAACAGGGGCACATAAGAGCGAAAATTTTGCTGAATTTGTTTGTTCAAATAGCCTTGGTTCCTATGATATTACAAATGCTTCAGGACTTTTAAAACACGAAATGGAAGAACTTGGAGGCGAATTAATAAAAATAGTATTTGAGTCTCAAGTTCCAGCTGGTGGTGCTTTAGCTATAGATAGAGAGCTTTTTTCTGAAAAAGTAACACAAAAGATTAATGATAATCCTTATATTAATGTTATAAGAGAAGAAGTAACTGAAATAGATACTGAAGAGCCTGTTATAATAGCTTCAGGGCCATTAACCTCTGAAACATTATCAAATAATATAAAAGAATTTTTAGGCGAAGAATATTTGCACTTTTTTGATGCAATTGCACCAATAGTTGAGAAAGATTCTATTGATTTTAATAAAGCTTTTTATTTAAACAGATATAATAAAGGCGATGCAGATTATATAAATTGCCCGATGAATAAAGAAGAATATGAAAAATTTTATAATATCCTTATTAATGCACCAAAAATAGAATTAAAATCATTTGAAAAAGATGCAAAGTTTTTTGAATCTTGCTTACCGGTTGAAGTTCTTGCTTCAAGGGGAGTGGATACACTTCGTTATGGTCCATTAAAACCGGTTGGACTTGTAGATGAAAGAACAGGCATAGAGAATTATGCAGTAGTACAGTTAAGACAGGATAATAAATCAGCAAGTTTATATAACTTGGTAGGTTTTCAAACTAATTTAAAATGGGGAAGTCAAAAAGAATTAGTACAATCAATCCCAGGACTTGAGAATGCAAATATTGTACGATATGGAGTTATGCACAGGAATACATTTATTAACAGTCCAAAAGTATTGAATGCAACATTACAATCAAGAAAAAATCCTAATGTATTTTTTGCAGGACAAATTACAGGTACGGAAGGGTATACAGAATCTATTGCATCCGGTCTATTAGCAGGCATAAATATGGCGCGATATATTCAAGATAAAGAACTTATTGAACTTCCGCAAGAAACTATTCTAGGAGCATTAACCCATTACATAAGTTTTGAAGGACACACGTCATTCCAACCTATAAACTCTAATTGGGGTATTCTTGCAGAAATGGAAATGGATAAGAAAACTCGCAAAAATAAGAAGTTGAAAAATGAACTTCTTGCAAATCGTGCTATTAATTGCATTAAAGAATTTGCAGAACACAATTTGTAAAACATAAATAATATTATAATTATTTTACTCTTATATTTTCCCTATTGAAATCCATAAAAAATTAATTTTTTGTGGATTTCAGAAACTGAGTTGATGAGAATTTTTTATTCAGCCACCATACCTAACGGCAAGCCGACGGATACAGGCTCATTACTGCTCGCAAGCTGTGCGTATTCGCTTTGTATGATTTTGTGCAAGCTAAAATCACCGGTGGCTGAATGAGAAATTTCATTAATTCGGTTTCATTAAATCTTAATTATTAATAAATCTGAAGTCATAAAATTTTTCAATTTTGGAGCTGTGATTTCGCGATACCTAAAATCAATGCTCCCAAATTAAAAAATTTTTATAACTTCAGATTTATTAATAATTGTCATGCTGAACTTGTTTCAGCATCTTATATCTAGAAATAAAGTCTTTTAAATTAATGACCTATATTATAGCTGGTATGATGCTGAAACAAGTTCAGCATGACGGGAAACCATAATGATTTTATTTGAATTTTTATAGCAAAACCCACCAATAATATTATTTATGTAAATAAGAAGAAAAACTCTTATCTGCTTCAAAATAATATCCACAGCCATCAAGCGGCTTTCCGCCGTTTATTAAAAACTTTGTGTCTTTTCTCGGATACAATCGGCACCCTAAACCACGGAAAAAGTATACTTTACACCTGTTGTTATCATCAATTTCTCTACAAGTAAATAACAACGCCCCTGTTTCGCTTCGTCCTGAAATATAAAAATTACGATAATGCTTTTCCCACTCTTTTACCTTTTCAAACTGCTCTTCTGTTCTTATAGGTTCTTCTTCAACATATAAAAGTATATTTCTGCAACAATTGCCGCAGCCCAAACATTTACCTTTTCTTATATATTTTGAAGAACTAAATAACTGTACAAAAAATTTTAAATATTTAAACATTTAATGAACCCAAAATTCTTTATGGATAAAAGGATAGTCTTTATTATTCAAATAGAAAAGTTGAAGGACATATCTTCCTGAACGCTGAACATAAATATAGTCACTATATGTTTTTTGCGCCATATCTATGTAGATATCTTTTGTTTGAACAATTGAAAATCCCCAATTTGCTGTTTTTTCATCCACCTTTGATAACTGAATTCTTATACCTGGTGTTTTAAAACCATCCGGCGCAACAATCGCATAATTTATGCGCTGTTGAGCCAAAAAATTTCTTTCGTTTCTAACTTCATACTCAGATGTAATAGTTCCAGACGAAAGAATAGCAAAAGGTTTTTCTTTTTTCTTAAAAGAACAAAGAAATACTAGAGGAATAATTAATAATATTAAAACTAATTTTTTCATTCATTAATAACTTTATCAGGTAATTTTTTCTTTAAATTATTAACTTTATTTTGAACATTATTTTTAAGATTTTTATCATCTGTATGATTAATAAATGCTTCATAATTTTCAATTGCTTTTTCAAGGTTATTTTCTTTTTCATAACACAATCCTAAAGCATAATAAGCATATGCATAATCATTTTTTAATGATATTACTTTTTCAAAATTTTTCTTAGCCGAAACTAAGTCATTAAGTTCTGCTTGACATAAGCCTGTATTGAAATATGAATCAGGATTTTCCGGATTTATTTTTATTGCATTAGCATATGAAGCAATTGCATTTTTTAAATCGGATAAACCTTTATATGTATTACCAATTTTAATATGAATATATTCATCACTAGGCTTTTGTTCAAGTGCTTTTTTATAATCATCTAAAGCCATAGAATAATTTTTATTTTTATAATAATTATCAGCCATATCAACATAATAAGTATATTTTTCATCAGATGTTGAGGTTGAAGTTGTCATAGCTTTTTCATAAAGCAATTTTGCATCTGCAGTTTTATCATATTTTGTTAAAGTTTTAGCATAAGAAGATAAAACTTCACTATTTTCAGGTGCAATTTCCATTGCTTTCTCATAATATTCTATAACTTTTGATTTTGAACCGATTTTATCATAAGCATTTGCAATATTAATATACAACAATGGATTTTCTGAATCTAACGCTAAAGCTGATTCATAGCTGCTGACTGCTTTTCTATAATTACCTTCAGCAATTAAAGAATCACCTTGTGCAATATATGCTTTTAATAAATAGTCATTAGCAACTTTGTTATCTTTATCTTTTAGTAAAACCGATTTATACAAATTAATAGCTTCTGTATATTTTTTTTGTGCGTGAAAAGCAATACCTTTGTTTAATATTAAATCAAGATTTTCAGGTTCTGCTGCAATAAGTGAGTCATATACAGAAATTGCTTCTTCATATTGTTTTGCTAAATGATATGATTTTGCCAATTCTTTTTTGAGTTCCATATCTTTTGGAGCAACTACACAGCCTGCATTTAATGTTTTTATTGCATTTTGATAATCAGCCTTTTTAGAATAAATAATACCTAAATTCAAATATGCAACCGGATTATCCTTATTAGCTTTTATGTATTCTTCATATTGAACAATTGCTTCATCATATTTTTCTTTATTTGCAAGTAGATTTGCATAATCAAATCTGATAGAAGTCATCTCCGGCTGAATTTCTAAAACTTTTGCAAATTCATTCATAGCTGCATCATCTTTTGCTTGAGCCAAATAAACATAAGCCAAGTTTGCCCTTGCAACATAATCATCTTTATCTTTTTGAATTGCTTTTAACAAGATATTTTGAGCATTATCATAATCAGAAATTCTATATAAAGCCAAACCATAATTTGAAAAATCTTTAAAAGTTGAAGGATCTTTTAAATAAATATCATTATATATTTCAACTGCATCTTGAGGTTTATTCATTCTTAAATAGATTGAAGCCATATTTTCTCTTGCATCAAGCGCATCTGGATAGTATGACAAGAACATTTGATAATATTTAATAGCTTCTTCATCTTCTTTTAAATGAGTTTTAACACTTGCAAGATTCAAATAATTATACTTATACTCTGGAAATATTTTCATTGCTTGATTATATGCAGTAAAGGCATTTTTATAATCTTGCTTTTGTTCTAAAATATTACCAAGGCTAATATATATAAATGCGTCATTAGGTCTTAATTTCAAAGCTTTTTTATACGCTTCAATTGCATTATCCCATTCGCCAAGTTCAGAGTACATGCCAGCTAATTTTGTATATAAAAGAGCATCATTTGGCGATAACTCAATAGCTTTATTTAAAAGTTCAGCCGCCTGTGCATATTGGGCATCGTCTGATAATGAACAAGCTTTATGATAATACTGATTAGCTTCCGGTGTCATAGCAAAAACTGATGAAGCAATTCCGGCAGTTATAATTAATCCGGTTATAAAAGACTTAATGTTAATGATACTATCCTCCAAGTTTTTTCAATTAAATTATCTTATTTAATCGCTAAAAAATCAATCAGTATGTAACTAAACATTTACGTCTTGTTTTTCGTACATTTCTAATAGCTCTTTTCTTTTTACTTTTCTTGTTGAAGTTTTTGGAAGTTCTTCTTTGAAAATAACAACCAAAGTCGGAGTTTTGTAAGGTGCCAAATTAGCTTCCGAAAGCCTTTTTACTTCATCCTCTATTATTTGTTGTACATTCTCATTATTTAAAATATCATCTGTTGGTACAATTATTGCACCGACTTCTTCTGTTCCAGCTTTATTTCCGGATTTTATTTTTAAAGAAAGAACACAAACTTCTTTTATTTTATCTGATTGTTCTAAAACCGCTTCAACTTCTTCAGGAAATATTTTTTTACCGCCGCCAAGAACTATCATATTTTTAATTCTGCCTGTAATTTTAATGTAACCGTCTGCATCTACTTCTGCAATATCACCGGTATGGAACCAGCCTTCTTCATCAATAACTTCTGCTGTCATTTCTGGTTTTCCATAATAACCTTGCATGATATTTTGACCTGTAACAAGCAGTTCGCCATTTTCTGCAACTTTAACTTTTACAGAAGGTAAAGATTTACCCACAGTGCCGATTTTATTGTTATTGTAATAATTTGTTGAAACAGTAGGGCTTGTTTCTGTTAAGCCATAACCTTGGAATACAGGAATTCCTATTCTGTCAAAGAATTCCGCAATACCTTCTTCCAAAGGAGCACCGCCGCAGATAAAACATTCAAACTTACCGCCAAGAGCATCTATTATATTTTTAAACATTATTCTACGGACTTTTCTTGGTGCATATTTCGCAAGTTTATACATAACATTAAATATTTTTTGAACATTCGGACTTTGCTTTTTAATCTGCTTATCAATGCTGTTTTTAAGCATTTTGGCAACCAACGGAACAACTATCATATTTGTTATTCCTTGTTCTTTCATTGTTTCTGTAAGTTCTTTAGGACTTAGGCTTTTTATATATGTAACCTGCGCGCCCATATATAACATAGCAAAGAAGCCGTCTGTCAATTCTAATAAGTGGTTTAACGGTAATAATGAAAGTAATTTATTATCAGATGATAATTTAAATATTTTTTCAAAGTCTTTAAATTGAGAATAGATATTTCCAAAACTAATCATTACACCTTTAGGATTACCTGTTGTACCTGAAGTATAAACAATTAATGCTGTTTCATCTAATGAACGAGGACGTCCCATATCTTTATCAATATCAGCGTCAACGTCATAAACATTTTGATACGGTGTTTCTTCTTCCTTATCAAGCACAAATATATGTTCAATAGACGGAACATTTTTTTGAACTTCAAGTGCGTGCTGTAAATAATGGGAAGAACAGCATAATACTTTTGGATTACAATCTGAAAGTATATTTGTATGTTCATTAACAGTTAACTTAATATCTAAAGGTACAGTAATAGCACCTGTTTGAATTGAAGCAAACATTCCTATTGCAAATTCTGGTCTTGATTCAGACAAAATAGCAATTCTATCGTTTCGTTCAACTTTGATTGTATCTATTAAGTAATTAGCAAACTTTTTAGCGGCTCTTGATAACTCAATGTATGTAATTGATTCATAACCGTTTTTAGTTTTTAAAGATAATGCTTTTACTGGTGCAAATTCATCACCTTTTTCTTGCATTAAATCCAAAAAGTTAGAATAATTATGTTTTGAAATCTGATAAAAAGAACGTCTTTCCAGCGCATTTTTCATAAAATTTACTCGTGTTTGAAGTTCTGCTGCTATTTCTTTTTCATCTTTAGATAAATCAGTATATGGCTGTCCAAATTGAATAACTATATGATTGAATAATTTTGGTAGTTTCTTATTATATTTCCAGCTTTCGAACCCGCCTTTTATTGCAAATGGGACAATTGGACAATTTGCATGTTTTGCAATTAAACCAACCCCTCTATGAAATTTACATAATTTACCTGTAGTAGTAAGTTTCCCTTCAGGAAATATAATAACAGCCTCACCTTTATTTAATTGAATAACAGCGGAGTCTATTGCTTCTAATCCTTTTCCAAATTGTAAAGGAAGTACATTGAAAAATTTCAATAAATATTTAACTACTGGAATTTGAAAAGCTGCTGGTCCTGTTACAAACCATAAATGCCTTTGTGTTGCCATTTGGACAATAAATGTATCCAACCAACCGGTATGATTACCGGCTAAGATTATTTTACCTTTTTTAGGTAAATTCTCTAATCCTTCAACCTTATATTTAAACAGCATTAAGAATAAGCCTCCCAATGTTGTCTTTAATAAGAAATATCTAAATGTTTTATCAAATAATAAAACTATTAATGCAAGTATAATTGCAACACCTGAAATGATTTTGAATGTAATTAAAGGCTGTATGTGTTCTGTTGTAAAAGCAATAATTAAAGTACCTGCAAGAAAACTAAATGTATTTAAGGTTAAACTTAAACCAAAGATTTTACCTCTAACCCTATCTGGTGTAACTTTTTGCAATATTGTATCTAACATTACAACAACCATTGCATCTGCAATTCCTATAGGAATTAACCAAAACCAAGCTTCTTTCATTGTATTACAGAAATTAGCAGTAAATAAAGTTGCAAAAAGAATTAAAAAGCCTAATGCAAAAAGATGAACAACTTTCATTATTCTTGCAAAATAGATTGTTACTACCATACCAACAATAATACCAATACCTAAAATTGTTCTTAGATATGTTAAATCACTAAATTCTAAACCATAATAATCGGTAACTAATGTATTTAGATTGTTTGAAAAAGCTGCAACTATAAACTGAATACAGAAAGAAAGCATAACAAGATATAAAGCTTTTTTGTGTCCTTTTATATATTTAACAGCTATGTTCATATCTTCTGCAATATTTTTTGTAACTCTGGCAAAACTTTGTGTATATTTTATATTTATCAATAAGCTTAAAATACCCGCAATAAAATATGATGCAATTATCAACTTTATAGAAACATTTGTACTTGTTTTTACAATAATAAAATTAGAAATAAACGCACCAAATAATACAGCAATCGAACCTATAGAAGAATTTAAAGCATTTGCAAACTTTAATGAAGCTCCTTCTACTATATTGGGAAGTATAGCCATTTTAGCCGGATAAAAGAACGCACTTCCGCAACCAAGTAAAAAGGATATTAAATAAATACTTTTAGGTGAAATATTTCCCTCGGAAAATAAAAAGTACATAGCCCCAATAAGAACTATACATCTATATATTGAACTAACCGCTAATATTAATTTTCTTGGAACTTTATCACAAAATGCACCGGTAAAAGGGCTAAAACAAAATTGAGGTAATAAAAAAGCAAAAAAAGTAATGGCTATTGCTTTACCTGCACTTGGTAATTTATCTAATAAAATCGCTACAAGAGTAAACTGAACTATCGCATCTGAAAAATGTGAAAGTAATTGTGCTAAAAATAATTTATCAAACTCTAAATTCGCTATTGGACCTAATCTTTTCATTATATTATTCATACATATCCCCTATTCAAGTTAAATATATCATATTTTTATATCTATTCCCAAAATTTTAAAAATATTCACTTTAATAAAAAAAACAGTATAATATTATTTATGAAAAAGATTTTGATAATATTTTCTTTATTTATAATCTCAATAATTACAACAGGCGCTGGTTATGTTGGAACGCTGCCTAATATAGAAGCTGAATTTTCATATCTAAAAAAAGAACACAGCGAAAAAACAACAGCTCCTTTTTCTGTTGAAGAATTAGATAAACAAAATGAAGAAACACTTAAACCAATTCCCAGAGACAACGATAATTATGTTGATATAATCATAAAAAAAGATAAAACAACAAAATATTTAAAAGATGTAAACAGTATTATTTTAATTTTAGAAAAATTAAGAAAATGTTTAAATAATGAGCAAGATATTCAAATATTCAATGCAATTTCCAGCAATTTAATTGACCATATTGAATATGTAAAACAAGAATATAAAGATAAACCTGAAAGCAATTATCTTTCATATAACAGATTAATTCTTATATCAAATCAAGTTAGAGAAACTGCATCTTTTAGGACACAAGGTTTAATGGCAGAAAAATATCTTCCATATACATCTTCAAATAATATTTACACAAAAGAAAACCTTGATAATAAATTACAAAATCTGCTTACAAATGTAAATGAAACCATATTCATTTTAAAGAATTTGGAATAATTATACTACTGATTAGCTTGGTGTCTGTTTATTAAAACACATATTTTCTTCTATATATATCATAGGAGAGATACAGATGTTCAAAAAAATATTAATTTTAAATATTGCCTATTTAATAGGTTCACTTGCCGGTTATTGCGATTTAGGGGATAAACTTACAAATATAGAATATGCAAAATATGGCGAAAGCTTTACATATGAGAGCATATCAGATAGACTAAACCGACTTGAAACTGATTATTTTGGAATGGCTCAAACTGGTGACATTGATTCCAGAATAGATATGTTATCAACAATGAGCAAAAATTCTAAACAAATTGCAGTTCAAAACCCTTATGATACATATTATACAGGCAAACCAAAAGGAAAACTTAGAACATTTTGGGATAATGTTTCCTCAACCTTTGATTCTACAGGAGTAATGACAGGATACACACCTTCAATGACAACAAATAATTATAATTATGGATACCCCAATAATATGTATAGAAATGAATTTTTAAATTTTATGAATAATCCGCAATCCTATTGTCCATATCATAACAGATACCACTATAATAATCATATTTTAAACAGACCATATCATAATAATTGGGGAAGATTAAATAACAGAAATATAAATCATCGATATTATAATCACATGCATCATCCGTATAATAATATGTACAATCCATACTTTGGCGGTAGGAATTATAATCCATACAATGCGTATAACAGAAATATGATTTATACACCGCCTAATATAGCAACAAGATCCTCTGTTCATATAATAAAGGATTGATTTTATAAAATAAAAAAGAGAACCTCAACAGTTCTCTTTTTCTAATATTATAAATTTATTAACTATGACTCAAAAACATAGCATAATAAAGAAGCTTCTCTAGCTTTTTTTACAGCTTTAGCAAGCATTCTTTGGTGCTCTGCACAAGTACCTGTAATTCTTCTTGGAAGAATTTTACCTGCTTCTGTTAAGTATTTTCTTAATTTTTGAGCATCTTTGTAATCGATAGCTTCAACTTTGTCTGCACAGAAACTGCAGTTTTTACGTTTTTTCTTGTCTAATTGTTCTTTTGCCATTATATTTTCCTCTATTTCTATTTATTCTTAAAACGGAATATCATCTTCACCGATTAACATATCATTCATTTCAACTTCTGCAAATTTAACTACTTCGTCTGATTTTTTAGAAGCAGCTGGAGAAGATGAAGAAGCAACAACTTCAAAGCCGGCCAAATCAAGTTCCATAACTTTTTTTTCTGAACCATCTTCACCTTGAATATTTGAAATTTGAAGTCTGCCTTCTACAACAATCTTATCACCTTTAGAAACATTTTGTTCAATAGAATCAGCATTATTTCCTCTTGCGATAATACGTACTAAAGACTGTTCTTTTTCGTCAATATTTAGAGTAAATGTTGTCACAGGAATATTATTTCCTGTAAATCTTTTTTCAGGATTTCTGTAAACTATACCAGATAATACTGCTTTTGCTATTGACATTTTAATCTCCGTTACTATGCTTTAACTTCTGAAGTTTCTAAAAGCATTATTCTTAAAACATTTTCATTTAATCTTAATTGTCTGTTGAATTTTGCAACTTGTTCAGGAGCCATTTCAAAGTTATGAACTACAAAATAACCGTCTCTGTAATCTTTGATATCATAAGATAATTTTTTACGTCCCATTTTATCTGTAGAAATAACTTTACCTTCTAATGCAGTAATAGCTTCTTCAATTTTTGCAACTACTTTATCGAATTCTTCTGAATCGATATTAGGTTTAATTATTGATAATAATTCGTAAGTTCTCAATTTTAATCTCCTTGATTTATATAATTATATTCATCATACATATTAACATGAACATTTTTAAATACAAATACTAACATTTGGGGACTAATATACAAAAATTTACTAAAGAGGTTAAATTGTCACCCTGAACTTGTTTCAGGGTCTTACCAATTTAATGTTCAAATTCTTATCCATTCTAAAATTAATGCAAAAAATGATTCTGTATTAACTTAGTAAGATTCCGAAACAAGTTCGGAATGACATTTGAACTATGTTTTAACAGATTTTGCAGAAACGGAAATATAAGTCTTGAACTTTTTTATGTTAAAATTGTTATTGAAATGGGAAATAAATTTGTACTTACAGGAAAAAATTTAGAAGAACTTGAAGCCTTTATGATTGAGAATAATCAATCTAAATTTAGGGCTAAACAGGTTTATAATTGGTTATATTTAAAATCGGTAAAAGACATTGATTCAATGACTGATTTACCACTTTCCACAAGGGAATTATTAAAAGAAAAAGCATGCCTTTGTTCCATCTCAATAAAGGATAAGCAAGTAAGTAAAGACGGCACAATGAAATTTCTTTTTGAATTAAAAGATGGAAGTTTTTCAGAAGCTGTACTTATGCGTTTTGATAACAGAGCAAATTTAACAGCATGTATCTCTACTCAGGTAGGCTGTCCTATGGGATGCAGTTTTTGTGCTACGGCAAAACTTGGTTTCACAAGAAATTTAGACACGGAAGAAATTATTCAACAAATATTTCTTATCCAAGCAGACACAGGATTAAAAGTTACAAACATAGTTTATATGGGACAGGGTGAGCCTTTATTAAACTTTGATAATTTATTATCCTCAATAAAAATATTCAGAGAACAATTTCAAGTTGGAGCAAGAAGAATAACTGTTTCTACCTGCGGAATTATTCCTCAAATAAATAAACTTGCAGCATTAAACTTCCAATCCACACTTGCAATATCACTACATGCACCTAACCAGCAAATAAGACAGCAAATCATGCCTGTAGCTTTAAAATATAAATTCGAGGAACTTATTTCAACACTAAAAAGTTATACACAAACAACAGGACGACGCGTAACTGTTGAATATGTATTAATGAAAGATATAAACGATTCAATAGAAGATGCCAAAGATTTAGCTCTTGCAATCGCGAAATTAAAAAGTAATGTTAATTTAATTGTTTATAATCAAAACGAAAAAAGCCCATATAAAAAACCAACAAAAGAATCTGTTCAGAAATTCAAATACATATTGGAAGCCTCGGGAAAGAAAGTTACAATAAGACTTGAAAGAGGCGCAGATATTGATGCTGCCTGCGGTCAGTTAAGTGCAAAGATGCAAGATAAAATAAAAAAATAATAAATTATAGCAACAATTGCTACTTAGCATCTTGTCATATCTTATTTTTACGTATACAATTATAATTAAGAGTTCACATAAGCTTTTTATTTTGGTATAATCCAAACGAGGACATTATAAAACAGTTCAGGTAGAACAATTTCTAATCAACAGTAATTTAAAAATAAGCAAGAATTTCAAATTGGGAGAAATATCTTTTGCTTTAATAAAAAGGGGCATTTTAGATGTATGTAAATAAGTGTATTAAGTGCGGAGCAGAGTTCGAAACAAAAAATCCGAAGAGAGTAATTTGTCCAAATTGCTTATATTCTGATAAAAAATATACGGAAGGACTTTCGCAAGAAGCCGCAAATGCTTCTACTGCTCAGCCTCAAGAAGAAACTCCTAGAAGAAATTCTTATTCATTTGGTTCTGATAACCAAAGAGAAGAAAGAAGATATCGTTCATACGACAGAAATGAACGCTCTGATAGACCTCAATATAACAGATCAAATAATTCCGGCTATAATAATGACCGCTATAATAATCGTCAAAACGATAATAGAGGTTATAACCGAGATAGAAATTATAATAATAACGGCGGAAACTATCAAAGACAATACAACAATAACGGCGGCGGTTACAGAAACGATAGAAATGACAGACAAGACGGCGGTCAAAGATTTCAAAGACCTCAAAGAAGTTTTAACAATAACAGAGCCGGAGGTTTTTCAAGACCACGTTCTAATGGAGGAATGAGAAAACCTCAAAGACAAAAACAATTACTTGTAAGTAAAGAACAAATTGAACAAATTGAAATTCTTTATAAAAAAGCATTACCATTGCCAAATCCCGATGTACATGAAATTATCGGACAAGCAATAGGATTAGAACCAAGAAAAGTTTTCTTCGGTATTAATTTAGTAAGACAAAAATTAATGCTTCCAAAATTGCCATTCCCAAAAAGAAAGTTAGCAGTTTCTCCGGATCAGTTATTCGCTATTAAAAGTTTATATGAACCACTATTACCATTGCCTCCTATAGGATGCCATAAAATAATTGCTGCACAATTAAGAATGGATGAATGGAGAGTTCACGTAGGCATTGGTTTAATTAGAAAACAAATGGGTTTGGACAGGTGGAATCAAGAAAGAGAAGATGCACCTGAAGAATATAAAAAGACTAAATAACTATGAGTGAAGATTTAATTTCTATTGCAAAAATACTTAATTTTCATGGCATAAAAGGTGAAGCTAAACTTGGTTTTTCTAAAGGAAGAGAAAAACAAATTGAAGCATTAAAAAAAGTTTTTGCAAAAAAAAATAATGATTACAAAGAATTAAATGTATCAGCAGTTAGATTTCATAAACATTTTGCGATAGTTAAATTCAAAGAATTTATGACTGTTAATGATGTAGAAGAATACAAAGGCTGTGATTTATATATTACAAAAACAGAAGTGGAAGAAAATCTTGATAATGATGAATATCTAATCAGCGACTTAATAGATATGGATGTTTATGATGAAGACGGCTGTTGCTTAGGTAAAATTGTTGAAATAGGTGAAAATTTGGCAAATGATATATTATCCGTACAAGATAATAACGGAAAAAAACACCTTGTTCCTTTCGTAAAAGCAATTGTTCCTGTTGTTGATTTAAAAGGAAGAAAAGTAGTTGTTAATAATATAGAAGGTTTAATAAGTTGAGATTTGATGTTCTTTCATTATTTCCCGATACAATAACTTCTGCTTGTAATTTCAGTATTATTAAACGTGCATTAACCGAAAATAAAATTGAAATAAACGCTATAAATCCAAGAGATTTTTCATTGGATAAACACAAAAAAGTAGATGACACACCTTATGGAGGTGGTGCAGGAATGCTTCTTTCTTGTCAACCTTATCTTGATGCGCTTAAATCTATAGAAAAAAAAGAAAATTCCGCAGCTATAATAATGAGTCCGCAAGGAAAAACATTTAACCAAGAAATGGCTAAAGAATTTGCAGCAAAAGAACAAATAATAATAATTTGCGGTCATTATGAAGGTTTCGATGAAAGAATTATAGAAAAATCAGAAGCTATTGAAGTTTCAATAGGTGATTTTGTGCTTACAGGCGGTGAATTTCCGGCTTTATGTATAATAGACAGCATAACAAGACTTCAAAAAGGAGTTCTTGGTGATGATGAATCTGCTGAATATGATTCACATTATGACGGGTTATTAGAACATCCGCATTATACAAAACCAAGAGAATATGACGGTTTAACGGTACCGGAAGTACTTGTATCCGGACATCATGAGAATATAAAAGAATGGCGAAGACTGCAGCAATTTTTAGTAACAAAGAAAAAACGTCCGGATTTATTTGAAAAATTTTTAAAAACAAAATTATCTGATTTCGATAAAATGATACTCAAAAAAAATAATTTATTTTAAAATTCTGTTTGCCATATAATATATATGATAAAAGGATATATATATGAAAGCCGCTGTTTTAGAAAAAAATAGATTTATAATAACAAATGTTCCAACTCCAATGCTGGATGAGTATGGAGAAGGAGCAATAATAAAAGTTATTGGCTGCGGGTTATGCGGCAGCGATATAGTAAAAATGAGAACAGGTGCTGCAAAAGATGGCACAATCTTAGGTCACGAAGTTGTTGGTGAAATTGTTGAAATAAATTCCAAAACTAATTTTGAAGTTGGTGATAAAGTAGCACTGGGACATCATGTACCTTGTTTTAATTGTGAATACTGCTGGGGCGAAAATTATTCAATGTGCAGACATTTTAAGAAAACAAATATTCTCCCCGGAGGCTTTGCTGAATTTATTTACGTTTCGGAAGAACACCTTCACAATACAGTATTTCACGTAAACTTAAACTTATCCTCAATTGAAGCTTCTTTTCTTGAACCGTTAGGCTGCTGCATAAGAGCAGTAAAAAGAGCAAGAATTAAAGATAATTCTAAAACTTTAATAATAGGTTTAGGCTCAATAGGAATTTTAATGGGTGAAGCTGTAAAAGCATTTGGACACAATGTTTACGGATGCGATTTGCTATATGACAGAATTTGTCTTTCCGAAAAATTTGGATTTGATAAATCCTACTTACTAAAAGATGAAGAAACTGTGTTAAAAGAAATGAAAAAAGCTGCACCGCAAGGTTTTGATACAATCTTTTTAACTGCTGGTGCCTCTTTATCTCTTGATTTTGCAATAAAAGCAGCACGAGATGGCGCAACTATTGTTGTATTCTCCAGCATAAAAGATAATAACGGTTTTGCTAATAATGAAATTTACTATAGAGAACTAACTATAATGGGAAGCTACTCACCATCTCCTATGGATTTAGAAGATTCAATGAGACTTATAGAAGAAGGAAAAGTTAAAGTAGCAGGATTATCATCAGTATATCCTATAGAAGGCATTAATGATGCCTTGGATGACACTCTTTCCAATAAAATAATGAAAGCATATATTCAACTATGAAAATGAAAGCAATACAATTTTACTCACCATTAAATATAGAATATGAAGAAGTAGAAATAAAAGACCCCAAAGAAGGGGAAGTTCAAGTTAAAATAATGGCGGCATTGACTTGCGGAACAGATGTTAAAACATACAGACGCGGTCACCCTGTATTAATAAAGAAAATCCCCTCTGGTTTTGGACATGAATTTTCTGGAATAATTACAAAGGTTGGTAAAAACGTAGTCGGTTTTAACGTTGGAGACAGAGTAGTTGCAGCTAATTCTGCACCTTGCGGTGAATGTTTCTTCTGTAAAAGAGGAGACCACAATCTTTGTGAAAAATTAGAATTCTTGAATGGCGCTTACGCTGAATATATAAATATTCCTAAAGCAATCGTAAAAAGAAACTTACTTCACCTTCCTGATGATTTGTCATTTGAAAGAGCAGCCTTCGCTGAACCATTAGCAAATGTAGTTCATGGCGTTGAAAAAACAGGTATAAAAGCAGGACAAACTGTAGGAGTAATGGGACTTGGTCCAATAGGTTTGATGTTTGTTAAACTAGCAAAACTAAAAGGCGCAAGAGTAATTGCGGCTGGAAGAAATCCATTAAAACTACAAATGGCAAAAGAGTTTGGTGGAGCAGATGAAATAGTAGATTTAACAAAATATAAAAATCCGGAAAAAATCTTCATAGATTTCTCCGATGGCAAAAAAGGGCTTGATGTTGCAGTTGAATGCGTTGGACTTCCAGAAATTTGGGAAGATATGTTTAGATATGTAAGAAGAGGCGGAACTGTGCATCTTTTTGGCGGCTGCAAATCAGGAACAAGTGTTTCTATTGATACAAAACGCTTGCACTATGACGAAATAAAAGTATTAAGCATTTTTCACCATACACCGTTATATTTCAGAGAAGCTTTACGTTTAATTTATGAAGAAAAATTGCCTGTAGAAAAACTAATTACAGAAACTCTTCCGCTTGAAAGAGCTGAAGAAGGGCTAATAAAACACATGAACGGTAAAGCTTTAAAGGTTTTAATAAAACCATAAGTGATTAAAACCTATTTTCAATATAAAAATTTTTCCATTTTTATTGTATAATTTTCTTATAGAATACATGAGAGTATGGATAGCAAATTTTTAGAATTAAAAAATAAAATAGAACAAGCTGAAAGTATTATTGTATTTTCGCATGTAAGTCCTGATGGTGACACATTAGGCTCTAATTTGGCTATTAGTTTAGTAATAGAAAAATTCTTTAATAAAAAGGTTGATTCCACTTTTGTTGGAATGCTTCCTTCTTCTTATTCATATTTACCTGATTTTGACAGATTTCAAGATGTCCAAACTATAGATAAAAATAAAAAATATGATTTAGCAATTGCAGTAGATGTTGCATCAAAAGATAGAATGGTATACGGCACCTCTATTTTTGATAATGCTGGCTATAAAGTTAATATTGACCACCATAAAACAAATATTGGTTATGGTGATTTGAACATTGTAGATGGTGATGCAGCCTGCGTCGGTGTTATTCTATACAAAATATTTAAAGATTGGGGACTAGACCTTCCAAAAGATGTTGCAAGATGTATATATACTTCTCTGCTTACAGATACTGGCGGTTTTAAATATGAAAATACAACTCCTGAAACATTTATGTTAGCAGCAGAACTTGTTAGACTTGGTGTTTCTCCCACTTATGAATTTAGAGCCTGCTATGAAACAAAACCTCAATCAATGGTTCAGTTTCAAGCTTATATAGTTACAAATACACTATTTTATAACAATGGTAAAATTGCTTTTTCTAAAATTACAAGAAGTGATATGAGCAAGTTTGGTGCAACTGATGATTACACAGAAGGTATAGTTGAAGTTTTAAGAACCTCTAAAAATGTTGAAATAGCCGCGATTTTAAAAGAAACTAAAGAAGGCTATACAAAAGTAAGTTTAAGAAGTAAAACAGTAGATGTTACACCTATTGTAATTGATTTTGGAGGCGGCGGACATACTTTTGCCGCAGGCTGTACTATAAAAAAACCAATTGCTATTGCGTTTGATAAACTTTTAAAACGTGTTCAAAGTGAATTAGAATGAGAAAATATATAGAAACCCTAATCAGAAAAATTATAGAGCAAGATTTCTGCGGTGTTGCTGCTGAAATGGCTTTCTGGTTCATTTTGGGTTTATTTCCCTTCCTTCTATTTCTTACTTCACTGTTTGCGTGGATGGGTAAAAAAACATTAATTACCCCTATATTAAACTTCATAACAACAATCGCACCAAAAGATGTTGCAAACTTAATCATTGAAACACTAAATGAAGCAATGATATTTAAACAAGGTACTTTAATTGCCGTATTTGGTTTATGTATAACAATTTTTCTTGCGTCAAATGCAATCTTTGTAATTATTAAAGGCTTAAATAGAGCCCACGCAATAGAAGAAACAAGAAACTTAATTTATACTCGAACACTTGCAATCTTAATGGTTTTCATAAATTCATTAGTATTATTTTTAGTTGTAAACTTCATTGTATTAGGAAAAGTAATTCTTGATTTTATGATTGAATATACAGCACTATCAAAATTATCAATAGATATAATATCTATTGTAAGATGGCCTGTATCTTATTTAGCGTTAGCATTTTGTGCAATAGGAAACTATTATATCCTTCCTGCAATAGAAGGAAATGACAAAATAAAGCTTAAAAGTGTTTTACCCGGTACATTATTTTTTAGTTTCTTTTGGATGCTGGGTTCTTGGTGTTTCTCTTTATATTTAAGCAATTTAAATACATATAATAAAGTATATGGGGCAATTGGTGCAGTAGCAATACTTATGGTTTGGCTATATTATACCTCTTTAATAATTCTTATAGGAGGAGAAATAAACTCAAGAGTTTACGATAAATTAATACAAAATAAAGATTGAAGAAATATGAAAAAAATTTTATGTTTAATAATATTATCATTATTATTTTTAACTGCGTGTGGTAAAAAAGAAGAAAAAACCGCATTTCAAAAAATAATTAAAAAAGATGTTCTAACTATAGGTATAAATACGGATAGTAAACCTTTTGGATTTATTAGTAAAAATACAAATGAAATTGAAGGATTTGATATAGATATTGCAAGATATATTGCAAAAGATATGCTGGGCAGTGAAAGAAAAATTAAATTTGTTCCGTTAACACCAAATGAAAGAATTGAAGCTATAACCTCAGGTGAAGTAGATATGGTTATTGCAACAATGACAATTACTCCGCAAAGACAATATTTAATAGATTTTTCAAAGCCATATTATTTTGCCGGTCAAACAGCTATTGTTGAAAAGGACAGCAATATACACACCTTCTCAGACTTAAAAAACAAAACAATCATAGTTGCACTTGGAACAACCGCCGAAAAAAACATCCGAAGAATAATTCCAACTGCAAGAATAGTTGGTTATAAAAATTATAAAGATGCCTTTACCGCATTTCAACAAGGTAAAGGAGAAGCCTTCAGTACAGATGATACAATACTTTCAGGGTTTATGATGGATAATTCAGGCTATAGGCTATTAAAAAATAAAATATCACAAGAACCTTACGCCATAGGAATAAAACAATATGATGATAAGCAATTGAAAGAAAATTTGGATATCATTATTACAAGAATGAACAAAGACGGAACAATAAAAGAACTAAAGAAAAAATGGCATTTAAAATAATTATGCAGTTCTTAATTGAAGGCAAGTTATATTTTGCATAGCCATAACTCTTAAAGAGCGTAAAAGTAGAGCTTCTTCATCTTGTTGAGCTGCTTCAATTTCAGATTCATCATTATATACTACGTTCAAATTTTCGTAATATATTTCTTTCATTTTACAATCTATTGCTTTAAAACTCATCTTTTTATCCTCTTGTATATATAAAGTATATACAAAAGTATATATTGCCTAAAAAGAATGAATTGTGTTACATTTCGTTACATATATGTTATAAACTAATTCCACATTCTGCAATAACACTTGCAAAATCAGAACATAAAATTTCTGAAAATACTTTAGGATCAATTTGCGTAGCAATTAAAGCCATTATATCTTGAGGTAAATCTTCAATCATAGGAAGCATTTCTTTAGTATCTAATACAGTTAATGATTTCAATACATCTTCTTTTTGCATAACAGAAAATGGATGAACCATTGCTTCTGCTGAAAATTCTTCAAATAAATTAGGTTTTTCCAATAATAGATTTGAAATTAATTGTTTTTTTCCATCTGGTTCAAAGGAATGTATAGCCTTCATAAAATCATCTTCGCCCATAGCATTCATTCTTTGAAGGATGCTGTCACCTTCCTCGTAACAAGATTGACCTGTTACATTTTCCATCATTTTTTGAAGCTGTTCTTCATCTATATTTTCAAGCGCTTTCATAAATAGATTTCTATCTATTTTATCTGATTCAAAAAATTCATCCATATATTTTTCAGGAATTGAATTTAAGAACTTATTTGAATCCATATTTTTTAATACTAAATTAGCAAGAGTTTCAGACGGCAATTCCATCATTAACTCAAGCAAAGCATCTTGGGTAAATATACTTAATCCTAAGACCATTTCTTTGGGATCTAAATATTCCATAATCATCATTAAATCATTTTCATTCATATTCATGAGGATTAAATATTTATTTTTAGGATCTACAAGCTGAAGAACTCTTGCAAGTTCTTCTGGATTACTTGTAATTTGCATAATAAATTGAGCAGCTTTAGTATTACCTTTTGCGGCTTCTGCTTCCATTATTTGCGTGATACTCATATTTTGTTTTTGGTATCTGCGCATAGCAGAAGAGCCAATTTGGTATTGACTGCTTAAATATGACAAATCTAAATCTAAAGTAATCATATCTATCCAAAACTTTATAGTACTATATTATAATAAAGTTTTTTTGTAAGTAATAATTGAATAAAAACGTAAAAATGTTATAAAATTTTACAAAATAAAGAAAGATTTATTCAATTAATTTATAATAGTATCAAGGTAGATTATGAAAAAAATTATTATCAGTTTAATATTTTTAACATCATTTTTGCTTTTATCTGATGGGGTTTTTGCTCAAACCTCTATACAGGAAAAGAAAAGAGAAATTATTGCATTATATAATTCTAATAATTTAGAAGAAGCATACAATCAAATTTCTAAAATAACAGAAGATGAAAGAGATTTTATGCTTTGGTATTTGCTTGGTAATATTTCTCAAGATATGGGAAATGATACTAATGCTTCATTTTTCTTGCAAAAATCTATTTTGATGAATCCCGAATTCGATAAAGCACATTATAATTTAGGCAATATTTATCTAAAGGAACAAAAGTATAATAGTGCTGTAAAAGAATATAAATCAGCAATAAAATATAAAAAGGATTTTGCTTATTACTATTATAATCTTGGATGTGCGTATATTGGGTTAAAAGATTATAGAAGTGCGAAATCTGCATTAAAAACAGCAATACAATTAAATCCAAATATTGCAGATTTTTATTACAATCTTGCATTTGTTTATAAAAATCTAAATAATGAAAAAGAAGTAAAGAAAGCACTTGAAAAATATAACAATCTAAAAGAAAAAGAAGAAAATTAATTATGTATGATTATTTAAAAGGACATCTTGTTTCAAAGCAATTAAATTCATATAGAGGTTCGCATATTGTTGTTGATGTAAATAATATCGGATATTTAATTTCAACAGGAAAACGAACAATTGAGAAACTAAATGAAGATGAAGAAGTAAAAATATATGTTTCATTAAGTCATAAAGAAGACTCAATGAGCTTAACTGGTTTCATAACAAAAGAAGAACGAGATATTTTTAATATTTTACAAAGTGTTTCTGGTATTGGAGTAAAACTTGCGCTATTAATCCTTGACGAGTTTTCAATATCTGAGCTTATAGATATTATGATAAGAGAAGATGCAAAAGAACTTTCAAGGGCAAAAGGTGTAGGAAGTAAAGTTGCACAAAAAATAATATTAGAGCTTAAAGATAAGCTTATAAATTGGTCAAATGTTACACCTGTTGATGTTGAAGACATTGAAACAACTCAAGATGTAAATCAAGAAGCAATAATTGAAGTACAAAGTGTATTAATTTCTTTAGGTTATAGTGCTAATGAAGCAAAAGGTGCTATAAAGGAAATTTTAAATTATAAAAAAGACTGTACAAAAACAGAAGATATATTAAAATATTCACTTGAATATTTATCAAGAATGACATAAAAGAGGCATATTATGAAAGTATTATTTGCTACATTTGAACTTGCTCCATTTACAAAAGTAGGCGGTTTAGCTGATGTTATGGGGTCACTGCCAAAATATTTACAATCAGACGATATGGAAATGGCTATATTTACTCCCTTAATAGGAAGTATAGACCGAGAAAAATACCATATTGAAGATGTGCCTAATTCTCAATTAAAAATGAGATTTGGCTATGCAGAATATGTTTTCACGTTAAAAATGTGCAAATTACCTGATACAAACATAAATGTATTTTTTATAGATAATCCTAAATTCTTTTCTTGTTTTAACTGTGTATATCCATCGGGAATAGACAGCTGGTACGAACAGGAAAGATTTATAACTTTCTCACAATCTATACTTGAATATGCAAGAAGACTAAATTTTAGACCTGATGTAATCCATTGTAATGATTGGCATACTGCAATGATTCCTGTTTGGATAAAAACATCATATAAAAATGATGAATTTTTCAAAAATACAAAAACAGTATTCTCAATTCACAATCTGGCATATCAAGGCAGATACTTCCCAGAAATTCTTAATTTCGCAAATATCAACAAAGATGAAGTATTCCACCAATACGGATTAGAACATTATGGTTCTTTGATTTGGATGAAAGGGGCATTAAATTATGCAGATAAAATTATTGCTGTTTCACCAAAATATGCTCAAGAAATTTTAACTTATGAATACGGTGAAGGCTTAGACTGGACATTAAACATAAATAAGGATAAACTTTGCGGTATTTTAAACGGAATAGATTATGAACTATATAATCCTCAAACTGATAAATTGATAAATTATAATTATTCAGAAAAGAATCTAAAAAACAAAGAAAAATGTAAAGAAGATATTTTAAAAGAATACTGGCTTGATTATAAAAAAGACAGACCTTTAATAGCAATAATTTCAAGGCTTGTAGAACAAAAAGGCATTGATTTACTAAAAGCGGTTGAAAATGATTTAAGAAATCTTGACGCAGATATTATTGTTTTAGGCACAGGCGAAAAAAGATACGAAGACTTCTTTGTATGGCTAAGCTACAATTCACCTAATGTCAGAGCAAGAATTGAATATCGTGCAGACCTTTGCAATAAAATTTATGCAGGTGCCGATATGTTCTTAATGCCATCAAGATTTGAACCTTGCGGCTTATCACAGCTTATTGCTTTAAAATACGGTACAATTCCGATTGTACGAGCAACAGGCGGACTTGATGATACAATTAATGCATACCCAAATAAAGATGCGGACGGTTTTAAATTTTACAATTATAACGCACACGAAATGCTTGGTTCTATTCAATATGCAATTGAAACCTATAAGAACAAAAAAGAATGGAATAAGCTTGTTAAAAATGCAATGAAGGCAGACTTCTCATGGGAAAAATCTGCCAAATTGTACAAAGAAACATATAAAAATTTATGAAACCCTAGTCTGGTAAAAATGAACCTATAACATAAAGTATAAATAATAAGCCGCAAGGAATTGCCCAAAGAATATTTGCACGATTCCAATTATTTACTTTAGCATTAGGGAAATTTTCGGCATTTATTTTATTTATTTTACTTTGTATAAAAACAAGTATAAGCACAGAAAAATCAGAAATAAAACTATAAGGTTCATGCATTTTCCAAGTACTAACCATTGCCATATATGCAAAAGCAAGAAGTATTCCACCAAATGCTTTTATATTAAAGAAGGAAATATATTCACCTAATGACGGAAATAAAGAATAATTTGTAAATCCACTAAAAAATGTTCTCCAAAAAGGATTAATATCATAACCCCAATTACTTTTTATTTTCTTCCACATATTATAAGTCCAAACCAGTTCATAAAAACCAAATGTCAAAATAGAAAGGATAAATAACTTATTCAAAGGAACTGTATCAAAACAATACTTTTCTCTATTATCTTTATTTAACTCATCACTAAGCGCACTACATAAATTTTTCATACTTAACTCCTTAATTTAAAACTATTTTATTATAATAAAGAATTTAGTAATTAGCAACTTTAAAGCCACAACAAAATATGTTTATATTAAAGAAAAATAGTCTAAAAATTTTCTAGCAATACTCATACCAACAGCATTTAAACTATGTTTAAGTCCTTTTAATTCTTTGGTATTTTGAATTGTTTTATTTGGATATGTTTCTTGTGAATATAATTCAAGAATAACAATTTCCGGAGGGTTTCCAAAACGAACTGGTGCAGAAAAACCTAGTCCGCTTGTAACATAAAGATGTTTATTGTTTTCTACAATATAGCCTTTATTAAAGCGCTGTTCCCACATCGAAGGAGTAAAGATTCCACCAAAAAACGGTAAACAAATTTGACCGCCATGGGTATGTCCGCTTAATGTTAATGAAGTATAAGAAGGAACATCCGGAAATAAATCCGGATTATGAGAGAGAACTATAATAGAATTTCCTTTATCTTCTTTTTTTATAACCTTTTTCGGAAGCACATTAAAGTGCCATAAATCTTTTAAACCGTATATTATCAGTTTTTCACCATTAATATTATCAATTTGTTTTTGATTTTCAAGTACTTTAATATTTGCATTTAAAAGTATAGGTTTTACAACGCAAGGCCCAAAATCGTGGTTGCCCAAAACAGAAATAACATCATATTTTGCCTTAAATCCCGACATTATAGAAGATAACTCATTATTATTCAATTTATATTTTTCAATTAAATAAGAATCTAAATCACCTAAAAGAAAAATATAGTCAGGGTTTTCTCTATTTGTTTTCTTTACTATTGTTTTCATTTTTTTCATAGTAACCCCGTATTTGTTAATATGAAAATCAGAAAGAACAGCTATTTTCAGTCCGTTATGAGCAGGATTAAAATTCGGCAAATATAATTTTTTATGCTTTACAACAAGAATATTAGGTTCTATTAATACAGGATAAAGAATTAACAAAAATATTATTAAACCGGTTAAAAGAAAAACATTTAAAAGTGTTTTAAATATTTTTTTAAAGTTCATCATAAACCCTTTTTATTTCTTTAATATCCTGCCACATTAGCCATTTCGGGCTTCCTTTTTCACGTGAGTCATTACGAAGTAAGTAAGAAGGATGAAAAATAGGCATCATTTTTGAACCGTATGGTCCATCAAACCATTGACCTCGAACTTTTGTAATTCCGCCTTTATCTGGAAGAAAAGTATTTAGGGCAACTCTTCCGCATATTAAAATAATTTTAGGCTTTAAAATTTCAATTTGTGCATCTAAATACTCTTTGCAAGCTGCTTTTTCATCCGGTAACGGGTCCCGATTATCAGGCGGTCTGCACTTTAGAGTATTACATATATATACATCTTTTTTTCTTGATAAACCTACACACTCAAATATTTTATCCAGCAGTTGCCCTGCTTTACCGACGAAAGGTTCACCCTTTTGATCTTCCCAATACCCCGGGGCTTCACCTACTAAAACCATTTTATGATTTGGTGTTCCGCCTGAAAAAACAATATTAGTTCTAGTTTTTCCAAGTGCACATTTTTCACATTTAAGGCATTTTTGCCTAATTTCTTCCAATTCTTCAATCATAGATTAATTGTAATTCAGAAAATTATAAATTTAAACAAATATTAAATTATCAGTTACAAAAATGTTAATAATTTGCCTGTATTATAGAAATTTAGTTCAATAGAAATATGAAGAATGATAATGATAAAGTCATAAATTTATTTAAAAATTCGTCTAATAATGACGATACAGCGCAAAAGCGTTTCTTTAAAGGTTTTCAATATGTAAAAATTACAAGAGATGAAAACGGCAATTATTTTAAAGAAGAAGCATTAAGAGAATATGCTCAAAAATGTTTTTATATTATTACCGTAATGAAAAATAACGGTATTGGAGTCGGCTTATATAAATATAAAGTTCCGTATGAATCGTTATTAAACTTTCTAAACCAATTCAGAAATAATAAATCTTATGGCGAAGTCATTGATATAGAAAGATATGTTCCGGAAGATTTAGCATAATGACTCAGCAATTATCCCCTGAAATGCAATGTATATTGCATAACGTAAAAAAACCTTACCAGTATATAGGTAATGAATACCTTAGCTATAACAAAGATTTTAATAAAGCACTAGTTAAAATTGCATTTGCTTTTCCTGATAAATATGAGATTGCCATTAGCAATTTAGGGCAAAAAATTCTTTATGATATTGTAAATTCTGATGATAGATTTATGGCTGATAGAGTCTATGCGCCTGATTTAGACCTTAGAGATGTTCTTAAAGAAAAAAATATTTTACTTTCAACACTTGAAAGCAAAAAAAATGTAAAAGATTTTGATTTAATAGGTTTTTCTATTCAATACGAATTAGCATATCCAACAGTTTTAGAAATGCTAAAACTCTCGGGAATTGAGGTTGAAAGAAAAAATAGAAAAGAATCTGACCCTATTATAATGGCAGGCGGTCCTTGCAGTTTCAACCCAAAACCTGTCCAAAATTTTATTGATTTATTTATGGTTGGAGATGGCGAAGAACTTTTAATTGAAGTAATGAAAAAGTATTATCTGTTAAAAGAAAAAGGCAAAACAAGAACCGAAATAATAAAAGAATTATCTGAAATTCAAGGGGTATATTCACCTGAATTTCCTAAAAAGACTACAAAACGAATTTTTGATATTTCGAAAATAAATAATACGCCAAAAGCTCCCGTTCCATTTTCTTCAAGCGTTCATGACAGAACAATTATAGAAATAAGGCGAGGCTGCGGAAGAATGTGCCGTTTCTGTCAGGCTGGGCACGTTACACTTCCTATTAGAGAAAGAAAAGCAGAAGATATTATCAAAATGGTTGAAGAATCCATTGAAACAACAGGCTATGATGAATACTCTCTTCTTTCATTATCTTCAAACGACTATAAAAATATAGAAAGTGTTATCGAAGCACTAAGTGAAAAAATGAATAAAAAGAAAGTATCTGTTTCACTTCCAAGCCAAAGAATTGACAGATACAGCCAAAAACTTGCGCAGCTTGTTCGTGGAGTAAGAGTGACAACAACAACCCTTGCACCTGAAGCGGGAAGTCAAAGACTTAGAAACGTAATTAATAAAAATCTGACAGAAGAACAAATTATTGATACTATTTTAAACTGCTATAAAAATGGTTCTAATCATATAAAATTATATTTTATGGTGGGTCTTCCGACTGAAACTTTTGAAGATTTAGATGAGATGGCAGAATTATTCAAAAAAATCCGATATAGAGCAAAAGAACTAAAAAAAGAACTTGAACTAAAAGACGGATTAACCCTGACCTGTACAGTTTCAATATTTGTTCCCAAACCGTTTACACCGTTCCAATGGTTTGGACAGGCTTCTCAAGATACAATAAGAGAAAGAATTAAATATTTATTAGATAAAACAAAAACAATAAAAGGTCTAAAACTAAATTATCACAGCAGTTTTACATCTAAAACTGAATGTGCGCTTACAAGAGGCGATGAAAGATATAACGACTTTTTCTTATCTCTTCATAAAAAAGGTGTTTACCTTTCCACTTGGGATGAAAATATAGATAAAATTTTATGGGAACAAACTGCAATTGAATGCGGTTTTAACATAGACGAAGAAGCACAAAGAAACTATTCTTTAGAGGAAGAACTACCTTGGGATATTATTGATACAGGCTTAGATAAAGAATGGTTAAAAGAACAATATAACAATGCCTTAAAAGATGCGAACATTACACCTTGCGAATTTACCTGTGTTAACTGCGGCGTATGCAAAAATCTTAAAACACATAAAGTGCTTGATAAACCATTTGAATATTCGGCACCTGAAAACATACAAACTAATGAAGAAAAAACACCGATTAAATATCGATTAAAACTGCAAAAATTGAATGAAATGAGTTTCATTTCTCACCTTGACTGGCAAAACACGATAATAAAAACACTCTATCGTTCCGGTTTAGATTTATGTTTTTCTCAAGGCTTTAATCCTTCACCTAAATTTTCATTAGGTATAGCTCTCCCCATATTTATTGAAGGGCAAAATGAACTTATAGATATAGAAATATATAATGATTTAACACCTGATGAATTAACAGAAAAATTGAACAAAGTATTACCTCAAAATATAAAAATAATATCAGCTGAAAAAATAGAAAAATCGACTCTGGCAATTGATATTACTGCACAATGGGCTATGTATTCGTTTGAGCCTATAATTGAGGGTATTTTACAAAATGAAAATTTGTTGTATATTAAAGATAAGATATCTTCAAGTAATGAAATATTTATAGAGAAGATAAACAAAAAAGGTATAAAAAAACTTGTAAATATTAAACCGTCAATAAAATCAACAGAAGTTTCAAACAATAAGCTTTATATGATTTTAAAGACAGGTCAATCAGAGGAAATTCCTTCAGTGAAACCTGAAGATGTAATAAAACTCTATGAACCAAATATTGACTTTAAAATAATTAGAACTTCTTTTTATGACAAAGATATGAACAAGTTGTAAGGATTTATAATTAGAAAAGGATTTTTTATGTCAAAAGCAATTGTCGTAGCAGAAAGAGATAATATCGCAGCTGTTATTGAAGATGGCAAAGTTTCTGAATTTTATGTTCAAAAAGGAGATATGCTTTTAAATGATGTATATCTTGCAACAGTAGATAATATTTTACCAAGTATTGATGCAGCCTTCGTAAATGTTGGCTATGATAAAATGGGATTTTTACATGCACACGATGCAATTGGTAAAGGTACTTTAAAAGAAAAATTATCACCTAAACAAAAATTAATTGTTCAAGTTGTAAAAGAACCTGTAGGACATAAAGGTCCAAGAGTTTCAACTCTAATCAGTCTTCCCGGAAGATTTTTAGTATTAATGCCTCAAGAAACAGGTATTAATGTTTCAAGAAAAATTGTAAACCAAAAAGAAAGAGCAAGATTAAAATCAATTATCAGCCTTCTAAAACCTGTAGGTCTTGGCGTAATTGTAAGAACAGAAGCAGAAGGTCAATCTGACGCTGATATTCAAGAAGACTTAGAACTTCTTTTAGAAAAATGGAATACAATTGTTACTGCTGCTGAAACAAGACCTGCACCAAGTCTTTTATATCGTGACCAAGACTTATTATATAGAGTTATGAGAGAAGCTTGCGATGAAGAAGTTGATGAAATTATTTTAGATACATCTTACGGCGTTCATAGAACACAACAAATTTTACAAAACTGGAATATGAATAAGAATATAGAGGTTAACGCTTATAAAGGTTCTGAAACATTACTTGTAGCATCAGGTATTGTAAAAGAAATAAAAGCAGCCCTTCAAACAAAAGTAAATCTTCCAAGCGGCGGTTACTTATTTATTCAAACAACAGAAGCTCTTACTGTAGTTGATGTTAACAGCGGTAAATTTGTAAGTTCTACAACACAAGATGAAACTATTGTAAAAACAAACCTTGAAGCAGTTCATGAAATAGCAAGACAGCTTCGATTAAGAAATATCGGCGGTATGGTTATTGTTGACTTTATTGATATGAATAACAGACGCGATAAACTTGCTATTATGGAAGAATTAGAACTTGCATTAGATAAAGATAAGGCAAAACCTCAAGTTGGACAATTATCTGACTTAGGACTTGTTGAATTAACAAGACACAGACAAGGTCAAAGTTTATCAGAAGTATTTGGTAAAAAGTGTCCTCATTGCCAAGGTAACGGATTTATTGCCGACAATTTAGACTTTTCTACACCTGTTGTAGAAGGTGAAATTAAAGCAAAAGCAGCTAAATTAAAAATACCTGCGCAGCAAATCAAAAATAAAACACCTAATTACAAACAAAATAAGGTGTTCAATAACCCAAACAACAATCCTTTAGCTGAAAATGAACAGCAAAATTCAAATCAAAATAATAATAATCAAAATAATCACAACAATCAGCAAAAGAAAAACTTTAATAAGTTCAACAACAATAGAAATAACCAACGTCAAGAAAATAATAACAATGAACAAGTTATCCAAGCACAATTACCAGTTGAACAATTAAAAGAAGAAGTTGTTGAAATAAAAACACCAATTCAAGAAATAGAACCGATTAAAGAAACAACAGTAAAAGTTGAAGCTGTTGAAGTGAAAGCAGAAGAAAAACCAACTACAGCTATAAAAACAGAAGTAGTTGAAACAGATAAAAAACAAGAAAAGAAACCAAGAAAATCAGCAGGCAGAAAAAAACAAGTAAAAACAGAAGAAAAGACTACTGAACTTAAAGAAACAAAAGCAGAAGATAAAGTTGAAAATGTAAAAGATATTCAAGCAGAACCTGAAAAAAAGGAAGAAAAAAAGAAAAAAGCTGTTAGAAAACCCAGAAAAACTACAAAAAAAGAAAGTGCTGAAAAAGTAAATGAATAATCATATTTATATTGCAGATAATCCAACTGACGATATGTTCAACTCTATTGCACCATCATTTGATACAGGCAGTATAGAATTGTCACCGCCTCCTGCCGGTTCAGAATCAACAGAAATGGATACATTTGTAAGTAAATCATTTACATCATTTGGTGTTATGGCAATATGCATTATTGTAATTCTTCTTGTTGCACTTATCATAAAAAAACGAAAAACTACAGAGGAAACCTTCGTAAGTTCTGATTTTAACAATACTGAACAAACAAATCAAGAACAACAAGCTGAAGCACAGCCTATGCAAATAAAAAGAAGAAGAAATTCTAAACTGCGAACACCAAATACATTAACAAAATGTATTAAGGCCTTTTTAGAAAATACAAAAGAAAACTAATTATTTAGATATAACTTCTTCAATTTTAGAAAGAATATTACGATTATAATAGCTGTCTGATTTACAAAACGGAAAAACAGGCAGCTTTAATTCTTTTTCAAATTTCTTACAAGTATTCATAATTTGAGAACGTGAAATCTGATCAACTTTTGTAGCAATTACAAAACAAGGTAAATTATTATATTTAATCCATTCTGCCATTTGTAAATCATTATTTTGCAACGGATGCCTTGAATCTACAAGTTGAATTAAAGAAACAAGAGTTTCTCTTTTTAATAAGTATTGTTCTAAACTTTTTTGCCATTGGTTTTGAGTTTTTCCGGATACTTTTGCATAACCATACCCGGGTAAATCTGCAAAAATAAACGTTTCATCAATATCAAATAAATTTATTAATTTTGTTTTTCCTGGTGTATTACTTGTTTTTGCAAGCCCGTTAATATTTACAATAGCATTAATAAAAGATGATTTTCCGACATTAGACCGTCCGATTAAAGCTATTTCCGGCAAATTTAATTCTGGACATTCTTTAATAGTTGGTGCACTTGTTATGAATTTGGCTTTTTTTATTCTCATCTTTTAATCTTTTCTTATAAATTACGCTGGAAAGCAGTTTATATACTTTTTTATTGTTATAAACAGTCAATTGAATATCATCATCAAAACTAATATCTACAGGCAAATTTTGAGCAAAAATATTTGTCTCCACATGCATAATCTTTATATTACGTTTGTGGATTATGCTCATTGGTGCTGCTAAAAATATTTCAAATGTTTTTAAGATATCCATTCTTATATGATAGCAAATTCCAGCATGTTTTTGTATAAATATCAATTATTGTTAAATTAACTTATTACTTTAATTTTTGAACACGATTTTTTGCATATTCTAACTTTTCACTCTCTCCATAATAATCTGCAGGAAGTAAATCTATAAACTTTTGATAATACATTAAAGCATTCTCCGGTTCCGATAAGTTATCAAATGCAAGCCCTAAATAAAAATATGCAGGTACATTATTTTTATCAAGTTCAATTGATTTATATAACAAAGCCGTAGACGCTGCATAATTATTTAAAGATATATACGTTAAAGCTTTATAATAGTATAAAATAGGGTCTTTAGGATTAATTTTTAAAGCATTATCAATTAACCTCATTGTTTCTTGATAATTTTGAGATTCAAAAGAAGAAATTATTTGATTTATGCTTTTATCAGCTTCAGCTTTATTTACCATATCTAATAAGTCTTTAGCTGTTTTATTTTTTTCATCTAATGATAAAGAACGATTTACATACTTTCTAGCACTTTCAATATCATTCTCTTTTAAATATATGTATCCAAAGGCACAATAAACATCAGTATTATCAGGGTACAAAGACATAGCTTTATTTAATAATTCAAAAGTTTTCTGCTTATTTTTAAGTAAATAATATGCCCTTGATTGAGTTAAAATTACATATAAACTTTCTTGATTTGCACCATCTAATACTTCTATAGCCTGTTGATATAAACCTGCAGCAATTAAAGAATTAGCTTCCTTCACAGGCTCATCAGATAATTTTGCTAATAAAACATTATATTTAGCAATTGCTTCATTACTATCTGCTTTTTCTCTTAATTTATTTAATGCTTCATAAGATTCTTTTAATTTGCCTTCTTTACGGCAAATATCAGATAATAAAATATATCCATTAGCATTATTTGGATATTTTTCTATTAATAAATTTATGTAATATTTTGCGCCAGAATAATCGCTATTATTCAACAGCATTTGCGCCATTTCGTTATACACTTGTTCATAGTTAGGTTTATCTGATTTATATAAAGCTTTTATTATCTCCTTTTCAGATGAATTCTTTGATTTTAATAATTTATATAAGAAATATTTTAAATCTAAATCAGAAGGTACAATTTCAACTATTGTAGAATACTCATTTATTGCTTCATCTATTTTATTTGTTTGCAAATAATAAGAAGCTTTTAATTTTCGTACCTCTATATTATTTGGATTTTTCATAATAATTTTTTCTGCAATAAGAATTGCTTTATCTGTATTTTGAGTTGTAGCAAATACTGTTTTAAAAGCGTCAATTAAAAGTTTAGAATCAGAAGAAGAGAAATCAGAAGCAAGACTAATTAAATCTTCTGCTTGCTGATTATTTGATAAAATCAGCACCATCATTGCCATATTTATATAATATAATGATTTATTTTTTTCGTATTTGCTATACTTTTTAAAGTCATTATATGTCGTATTTAAAGCAGACTTAACCGAAGAATCCAATTTATTGTTTAAAGCTAAATTATTTAAGAAAACTAATTTTTCATACGCTTTATCATACTGTTTTGTTTTTAAATACATGTCAATTAAAGATACATACAAAACATAATCATTAGGAGTTTTAGAAATTTTACTTTTTATTTCTTCAATTGCAGAAATGTATGCTTCATTATTTAAGTTAGAATTTACATTAGTATAAATAATGCTTGAAGGTTTTGAAGTTCCGGAAGAAGAATAATACCCTCTTTGAATAATTGCATCTGCAAAAGAACAACCGCCTATCAAAAATATTACGCTTAAACAACAAGCCTTTAGTTTCATAATACAAATCCCGCTAATACCCTACTTATATGTTAACTTAATACATAACATTAAGTCAAATAAAAAAGGAGCCTTTTAAAGGGCTCCTTTTTTATTATTTTATTTGTTTTTATTCTTCTTCGTCATCTTCAATTTCGATTTGACTAGCTGCCGCGAACACATCTACAAATGTTGTTCTTCCGTCTGTAACTTGTGTTTTATTATTGAATACTTCAGGTTGACGAGGGATTTTGTTTAACATTTTTGCTTGATCATCATTTAAGTCAACTGTTTCAGGTTGTTCAGGTTCAACTATAGGAGGTTGAGGAGCAACATAAGGTCTTTTGTTAACTAATAAGATTTTTTCAGTTCCGTTACCATATTGAATGTGATGTCTTTTGTTGAATTTACCATCTTCAGTTAAGTCAGTTGATTTTGTAACTTCGAAGCTATCATTTTTTGTATTTGAAGTGAATGTACCGCCAACTTCGATGTATGAACGATCTGCACTATCACCAGCAACTTCTAATTTATTGTTTGTTAAAGGATATCCAGCGATAACTTTGTCTGCATTGATTGTCATATCGTTACCTGAAATTAAGCTTGATACTGATAATGTACCATCTGTAGTAACTGTCATATTGTTACCAGCTTTTGCAATTAAACCGTTATTTCTGTTACCTACGTTAGCTAATGTAACATTTACATCTTTGCCTGCATAAATATTTGTTTGTGAATTTGTAACGTCTGCATTACCTGCAACATTTTCTTTTGCATCAAGAGTAATTTTATCAGCAGTTAATTTTGAAGTTGTTACATATACGTCTTTACCAGCTGTTACGTTAATATTTTTAGCTTTTAAAATTGAATTATTTTGAACAGAAGCGATATTTTTAGCGTTAATGTTAATATCTTTAGCAGCTGTTAATCTTGAATTATCTACTACAATATTTTGTTCTTGAGAAGTAATATCAATATTACCTACTGCATTAAGGTTGCTTGAACCTACTGAAACTTTTTTGCCTGCTGTAAATTTGATATTGCCGCCATTTCTAGCTTCAGCACCTGCTTGGTTTACAGTTTGGAATGAAGAACCTTCTGTTACAATTCTGTTAGCAGCTGTTAACCAGATGTTTCCATCATTACCTTTAGCAGCTTTTGTTGCTTTTAATGTAGCACCTTTCATATTGATTTCACTTGCTGCATCTGTTGAATAGTTACGAATATCAATGTTACCTGCTTTTAAGTCACCGTTAACATTTAAAGTCATTTTATCTGCTGAACCTTTAACGCCGGAAATTTCTTTTACAGCACCGTTATTATAATAGGTAAAGTTTACACCGTCAGCAGTAACTAATTTGATTTTACCGTAAGCTGTATCACCTACATTGTTTCCAACATTAGTTGCAATTTTTGAACCATTGTAAACTACAATATTGTTAGAAGCAAATGTTACGTTTTTATCACCATAGATGTTAGCACCATCTTTTACAACGATACCGTAATCACCTTGGTTTGCACCTTTATTTAATACTAATTGGTTAGTATCTTTATTATAAGTACCATCTAATGTAGATGCTGTGAATGAACTTAAGTTAACAGAAGCACCTTCACCGAACATAACGCCGTTTGGGTTGATTAAGATAACTTTACCTGTACCATCATAACCGCAACCTGCGCAGCCAGAAGAAGTGATTTTACCATAAATTTGTGAAATACCACCTGAAGCTGATACTTTGTTTAATGCTGTTTGGTTATGTGCTGAAAATTCATAGTTTACAGAAGCATCTTTACCTACATTAAAGTTATTCCAATTTAATGTACCAACGCTGCCTTGTCCACCTTGAATTTGAATATTCATATTTGAACCAGATGTTGTAACATCAGCATTTGTAGCGCTACCTAAACTTGGTAATGCTCCTGCAGAAACAGCTGCTAATGCTGGAGCTATGTTTAATGAAGCGAAAATACCGACTGCGATTGTTGTGCTTAATAGTTTTTTCATATTCTTCTTTCCTTTATTTTTCATGCTAATTGCTATTTATTTATAATGTTTTAAGTATCCTAAAAAAAAAAATTGCTAAAATTATTAACTTTGTTTACAATTTATTTCTTTTTTTAAATCTTTCTTACTAATCTAATAATCTCTCTTAACTTATGGTTATCAAAATGATATATACCATATATACTATATAAAAATTTTTGTGCTTGATTAATTGCGTTTTTATATATTATTTGTAACAAATTCTTTACAATAAAAAGGGAAGATAAATATCTTCCCTTTTTACTTCATATTATCAATTAGAATTTTCTTTTATCATTAGAACTAATTGTATATCTTGCTAAGCTGTTGCCTGATAATAAACCAGGGTCTACTTCATCTGTAACTTCATCATCTTTTGCAGGGTCTCCGTCACAATCATCCGGATTTACTGGTGGATTTGGATCTACTGGAGGATTTGGATCTGGTTCATCTGGATCAGGATCTACAGGTGGATTTACTGGTGGATTTGGATTTACCGGTGGGTTATCTCCAGGGTTAACAATATCTACATCTTGACCATTATCCACATCTACATCAGGATCTGTTACTTTATTATCAACTGGTCTTTTATTTACTAATAATATTTTTTCATCTTTACCATATTGAATATGATGTTTTTTATTAAAGTTTCCGTCATCTGTTAATTCACCTGAAGCAGTAATTTCATAGTTGTCATTTTCTACATTTGATGTAAATTCACCGCCAACTTCAATATATGAACGTTCGTATGAGTCATCCGGAAGTTTTTGTTCAGTTGTATAAGGTAAACCAGCAATAACTTTTGGTGCATTAATTGTCATGTCATTTGCTGAAATTAAGCTTGAAACAGATAATGTACCATCTGTTGTTATTGTCATGTTGTTTCCTGCTTTTGCAACTAAACCGTTATTTCTGTTACCAACGTTTGTTAAGTTAACATTTACATCTTTAGCAGCAATAATATTTGTTTGAATATTATTTAAATTTAATTTTCCTGTAGTTGTTACATTATTTGCAGATTTAATATATACTTTTTCCGCACGTTTAATATCTGTAGAAGAATCTACATTAACATTTGCACCTGTTGATTCAAATATTATATTTTTACCTGCTGAGAACGATGCATCTGCAACATTTAAATCAGTTGCTTTTGATATTTCAATATTTTTTGCTGCTTTGAAGGATGCAATTTTTTCTGTTGAATTAAATTGAGTTTTTGATATATCATTCAACTTAATATTTTCTGCTGTAGATTCAACATTTACACTTTTAGCTCTGAAAGTTGAACCTGTGAAATCAGATGATGTAATATCATTTTTAGCAGTTAATGTAATATTATTAGCAGGTTGTCTTTCTGAACCAACTAAAACACCGTCAAATGATGAATTTTGAAGTAATAATTTACCGTTTGCAGCATTTGCTTTAATGTTATTAGTTGCATAAACATTAGCTTTATTAGTCCAAACCATTGAACCATCTGAATGTAAGTTAACATCATTAGCAGCTGTTAAAGTTGAATTAAGAACTTGCGCTCTTTCTCCGCCTTTTACCGTAATATTTTTAGCATTGATTATAGAATTATTTTGAACTGAAGCAATTTTAGAAGCAACAATATTTGCATCTTTTGCAGCAGTAATTCTAGAATTATCAAATGCTATATTATCTGTTGTAGAATTAATATCTACATCTCCAACAGATTTTAAGTTACCTGTGCCTACTGAAACTTTTTTACCTGCAGAAAGTTTAATATTTCCGCCTCTAACTGATTCTGCACCTTGTGCATTTACAGTTTGTATAGTAGAACCTTCTGTTACAATTTTGTTTGAAGCTGTTAACCAGATGTTACCATCATTACCAAGAACTGCTTTTGTTGCTTTTAAATTAGCATTTTTTAAGTTAATTTCACTTGCATTATTTGTTGAATAATTTCTAATATCAATGTTACCTGATTTTATTTCACCATTTACAGAAAGGAACATTTTATCTGTAGAACCTTTAATATTAGAAATTTCTTTTACTGCACCATTATTATAATAAGTGAAGTTTATCCCATCTGCTGTAACTAATTTTACTTTTCCGTATGCAGCATTACCAACATTGTTTCCAACATTTGTAGCAATTTTTGAACCATTGTAAATAGTAACATTGTTAGATGCAAAGGTTACGTTTTTATCACCATAGATGTTAGCACCATCTTTTACAACAATACCGTAATCACCTTGGTTTGAATCTTTATTTAAAATTAAAGTATTTGTATCTTTATCATATTTTCCATCTAAGTTAGATACAGTAAAGGAATTTAGGTTAACAGATGCACCTTCACCAAATACAACACCATTTGGGTTGATTAAGATAACCTTACCTGTGCCGTCATAACCGCAACCTGCACAGCCTGAAGAAGTGATTTTACCATAAATTTGTGAAATACCGCCTGAAGCTGATACTTTGTTTAATGCTGTTTGGTTGTGTGCTGAAAATTCATAGTTTACAGAAGCATCTTTACCTACATTAAAGTTATTCCAATTTAATGTACCAACGCTGCCTTGTCCACCTTGAATTTGAATATTCATATTTGAACCAGATGTTGTTACATCGGCATTTATTGCATTGTTAAGACTTGGCAATGCTCCAGCAGAAACATCTGCTAATGCAGCCGGTGCAATGGTGGTAGATGTTAAAACACCCAATGCAACAGCCATACTTAATAGTTTTCTCATTTAAATCTCCATTCTCTGATATACATGCTATTTTTAATAACAATGATTATATAAAATCCCTAAAAATAAAATTTGCTAGTGTTTGCAAAAGTTTTAAAGTTTTATCTAACCGTTTCGACTTGCAATAATTGTACATACAACATTTCAGTCAAGCAATATTTTTTTACAATATATTAAAATGTAAAGTTATGTTATTATTCAAATATGAAGACAGCAAAATTTTTTTTGTTTGAATTTCATATGTTTGAATTATGTAATATTAGGGAACCATAGTATAATAAAAACTGGAAATATTTGACATTTCTATAGTATTATATAATGTATATTAGTAATTAGTATTTTAATAATAAATTATATAGAGAGTGGAAACAATGAAAAACATACTATTAAAAACATCGCTATTATGTGCTTTCACAGTAATTGGTGCTAGTGCTTTCGCAGTTGATGCAGGTACATTCATCAATCCTGGAAGCTATGACGCTGGTCTTATTGACAATACAAACTTAATTGACGGAAGACGTTATCAAGCTAAACAAAAGTTTGAAGAAACTAAAGATCCAGCTTATGTAGAAGAAGAAGTAAAAGCAAAAGCAGAACTTCTAAACACTAAACAAGTTGCTTTTAAACTTGAAGAAATTAAAATTACAGGAAATACAGTATTTCCAGAATACGTTTTAAGAAGATTAGTTGATTTCAAAATTGGACAAGAAGTTACTATTAACGACTTAATTATGTCTGCTAATGATATTACTGATTACTATCAATCAAAAGGCTATATTTCAACAATAGCATACCTTCCACCACAAAAAGTTAAAAACGGTATTATTGAAATCAAAGTTTTAGAGGGTAAATACGGTAATATCGAAATTAACCCCGGTAAATGGGAACGTTCTTCTTACTTAAATAAACATTATTTAAAAGATAATAATATTGAACCCGGCAAGGTTCTTAATGTAAGAGATGTTCGTACAGCATTAACTGATATGAATACAGAAGAATATATGAAAGGTGCTGTATCCTTTGCTGATAACGAAGAATCAGAAGAATTTTCAGATGTTACTTTAGACGTAAAAGATAGATTTCCAATTAACTTTGACTTAAGATATGACAACCAAGGCAGAGAATTAATTGGTACTCAAAGAGGTGTATTATACGCTGGTTTACACGATGTTACAGGCCACGGCGATACATTAATGGGTACTGTTTCTGCTTCTAGCCGTTCAATCGGTGCCGGCGGTATATATTCATTACCAATTGCTAAAAACGATACAAGATTGAACTTAGGATATTCTTATTCTCACGTTAAACTTGGAAAATATTTAAAAGCTGCTGATATAAGCGGTGATTCACATGACGTATTCATTGGTGTTTCTAGAAGATTAGCAAAAGGTGATGATTACAGATTATATGGTGATATCACTTTAGATATGCGTAATACAGAAACAACTGTTGGTAATGCTGATTGGGCAGAAGCTGTTGGCTGGAATAAATCAGCATATAGAACAAGAGTTTTAAAAGCATCATTAACTGATGTTAAAGACGATTTCTATGGAAGATGGTTATTTAACGGCGGAGTTTCAACAGGTATTCCAATTGATGCTTCAGATTATAACAAAGCACGTAATATGCCAAGTAACAACTTCTTAAAAGTTAATGCAAGTGCTGCCCGTTTACAAGTACTTCCAAAAAATAACTTAATGATACTTCAAGTTAACGGACAATATGCAAACAGAAACTTATATGCTTCAGAACAAATGCAGGTTGGTGGTATCGCTACAGTTAGAGGTTATGATGAAGGTTACGGACTTGGTGACTATGGTATTACAGCCAGCTTAGAATACAGAACTCCAATTCCTGGTCTAAAAGCTTTATTACCTGAAAAATATGAGTTCATTAGTGATAGCATTCAAATTGCCGGTTTCTATGATTTTGGATGGTTTGGTAACAGATATCAATACAACCCATTTAACGGAAGCGATATTCACGGTGAATACCTAATGAGTGCCGGTCCTGGTATTGTTGTTAAATTAACAAAATATATATCTGCAAATATGTATTGGGGCTTCCCAATCGGTAAACGTCTTGAAGGTTTGGATAGAGACTCTTGCAGATTCCACTTTACAGTTACTTCAAACATTTTATAGTTTAGTAGAATATACAAAAAAGAGGAACGAATGTTCCTCTTTTTTTATTCTAAAAGTAGTTTAGTTAAATCATTATTTCTTGTCATTTCGAACTCGTTTGACTACTTTTTTCAAAATCTATGATTTTGTGAAAAATGTCTGGTTTTCCACGAAATCTTTTCAATATTGTAGTAATTTATCTTAGAAATTTAAGCTTAATATATATTTTGGACAGATGCTGAAACAAGTTCAGCATGACATTATTAATAAAATTTATTTAATAAATATTCTGAATATCTTACAATATAGCTTTTCCATCATACATAAATTTTGTACGTTCATATTCAGACTCTTTATAATTACGTAATTCTCTTTCTTTGTCTTGTAATTTAGACTCTTCTCTTGGTTCAATAAATGGTTCAGATTTATCTTTACGTTTCCAATTAACTTTAAAACCGTCTAAAAGACCATATTCAGTTTCTGTTTTATATGTACCAATATTAACAGCAAAACAAGGGACAGATGAAACTATTATTGCTATAAATATTGAAAAAACAATTACCTTTTTCATAAATACTCCTTAGCCACTAATATATTACTATATTAGCGGCTAAGTTTTCAAGTAATTATGTAATTTAAAATTATGCACCTATAAATGAACTGCCATTTATTTGTTGGACTATTTCTTGCTGTTCTTGAGCAATAAAACCTTGAGTAGCTTCAAAATCACTATAGAATTTTTCTCTTAGTGCATATTCTTCACTATCAGCAGGAACTCTAATTGAACTTATTAGTTCAGCTTTTTCTTGAAGGTATGAAGATAAATCACTAATATATTGAAGCTGCGCATTAATTCCCTCAGCAATATTAGATAAAAGACTTCTTGTAATTTCATTCATCAATGGTTTAATCATAGCTGAGGTTGAAGTTTCAATGGAATTTTGATATTCAAGAGAATCCAAATAAGAAATATAAGTTGAAAATACCGGAATATTTTCATAATCTTTAAGATTTCTTTTTAGATAAGAACCAAAATGATTCATAGCATCTTCTAATGATTTATATTTAATGTCACTCATTTTCATAAAGTCAGAAACAACTGAAGAAAGCTCATCTAAATGAATAATTGAATCTTTAATTTCAGCAGATTTTTCTGAAATTAATTCATTTGTTTTTTCCATATCATAATTATTTATAGCAGCCTTCAATGCGGATTTTGATAAACCTGATTGTTCAAGGAATAAGTTTAATATAGTATAATTATCTCCGGCATTTTGAAGTTGTTCTATAAGATATAACATACCAACTTCACTATTCATATCTTCTTTAGTACCATCCGCCATAGTTACATTAAATAATGGCAATAAGTCTTTTGTTTTGGAACCGATAGCTTCATGCTGATTTTGTACTAATTTATATTGTATTTTAGTTTGCTGTGCAACTTGAAGGGCTTTATTCAAATACGAACTTAATATCTTGTATTCATCAGTATCTTTTTTGCCTTCTTTTAGCATTGCTACTGTTTCTCTTAATAATGCTAAAGGATTTTTAACAATATGTTTTTCTACAACAAAATCGACAAATTCTTCTGATAAAGCAGCTATATCTTCATCACTTGCATCTTTTTTATACAAATCAAGAATTCCATTAATTTTATTTATAGCTTCATCTCTATATTTTGGTTCAATGTTTGCATTTACAACTATTCTCATATTTGATTTTAATGCATTTAATTCTTCTTTTTTAAGCTGCATAAATCTGTCTTTATTAACACCTGAAGCTTCAAAATCATCAAATACAGCTATTAATTCTTTTAAAGGAACGCTTATTTTTCTTGCATCTAATTCTGAATCAGAAGGTTTTATTGCTGAAAGCAGTTTTTCTAATGGTTGAGAAATAACTGCAAAAGACTCATCTTTTGAAGAAACTTTATATAATTCAACAAATTTATGTATTGAATCTTTAATAAATTGTCTATTTTCCTCTGTAATTTGTACATTTTTATTATTTAGTAATGATTTAAATACAGAATCAGATAAATAACCGTCTTTTATTTCTCCATATTTAGTTAACACATCTAAAACATACTTACTGCTTTCAATGCTGTAATAATGCTGTTTTAAACCTTCAAGAGTAGATACAGCCATATCTGCTATTGCTTTATCAGTTATAATAACAGGAGCTGGGAACGCTTGTCTTAATTTATATTTTAAGAAGGCTTCTGCTTTGAAAGATTTAATAAATTTTTGAACATCTAAATCAGAAAGTTTTATATATAAATTTCTATATAATTCTTCTGGGGTATTTGCCTCTGTTGCTTCTGATGTATTTAAGTTTGCATAAATTTCTTCTGTTGCTGTAACTTCTGATAAAGCTTTTGATACAGAAGTATCACCTGATTTATAAAGTAAAACATAATCATAAGCTTTTCTTTCTTTAATACCAACATCTTCTGGTGTTAATGCATCAAAGAATTGACTAACAACATCTGAACCAGCCATTTGCATTCCTTGGATAAAGGAAAGAAGTTCTTCATCAGAAGCCGGATTTAAGTATTTATCTATTGCAGCAATCAACTTTTCAGCAACAGGAGAATTCTTTAGTATAGGTGAATCAAGTGTTTTAATTTTAAATTCGTTTTCTATTGTTTCACTTATGATATTTTTAGAACTTTCAATAAAGAACTGTGCAGCGTTTTTATCTTTAATTGAAGCTTGTGCAACTTTGTCAACTTGTTCTAATAAATATGCTTCAATATCTTGCAATGATCCATTCAAGTTACTATTTTCATCCGGGGCAACAAATAATGAATCAGTCATTGTCTGGATTTCGATATCTGACAAACTCAAATTAAATTTGTCATTTAATGTTTTGAATAACTTAGAAAATGCTTCTGCCGTATATGGTTTAATATGTTCCATAACATAATCTTCTCTTGCTAAAGAAGATTCTAATGAATATACATGTTCATCAAAAATATCTTTAGAAATTTCTTCCAATTCTTCCTTACTTGATGCCAATAATACACCATCAGCAAGAAGTGGATTATCTGTAGATAAATATACAGCTAATTTTTCAAATGCAAGTTTTGCTTCATCACTATCTGGAAGTTTATTAAATTCTTCTTCAGTATTTATTTTTTCTATTTTCTTTTTAACACGGTTAGTTTTTGCTTCTGCTATATCATCTAAAGCTTCAAGCTCTTTTATGTTTAAGTCATAACCATTTGCTAATGCAGTTTCTAATTGAGTCAAGAATGTTGAACCCTCTGAAACATTAAAAATATGAGCAAACATTTTATATAATTTTTGATATGCATCAGCAGGTCTACCCGGAAGTACAACATCTGTAAACAAACCGAATTTTTCGCCTTCAGCAGTACCTACAGCAGCAAATAATGATTTTACAGGCAAACCTATTTTAAAATCATCTGACAATATAAAACCGTCTTTCCAGCCGTAACCGCCATTGTAATCTGTATAATTATGACCGTTACGTCCATTCCAATAATGATCTTTTTCCGATTTACCCCAAGAATTATCTGTCCACATAATATCTTGAACAATTTCTTCTTTAGTTAAAGGATTAACAAATTTTTCAGAAGTTACAGCAGGTACATATTGAGCATGAAAACCATAGTCATCATCTAAAACACTCATAGAAGAAACACCGCTGCCTTCACCTTTTTTAATTTGTTTTGCAGCTTCAATAGGGTCAGTTTCCATATGATATGGTTTACCTGTCATCTGTTCAATAATTCTTATTTGTTCATTTGCAGATAAGCCGGAAGAACCTTCTTCTCTTACCCAAAATTGGCCATTTAACATACCGATATTTGAATATTGATCTTCAAGTGCATCATGCATAATTTTATTTATGTTTTGATATTGCATCTTTGCGTATTTTCGCATTGATGGCATATTTTTCTCTATTGCTGCAAAAATATCCATATCATCTTGAGTGAATTGGTATAATTTATTATTAGCTTCACTTCTTTTCTTTGAATTTTCTATTTTTTCATTTTTAATTGTTCCTGCTTCTATAGCAGCAAAACGATTTTTCAATACATCAAGTTTTTTTCTGCTTAAAACATTATTTTGTTTTTCTAGCTGATTTAAAATTAAAGTTCTTGCAGAAGGAACATTCCATTTATCATTTATTTGTTGGTATGTTTCTTGCAAACTCATAAATTTTTGGCGTTGTGCTTCAATACCTTCAACAATTTTATCTTCACCGCCAAATAAATTAGCAAGATATGCATATTGTTCTTCTGAAATACCTTGTTGTAATGACTTTAAGAAAGAAACAACAAACATATTTGAGAATTGAAGCATATCTTCATATCCTAGAAGGCGAATACCTTCCATTATTTCAGATTGAGATGGATTAGAAGAAAGTTTCTTAATCCATTTATCCATTTTCTCAATAAGTTCATCTTTATCGTTAACACCCATTGTAACTTTCATACTTTCAAGGGCATTTATATCTCCTTCTTTTATTGCAGATGATACACCACTAAACATTTCTGCAACAAGATCTTTTGTTTGTTTTTCGAAAAGTGTTTTGTTAATAGAATTTAATTCAGAAGGAATTACTGTTTCTAATTTAACCAAATCTGAAGTTAATGCAAGTTCTAAATCTTTTTGAGATGGAACATTACCTGCTTCATCTGCATATTTTTGTCTTACATTAGCAGAGGAAAAACTATTTTTTAATGATTTCAAATAATTAGCTATTTGAATATCTCTAGGCGGTAAACCTGATTGACGTTCAAATCTTGCAATACCATCTGGTAAATTAACATCTGCTTCTATAGCCAATCTATGAGCAGCTGCAATGTTATATAATTTCTTATTTATTGCAAATTTTGATCTTGGAGTTTTAAATCTTTTTAAACTTTTTAATTTAGAGTTTGCAGAAGCATACTCATTTGTCATATCAAAAATAGTTTTTGCATTATCTTTAAGTTTAGATTTTTGTACATCTGTCATATCAGGATTTAAAGCAATGATATGATCTGTTAATATCTCTTGTTTTAGTTCTTTTGGTAATTTAGAAGGAACATTTACTTCATTATTTTCTGCTGAACCCTCATAAAATTTTATCAAATCAGCTATTAAATGTGACTTTTGTGCAGTTGATTTTTCTGGGAAAACTAGTGAAAATACAGCATTTAGTTTTCCATTTGCTTCTTTTTGAGAAGTATAAACTTCTTTTTTTACAGATGAGACATTTCTTTGTACTTCATCCATACTTTTTCTTGTTTTAGAATAAGAACTAATAAACTCATTTTCTTTAATTAAAGCCATTAATAATGCTTTTTCAGAAGCAAGATTTTCATCCAAGCCTAAATACCAGCTTGAATCATTATAAACGCCATAATTTTCATCATCAAACGGAATATAATGTTCTGTTTGAATTGAACCGTCACCACTTGCGTGAGCATTATGCATCCATAAGTGAGCAGCAGTATCAATAATTCTGTATCCATGACTCAACGCAGCATCATAATCTACATATGTTTTAGGTATATCTATTTTATTTCCAGATTCTAAATCAGTAATATCATATACACTCATAACTGGAGAAGCGCTTAATTCATCCATTATCAATTCTACATATCTTGTCTTATCTTCATAAGCCATATTCTTTCTGCAAATTGATATAGCAGCGCACATGCCTGTTTGACGTTGATTAACAGTTTTAATTGTCATTACATCATCTTCAGGAGTTTTAATAATCATATCGTTCAAAACTTCATCTAATACTTGAAGTTTTTTATCTTGTAATTGAGGTGTGATTTTATAATCATCGCTCATAAAATAAGTTAATTTTTCAATACACTCTTGCTTTTGAGCCAAAGAAATTTCAGAAGAAGCAACAAAATAATCTAAATTTTTTCTTACTCTTGCTGTCATTGTAATATCTTCAGCATCTTCAAGATTTGATGAAGCAATAATTGCAGAAGTTAAAGAAGTTCTTAAATCTAATAATTTTTCTTGCTCGGGCGTAAGTTCTTTATCTTTATCAAATATACGTTTATATTCAGCTTTTAAGTCAGAAACATCATCATCAGAAGCAGATAAAGCCTTATTAATTGTATCTTTTAATAAAGCAGACCAGTCTGTGTTTTCTCTTTCTGCTGGGCTGGTTCCGTCTTTATCTAAAACAGCTTTTGCTGCACCTTGTCCATAAGCAAGATTATCAGCAACATCCAAAAGAAATTCAATATTTGCTCTGTCTGATTGGGTACTTAAATTATTTAAAGCAGCATAAATATTTATTTTATTATTTTCAATAATTGGTTTTTTACCATTTTTTAGTTGTTCAACCGTATTTTTATCGGTTCTTACACTTTTAAATGTTAATTTAGAATTTAATCCTGCTGCTTGTATTTTCATATATTTTTAATCCTTTTCATGCTTCTTGATATTTTAATTACGAACGTAATTTTTTTTGTTAATCAACTAAAGAAACAGAAAAAAATTTTTACAATTGTTAACTTCACACCTAATTAATTTTGGGAATTTATATATAGCTTTACACTAAAATAGCTAAACTTGTTTGACTACTTTTCCGAAATCTTTGATTTAGAGAAAAATGTCTGGTTTTCCACTGGGTCTTACAATTGGTAAGATTCCGAAACAAGTTCGGAATGACAAAATTTAACTGTCACCCTGAACTCGTTTCAGGGTCTGAGATTTTAGAAAAATAATCAAACAAGTTCGCAATGACATTATAACGTTGTTTTAAGCAGATTTATTTTAAACTGACATATAAATCTTTTATATTTTATACTAATCTATTAACTCTACTAATCCAGTAGAATGATCAAAGTGACATTTTGCAATATACAATTCACCTTTATTTACAGCATCTCTAACTATTTTAGATTTTTGCATTAATACATCTTCTACCCAAATTGTATGCTGCTGGGCAAAGAAATTATGACATGTAATATCTTCATTTTTATCTAAAACAGGATAAACACAAGACATTATTGATTTAAAATCATCTGTTTCTTCAGGATAATGATCTTTTGCATATTTCATTACACCGCAATCATCATGCCCAAGTAAGATTAATAATGGCAGCTTAAGTTTTTTTATAGCATATTCAATACTTTCAATTACATTAGGACCAGCAGTTATACCGGCAACACGTACTACAAATAATTCTCCAATTCCGCAATCAAAAATTATTTCAGGTACAACACGAGAATCTGAACAGCTTAATACCACGGCATAAGGTTCTTGATGAAAAGCAAATTTTCTTAGTGTATTTAAGCACATATTTTGCGCAGTAGGTGAACCATTTACAAAATTAAGATTTCCTTTCAATAATTTTGTTAATTCTTCTTTTGCACGTAACGGAATATTTTCCGGTAATTTAATCTCGTTCATAGTTTCCCTTTCATCAAAATGTATTGTAAAGTAATTTTATATTTAATACAATAGCAATATATATTGAATAAAAGAAATAAAAATGAAACAAGTTAAACTCTTAGATTGTACGCTTAGAGATGGCGGTTCTGTTAACAATTGGAATTTTGGCGAAAATTCTATTATTAGCATATTAAACAGTCTTAATAAATCAAATATAGAAATTGTTGAAGTCGGCTTTCTTCAAGATAATATAGAAAATTCCCATGATTTAACAATTACATACGATTACCAATATTTTGATTATATATTATCAAAAATAAATAACAGGAATTTCAAAGCCGTTGCAATGATTGATTTTGGAAAGTTTGATATTAAAAACCTTCCAAATTGCAATGAAACATTAATTGATGGAATTAGATTAATGTTTAAAAAAGAAGATTTGAAAAAAGCAGTATCTTATTCAAAAGAAATTCTAAAAAAAGGTTATAGTTTAAGTTTAAATCCGGTATCTGTTACTACTTATACAAAAACAGATATAAAAGAACTTATAGAATATACTAACGAAATTAATCCTTCCATTATATATATAGTTGATACTTACGGATTAATGGACAGAAATGAAACAATTGAATATTGGAAAGAATTTGATAAAGGGTTAAATTCAGATATAGAAATCGGATATCATGCACACAATAATCTGCAGCTTGCCTTCTCAAATTCAATTGAAATAATCAATGCAGAAACAAAAAGAAATATTGTAATTGACGGTTCCTTATATGGAATGGGGAAAAGAGCCGGTAATACGAATACAGAACTTATTGCACAATACTTAAATAAGAAACAATTAGGGGAATATAATATTAATGAACTTATTAATATTATAGAAACTGTTATAAAACCTCTGCACTTATGTTGTGAATGGGGATATTCTTTAACTCACTACATTGCTGCAATAAATGGATGCCATTCTGATTATGTTACTTATTTAGAAAGAAAAAACAATATTTCACCGGAACAAATTAATAATATAGTTTCTAAAATAGAACAAACAAAAAGACTTACTTTCGATAAAAATCATATTGAAGAAATACTACAGCAGGAGATTATATAATGACTCAAAATATACATTTAAAACAACGAAATGAAATTTTAGCAAAAAGAGTAGTGGAAAACCTTCAAAAAAGATTTTTTGATGCATATTATGCAGAAACAAAAGAAGAAGCTTTAGCAAAAGCTATTGAGTTAATTCCTTCTTCTGATACAGTTTCTTGGGGCGGCTCTGTATCAATAGAACAAATTGGGCTGCTTGATTATATATTGAATAACAATTTCAAAGTAATAAACAGAGATTTAGCAAAATCACAAGAAGAAAAACTCAATTTATTAAGACAAGCAATGCTTTGTGATACTTATCTTATGGGGACAAATGCTATAAGTGAAGACGGACAGCTGGTTAATATAGATTGCGTTGGAAACAGAACAGCAGCATTAATGTTTGGACCTAAAAGCATAATTATAATTGCAGGAATGAATAAAATTGCTCCAACAGTTGAAGATGCAATAAAAAGAGTTAGGAATTATGCTGCACCTGTTAATATACAAAGAGTCTCCTCAAATAAAGAAAGACAAACTCCTTGTTTTTCAACAGGTACTTGTTTTGATTGTAAATCTGCTGATTCTATATGTTCTCATATTGTAATAACAAGACTTTGCAATCCTCAAAAAAGAATAAAAATAATCTTAACTAACGAAACTTTAGGATTTTAAAATAAAAAAAAGCTCTGCAAATGCAGAGCTATTCACATTGTTACTCTCATTCCGAGATTGCGTTAAAACTTATTAGCTGCTCATAAGTTCAATTGCATTTTCTAGCAATTGTTTATGAGATTTAATTAATTGGTTCGCAAGTTCTAATTGCATTTGGGCTTGTTGATAGTATACAGTATTAGCATCAAAATCAACATTTGATAACTCTATCAAACCGCCTCTGACTTCTCCTCGGCCAACAACAGGTTTGCCTGATTCTTCTGTTTCAATATATTGTCCGTCTGCAACTTGATATAACATTTGAGGATTATGGAAATTTATAATTGCAACTTTATATAATGGTGTCATAACTTTACCATCATCAGCTTTACCATATAAAATGCCATCATCTTTAAATTCAAATTCTTCATATTTACCTAAGTATTTACCATTACTCGGGTCAATCCAAAGTTTAATATTAGTTGTAGGGACAGAAGCCGCTCCGCCGTCAAATGCAGTATCAACAAAGGAATCTGCATCTACGGGCTTTGCTCCGTTCATTATTTCACCTTTATCATTCAAGATATAACCTTGAACAGCCTGCCCGTCTGAACTTCTATATACTCCCTCTCCGTCGAATTTAAATTCACCAAGTCTTGTATATACAATTCGACCTTTATCATTTCTTAAAACAAAGTATCCGCTTCCTTCTAAGTATATATTTTCATCAGAAGTACCAGGGGATGATTTACCCTGTCCAACATTTCTCAAATGAGTTTGAGCAATAGAACCATCTAAAAATGTTTTAAAAGTAAATTTCTTTTCTCTATAACCGGGAGTATATACGTTTACCATATTTTCAGATAGATCAGCAACCCATTCACTTGTTATTTTTTGGGTATTTAAAGCATTTATAAATGCATCACGCATTATTGCTCTCCTTTTCTTTTATCTTTATTTTTATTTTGTTTTCCATTATTTTGTCTGTAAAACAAATCATTATAAGGCAAATTTTGTTCATCAAATTTTTGTCTTAAAGAAGCAATATTATTTCGTAAATAATTTTCTACTTCTAAACTACCGGGGATAAATTCGGCAGTAACTTTACCATGTTTATCTATTTTTATTACAACAGAAACATCATTATCAAAAGTAATTCTTACCGGTTTTTGTGTTTTTTGTGCTTTTTCTATTAATGAGGTAAGTTGATTTGTAACATCTACAGTTTTTTGAGTAATCACATTTTGAGTAATTTCTGTTTTTACAACAGAAGAAAAATCACCATTTGGAGCAGTTTCTATAGAAAATTGACCTTCTTGAGCTAAATTAACAAAAAAGATAGCATCTTCAAAGTTCATAGAAAGTGAATCATAATTATAATCAACACTTAAAGAATATAAATTATTAGAGGAATTTACTTCTGTTTCAGAACCATTTAATTGCTGCGATAGCATTTGTGAAAAAGGCATATTAGCAGTCATTAAAACTTCGTTATCTTCGGGTTTCATTTGAACTGAAGAATTATCATTTTCAATATTTTTTTTATTTTGAGTTTCTACTTTCATATAATAATCCTTTAAATTAATCTTCGCCTTCTTCTTCCTTTTTAGTTTTTGTTCTTTGAAAATATTTTTGGACAGCAACTTCCGATAACATTTTATTTTCTATCTGTTTTTCTTCTTCTCTATATGCTTCTAATGCTTTTTCTTTATGTTTTTCTAAAACCTTTACTTCCTTTTCACGTTCAACAAGTTTTTGTTTTTCTTCTTCCAGTTTTGCTAAGGCATCTTGTTTTAATCTTTCGAGTTCTTCACCTTTTACATATAGATGTTTTAAATATTTATCATAAGCATCCATCATTCTATAATCTGTAGAGCTCCGCATTGTTTTAATTACACCTGAAATTTCTCTATTATTTTCATCTACTGCTTGCTGCGCAAGGTCTACTTCATTTTTTGCTTTCAGAACTTCTTGAAGTTGTTCCTCCTTCTTTTTTATTCTAAAATCAAGTACTTTTTGTAATCTGTAACGGAATGGCATTATATTTTGACTTATACTTATACATTTGAATTATGTATTTTTTTCATAAAAATCAATACATCTATTTAGATGAATTTTATTTATATTTAATAGTTTTTTTTTGTAAGTCAATGTTGATATTAAACAGATAATAATAAAAGATTTTGAAACCTGTGTTTCAAAATCTTTTATTATTATCTGTTTAATATCTCTCAAAAACTGGACTATATTCTATATTGATATATAATAATAAAGGAGAATTATAATTTAAAACAGTTTTGGTAAAGGGGAGTTTATGCCATCAAAACATATTGATTTTAATATAGATGCAGCTCAAGGCTTTGGGGTGTTTAAAAATAACAAAGAAGCAGAATTATTAGATATGGTAAGTTCTGTAAATATTTCTTGCGGATTTCACGCAGGAGACCCTCTTCTAATTAGAGAATATTTACTCAAATGCAAAGAAAAAAATATAACAATCGGAGCACATATAGGTTTTAATGACTTACAAGGATTAGGCTATCGTCCTATGGAATTATCAAATGAGGAAATTGAGTCAATAGTTCTTTATCAAGTAGGAGCATTAGCTTCTTTTGCAAAAGCATATAGCTTAACTATTGACCACGTAAGACCACACGGTGCTATGTACAAACTAGCAAGTGAAAATTATGAATTTTCTCTTGCAATTGCTAAAGCTATTCAAAAATTTGATAAATGGTTAAACTATACCTGTCTTGATAACAGCATTTTACAAAATGTTGCGGATGAAACAGGCATTATTATAAACAGAGAAGTATTTGTTGATAAAACATATAATCAAGAATTCAAACCAGAGTTCAATACAGGTAAATATATTAATGATGATGATGCGCTTAACAGAATAAGAACAATCTTATTCTCTTCTCAAATCAAGCTTGGAAATGGTGTATTTATGCCTGTTAACTGTGATACAATTCACTTTGACACTAAAAATCCAAATATAACTCAATTACTAAAAAAAGCAAACGAAATTATAATTCCAACTCCCGTAAACTATAATAAAGCAGAAGCTTCAGGCTGGGTATAAAAGGAGCTTAAAATGAAATTAACTAAATTATTTTTACGTATGCCTAAAGATGCAGGCTGGTTACTACCGGGTTTGGAAGTAAAAAGATGGTTTTTGTTAATTATTGCGGGAACTGTACTTGCAACCATTGGTCTATGCATCATCTACAATTTAAGACCTATTATTTCATTATTTAATATGATAATGAAAATAACACAAATTCTTCCGCCTGAAATTATCGGATGGATACTTATTTTAATTGGAGCTTTATTCTTCTTTATTGGCTGGCTAAAAACAAACTATTCAATACTTGACGTAAATAATGAACGTAACAGGCACGCTGTTTTAGAAGATTTATACAGAAGAAGGAAGCTGAACAGAGGTCCTAAAATCGTAGCAATAGGTGGCGGAACAGGTCTCTCTACAATGCTTAAAGGTATTAAGAAAATTACAAATAATATTACTGCAGTTGTTACTGTTGGTGACGATGGCGGAAGTTCTGGTAAACTAAGAGAAGAACTAGGTGTTCTTCCCCCTGGTGATATAAGAAGCTGTATTGCTGCACTTGCCGATGATGAAGACCTTGTCACAAAATTATTCCAATATAGATTCAAAGATTGCGCAGGGCTTAGCGGTCATAGCTTTGGAAACTTATTCCTGACTGCAATGTGCTCAATTACAGGTGATATGGTTCGAGCTGTAAAGGAATCATCTAAAGTTCTTTCTATTAGAGGTCGTGTTCTTCCCTCAACTCTTGATGATATGCGACTTGTTGCTGAAATGGAAGACGGCGAAATTATAAAAGGTGAATCCAACATCCCAGAATCAGGTAAGAAAATTAAAAGATTATTTTCAGAACCAAGCAATTGCAAAGCATTAGAAGATGTAATCTGGGCTATTCATGATGCTGATTTAATCATTCTTGGACCGGGCAGTTTATATACAAGTGTTGTACCAAACTTACTTATAAACGAAATTGCAAAAGCTGTAAATGATGCAAAAGCAAGAAAAATATATGTTTGCAACATTATGACTCAACCCGGCGAAACTGACGGTTTTAAAGTTTCAGACCATATAAAAACATTAATAAATCATGCTAAATATGACAAAATAATGGATGCGGTACTAGTAAACAATGATCTACCTTCAGAACTTCTTGCTCCATATAAAAATGCCGGTTCAGAACCTGTAATTGTTGACAAAGAAGAAATACAAAAAATGGGAATTGAAGTTGTACAAAAAAATCTAATAGAAGATAAACGCTATGAAGATGGTCACGACTCTTTTGTAAGACATTCTCCAAGCAGATTAGCTAGAGTTATATATTATTGGTATAGAAAAAAAGACAAGGATAAGAACTAATGAATAATATAAAACCGGTTACAGCCAGAACCTTTCAAAAAATGAAAGATAATAATGAAAAAATCACTATGCTTACAGCTTATGATTTTTCAACTGCTAAATATATTGATGAATGCGGTGTTGATTCTATTTTAATTGGCGATTCTTTAGGAATGACAATTTTAGGTTATGATACAACAATTAATGTAACAATTGAAGATATGTTAACCTTTACAAAAGCCGTTTCTAATGGAGTACAAAGAGCATTAGTTATTGCAGATATGCCATTTCTTTCATACCATATATCAAAAGAACAAACAACTCTAAATGCCGGTAAATTAATACAAGCAGGAGCAAAGGCAGTAAAATTAGAAGGGGCTTCTGATTTTATTCTTGATGAAATCCTTCATCTTACACAATCAGGAATAAATGTTGTTGGTCACTTAGGTTTTACTCCTCAATACATAAATACAATCGGCGGCTATTTCATACAAGGTAAATCGTATGAAAATACTCTAAAACTTCTTCAAGCAGCTAAAAAACTTGAAGAAAACGGAGCATTTGCAGTAGTTCTTGAAATGGTACCGGAAGAATCTGCTAAATTTATTAGTGAAAACTTATCAATTCCAACTATCGGTATTGGAGCAGGTAAATATTGCGATGGTCAAGTATTGGTCATTGACGACATCTTAGGCAAATATCCAGGTAATGTTCCAAGATTTGTTAAACAATATGCAAATATGCAAGAAATTATGAAAAATGCAATTTCTCAATATAATCAAGAAGTTAAAAATGGAGAATTCCCATTTAAAGAACATTCTTTTAACTTATCCGATGAAGAGAGGGAAAAACTTGAATACAATCTTATTAAATAAAATTTCAGATGTAAGACAAAATATTATAGAGTGGAAAAGACAAGGACTAACAATTGGATTAGTTCCAACAATGGGTGCATTACATAAAGGACACGCTTCTTTAATAAAAAAAGCTAAAGAAACTTGTGATAAAGTTATTGTAAGCGTTTTTGTAAACCCTATTCAATTTGGTCCAAATGAAGATTTTGATAAATATCCAAGAACAATTGAATCAGATATGCAGCTTTGTAATGAAATAGGGGCTGATGCTGTTTTTGCACCAACACCAAAAGAAATGTATGGTGACAATATAAGACTTTCAAATACAGATCTAACCTTTGTATGCCCGCCGTATAACCTTGTAGATTGTCTATGCGGGAAAGCAAGACCGGGACACTTTGACGGCGTTGCAACTGTTGTTTTAAAACTATTTAATATTACAACTCCGGATTATGCATTTTTTGGATTAAAAGATGCTCAGCAATTATTTATTCTAAAAAGAATGGTTAAAGATTTGAACTTAAATCTAACAATAGTTCCTTGCCCTATTGTCAGAGAAGAAGACGGACTTGCTTTAAGTTCAAGAAATACTTATTTATCACAAGAAGAAAGAGAAAATGCTCTTTCAATATCAAAAGCGTTAAATCAAATAAAAAGTCTATATGAAAAAGGAATTACAGATGTTAATGTTTTATTTGATACTGCAATTTCAATTTTAAATCCAAATATAGAAATGGAATATTTAGAATTTCGCGATTTTGACACTTTTGAAAAAGTTGATAATATAAAACAAAATACGCTTATTGCTATAGCAGCAAAATCGGGAAAAACGAGGTTGATTGACAATATAATAATATAAGGATAAATGGCTTACAAAAAGAATAATACAATGGAAAAACTTGAAAGATTCGCACAAATTTTGAACGGTGTGAAATTTTTTCGTTTCGTATTTTTCTTTTATTCCTTTATATCATTCGTTTTTTGGTTTTTAAACTGTTTGGAAATTGATTGGTTATATTTATTTAATTGGCTATTCATTGGTCCATATAGAATAGTAAACACCTTTTATCGTCCGGAAGGAGTTTCTGCCGATTTTTCACTTGCAATAATCGGAGGTATTTCTCTTGTAATTGGTTTCATATTTGATTTTCTTATAAATCATTTATATGAAAGAATTTTAGTACTTCAGGAAGAAGAAGAACGAAGAATTCAAAAAAGGAAAATGAATAGAAAAAGAGCAGTTAGACCAACCTCTGCACCGGCAACTACAGGATTTGAAACTACAGCAGCTCCTATGGAAAATTCTAAGTTATTATTCATAATACAACCACATGTTAATAAAATAAAAAGAAAACAAGATGATTTAGAATTAACATTTCAAGAAGTTGAAATATGGAAAAAGAGGGTAAATAAACGATTACTTGAAAATATAAGTTATTCAAAACCTATGCAGAAAGGTTATTATAGAAAAAATTTATTCTTAATGTATAAAGACTTTAACTATGTTGATGACTTTTTATATTATATAAGACCAACTCTTGATTCCATTGTTCTGGAGTTTAAGAAATATGGCATTTCAATTTCATATAGCTATGTACTAAGTGCCATTTCTCAAATAGAAAATCTTGAACGAGAACTTGATTGTATGGATACGATTTTATCATTAAACTTTATTAATGAATTTATAGTTACAAATAGATTTAAAATTACCTACGATAACAAACCAACACATCAATATTCAATGATATTAAAAGGTGAATATAATTTATCTAAAAATTTAACTATTTCTAATAAACAGCCAATATATTCATTATCTGACGGAAAACAAAAAGGAGAATAAAAAGTATGAAAATGAAAATAACAAGAATGCCTCATAATAAGCATTTACCTGAATATAAAACAGAAGGTTCTTCCGGAATGGATTTATATGCAGCTATAGATAAAGAAATAACTTTAAAACCATTAGAAAGAACTCTTGTTCCAACTGGTATCAAAATTGAAATTCCGTTAGAATATGAAGCACAAATTCGTGCACGTTCAGGTTTATCAGTAAAACATGGTATTACATTAATAAATGCGGTAGGAACAGTTGATGCTGATTATAGAGGAGAAGTTTGCGTTGGATTAGTTAATATTTCAAATGAAGAATATACAATTAAACCGGAAGATAGAATTGCTCAAATGGTAATTGCAAAAGTTGAGAAAGCAGAAATTGAAGTAACTACAGAACTTTCTGAATCTGTTCGAGGCGAAGGCGGTTTTGGCTCTACAGGTTTTTAATAAAAAAGAAGAAAAAACTATAAAATATTGTTTTTGAAGTCCATTGATTTTAGGAATCGCGAAATCACAGGACGAGAAAACGATATTTTATAGTTTTTTCTTCTTTTTTATTTATATTTATTTGGCTAAAAATTAAAGAATAAAAACAAATAATATTAAGCTGTTACCTTTTCGTCCTGTGATTTCGCGATTCCTAAAATCAATGGACTTCAAAAGTAACAACTTATATATTTGTTTTTATTCTTTAATTTTTAGCCAAATAAATGATATCCAGTAATAAAAGAACAAATCAAGAAAATAGCAGAAAGAACATAAGTAAAATGGTTCAAACCCTTTTCTGCACTTTTTTGAGATGTAAATAAGTTAGCAGCACCACCTATAGCACCTAAACCATCACCTTTTGGTGAATGCAATAAAACTAATAATATTAATAAAACTGCTGTTATTATCTGAATAATCCAAATTGTAGTTAGCATTTATAATTTCCTTATTTTTCTTTATGAATTGAGTCTAACACAAAAATAAGTTTTTGTGAAAGTTCCTCCATATTAGCATCTTGTATTAAAACTTTTTTTAACTTTGATTTTTCACCAGAAACAATACTTATTTTTGATTTATTAACATTAAATAATTTTGAGCAAAAAGCTATTAATTCTTTATTAGCTTTATTTTCTATAGGCGGAGATGAAATTTTTATTCTTACATATTCTTCTGTATAATCAACAATTTTACTAAACGAAGAATTAGGAACTAATTTTACATTGAAAATTACTCCGTCTTGAACTATTTGTAAAATAGAATTAACTTGTAGCATATAAAAATTATACATCAATTGAAGTAAGTATTGATATTTTTATGGAAAAAATGGGAATTACATTGTAAAATTAAGTCATATTAAACTGCAGGAAATAATATGGAACAAGAAGATTTATTTACAGGTTTAGAAAAAATTCTAAGAGAACAAAATAGAAGCGAAGAAGATATTCAAGAAATTTATAAAGCATATAAATTTGCTGAAAAACTACATGCAGGACAATATAGAGTAAGTGAAGAACCATATATTATTCACCCTGTAGAAGTAACTAAAATTTTAGCAACACTAAAAGTTGATAAGCATACATTAATGGCGTCGATTTTGCATGATACTATTGAAGATACAGGCATAACAGCAGAACAGCTTGGCAGCGAATTTGGTGAAGATGTTTTAAACCTTGTACTTGGTGTAACAAAATTAGATAAATTCCAATTCAAATCAAAAGAAGAACGTCAAGCAGAAAATTTTAGACGAATGTTTGTCGCAATGGCAAAAGATGTACGTGTAATTTTCTTAAAACTTGCAGACAGGCTTCATAATATGCGTACATTAAAGTATATGGCACCGGCAAAACAGATACGTATAGCACAAGAAACTTTGGATATTTTTGCACCATTAGCAAATCGTTTAGGTATCGGTAAAATAAAAGCAGAATTGGAAGATTTATCACTTCGATACTTAAATCCTGAAAAATATTTTGAAATAGCACAGCTTGTTGCTCAAAAGAAAATAGAAAGAGAAAATACAGTTAAACTATTAATTGATGAAATTTCAGAAAGCTTGCATCGTAATGAAATCAACGCAGAAATAACAGGCAGAGCGAAACATTATTACAGTATTTATAAAAAAATGCAAAGATTAAATGTTGCATTTAATGACCTATATGATATTACAGCAGTAAGGGTTATTGTTGACAGCGAAAGACAGTGTTATGAAGTATTAGGTATTATTCACTCATTATTTAAACCAATACCAGGTCGTTTTAAGGACTACATAGCAATGCCAAAAGGTAACGGTTATAAATCATTACATACATCAGTAATCGGCCCAAAGCAAAAACCGCTTGAAGTTCAAATAAGAACAAAAGAGATGCACAAGATTGCAGAATATGGGGTTGCTGCTCATTGGAAGTATAAAGAATCAGGCTCGATAAAAGCATCTTCTGAAGATGATATTAAATTTTCTTGGATGTCCCAAATGATAGAACTTGAAAAAGAATCTTCAAATGCAAATGAATTTGTAGAAAAAGTTAAAATCGACTTATTCGGTAACCAAGTATTTGTATTTACTCCAATGGGAGATATTATTGATTTACCCCAAAATGCAACACCAATTGACTTCGCTTTTAGAATTCACTCAGAAGTTGGGTACAAAACAACAGGTGCTCTAATTAACGGAAGAATTGCACAGCTTGATGCGAAATTAAATAATGGCGATATTGTAGAATTATTCACATCTAAAACAGGAACACCTAAACTGCATTGGCTAAAATTTGCAGTAACAAAACAAGCACAATCACGTATTAGACAATGGTTTAAGAAACATAACAGAGATGAGCATATTATCCACGGCAGAAATATGCTTGAACAAGAACTAACAAAAGCAGTTTATGATGAAAATATTAAGAACGGTACATTACTTGAAATAGCAAAAATTTTAAACTATGTATCAATTGATGATTTACTTGCTGCATTAGGCAATGGTGAAACAACAATAAATAAAGTTACAAGTAAAATAAAGAAACCTCAAGAAGAAGATGAAAACCAATACATCTCAAATAAAAAGAAAAGCCAATATAAAGATGAAATAGCAGGACTTGAGGGAATGCTATACAGTTTTGCAAAATGCTGTTCACCTGTACCAGGAGAACACATCGTTGGCGTTGTTACAAGAGGCAAAGGTGTTTCTATTCATAGAATTGATTGCCCTTCTTTAGATACAGTACCAGAAGAACGTCTAATGAAAATCAGCTGGAAAAATAATGAAACACCAAATAAAACCTACGTTACTTCTATCCGTATTAATTGTGTTGATAAGCTTGGTATGTTAAAGGATATTTTAATTAAAGCTGCTGACTGTGGAACAAATATTACATACGCAAACGTAAAAACTAATTATGCCAAAAAAGTTGGTATTATAGAACTTGGTGTTGAAGTTAACGGCATTGATAAGTTAAATAGTGTAATTAATGCATTCCAATCTTTACCGGATGTTCATTCCGTTAAAAGAATACAAATGAATACAAAGATTAAGGCAGCACCGGAATTAAAACAAAAAACAAAAGCGAAAAAGAAACCTAATTAATTATTTATTAGCAGTTTCTCAAATTCAACAAGCGCTTCTATACCAACAAGCTGTTCAAGTGCAGCTCTTGTTTCTAGAAATTCTAGCTCTAATCTAGCTTTATAATCTATTGCAGAACGATAATAAGCATCCGCAATTAATAATTGTTCTTGTGTTTCATATACAGACATATTGTATCGTTCTTCACGCTTTTTTAAGTTTTTTTCGCATAATGAAAGTAAATTATACTCAGTCATATAATCAAAATATAAATCAATAACTTTTTTCTGCATATTATCAACTTTTGTTATAAGCACAATCATATCTGCATCAGTAACTTTTGTATATTTATAGTTTAAGTCTTTATCATTGAAAGATAATGCATTCATTAAATGACCGCTTACTAATGCAGCTGTAGCACTAAAAGGGTCGCCCAAGCCTGCACCTGCAATTGAGGATGCCGTTGATAACGGCCTTATAATCTTTTTTATAATTGTTTCATCCGGTTTATCTGCATCTGGATTTGATAATTTATATAACGCAAATTTTATTGTCTCACTTTTTAACGCCGCTCCAGCCCATAAAATTTGAATATGCTCAAGCATTTCTTCTTTTTCAATAGAAAGCAGTTTTGAAATTTCATTAGATAAATCTTTTAAAGAACTATCTGCATAAGTAGAATTCTTTATATATTCTCTTTCATAAGAAGCTGTTTTTTCTTTTTGGGTTTGCGATATATCTGTAACTTTATACTCTTTTTCAATATCATAAGTAACCCCTAAACGATATGCAGGTTTTTTAGGCGCAGTTAATTCTTCTTCTGTTAAAGCATTTACACTTGAAGAAAATATCAAATATATTCCTAATAATGTCAGATATTTTTTCATTGTTTACTTATACTTTCCTTATTAATTAACTGGTTTCGCAAAGCATATTGAGAAAGAATTAAACTATCAACCGTCTTTTTACCTGCAAGACGTTCTAAAGATAAATAACACTTTTTAGCTTCTTGCTCTTGTTTATATTCCTGTAATTGCATTTCTTCATATAATGCCGATGAGACAATAAGCTCTGTTATAGAATTATTTTTTAAAGCATTAGAATAGTTTTTATTATACAAAATAATTCTTGCACGAGTATCTTTAAGCTTATTTAAAGCTCCTTTATATTCATAATAAGAAGAAATTATTTTTTCTTGAAGTTCTTCAATTGTACCTGCAAGCTGTATTAATTCAGTATCTGTAATCGGTGCTTGCTGACCAGCAGACGCTTCTTTATTTAAAAAGTTATTAGCTAAACGTCCAGCTGAAAAAGAAGCAGATTGCATCATTGCATTTGACCCTGTAAACATAGGGATAAAGCTTGCTCCATATATTAAAGAAGACAAACCCTTTGCCATTAATGAAGAATGCAACCTTCTTTGAGATTCAGGTGTATTCAGCTTATTCATTGTAAACTTTATAAGTGTATTATTATCAATAGTTGCTCGCCATAAAAGTTCAATATCTTTTACTTCTTCTTCCTTTTGCATTTTGATTAAATCTTCAATAACATCCTTATCTTGAATAACTAGATGTTTATTATATTCATTTTCTTTTGAATTTAATTTAATCTCATTTTTTTCAACAGGTCCAAGATGAATAACCTCCGCATACGAAAGATTGGAACAGATAAAAAAGTTCATAATTAAAAAGAATATAAAAGGTTTATTAAATCTCTTTTTCAAATAACTATCCCCTCTTATTTTTTTATATCACAGAATTAATACTCTTTCCAATAAAAATATATGATATGTAAAGTAAGTTAAAACGGACGATATCTCATTATTCTTTTATGTTTATTTTGAATTTCTCTTATGCCGGAAGTACCAATTGAAATAACACCTTTCCCATATTTATTTTCTATTTTATCCAAAATTACAGAAATTCCTGTTCCTTTCTTTTGTTCTTGAATATCAAATAAGCCCAGCTGAATTTTTTTTGTTTCTTGAAGATTACCTGCAAAAATACCGGATGAACGATAAACAATACCATCTATAAAGATTTCTTCAAATAGATTTTTTACCTTTTTTATAAGCACCATTTCAGAATCTGTCATAAAATCAAGCTTTTCCTCTTTAATAAAAACTCTAAAATCTTTAGTTCTAAGCATTACATATATTAATGAAGTCTGCTGGTTATTTTCACGCAGCTTTTTACAAACATTATGCAAATGAAGTTCAAGCTCAGTCATTATATAATCTTTGTCCGTAGAAAATTCAGGAAATGCCCTTGTTCTTTGTATAGATTTTGGTTTTTCCTCTATTCCGGTTAAAGGAATAACGCTATTTCCCGCAAGCTCATATTTTAATTCTAGTCCTTTTTTTCCATAATTTTTTTTGTAGAAATTATCATCTTTTAATAAAATTTCATCTGCATAAAAAATACCGTATTTTCTTAAGCTTCTGGCAATATTACGCCCAACACCCCATATTTCTTCTACAGGTATATTTTGAAGTTCATAAGATGCTAAATGATTTTCTATAATATAAGTTTCATTTAGTTTTTTTGCTTTATGAGCTGCAAGCTTTGCAAGTGTTTTAGAATTTGCAATTCCGACAGAAACAGATATACCCAATTGTATGGCAATATCATTTTTTATTTTTCTTGCTAATTCGTCAAATGTCATATTGAACACTTTATCCATACCTGTTAAATCTAAAAAAGCTTCATCTATAGAATAAACATCAACTTTATCAGAATAATTTTGAAGAATTTGCATCATTCGTTGAGAGATTTCATGATAAAGAGAAAAATCAGAACTTAAATAAACAACATTTTTATAAATATTTTTTATCATAAAAAGAGGTACCCCCATTTTAATACCGAGTTTTTTCGCTTCATTTGAACGAGCAATAACACAGCCGTCATTATTACTTAAAACACAAACAGGTTTACCTTTTAAATCAGGGTTCATAAGTGTTTCGCAACTTACAAAAAAATTATTACCGTCAACTAATGCTATTGTTTTTTGTTTCATAACCAAGTCCAAATAAAAAAGAAAAAGCAGCGGGACTATTGGGAGGAATAAATGTCCCGCATTTGAAGAATAATGTGTATATTTGAATAATTTATAATTTTCTTACTATCCCTTGAGCAACACCAAATATAATAAGTTTCTCTTTAGGATACAAATTAGGATAATTAGAGTTTGCAGGTTCTAACCATACTTTGCCTGCTTTATTTCTGTATGTTTTAAGGGTATAACCATCATCAATATAAGCAATGACAATATCGCCGTCTCTTGCTGTATTTGTTTTTTGAACTATTACTTTGTCGCCTTCATATATTCCAAGCTCTATCATAGAATCACCTGACACAGTGAATAAGAAAGTAGAAGGATTATTAATATCAAAACTTTCATCAAGTGAAACTCTTTTTTCTACATAATCATCAGCGACAGAAGCAAACCCTGCTTTTACCACAGAAGAAAATAAAACCGCACCGAACAATTCTTTATTAATATAGAACCTATTATTATGTTCATGAATCAAATCTTCTTCTCTAAGTTTATTGAAATATTGCCAAACTGAATTTTTATGTTTAAATCCAAAATCCTTAGCAATAACATCAAAGCTTGGAAGAGCTTCTTTACCGTATAAATCCTTGAGCTTTTCAAAGAATGTTTTTTGTTTATCCGTAAGCATATTTTTATTATAGACAAATGTCTATAAAATGTCAAGTGGATAAAAATAGACGTAATTGCTATTTATAAATCATTATAAAAGCCGCTGTATTACTATTTTTTAACAATTAGTTTCTGTTAACTTGATTATAGTTATCAATTTTTTTATCATATTAATATGGAATTGAATTTTTAATAGTGGGAATATGTAAATGATTAATATAAATTTTCATCGAAAAAAAGAAAAAAAGATTTCACAAATGTATATGGCAACAAGAATAATAACTGTATTATTATTTTTAGTTGCTTTGTTTTTTGTTAAATATATAGTTTCAAACGAATTTATTTCTGCAAAAAAATATATGGAACAAGGTGTTATTCAAACCGCTTCTAATTTAAAAGGGAGAATATCTAACTCAAAAAATGAAATAAGACTATTATCTGAAAAATTAAACCGTTATACAGATACATATACAGAAAAAGAAATAATTGATTTCTTTAAAGCACATATTGATGACTATAATTATAAAAGACTAATATATGTATTTCCTGACGGAAGACAACTTAGCTATAATAAAACTACAAAAACAGTTTCTTATGCAAGTTTTATTGATGAAGATACAATAAATCGTGCACTGAATGGCGAATTGGTCTTTATGGGGATAAGCTATAATAAAGAAGCACCTTCTCAATATGTACATGAATATGCTATACCTGTTTATGATTCGGAAAATAAAAAAATTGTTGGCGTTCTTGGCACAAGAGTATTTTCTGCTACTTTTATAAATATTTTAAGTTTTAATAACTATGATAAAAAAGGATTCTCATACATAATAGACCCTTATGGTAATTATGTAATAAAACCACAAAGAGATACATCAGCTTATATAAACTTTTTTGAAAGAAAAATTAAATTTCTTGAAACCAACAAAGAAAAAATTGAAGAAATGATAAAAAAGCAAGAAAAAGGTGCTTTTATATTTAAGGAAAACAACCAAAAATATCTCGCTGGTTTTGCGACTATAGATTCAAAAGAAAGACTTGTTTTAACTATTGTTCCACTTCAAGTATTAATGCTTCACATAGATAGAATTTTAGGATTAATTACTTTAATTATATTTATTATAAGTATTACGCTTTTATCACTTTCTCATTACAGTAATAAACTTCTTAGACAAGAGCAAGAAACTGTTTATCAAATAGCTTTTTTGGATGATATAACAGGGGAAGGAAATAATAATAAATTTCATTTAGAAGCACCTGAACTTATTAATTCAAATAAAGATAATAAATATGCAATAGTAGCAATGGGACTTTCAAATTTTAAATCTTTAAAAGAGCTTTACGGGCAAGATATTTCAAATCAAATTTTAAAAGATATTTACTTTATAATTAAAAAGAATTTACCTGAACAAAGTTTGTGTGTAAGAGATTTTGATGCGAACTATTTAGCTCTATATAAATACGAAAAAGAAGAGTTTATCTTAAAATATTTTATTGACAAAATTCGTGATGAAATTGCGTTATATAATGAGAAAAATATGCGCGAATTATCTGTTGATACAGAAGTTGCTATAAGTTCAAACCTTGCTGTTAAATTTGGTATATATTTAATAAAAAATGATGATGAACTTACATTTGATCAAATGTGCGAACGTGCATATATTGCAAGACGTAATGTTCAAAATGATGTTACAACTATACACAGATTTTATGATGAAGCTTTAAGAATAAAGCTTCTAAAAGAAAAACGAATTGAAGATGAAATGTATAATGCATTAGAACAAAATCAATTCCATATGTATTTGCAGCCTAAATTTAATTTAGCTGACGGCAAATTGGCAGGTGCTGAAGCACTTGTAAGATGGATACATCCTCGCGACGGTATAATTCCGCCTATAGAATTTATACCGCTTTTTGAACAAAATGGTTTTGTTATGGAATTAGACAGATGTATTTGGGAAAAAGCTTGCGAATTCATTTCTGAACGTAAAAAAGCAGGAAAAGAATTATTCCCGATTTCTGTTAATGTTTCAAGACTGCACATGAATAATGATTCTTTCGTTAGTGATTTATTCCTTTTAACAAAAAAATATAATATTCCTACAAAATATTTGGAATTAGAAATAACAGAATCAGCAAGTTTTAATGATGAAGAAAAATTCCTAGAAATAATATATAAATTGAAATCCTTCGGTTTTACAATTACAATGGATGATTTTGGAACAGGATATTCTTCATTAACTATGTTAAGACATTTACCTGTTGACGTATTAAAGCTGGATAGAGGATTTATTAAAGACACAATAGAAGATGAAAAAGGTCAAATTGTAATCCACAGTATTATTGATATGGCAAATAAACTTAATATGGTTACGGTTGCAGAAGGAATAGAACGAGAAGACCAAGCAGAATTTTTAAGGAATGTTGGTTGTAAAATTGCACAGGGATTTTTATATGGAAAACCTGTTGATACTGACACTTTTATACAACAATTCCTTTATAATAATATAAATACACATGTATAATAAAGAAGATTACCAATGTATTACTTTGAAAAACTCAAGAATTTTTTATCAAAAAGAATAATCTTTTGGTTTTTAATATTTGTTTTAGTTAACATCATTGCAAATATTTATTCTTCAAGTCATTTGACAGAAATTTTATCACATTTCAAATTGCATTATTTTTATACTTGTATTGTATTTATTGCAGCGTTTATTTACTTAGCTTTTTTCAATAAAAGATTTACTATTGGAATATTATTATCTGCAATAATTATGATGATTAATTTTATTGATTTATCACCATATTTTATCAGAGAAAAAATAACACAACCTGAACACACAATTAAACTGGGACTATTCAATGTATTAACAAGTAATTGGCATTTTAGTTCTGCACTAAAAGAAATAAATAAAAATAATCCTGATATCATTATTATGCAGGAAGTTGATGATAAATGGATTAATGAACTTAGTTTGTTAAGAAAAAATTATCCTTACTATGTTGAATATCCAATGAATATAGGAAATTTTGGAATTGCAATGTATTCAAAATTTCCGGTAGAGAAAATAATGGATGTAGAATTCTGGAGCGATTTCAAGCTGCCGGTTGCAACTGCACAACTGAATATAAATGGGCGTAAAATAAATATATATGCAGTTCATACAACTCCACCGTTAAGAAAAGATTATTTTAAAGCTCGAAATGATATGTTCAATAAAATGAATGAAATAATAAAAACAAACCCTAATAATCTTATAATTGCAGGTGATTTTAATTCTACTGCATTTTCGCCCGATTATAAAAAATATATAAAATCTACAAATATAAATGATGCCCAGACTATTGCAGGAAATATTCATACAGGCAGTTGGAATACAGTACATCCCGCAATATTAAGAATCACAGTAGAACATGTATTATCATCTAAAGATATAAAGCCTGTAAGCTACAAACAAGGCAAATTTTTTGGCAGTGATCATTTTCCTGTTTTTGTTGAATTTGAATTATAGTTTTTATTTCTTTTCAAAAAGAGCTTCAATGAAATCATTAGGATTAAATAATTTTAAATCTTCGATTTTTTCACCAACTCCAATTAATTTAACAGGAAGAGAAAATTCTTTTGCAATTGCAATAATAATACCGCCTTTAGCGCTTCCGTCAAGCTTAGTCAAAGCTACAGAAGTCAATTGAACAGCCTCTGTAAATAATTTAGCTTGAGATAATCCGTTTTGACCTGTATTAGCATCTAAAACAAGTATAGATTCTTTTAAGCAATTTGGAGCAAGTTTATCTATAACAGATTTTACCTTATTTAATTCTTCCATCAAATTGCGTTTATTATGTAATCTGCCAGCAGTATCAATTAAAAGAATATCATAATTTTCATTTTGAGCCTTTTTTATAGCGTCAAAAACAACAGCCGCAGAATCAATACCATCTTTTCTAACAATATCAACCTGCGCACGTTGAGCCCAAATATCGAGCTGTTCTTCAGCAGCAGCTCTAAAAGTATCACCGGCTGCAAGCAAAACTTTTTTTCCTGATAATCTAAAATTATTAGCAAGTTTTGCAATTAAAGTTGTTTTTCCTGCACCGTTTACACCTGTAATAAAAAATATATTTAGTCCGTTTTCATCAATATTTAAGTCTGTTGAACCCGCAGTTTTCAAAATTTCAGTAAACTCATCTTTCAAAAACTGTTTTATTTGAGAAGGTTTTACTTTTGTCTGTTTTCTTAATTTATCAGTTATCGAAGAAGCTAAACCGACACCCAAGTCTGCTTTTATAAGCAAATCTTCCATATCATCAAGAATAAAATCATCAAATTCTTCTTCTTCTTCGACACTTGAAACAACACTATCAACAAGGTTTGATGTTGTATTCGAAATTGTTCTCTTTAAACTGTCAAACGAAAAATTCCAAAAAGATTTTGGCTTATCCTCTTTTTGTTCTGCCTTTTCAACAGGTTTTTCGTCTTTTTTAAAGAAATTAAACATAATTAAAACCTAAAACTATTTTAAATCGTTTTCAATAACTACTTTACCTAATATGCCATTAACAAAAGTAGAAGAATCATCTGTTGAATATTTTTTAGCCAATTCAACAGCTTCATCAATAACAACTTTTACCGGTGCATCTTTAATATAAAGTAATTCACATATTGCTATTCTTAAAATATCTTTATCCATTTTTACTAGACGGTTAATATCCCATCCAAAAGCAAACTTTTTAATTTGTTCATCAATTTCATCTTTATGAGTTTTAAATTCATTTGCAATTTTATTAATATATTCTTTCACATCTGAATTTTCTTCCAAAGCAGCCATTTCTGCAATTTCTAAAGCAAGCATAGCTTTTTCAGATACATTTAATAATTCATCCAATTTACCTTGCATATCTGATGTTAAAGGTAACGGAACTGGTAAATTAGAAACTTCAATTGGTCTTTCTAAATTTGTTTCATGATTTGATTCATATTCTTCAATGTATTCTTTCATTTCAAGAATAGAAGCTGAAGCAGATTTAAGTTCGTCAACAGCATTGTTAGTAAGTGTTCTAACAGATTTTAAAACAACATCTTGAAAATCCCATTTATTCAAATTTGGCATTGTATCCATTTGAGAAAATAATATTAAAGCTAATTCTCTGGCAGCACGTCTTGCTTGCATATTTAAATTCCTTTTAATTTCTACTATATGAATATAATTAAGCCATAAAAATAAATAAAAGTATATAAGAAATTTAATAAAAATAACTTGACTTTTCTTCTTGGTCTTAATAATATATAAAAGAAGGCGATAATGGGACGTCGCCAAGTGGTAAGGCACCTGGTTTTGGTCCAGGCATCTCGGAGGTTCGAATCCTTCCGTCCCAGATTTTAAAAGACCGATGATTACATCGGTCTTTTTATAGTTTTTATGAAATTTACTGTATTTTAACACCCAGTTTGATTATAACGGACAGTTTGATTATTTTCGTCAATGTCCTGTTTGAATAACTTTTAAGCAAGTTTTTTGTTTCAGTAAATAAAATACTATTGCTTATTATAATTAAATTCAATAGAGCTCCTTTTGAACACTTTTTGAACAGGATTTGATCATTGTTTAAACTAAAGGATCTTTGTTCCCTTCTGCCTGAATAAAAAATGCATTCAAAAAGTCAGCTTCCGCTCTTAAATTTTTAATAATCGGAGTCAAATTGTATAACTCTTCTATTTCTTGTTGTGTTACGCAAAAATAATCAGCAACAACAACTATGTTATAAACCGCTTCAGCTTTTTTGCTTAATAGCTTAAATTCTTTGTCCGTAATATTAAAACCAGTAACCTCTTTCATAACCTATCCTCCTTTTGACACACAACACACTACCGACAAAGACAGAGGAAAGCTAATGAAGGTAGGAAAGAAGTTACATTTGGACATAATTATATTTAATTACAACAACTATTTTTATTTTTTAATGATTAATTTTTCTTTTTCAAGCAATTTTGTGGTTTACGAAACCAAGCAATGAATTTAGAAAAACAAGCTATAAGTTGTTCTTTCTTGATGCAAAACCAACAATAAATATTTGGTGAATTATGTTTAATACTATTAATTGCTTCATTCCATAACTTATAACTTTTATCATTAGCATATTCTGGATAGGTTAATTTTAATTTATCTTCAATTGAATTTAAAGGAAACTTTGAGGAGTGAATACCTAATACATCTATTTTGTATTTTATTAGGTTCTTTTGTAAAATAACAACGGGTATTGCTAAATTTTTTATTACTTCTAAATGGTTATTTTTTATATTTGTAAAAAATTCTGTGTCGGATTCTGATGGTACTTTATTTTTATACTGAGTTTCCATAAATACATTATATTCTTCAATTGTTTTAATGAAAGCATTATAAGAATTAATTAGCTTATGTAATAAACTTGTTAAATATGGATTATAACCTGCTAAAAAATAATACTCTTTTTCTTGAAAAGCATTAATGTCAGCTAAGATGCAGTTAATTCTTAATCCTGAGATATTACTTTCAATGCTTGATTTTAAATCAGTTAAATCATTATATAAACAATCAAGACAATTAAATAATTCATCAATTTTTTTTATAACATTTTGTTTTTGTTTAATTTTTTCAAGACGAATATTATATTTAAACGCACATATTGCACCTAAAAACACACAAAGAATTTCAATCCCGATTTTTGTCCAATCTATTGAAGAAGTTCCTATTGTTATTGTTATCAAATTTACAATTCTCCTAAAATTTCATTTTCTAAATCTTGAATATTATAAATTGTATCCAAAACATCAAAGGTTTCTTCAAGATTGTTTCTTGCACTATTCCAACCACAACCGTCAGTAAACCAAATAAACGTTACACCATCTATTGTTGCAACTTCTTGTGCTAGGGTTTTATAGCTTCTTGCGGTTTCATTAAGTTTTGAACCGCCACTTGAATAGAAATTTGTTTCTATTAGATAAATTTGATTATCAGTTTTAATTACAAAATCAAAACGTTTTTCCATTTTACCTTGATTAGAAATAGCAGAAAGGTTTACACCCCACTTTTGTTCAATTTCGTGGATATACATCTCTTTGAAATAGTTTTGACCTTTAACGAATCCGGCTTTTTGAATATAATCTTCAACAAGATTTTCCATCAAATGTCCACCACGATTTTTACGACCGTTACTATCCAATCCAGTTTCAACACCTGTTGCATAATCAACTAAATTGCTTACAATATGATTTTCCAGCAAATCAAACAATTTAGTTTTTCTCATAAACATTTTATAATCATCTATGCTGTAGTTTTGTTTTCTAAAAGAGAAATTATATTCACCATCAGCATCCGTAACTGAAATTTCATTAGAACGAACAGCCAAAAGTAAAGGAATGCACTTTAATGTTTCAGGATACTTTTTAATAATATCTTCAAAATCTTTTTCAATGTTTTTTGAGCCAACTAGCGAATTTAAAATATTTAATTCCACTTTTATATCATCAACATTATTATTTACTTTTTCAAAATCTACATAGTAGCAATAATCTGCAATACAAGGTCTAAATGTAGATAACCACTCTTTAAAATCTCTAGTCATAATTCCTCACTAAAACTTCTGTAATTTTGCCTCGACCGTCAGCATTCGCATTGATTTGGCGAGAAGCAAAAACTTTTTTAATTTCATAATTTGCATATAATTCATTTACCAATTTTGTATCTGAATTTGAAAGCATAAATTTAACACCCTTTGAATTCAATTCATCACAAACATCACGTAGTTTGAATTGCATATCAATATCAAACCCATCTTTTGTATATGAAGTAAAACTTGAAGTTTCGTTTAACGGCACATAAGGTGGGTCAAAATAAACAAAATCGCCCTTTTTAACCTTAGTTAAAATTTCTGAGAAGTCCGCACATTTGATTTCAGTCTTTTTGAATAGTTCTGAACAATTCAAAAGGTTGCTTTCATCAATAATTCGTGGGTTTTTATAATGTCCAAACGGAACATTAAACTGCCCCTGCGAATTTACTCTATACATTCCGTTAAAACAGGTTCTATTCAAGTAAATAAAACGACTTGCTCTTTCTACATCTGACAATTCTACATATCTTTCGGTTCTATCAATATTTCGAATTTCTAAGAAATATTCTTTTGAAACTTCGTGCTTGCTCAAATCTTCAATAAGTTCATAAACATTATTTCGAACAACAGAATAAAGGTTAATCAACTCTTCATTCATATCAGAAATATAAGCCTGTTCCGGTTGTAATTCAAAAAATAAAGCTCCACCGCCAATAAAAGGCTCAAAATAACGGTTGTATGATTTTGGCATGTTTTTAAGCAATTCAAACATAAGCTGACGTTTACCGCCAACCCATTTCACAATCGGATATGTTTCCTCTTTTAATTTTTCCAGAACTACTGCCATGCTTTATCTTTCTTTGAAAATACTTGCTCAAACCTTTTAACAGAAAGGTCTAAGTATTCTTTTTCTAAGTCCATTCCAATAAATTTCCTGCCTAACTCTAATGCCATTATACCAGTAGTTGAGCTCCCTGTGAATGGGTCAAGTATTAAATCGCCTTTATTAGTTGATGCAAGAATTATGCGTCTTAACAATTCTAAAGGTTTTTGAGTCGGATGCTTACCGAATTCTTTTTCTGAAGGCTTTGGAGTATCTATTTGCCAAACTGAACGCATTTGCTTATTTGGCTTTTTAAGAATGTCATCACCCCATTCACCATTTTTCATTGTTTCATAATTGAACGTATGCTTGCCTTTTGGGTCTTTTCTTGCCCATAATAAAGTTTCATGACTTGCCGTAAAATACCTGCAACTCATATTTGGAGAAGCATTTGGTTTAAACCAACAAATGTCATTCAGAATTTTAAAACCAGCTTTTTGTAAAGCAAAACCACAAGCATAGATTGAATGGTAAGTGCCGGATATCCAAATTGTACCGTTAGGTTTTAAAACTCTTTTGCAAGCACTAATCCACTTTTGATGAAATTCAAAATCTTCATCTAAGCCTTTGCTTTTATCCCATTTACCTTTGTTGACAGAAACTACCTTGCCGGACTGACAGGTTATTCCACCATTAGAAAGCATATATGGCGGGTCTGCAAAAATCATGTCAATTGATTCAGGAGTTGCTCTGTTTAAAATTTCAATACAATCACCCTGAAATAAAGTTATATCGTCTTTTTCATAAAACTTTTGCATGGGTTAATTATAGTATAAACATGGGAGTTCGTCATGGTATATAATTCGGTTAAAATACTGTCTTACATAAAGTATCTGAAGTCATAAGACTTATTATATAAAGCTTCTTGTTGTTTTGACATTCTAGAAAGCGTCTTTGCAAAATCAAGAGTCACTGGCATATTCTTATATAAATTATCTCCACTATTCCAGTTCATTTTTGTAAGCATTAATATCTCTTTTACAAGAGTATCACCAGATGCTTTTCCATAAAACCTTTTTACTAAAACAGGTATAGGAATTCCTCTTCCGCCTTTATAATAATTATATTTACCATTACCTAAGTCATTGCCTATGACGCAACCATGCGTCCACAGTAAAAAACTATCATCAGATAATTTCATTGTTGTGCCACGTTCAATTGGAAAATTATAAGGTTTAAATTTATTTTGTTCCTTAATCATTTTTATCGCTCTATAGGGTGAGAATCCTTGAATTTGCAACAACTCAATATCTTCAATTCCTTCTAATGCTTCAGTAAAACCTGCAATTTCCTGCGACGTGAATGGAGTAGTTTTATGAATAACAATCCTTCTTAATTTACCAACAGGATCGCATTTATAATATTCTTCTCTTAATTTACTTATTGTAGTACGAGCTTCATCTCGTTTCATATAAGGGTTTTTACCAATAAATTGAGGGTCATCAAGTTTTTTTAAAATTAAACGAATTCCAGTTCCTGTAGAATCAAATAATTGGCTACAACCTATACAGATTCCTTTGGTATTTGATTTTGCATAACTAATACCTACAAATGCGGTTTCATCATCTAAAACTACAGGATGCCATAATACTCCTGATGCTTTCGCATATAAACTTGTAGATAAAGCCCACATAACTTTACATTTATCATAGGCTCTCAAAGAACGTTCTTCTATAAATTGGATTTTAACTCCTTTATTTGTACCATATAACTTTATAGCATCATGCAAATTAAAATCTGGATCATAAGAATGGTCTTCTCTGAATTTTTCGAAAGATTTAGGTATATAAATAACTAAAACATCAAAATCGGCAGTTTGAGTTTGAAAATAATCAATATGAGATTTTATATTATCTAGAAAACTATCAGTATTTGAATTTTGGGTTTTAATTTCATCATATGTCCTGCATATTTGATTATTGTTTTTATCTGGGATATATAATCCTCTTTTGTACGTTTCATGAAATCCTTCATAATTTGGCATAAACATTTCATATCGATTATTAGGAGTATATTTGTTATTTAAAGCATTAAGATGACCAATTATATTATCTACTTGTTGTACTGGTGACAAAATTGCAATTCTAATAGGAGGTTTTGTTGAAGCTTCAAAAGAATAATCAATTGGAGCAAACCTTTGCAAACCTTTTAATTGATTAATACTTTTATGCTGATTATTATTTACGTCAAATAACATAAACGGTTCATCATACTTAAATGCAGAAACTTGAGGATAATTTACATCTGTAGACAATTTGTATGACATGCATATATGATTAAATTTTAGTTGAAATGTATCTACTGAAAAATTTAATTCTTTGCCACCTATAATATATAACTCCTTATTCAAAATTTTAAGCAGGTTATCGTACTCAGCATTATGAATATTAGACATTATGGAATTAATTTCAATTTGTTTGTATAACCTATCAACAGGCTCCCCTCTATTATTTGTTAAATGTATAGTTGGAATTAATGATAAATAAAATTTTTCGTCATAAAAAGATAATTGAACTTCAAATGCAGAATATTTTTTATAATTAAAACGACTTTTTGATTGATAAATTTCTTCTGAATTTACAAAATAATATTTGTTTCTTCCACATTCTGTAATATTAGTTTGTTTAAGCAATGATGTTTTTATTAATTCATAAAGCAAACCTATATATACGAAATTTGTTTTATTTAATTCTTTAACAGTTGGAAATTCTGTATTTATTTCAGACTTAATATGTGTTTTGAAAATTTCATTTAATTTTTCTGTATTACAAAAAGAATAAATTTTGCCGTTGTATAACCCAGCAATTATTCCGCTACTACCTATAATTTCTCTTAAATCTTTCCACTTGGCTATATCAGTGTCAAAAATATTGCATTTTGGAAGCTCTTTTGAAATAAAAGTATTTGTTTTTAACAAAGTTTGAGAAACTTTATCAGATGAAAAATTAACTTCTTTTTTACGGTTATCAAAATCTTTCCATCTTTCATCTATTACCGAATTTTTATACTCTCCATTGGTATAAATCAAGTTCAATAATTCATCAAACCCATCAATATCAATAACGCAAGAAAGTTCATTTTTTTGACATGCTTTTTCCATAAACTCATAAGCTCGTTGCGATAAATTTGTATTTTTCGGTTTACACCAATATATTCCTTTACTCAAAAAATCTTTATTGTTAATATTCTCTTCAAGAACTTTCATTATAGATTCATCATTACCAGCATAACCAATAACGACAATACCTCTATTTATAAGCTGTTGATAAAATAATTTTGATAATTGATTTTCCAGATTTTGTAATTCTTGAGTTGTATTTTGAATGGAATCGTATCTATAATCGCCATGAAGCTTAATTACATTTGCAAAAGTATTATTTGCGATTTTGCTTATACTATCTTTTTGTACTGATGATAATGTATTAAATGCATATTCCGGACTAATTGTTTTGATTCCTACCTCAATTAATTCATCAAAATTTGTTGTCCATACATTTTTAACTTTGTTATTGAGAATTAAATTTGCAAGACATAAATGACCTCTTGTTGGTAATATATTTGCAACTCTTTGTTGAATAAAAGCTTGTCGTGCAGATATATTGTCATAACATTTCTCAAAATAAAAAGAATATTCTTCGTTAGAACCTCTTTGTGGAAATCCATCTTGTCCGTCAAAATATTCTTGCAATTTAGCACGGTTACGTTCTGATTGCAAATCTTTAAATAGTTCTTTCGATACACCATTTTCTGTACAATATATTTCTTTTTTAAATTCCCATACTAAATTTTGCCCACTTGGAATACCTGCTAATAAAGATGCACCTGAGCCAAGAAAAAAGTCTATATCATTGCTAACAAGAAAATTCCTAATGAATGCCGTTTGATCTTTTTCACGCACTACCTAATCACTCCTTATGAAGATAATATTAGCATAAAAATGCCTAAGTGTCTGATAATTAAGAAAATTTCTCAAACTTCTCTGTCAATTTTTCTCAATCTTGATGTCAATTTACATCCTTAAAGTATGTGGAGATTTATGAATGTGTTAATTATTAATAAAATTTTATTTGTTTGGTAGTATAATTCTCAAACTTACTGTTAAAAATTCTCAAACTAAGTGTTACTTTACAATTGGTACAGAAAAAATCCGTCATCAGTCACTAATTATAAATCCAAAACAGGATTTGATATTTTTAATAACCTAAAACTCGAAGAGGAATTCCTAAGAGAAAAAAATCTTCTACCCGAACTAAATTTACTATTCAATAAATATAAAATCAGCAGATTTATTTAACATTTTAAACAAATTTCAGATGATTATATCCCTGAATATATACAAATAGTAAAAAGTTATCTTTCAGATGATGATTATAAATATTTTTTAGAACAGGCAGATTATATACAAAAAAAGCCCCAATATTCATTAAAAGAAAAACTATTTTCAATAAAAAATGAATATATTGAAGGACAAAGATTTAAAGTTATTACTATTTTGGGCATAAAGTTTCATTTATTGAAAAAATCATCCAAAATATTAATAATCTTTTTATCTTGAAATATATTATTAAATATTACCTTGAAAACGCTTTCTTATTGGTTTTTGAGGTGCATTTTCTTTTTCTAAGATTAATGCTGCATCTTTCATGCATTGAATTACATTTTGAAAGTTTTTAGCAACATATCGAACAATGTTATCTTGTTCATCAGTTTCAACTACAACTCCGCCCCAATCTCCGAGTTCACGTATTTCTAAATTCTTTTTTCCAGAAACTTCATCTAAGTGTTTATATGCTTTTTCATAAACATCTTTCGTTGCTTTATTCTGACTAAGAATAGCGGCTTTATCATAAAAACTACGATGGGTACTTAAACTTTTAAAATTTACTTTATTTGATGAGATATTTGATATTTGCATTACTAACCTTCCTTTTTTAGCTATAAAACAAAAACATATTATTTTTTGCTAAATTAAGAAGAGAAAATTATATTAAGTATCTTAAAAATTTCATCTTTGTTTGTAGATTGAGAAACTGGTATTGGAATAATATAACGCTGAAAAAGACCTTCTTGAGTATTTATAGGCAACGGATTCCAAAATCTATCTATTTCAATATGATTTCTTTTTAAATTTTTAGTTATCTCTTTATTTTGATTAAAATATGGATAAATCATTGGCACATCATTTGGAGTCAACGCTAAAGTTAATTCATTAGAATTTTTAAGTTTTGAATGAATATAATTAAAATTCTCTATACGTTTTTGTTTAGTTTCTGTCATTTCATCTTTTGAAATCATCATTTTGCCATATTGAATAGAGCCTATATTTAAAATAGCGGAATTAGTTATATCAAAAAACTTTCTTGGAGAGTTAAACCCTGCAATTCCATACTTTAAAGGCATATAACATGCCTGCGCATTATCAACAATTATGTTTTGATATTTAGAGGCTAAGATTTCAACATTTTTCGAATTTATTCCAAAATAGTTTGTATAAATAATAAAAGAAGAAGATGGAAAGTCACAAATGGGCATAAAATCTTTATCTATATGATAAAATTTAATTTTGCATTTTGCTTTTTTTACTGTCTGCCAAACAACAGGACAAGTATAAAACGGCAGATAGATTTCTTTTATATTTAGTTTTTTTATAATAAAAAGAAGGCATTCTCTTCCATAATTAAAGTGTTCTATTATTTGCATTTGTTAAATACCGATAAATTTTCTTGTATTAATTTCTTTATTTAGTTTCAATAATACAGCTTTTACAATAAATAAAGAGAATATTGATAATAATGCTACTGCAATAAATCTGACAAATACAAGCCCCAATACAAAGAAAATATTAGCAACATCTTCTAATGGGATTACACCTTGTATGTGAAAAATTTGATCATATATAAATAACCAGTACCAGTGTACAAAGAAAATTCCAAAACTGTATTTTGCAATAAAATCTAAAACAGCATTAGTTTTCTTATGCGACAAAATAAAATCATCATAATGTTTTAAATAACCTAAAACTAAAAGCGTCAAGAAAGTTTTAGAAACAGTATAATTTGAGTATTGATATTTATATTGCAGATAAATATCTAAGGTACTAACTCCTAACATTAAAATCCACAAGATAAGCCTTTTATCATAGAATTTATCTATTATATGTTTATTAGCAGAACAATACATTCCAAGCACATATAATGAAGCGAAATGAACAAATCCCAATAAAATATATTTTGCAAAAATCCAATATTTTGCTAAATAACTTAAACCTATAGTATCTTGATATTCAGCTGAGCCTCGAGGCAGAATAACAGTAATTAATAGCAATAGAGGTAAAAGCTTATACAAAATACCTTTCTTTTCTAGCTTTAACAATACCCACGAAAATACAAAGAAAATTACTATCATAGGAATAAACCATGTTGGTACGTTGTGAACTCTGCCTATAGAAAGCAATATAGGTATTTGAGCAAATATATTTAAGCCGTCAAAAGCATTTTTATACAAAGTCGGACAAATAAAACAGAATAATAACCCTGGGATTGCAGTAAAGAGATATGGCATTATTACATTCGTCCATTTTTTAGATAAGTAATTTTTATATTCAAATTTATATGATAAATGTTGAAACAAAAAACCCGAAATAAATATGAATAAAGCAGTACCACCACAGATAATTTCACAATTTATAATATGAGCAAGACTTGAATTTTCACCAAACTGCATTACATGCCCCATTATTATTAAAAGAATGGCAAGACCTCTAAATACATTTATATAATTCAAAATTTTTGTTTTCTTCTCCATAATAACCTCTATAATTCAAGCCATAATACTTGATATGGTGCAACTCTTAAATGCATTGTTTTATTTTGAAGCGATATATTAACCTTTATATCATCTCCATTTACCAAATTTTTTAAACTTGTAATACGTCCTTCATTTTTCAGAATAATATTAATAGGAAGACTTACTTCTGCAATTAGTTTTTCACCTGACAAATTATTTATTACAAGAATTTGAGAATCTTTATTCTTTCTTATATATGCAAAATTACTTTTAGATTTTGTTTTTAAAAGTTCAAAATCACCATTAGTCATTACAGGAAGAGTTTTCCTTATTGCAATTAAATTCTTAACTTTCTCATATACTTTTGAATTAAATTTATAATATCCTTTTGTTGAACCATAGAATAGTTTTGCAGGAACTTCACCTCTATTTATATCACGAGAATCAAAAGCAGATAAAAGATGAGAAAATCCTCTTCTTAAAGCGGATTTTTTAGCATGTTCATAGTTATTAGAAGCACCTACTTCATCTCCGTAATAAATAATAGGAATACCAGGAAGTGATAATAGAATTGAAAAAGCAGTTTCAATTCTATTTGGATTTTTATCTAAAAAGTTTGCTAATCTTCCTGCAACGCCAAAACCGTTTCTAAAATTTTCACCTTTATTAACTAAATCATTGAAAATAATTTCTCTTACTTCAGGGCTGACCATTTCCAGAGTCAGTTCATCATGAACTCTTAAAAATATTCCCCACGCAGAAGATTTTGGAATATCAGGAGTCTTTTTATATGCATCTACAAAATATTTTTTATCTTCTGTTACAAGGCTAGCCCATATTGCAGGCATATAAGGGAAATTGTATGCAATCTGGGCTTCATTTGTTCTTTTTAGTTTTTTAGCTTCATCATCAATACTTACTTCAACTTCTCGTTCTTTACCAAAATAATGAATAACATCTTTTGGCTGCTGACAAGCTTCAACTTGTATTACACTTGATGGTGCAGTTAATTGAATATAATTACTTAAAAGTCGCACTATTGCGTGAGTTTTTGGTAAATTTTCGGCATTTGTTCCTGCTTCTTTAGCCAGATAGGGAATTGCATCCATTCTAAAAATATCAATACCTAAATTTGCCCAATGTGTTATTGTTTCAAGTTCATAATACAAAACATTAGGATTATTCCAATTTATATCAAGCTGAAACGGATAAAAAGTGTGATATAAATAATAATCTTTATCGTTTACAGTTACTTTTTTGTAATTATTTTCAGTATTTTCAGGAAAAATTAATCTTCTTTTTGAAATACTTCCGTCTGCTTCTGTATATTCAATTACGGTTCCAAGCTTTTCATCCTGATACTTTTTGTATTCCGGCATTTTATCTGTATAAACAAAATAGTCTAAATAATTTTCGTCACCTGCTTCAAGTTTTTTAAACCATTCATGTTCTTGAGATAAATGGTTCAAAACTAAATCTGCTTTAATTTTAAAACCTGCTTCTTTTGCAGCTTTTACAAAGTCGTTAAATTCAGCCAACCCGCCCAGTTCTCGTCTTACATTTTGCGGATTTTTAACATCAAAACCAGCATCTTTCATTGGGCTTTCCGCAAAGGGAAGCATATATAAAGTTGTAACACCTAAATCTTTTAAATAATCAAGCATTAATGCCGTATCTTTAAAAGTATTTTCTTTATCATCACGAACTGTTCCAAAATGATCAACATAAAACATGTAGATAATTTCATTTTTATACCAGTCATCATTTCTGTTTAAATCTTGTTCTTTTAATATTTTAGAACGCTTATTTATTGCATTATCTGCAATTTCCATTACTTTATTATATATAGAAGCTACATTTTCTTTTCCGTAAATTTCAATGATAGAATTTAATATTTCTTTTTTTAATTTTGAGTTACGTTCTATATTACTAATTTCTATTGAATAAGAATAATTCTCAGATGTTTCGGCCAAAACAGGCTGTGAAAAAATTGTCATTATTAAAATCATCAAAATAAACAATTTTTTCATATTTTACTAAAGCTCCTCAATATTATCTAAATCGACTGTGATTGCTGCGCTATTTAGTCCAATTTCGGACAATACCCTATTTATTTTAGCATAAACATATTCTTTTTCTTTGCTAAAAATATGGTACTAGTATAGAAATTCCAACCAAATAAGTTAAAACATAATACTCGTTCGTGTAATTCCAAACTTGTCTCGGAATCTTACCATTGCAAGACCCTATGGATAAATAAACATTTAGAATCTATAATCAAACTAGCAAGACCCTGAAACAAGTTCAGGGTGACAATTTCGCCTATTTATTGAAATTTCGTATATCACCCTATAAAAATATATATTATTTTCTTTCTCACTTGTAAGTCCCTGCAGAAAATAAAACATCTTTCACAAAATCAAAGATTTTGAAAAAAGTAGTCAAACAAATTCATAATTACATGTCAATAAAATTTTAATTAAACTTCTTCTGCAGAAGCTGATTTTTCCTGTTGAAGTTTATCAAACTCATTAAATGCTTCTTGCTGTAATCTCTGCTCATCATAATCATCAGGAATATCAACATTCATTTTAAATCCAAAACCATATTGGAAAGCAGACGGAACTTGAGCAACAATATGTTCATATTCACCTAAAATTGAATTTACGCAGTGCGCAACTCCAGGGTCAACAACTGCCATATCGCCTTCTTTAAGTATTTTTATTGTACTTTTGCCGTCTTTAATAATATTCAAAGCTGCAGCACCACTTGTAACCAAATATATTTCAGACTGTCTTTTTTCTGCTAAATTAGGATGTGTATGAAGTTTTTCTTCTTTCCTTAATTCAGACATTGCAATTGGTCGTTCTTCATCTGTTTGAACCATTGAAACACCAACAAACGGAGTTTTACCGTCACTTGACTGAGGAGCAGTCGAATTACTTATCCAGTTTGTTTTTTCTAACGTCCAGTTATTTAACTTATCATTAAGATTATATACTGCAACATCTTCATTTATAAATTTTAAACCGCTTAAGTCTAAACCTGTATAATTTTCATTTTTCCAGCCTTCTACAACAGCATCTTGTTCTTCTTTTGTAAAGTCTGCTTGAGCAAGTCTTGCTCTTAACAATTCTTCGTTGCCGTAACATTCTTTCCAATAGATATTTGTACCTGCATCTTTTTTGTTATTGTGAAGAATACCTGCATCTTTCATTTTTTGAATTAATTCAGGAGTATAGTTTTCTACAGAATTTTTTATACCAAATTTAGAATCCATATGGACTTGACGAGATTGTGTATAAATTGGCATAATATGAGAAATTTCCTCATCCGAGAAACCTTGTTCTTTTAATTGTCCTTTCATATATTCAGGTTTATATTTATTAGAAAATCTTAGATAGCCATTATCTTTTTGTTCTATTATTCCTGTTTCTTGAAGTTTATCAATTAATCCTTTAACAAATTCTATTTCTTGTTTTTTATCATCCTCTAATAAATCTTTTTTAGCATAAATATCAGAAATCAAATTATTTTTTGATTCCCATTTATTAATTCCTATTGTTTGTAAAAATTTATCATCATTCAAAGCATCTGATAATAATATATTAGGAGTAAAATCACCATTAAATAAGTGAGAATTATAATACATTAATTCTGTAAATTTATTCTTTATATTAGTATCTTGAGCATCTTTACCATAACGTTCATACCAATCATAATCCTTTTTAGACATTATCATCATAGGATAACCTTTTGATACATCTATTTTGGCTTTTGTTCCGGCGGTTAATAACACAGCTGAATTTTCCGATAAACTAACATCATTCCCGTTTATATGCAAAGTACCTTCTGCTTTTTTAGGGAAAATAACTTGTGTATCATATGAAAATTCTTCATTATTTTCAAGATATTTAATTGCATCTAAGCCATAAACAATTTCTGTTTGAGAGTCAAAATCAATAAGAAATGAACCATTTTTTTGCGTTTTTAATAATGGAATATCTTCTGTATTTGAGGTAATAATAAAAGCATTTTTTATTTTGGGAGCATTACCTTTAAAGGAGACTGGCGCAAAATTAGCTCTTAAATTGTCAGCCGAATAACTTTTTAATGACGAAGCAGTAGAAGGAACCTTATTGTTAGCAGTATTTAAAGTTTTTAATATTTGATAATCCGAATTTACATTTAGATTATCTGCATAGCTTTTTATACTATTAATTTGCATAAGTATCCCTTTGCGCCCCTGAACTATATTTATAAAGATAGAAAAATAAAAAGAATTGACAATTTATATAAAAACTCATTAATTTTTGTTAATAAAAAAAATCATTTAGTTATTATCTTCGTACTATAATTTAATTGTATGAAAAATTGAGGCGGAGTGAGAAAAAATGAACAAGCAGCAATTTATAGAAGATGATTTAAAATACATTTGGCGTCCGTTTACACAAATGAAATCTTTAGAAGATGAGTCAAATAAACCTATTATTATAAAAAAAGGAAAAGGAATCTATTTAGAAGATGTTGATGGAAATAAATATATAGATGCCGTTTCTTCTTGGTGGGTAAATACATTAGGTCATTCTAACAAAAGAATTAATAAAGCAATTGCAAAACAAGCAAACAAAATTGAACACGTTATATTTGCAGGGTTTACACACGAACCTGTTGTTAACTTTTCCAAAAAATTAGTTTCAATGCTTAATAACAAATTAAAACATGTTTTCTTTTCAGATAACGGTTCAACAGCAGTTGAAGTAGCTTTAAAAATGGCATATCAATATCAAGTATTAAAAGGACATCCTGAAAAGAAAAAATTCATAGCACTTAAAAATTCTTACCACGGCGATACATTAGGTGCAGTTTCTGTTGGCGGTATTGATATGTACCATAAATTATATAAACCGTTATTATTTGAAATTCGTCAAGCAGAAAGTCCATATTGCTATAGATGTCCGTTTGGGTGTAATAAAGAAAATTGCACTATCGAATGTTTATCTTCTGTTGAAAATATATTAAAAGAAGAAGCTCAAAATATTGCAGGTATAATAATTGAACCGTTAGTTCAAGCAGCAGGCGGAATGATTATGTATCCTGCCGAATATATTACAAAATTAAGAGATTTATGCGACAAATATAATATTTTATTAATAGATGATGAAGTTGCAATGGGATTCTATAGAACTGGTAAATTATTTGCTTATGAACACGCTGGAATAGTACCTGATATTATTTGTGCTGCAAAAGGTATAACCGCAGGCTATATGCCTTTATCAATAACTGTTACAACCGATGAAATTTATAATGCATTTTATGATGACGATACAGACGGATATAAAACCTTCTATCATGGTCACAGCTATACAGCGTACCCATTAGCATTATCGGTAGCGCTTGAAAATTTAAAAATTCTGGAAGAAATGAAAATTGAAGAATATTTAAAACCTAAAATTGCTAAATTTTCTAAAGAATTGGAAAAATTCCGCAGTCATAAAAATGTAGGAGATATTCGTCAAACAGGCATGATATGTGCAATAGAGCTTGTAAAAAATAAAGAAACAAAAGAACCTTTCAGTTATGAAGACGGTATCGGCAAGAAAATCTATTTAGAAGGATTGAAACTTGGAGCAATACTAAGACCTATGTGGAATTGCATATATTTTATAACTCCATACATAATTACCGAGAAAGAAATAGAAAAACTTACAAATATTGCCTACAAGGCACTTAATAAAGTATTGCCTGATAAGGAGTAGAAAATGGAATATTTTATTACAGGTATTGATACAGATATAGGAAAAACCTTTATAACAAAAGGTTTAGCACTTGCTTATGAAAATACAGGCAAAAAAGTTGGTGTATTTAAGCCTTTACAATCAGGAGCAATAAAAACAGAAAACGGATTTTTAGCGCCTGACTTAGAAGCAATAAAAGAAGTATCTAAAACTATAAATACAAAATGTTCTTATCTTCTTGAAGGAGAGGTATCTCCTGCTCTTGCTGCAAGACTTGCAGGAATAAAAATAGATATAGAAAAAATTAAAGCTGATTTTAAAGAGTTTTCATCTCAAAATGAAATTACTTTAGTGGAAGGCGCAGGCGGAATCTTAGCACCTGCAACCGACAATATGCTTTGTGCTGACTTAATTAAAGCTTTAAATATTCCTATAATAATAGTAACAGTTCCTTTTTTAGGAAGATTAAACCACACATTATTAACTATTCACTACGCTAAAACAATGAATATTCCTATAAAAGGAATTATTATAAATAAAATCCCTTCAAATACAGATGATTTAGCAACTAAGAACTTTATTAATGAATTAGAAATGTACACAGATGTTCCTATTATTGGAAAAATTAACGAATTAAATAAAAAGGACACAAATATAATTTCATCTGAATTTACAAAGGCTGTTTCTTTATAACACCATTTTTCCTCGGATAAACAGGAGATGTTTGTTTTGTTTTCTTAAAAACAAGTAAAACTCTTCTGTTTTCTATTTCAATAGGAAGCGTATATTCAATTTTATCAATCAATTCTACATTTAATATTTTCATTGCATTTTTTGAATTTTCAAGTTCTTCTTCTGCTTTTAAAGATTTATATGCAACAAAATACCCGCCAACTTTTAAATAAGGAATTGAATATTCTAAAATCATTCTTAATTCAGCCATTGCCCGTGATGTTACTATATCAAATCTCGATTTAAAATTACTCGGTAAATCTTCTATTCTATAACATAACGGTTTTATATTTTGAAGTTTAAAGTTTTCAGCAGCCAGTTCTATAAAATGTATTTTCTTCTTTATTGAATCAACAGCACTTACATTAATATTTTTATATAGCAAAGCTATAGGTAAAGCAGGGAATCCACCTCCGGTACCCAAATCCAACAATTTAACTTTTTCTTGCTGTTTATATTTTTCATAAAACAGATTAAATGCCAAACTATCAAATATATGTTTTTCAAACAAAACTTTAGAATCATTATTACTTATTAAATTAACTTTTTCATTATAATCAAGAAAAAACTTTATAAAATTTTCAAACAAAATTATATTTTGTTCGTCAAATTCTATATTTAATTTTTGCAATTTTTCTTTCATAAGCGTCTTTTCTTAAGTTCATTTTTAAGTTTTATAAATTCTACATCACCAAGGATTAATTTTATTTGATTAATCTTAACTCGAATTGTTTCTTCTATATCTTTACTTGCATCAGAAGGAATAAAAGTTAAAGCTAAAATATATGATTTCAAAGCCTGCTTATAATCTGCTGAAGCAAAATAATTATCACCCATTTCTGTATAAATAGTAACAGTATAAATGGTATCATCCAGTTTTTTAGCAGCTGTTAATGCATTTAATAACATCTCATGTACTTTGTCAGAGCCTTCTTCTTTATGTATTTGCGCTAATTTAGTATACGAATAATACAACCCTTCATAATTATTTTTATCTTTATCAGCATTAATTGAAAGCTCATAATACATTTTAGCAGCTGAATTATTTTTGCTATCATAAGATATTTCTGCAATATTTGAATATGCAGATGCTAAATATGCATTTATTTGAGCATCATCACACAATTGAACGCATCTTAGATAATATTTTAATGCCATATCCACATTACCTGAATCATCAAGCAATAATGCATATTTAAAATAACATTCGCATAATAATTTCGTATCTGTTGTTTTTTCAGCAGTTGCCAAGGCTTTTTTCAAATATTGAAGAGCAGCTTCCATATCAAGATTATTATCTTCAATTTCAGATAATTCTAAATAAACGCGAACAACCATTTCAGAGGAAACAGTAACAGGCGAATATAATATACGTTTATAAATTTCTTTTGCTTTATCTATTTTATAAACTTCTAAATATATTTGAGCAATACTTAATAATATTTCATTAGCCTTATCAGGAGTTTCATTCAAATATAATTGATAAACCTTTTCATAATAGTTAACTGCATTATCTACATCTTGAATTTTTTTATAACAAATTGCTAACTTCGTATACAAAATTGGCTCTTTTAGCTTAAACATATCATCATTTGTATATGTAAGCGCTTTTTTATAATACATAATTGCATCTGAAAAATTATAATTTTCTTCACAATTTTGAGCTATTTCTATATAATCCTCTAAACTTTGCGGAATTGAGCCTAACGCTGATTTTTCCTGTTTAGGTTCTTTTTCTTTCAATTCCATATTTGAAATATCAACTAATTTTTTTGTAATAATATCTTGCGATTTTGTTGCATTTAAAAGTTTAGAATCTTCATTAGAAAGTTCAAATCTTTTATGTTTATCATTATATGGTTTTATATTTTTAATATATTTTTTTTCTGGAACTTTTTTATTTTCCATTCCTGATTCAAAACCGCTTTTACGAGAATAACTTAAATAAGTTAAACCTTGAGCTTCGGATAACCTTGGCATACCATTTTTTTCAAATTCTTCTTCTAATGTTTCAATTCGTTTTGTGTGGAAAGCAATTTCCTGTCTCATTGTTAAACGGGATAAAAACAGCTCTCTATCAAAAGGTTTTAATGGCAATTCGGCTTCATAAACATCCACTAAATATTTGTGAATTTTTATTTTAGTTTCAATATTTACCGATTTTATGAATTCATTTTTTATATAATCTTTTAAATAATATTTTCCCGTTTTTTCAGATAAAACATGTTTTTCTACTAAAAATTTAATTTCATCCTCTGTAACAAAATTTTGATTAATTAAAAAGTCAGTACTTACACCATGTCTTATTGTTGCCAAAAGTAATAAAGATTTAATATATCGTTCTGATGAAATTGAAAGCACTTTGGAAATAAGAAATTCTAAAAAATTTTTAGCAGATTTCTTATATTCTGATAAAAATATTGTTAAAGAAATGTTCAAAATCTGCATTATTAATACAGATAGTTCCAGTAACAAATAATGTCCTCTTATAATTTTATAAAGAGACTCACTTTCATATTTATTACCTTTTATACTATTTATTTCAAGATATTCATACATTTCATCTAAAGATAAAGATGCTAATTGAGCACTTTGCGAAGAATCAGATGAAATTAAATCGTCTTGTTTAAATGTTCTTGAACATATAATTATTTTGATTTTTGAAAAATGAGATAAATAATTTATAAAATCTAAAATATCTTTTTGGGTATCTTTGCTTCTCATATTAATTTCAAGAGAATCAAAAATAAAAACCATTGGAGCATCACAATATTTTATATATGTATTAATTTTTTCAGAGAATATTGTTGTTTCAGATTTAGGTAAAATTATCTTTTTTTCATTATGGTAAATAGTGAAATCTTTAAACAAAGATAATAAGATATCATCAAGGTTAATAGCTTCTTGATAAGAGTTTCTAAAAATTAATACATTATCATTTATAAAATCAATCAAACAATCTGTTACGCTTGTTTTACCTGAACCCATAAATCCGTTTAGGATGAATATATTGTTTTCAGGTGAATTTAAAAATTTTATCATCTTTGAAAGTGCATCAAGATTGTGTTTTAATATAAAATTATTATCTCTATCTGCAATAAAACTTTCGAGCAGAGAACTATCTGCTCTTAAATCGCCAACAATTGGTTTGAATATATCTTTTATAAAATTAAAGTCCATACTGTTATATTATAATATAATTCCCGAATAACAATCTGTTAAACAGTTGATTTTAAGATTTAAAAAAAGTTTAGGCATTTTATAATATATTTTTGAGTTAGAAATATACTATAAAAAACTATACATATTTGTTATCTGGTAAGATGCTGAAACAAGTTCAGCATGACAGTTTTAAAATTATAAAACATTTTTTAATATTGTCACCCTGAATTTATTTCAGGGTCTGTGGTTCTGGAATTTATTTTTAAAATCACAAAATGACAAAAAATTAAACAGACACCTTTATTTCTACCACTTTTTAAATATAAAAAATACAGCCAATATTATAAAAAAGAAGCCGACAAGATAATTCCAACGAAATTCTTCTTTTAAATATAAAACAGAAAACACACTAAAAACGACTAATGTAATAACCTCTTGCATTGTTTTTAATTGTGCGGCGGAAAAATATTCACTGCCTATTCTATTTGCTGGAACCTGAAAACAATATTCTAACAATGCTATTCCCCAGCTTACAAGAATAACAATCCATAAAGCGGTACTTTTAAATCTTAAATGACCGTACCATGCAAACGTCATAAATATATTTGATATCGTTAGTAATAATATTGGTAAAAATTGTCTAAACATATTTTTATTATAAAACAAAAAGTATAAAATCCTAAATTAAAGACCTGTATTTTCTACAGACGTGAAAATAATGGTCTTTAATTTAGGATTTTATACTTTTTGTTTTAATTAATAAAAAAGAGAGTCCAAAATGAACTCTCTTTTTAGCTTTATAGTAAGTATGAACTACATCATACCGCCCATTCCACCCATACCACTCATATCTGGCATAGCTGGAGCTGGGTTTTTAGAAGGAACATCAACTACAGCAGCTTCTGTTGTTAATAACATACCTGCAACAGATACTGCATTTTGAAGTGCACTTCTTGTAACTTTAGCAGGGTCAACAATACCTGATTTAATCATATCAACATATTTGTTAGCCATTGCGTCATAACCTTCATTTGTAGGAAGTTTTTTAACTTGTTCAACTACAACTTCACCTTTAACCCCAGCGTTATCAGCAATTTGTTTTAATGGAATATATAATGAATCAAGTAAAATTCTGAAACCTACTTTTTCATCATCTGTTGTATAAGTTACTGTATTGATAGCTTTTTCTAAGTCTTGCATAACTCTAATTAATGCAACACCACCGCCAGGAACTATACCTTCTTCTTTAGCAGCTCTTGTAGCATTTAAAGCATCTTCAATTCTTAGTTTTCTTTCTTTAAGTTCAACTTCTGATGCAGCACCAACTTCAATAACTGCGACACCGCCAGAAAGTTTAGCTAATCTTTCTTGAAGTTTTTCTTTATCATATTCACTATCAGAAGCTTCAATTTGACGTTTAATTAATTTAACTCTGTCTTCAATCTGACGTTTTGTTTCATCACCAACTACAATAGTTGTATCGTCTTTTGTAACTGTTACACGTTTAGCTTGACCTAACATTTGTACTGTTACATTTTCAAGTTTAATACCAAGTTCTTCAGTAAATAATTGTCCGCCTGTTAAGATAGCAATATCTTCTAACATAGCTTTTCTTCTATCACCAAAGCCAGGAGCTTTAACAGCAACTGCTCTTAATACTTTTCTCATTGTATTAACAACTAAAGTAGCTAAAGCTTCACCTTCTATATCTTCAGCAATAATTAATAAAGAACGTCCGTCTCTTGCAACTTGTTCTAGAACAGGAACTAAATCAGCAATTAAATTGATTTTTTTGTTCACACATAGAACATAAGCATCTTCTAAAACAGCTTCCATTCTTTCAGCATCTGTAACAAAATAAGGTGAAATATAACCTTTATCAAATTGCATACCTTCAACAACTTTTAAGTTAGTACCTGTTGATTTAGATTCTTCAACAGTAATAACACCGTCGTGACCTACTTTTTCCATAGCTTCTGCTACTAATTTACCAACTTCATCATTATTACCTGCTGAAATTGAAGCAACTTGAGCTAATTTTTCTTGAGAGTCAACAGATTGTGCCATATTTTTTATTGTTTCAAGAGCTATGTTTACAGCTTTATCCATACCTCTTTTCATGCACATTGGGTTAGCACCTGCAGTTAAGTTTCTAACACCTTCTCTTACAATAGCTTGAGCTAATACAGAAGCTGTTGTTGTCCCGTCACCGGCAACATCATTTGTTTTAGATGAAACTTCTTTTAATAATTGAGCACCTGAATTTTCTAACGGATCTTCAAGTTCAATTTCTTTTGCAATAGTAACACCATCATTAACAATTTGAGGTGCACCGAATTTTTTTTCTAATATAACGTTACGACCTTTTGGTCCTAATGTAACTTTTACAGCATCAGCAACCGCATCAATACCTCTTAAAAGGCCTTTGCGTGCTTCTTCATCAAAAATGATTTTTTTAGCCATTTTATTTTCTCCCTAATAAATTTATTATTCTAAAACACCTAGTACATCTGAAACAGCTAAGATTTTTAATGTTTCATCAGCAACTTTTACATCTGTACCTGCATATTTAGCAAAAAGAACAACTTCACCAACTTTAACTTCCATTGGCTCTTTTTCGCCTTTATCATTTGTTTTACCAGAACCTACTGCAATTACTTCACCTTTTTGAGATTTTTCTTTTGCACTATCAGGTATAAATATTCCGCCTGAAGTTTGTTCTGCATCTTCAATAACTCTAATAACAATTTTGTCGCCTAATGGTCTTATTGTCATGATAATTTCCTCCTTTTTTACCCTTTATTCTTTTATACTATTAATTTTATATTTTCTTTAAAATATTAATGAAAAATTAATTATTCTGAAAACAGCCACTCCACGCATAATTTAACAAATTTTTCCTTATTTTGAAGGAATAAATCTTCAGCATGAAAACAGTTTTCAAATAATTCATAACGTTTTTCACAAACAGCATTATCAAATAATTCTTTTGTATGCCAACAGCAGACAGTAGGGTCTTTATCTCCTGCCATAAATAATGTTGGAGCTTTTATTTCTTTAACAATATCAATCGGTTTTATTTTTTTACCAATGGGTAATGCAGGACGGATTGAACACCATCTTTCAAACTCAAATTTTTGAAAAGTCGGAATCCAAGCTTCTTTTCTCCACACTTTATTTTCAATTTTATCAAAACAAGAAGGCGCACTTATGGCTATTATTTTATCTATATAATGCTTTTTTGCTCCCGCTATTAAAACCAAAGCTCCGCCTAACGAAAAACCCATCAAATATATCTTTTTATATTTCTTATGTGCATATTGAACAACAGTTAATATATCTATTACTTCTTTTCGTGTAAATGTATAAAATCCGCTACTTTTTCCATGACCTCGAAAATCAAAAGCCATTACATCCGAATATTCACTAAGAATTTTACTCATTTCTTTAAATGATTTACTATCCTTAGTCATAAACCAACCGGGCGCAAGAATTACAACACTGTCAAAATTATTTTCAAAACAATTAACAGCTATATTTACACCATCTCTTGTCTTTAATTTTATTTCCTTCATTGCCTTTCCCCGATTCTTCATTAAATTATAAACATAAACAAAAAATAAATACATTACGAAATGTTAACAATTTTATTTTTTAAACTAAAGTTTCAAAAAAAGATGTCGATTATAAAAACATAAGGAAATCAATCAAATAGGAATCAAAAATATGACAAGTCACGTAATTATACCAACAAGCAATATATCTGAAGGCGTTGAATTCTTTTTAAGAGGCGCAAAAAAACGTAGAGCAATGGCAATTGCCAGCGTTAGAGAAATAAATTCAGATATTGGAACAAATTTAAGAGTAGTTGCAGTCAAATAGCATGAGTTGAGAGTTTTAAAAACCGTCCATATAGGGCGGTTTTTCGTATTTATTATTATTTCTTTTTATTATTTACAGGAATTTCCTCTACTTCGGTTTCTTTCGGTTTATTTATTATTATTAATATTTCATTTTTATCTGCAAGTTTCAAATTATCCCGAACTATTGCTTCAAGTGTTTGACCTGTATTGTAATTACTCATTTCAGACTTAAGTTGCTTATTTCTATTTAATTCTTCAGTTTTTTTAGTTTCCAAAGAATGTATTTTAGAAACAAAATTAAAAGTTTTATTTATATTTTTTACTGCACTAACCGTTAATTCAATAATGCAAATTAGTAAGACAAATGTAAGAAGAGAATACTTAACCTTTTTCTTTTCTTTTGTACTTGGAATTTTATTAATATTTCTATTCTGGAAACGATTATCTATCATAGTTAAATTATACTCTATACAATATCTGTTATGCAATTATAAATAAAAATTTGTTAATCTGCCAAACTATATAGTATAATGGATTTGTGTAAACAAAAGGAGTTTTAATATGGCAAAAGATTGCAGTTTTGATATTGTATCTGAATTTGATAAACAAGAATTAGTTAATGCTGTTGACCAAGTAAAAAGAGAATTAAACAGCCGTTTTGATTTAAAAGGTTCAGATTCTGATGTTATATTAGATGCTGATAAATCAATAACTATTACAACCAATGATGAAATGAAACTTCGTAATATTTTAGATATTCTTCAATCAAAAATGATAAAAAGAGGGTTGAGTATAAAAATTCTAGATGCTCAAACCGTAGAAAATGCACTTGGCGGAAATGTAAGACAAGTTTTCAATCTAAAAAAAGGCTTAACTCAAGAGTTAGCAAAGAAAATTGTTGCGGATATAAAAAATACTAAACTAAAAGTTCAAGCCTCAATTCAAGGTGAACAAGTCAGAGTATCAGGGAAAGATAAAGACGATCTTCAAGCTGTAATTAAAATGCTAAGAGAAAAAGAAGAAAGCTATGACGTTCCTCTTCAATTTCAAAATTACAGATAATTGAACTTTATAAAATCAAAATCGTTTTAATATAAAAGAATAAAGGTTAAAATGAATAAAAATTTATTTATAGGTTTTTTTTGTTTAATTTCTCTTTTGCTTACAGTTGCAGCAAATATTTCTTTTGCAGAAATGCAAACAGAAAGTTTAACTATTGATCCTTCTAATTCTGAAAACGGAGAAAACGTATATTCTCAGACTTTTCAAAATAAAGAAATTCCTGCACCAAAAAATGTACAAGAACAACAAACAAACACTAAAGAAGTAATAATGGTTCCAGTTAACAACTATTATTATTCACCATATTATTATCCTAATCCAATGAACTATACAAGAAGAATAGGACCTTATGGAGTCTATTCAAATTGGGGAATTGGAGGCTATGATTATAAAGGTTTTGCATTTGATTACAGCAATGGATTTAAAAATAAAGCAATTTATGTAACTCCGCCTGCACCACCACCTCCACCGCCAGCACACTATCATCCGCCAGTTCCACCTATGCATGGTCCCAAACCACCGCCTAATCATTATCCGAATAGACCAAAACCTAATCATCCAAGACCATATTAAATAAAGATTTTGTAAATGGTTTTACGCAAAAATAATTAAAATCACCACACAAAACTTATTTTGTAATAAAACTGTCATGCTGAACTTGTTTCAGCATCTTACCAACTAAAAATATATTCATTAATATGATTAATTAGAAAGTCCTCAGATGCTGAAACAAGTTCAGCATGACAATTTTTATTTATAATTAAAAATTTATAGCAAATTTAGTGTAAACTAAACATAAAATAATTAAATAATTTAAATAAAAAAAAGAGAACTTATAAAAGTTCTCTTTTTTAAAGACTAATAAACAAATTAGTATCTGTAGTGAGCAAATGCTTTATTAGCTTCAGCCATTTTGTGAGTATCTTCACGTTTTTTGCAAGCTGCACCAATACCATTTGAAGCATCCATTAATTCGTTAGTTAATTTTTCTACCATTGATTTACCGCTGCGTTTTTTAGCTGCATCGATTAACCAAGTAGAACCTAATACCATACCTCTATCTGCTTTAACTTCTAAAGGAACTTGGTATGTAGAACCACCGATTCTTCTTGCTTTAACTTCTAATAATGGAGTTGCATTTGTTAATGCTTTTTTAAATACTTCTAAAGGTTCATCTTTAGTTTTTGTTTTTAAATTTTCTAATGTTGAATAAAAAATTCTTTCTGCAATTGATTTTTTACCACGTCTCATTAATCTGTTTATAAAACTAGCGATATCTACGCTGTTATAAACAGCATCAGGAGCAGGTATTCTTCTTGCAGGTTTACTACGTCTTGACATTACTTAATCGCCTTTCTTATTTCTTTTTAGCTCTTTTAGCGCCGTATTTAGATCTTGATTTAGCTCTATTTGCAACGCCTGCTGTATCTAATGTACCTCTAACAATGTGATATCTTACACCAGGTAAATCTTTTACCCTTCCGCCTCTGATTAATACAACAGAGTGCTCTTGTAAATTATGTCCGATACCTGGAATATATGAAGTAACTTCGAATCCGTTTGTTAATCTTACCCTTGCTACTTTTCTAAGTGCAGAATTTGGTTTTTTAGGAGTTGTTGTATAAACTCTTGTACAAACACCTCTTCTTTGAGGGCAATTTGTTAACGCCGGCGATTTAGTCTTATCAGTTGATTTTTGACGTTCTTTACGTACTAACTGTGCTATTGTTGGCATGTTTTCTCCTTGTGAATTTAGTTTCCATTGCGATTAGCTGTTCAGCACAAACAAAGCCTTTCGCTCTCTTACTTATTCTATATTGATACTACAAGCAAAATCCAATGTCAACAATATAATTCAGGGCTTTATATATAACTTTACACTATAATAGCCTAAATTGTCATCTTTAATTTATTTTACTACTTTTTCCAAAATGTTTGATAAAACGGTCATGCTGAACTTGTTTGACTACTTTTTCCGAAATCTGTGATTTCGAGAAAAATGTCTGGTTTTCCACAGCATCTGGGGACTTTCTAATTAATCATATTAATTAATATATTTTTAATTGGTAAGATGCTGAAACAAGTTCAGCATGACAATAAAAAACAAGTTTAAATGATATTATGTCTATATTTTAAAAGATTTAGTTTAAACTTTTATAAAAATCCCTTTAGTTTTATTCCTTATTTTTTAAAGCATTATTTAATGCAATTTCTAATGTGGCAATTTTACGCTGCAATGCTTCTTTATCATCAGTATCTATTTCATTTTGCTGTGATAATTTTTCTGTTTTTCTAGCATAAAATTCTATTTGGTCTTTATATCTTGCACCTAAAACAAAAGAATAAACAAATCCAGAAAGAATGCCTATTATATAAACTCCAATAATTACAAAGAAAGTACTTAATATTACAACCGTACCATCAACGGATACTGCAACATTTGAAGTAGTATTTGCTTTATAGTTAAATACTGCTGCTGCTAAAATTATTATAAATAAAATTGATTCTATTATTGTTAAAACTATTCTTTTTGTCATTGTTTATTACTCCTTAAAAAGTGTAAAACTTTTTCTATATCATTATCAGGTTTTATTTCAAGTTCAATTATATCATTATTTTTCATTGCCGCAAATTTAAGCTTATATGCTTGCAATACTTGTTCTGTTGTCTTAACTTTAAACGGCATTTTATTATACAAAGAATCATTAACAATCGGATGACCTATATGGTTCATGTGTACTCTAATTTGATGAGTCCGCCCTGTTTCAAGTGTAAGTTCAATAAATGTATAACCGTTAAAATACTCTAAGACCTTATAATGTGTAACAGAAGGTTTGCCATTTTCAATTACCGCCATCTTTTCCGGTTTAGATGGGTTTCTTCCTATAGGTTCGTTAACGATACCAGTCTCGGGTTCAAGTATTCCTTGAACAACTGCTAAATATTGTCTTTTTGCCCTTTTTGTTTTAATTTGCTCTGTTAAAAATTCATGCGCTTTATTGTTTTTCGCAACCATTAATAAGCCTGATGTATTTCTATCAAGTCGATGAACTATTCCCGGGCGCATAACTCCATTTATATCTGATAAGCCTTCATATCCATACTTATAAAGCAGCGCATTTACAAGTGTTCCCGTTGTTTCTTTATTTGTAGGATGAGTTAACATATTCTTTGGTTTATTTATAACAAGAATATCTTCATCTTCATAAACAATATTTAAAGGAATATTTTCAGGTTCAATAATTACACTAAAATCTTCACTTAACTCAACAGAGATTTCGTCATCATTTTTAACTATAAAAGAAGATTTTGAAATACTTCCATTTACGAAAACTTGTTGTTTCTTTATTAGATTTTGAACTTGTGAACGGGACTTAAATATATCCTGTTTCGTTAAAAAAGCATCCAACCTTAAAGGTTCAGCTAAAGATTGGACGCTAAAAATATATTTTTTTGACATTAATTCAACCTATCTTTTTGTAAGTACAGACAAAATAAGTCCTAAAGCACCTACAACAATCATAATATCCGGAACATTAAATACAGGGAAACCTTGTAAAAAATCACAATGAATATAATCAATTACATAACCCAGATTAACTCTTTCTATCATATTCATAGTAATTCCTGCACTTAAAAATGCCATTGCAGAAATTGCAGTTTGTGTAACTTTTGTTGAGAACATTAAAATAACAAAAGTTAAAATTGCAACCGCAAGAAATGAAGCAGTAATAATCATTTCAGGCTGACCTGCAAATAAGTTAAAAGCTGCACCGGTATTATGTACTTCATATAAAGTCAAAACACCATTTCCAACTTGTTTTGTTGGAGATATAGCAGTTGCACTTAAAACTATTGTCTTTACGCCAAATGCCACTAATGCAAACAAAATCCAAAGTGCAAAATATTTTACTATAGAATAAATATCTATTATTGGTTCATTTTTTTTACGTTGTTTTTGCATTTTTTGCATATTATACTCCTTCTTTTACTTATTAACAGAAAGTACATTAACTCTTTTCATTACAAACGCCATACCTGTCATATCCAGAACAAGTGAAGTAGGTTCAAATTTTGTTCTGGAAAGTGCAATTGAAAGCGTTGCATATTCATTATGTTTATTTGTATTTGCTTTTAATATTCTAGCTAATTCCTCATATTTAATAGCTCTAAATACATCTTTTGTTTGTGCCTGAGGGAAAACAATTTCTTCATTAACAATAGAACCTACAGCAAAAATACCTTCACCTGCCGGTAACATTGTTTTTATTGATACTTCATATTCGGCACCTTCAGGAACACATTCCGGTGCAATAATATCAATAGGAACATTTTTAGCTTCACCATATTTAAGTTCTACTTTTTCATAGGTAACATCACCTGCTGAGATTTTCCATTCATTTCCAATTTTTGTAAGATAATCTGTATAATGTATATCAGAAGTAATAGAACCTGTATCTTGAAGTTTTCTTACTGATTTTACTGTTTCTCCGGTTGCAATTTCATGAGCTTTTACAATTGCATAATTACCATTTACCTGTATGCTTTCAATCTCAGTTTTATAAGAAACATTTTTATAAGTTCCAAAAGCCATTTCCATTAATTTAAATATAGTTTCTCTATTAAAACCGTCATTATTCACATAATCAGCCGTATACATTGTTTTAAGTTTTTCAATATCGTTATTTTCCGAATATTTATTATATTTTTTTATAAAGCTTTTTATTTGAGCTTCAGGTGATCTTTGAAATTTACTTTTTAAGCCAATTCTCTTTATTATACTACTTTCTTCATCACCCGTATCATCAGCTTCTACAGTTACAGAGACATTTGCATCTTTTTTGGGTATTACAGAAGCTGCATATACCTGATTTAAAGAAAAAGACATAAATACAGCAAATATAAGCAAAAATAATAAATTAAATTTTTTCATCTTAATCCTCTCTGTTTCTGTACATTAAACAGAAAACAAAATCAGTACTAACTAATAATAAGTTTATAACATATAGCCAAAAAACGATATCCACAGAATTCAGTATTTTATTAATCATTCCAAAAACATAACCGAGAATAATTAAAGTTAAAAACAGTCTGCTTTTTCCTTTAACATTTTTTGTTTTATATGTTTTCATAACTGCAAAAGGCCAGCTTGCACCAAAGCATATTAACATGCCTGCTTCATAAATACTCATTGATTTTATATGAAAACTTTGTATTAAAAAATCTATCATTACAACAACTCCAACCTGTATCAACAGCATTAATTGTAGCATAAAATTTGTTTTTGGTAGAATAAGAAAAAAGGAAATACAATGCTATTAACAATTGATATAGGTAATACAAATATTACACTTGGCGTTTTTGACGGAAATAATATAATTCATTCCTGGCGCTTATCTACAGAAATCACAAGAACAGAAGATGAGTATGGTGTTTTTCTAAAGAACTTATTAAAAGAAATAAATTCAGAAAAGCAAATAAATCAGGCTATTATCTCAAGTGTTGTTGTACAGTTAACAGAAAAACTGCAAATAGCATTAAAAAAATATATGGGGATAGACTCATTAGTTGTTTCACACAAACTAAAAATGAATGTAACTTTGAAAACAGATAGTCCGTCTCAAGTTGGAGCTGATAGAATAGCAAATGCTTGTGCCGCAGCATATTTATATTCAGCACCGGCAATTGTTGTTGACTTTGGAACAGCTACATCTTTTGATATTGTGGATAAAAATAATGAATTTATCGGAGGAATTATTACTGCCGGTATGAAAATACAAGCTGAAGCGTTAAGTTCTAAAACATCAAAACTTCCTAAATTAAATATTGAAGCACCAGAACATGCTATAGGACGAAATACCATAGATGCTATGTTATCCGGTATTGTTAGAGGTCATGCTGCAATGATTGACGGACTTATATCAGAATGCGAAAATGAACTCGGTTCTAAAGCAACAATCATTGCCACCGGCGGATATTCTTCAGTTATCAGCAAATACTTAAGAAGAAAATTTGATTATATTAGTCCTGATTTAACTTTGATAGGTGCAAAAATTCTTTTTGATATGAATAAATAAAGAAAAACAGATAGAAATTTATTTCGAAGTCCATTGATTTTAGGTATCTAAAAATCACAGGACGAGAAATAGATTTCTATCTGTTTTTCTTTATTTATTAAACTGTCTTATGCTGTGTCTTATAGATTAAATCTGTTAATTCTCGAACTGCACCGCGGCCGCCGCGTTTGGAAGATATAAAATGACATACATCTTTTACTTCTTTAACAGCATCACTAGGACAGCATGCCAGTCCTACTTCGCGTAAAATACATAAATCTGGTAAATCATCACCCATATATGCAACTTGAGAAAATGAAAGATTATACTCTTCTAACATTTCTTTCATAGCTATAATTTTATTTTTTTGTCCCATATATAATTTTGTCATTCCAAGATTTTCAAAACGATGTTTAACTGTTCCGTTTTCTCTTGCAGTAATAATTGCAGTTTTAATTCCTGCTTTTGTTATCATTACAATTCCTTGACCGTCTTTTGCGTTAAAAGTTTTATATTCTACGCCATTTTCATCATAAGTAATGCTGCCGTCAGTCATTACCCCATCAACATCAAATACAACAAGTTTTATTTTTTGTGCTTTATTTCTTAAATCTAAATTAAACATTATGCAATACCTGCTTTCAATAAATCATGAATATGTATTATTCCCATTGGCGTATTATTTTCATCACATACAGCTAAGGATGTTATTGAATATTTTTCCATAAATGCAAGAGCCTTTGTTGCCATTGAATCAGCAGAAATAGTTTTTGGATTTTTAGTCATAACAGATTTATTTCTTAAAACTGAAACATCAGGATATCTTAATAAAATTCTTCTTATATCACCATCTGTTAACAAACCTGTTAATTTATTTTCATCATTAACAATTAAAGCACAACCTAGTCGTTTTTTAGAAATCAAATCTACTGTTTCAAGGAAGGTATCATCTTCATGTGCAATTGGCAAAAGTGATTTATCTTTAATCATCAAATCAGAAACAACATATATAACACCTTTACCGAGTGTACCGGATGGATGATATAAAAGGAAATCTTCAGTTGAAAATCCTCTTTGTTTTAATAAACATACAGCAATAGCATCGCCCATTGCCAACGTTGCAGTAGTACTTGCTGTCGGGGCTTTGCCTAACGGGCAAGCTTCTTTTTCCACAGATATATCAAAATAGATATCTGCACATTTTCCTAATGTGGAATTTTGATTTCCTGCAAGAACAATTAAAGGAACTTCAAATCTTTTAATTAAAGGAAGAAGATTCAATAATTCAGTTGTTTCACCGCTGTTAGAAATAGCAATAACAACATCTTCTCTTGTAATTATTCCGGAATCACCATGTGTACTTTCAGCAGGATGTAAAAAATAAGATGGTGTACCTGTTGAAGAAAGTGTAGCTGCAATCTTGCGGCCTATTAAACCGGATTTACCCATTCCCGTAACTATTACACGTCCTTTTGAATTAATAATTACTTTTATTGCTTGTTCTAAATTATCATTTAATCTGTCTTTTAATCTTAAAACAGCATCGGCTTCTATCTGAAAGACTTCTTTTGCAAGCTCTGTCAATGTTTCTTTTTGTATAATTTTCACAATAAAACCTTCCCTCAACTACACAATTAATTATACTATAATAATATTCATATAAAAATAATTTTTCAGAAAATATAAAAGCAGGAAAAACATGAAAAAAACAAATACACCAAAAGAGCTATTAAAATTAAATATATTAATTACTATTTTAATTATTGCAGCTAATCTTTTAATATTTTTTGGGTTTGATACGGCAAAAGACAATTTTACTATTATAAGTGCTTATTCAAACGGATTTTTATTTTTCCTATATATATATTTACTAACTAGTTTAATAAGAAAAGATTTGAATTCATTAAAAAAAGAAGCTTTTTATATTAATTATCCTATTAGTATTGCAGTATTTTTCATATTTTTATTTATTATTTTAATAATAAGTACAGTTTCTCTTATTAATCTAAATAAAGAAGCAGCAAACGTAACCTTTATATTCACTTTCTTTATGAGTACAATTGCAATGCTTTTCCCTTCAATTCTTTTAGGGGTTTTTATGTATTTTGTTGTACCTGCATATATTATTCCCAGTCTGCGTTCAAATAAAAATAAAAAATCAGAGTCAAATATATTACTTATTTTATTCTTTATAGTATTTGTAATTTTCTGTCTGTATAACGGAATAAATTCACTTATTAAAGTAAATAGTTTTGAATCTCAAAATAAATATAAAAGTTCAAAACTTACAATAAATTACTCTACTAACTTTTTAAAATTAAATGAAAAAATAAATGCCTATTCAAAAAAGAAAATGGCACAAGATAAAATTGAAGTACCATTTTTCTATACAACAGACTCCTTTCCTTATAGTGATTATGAATCAGCTGAAAGATTTTGCCGTGCAATGGATGCACGTGTTCCAAATTATCTTGAAATTTATCATATTGTTTTCAATAAATTTGATACATTTGGAGATAAATATTATTGGACAAGTGATAAAGACGGAAAACATAACCTTGTACTTCATTTTAAAAATATGTCTTACGAAATAGAAAGGAAACCTGCAAATGTGAGTCCTTCTATTTATTGTGTAGCTACAGTTAATGAAAACAGAGGTTTTTCTAATAAAAATTACTTCTATAGAAATGTGCAAAAAGAAAATAAAGAAACTATACAATCTATGGCCGAAAAACCATTTGATTTGAACTCGCTTACAAACATAATAGGAACTAATAAAAAAAATACGCAAATTACAGAACAACCCATTGAAGAAGAACTTGTTAATTCAGAAAAGAAGCATGTTAATTTTAGTGTAAAAGCAGTTTCACCTGAAGTTTTAAAAGAGCTTTTGCAAGCCGGTTATTCATATAATCCAACACTATCAATTAAAAGAGAATATGAAACAAACGATGCGGCATTTACAAACAGAATTCAAAATAGAGCAAGCAATAATATAAGACTTTGTTATTATCCATTTACTGAATATGGGAATCTAACACTTTCACAAGAAAGACAAATATGGCAGCAAAGTTTTTGTTCACCTGCTTTTGACTTAGTAAATCAAACTCCGGTATACAAAACAAAACATGAAAAAGATGCATATTGTTATGCTAATGGAGGAAGATTACCAAATATTCCGGAATTAATGGGTATATTAAAAACATTAGGATTAAATCAAACTAATGTAAAATATTGGACTAATAATAAAATAACAGATGCAGCTTCCAGCTCTTCTATACCAATACTTTTATATTATCAAGATTCAAGATTCGTAAAAGTAAAAGCGGTTAATACTTATGAAAATGATACAGCATATACATTCTGTATAAAAAATCCTAAAATACCTTCAAAAGTAATTGCAAACTACAAATCTAGATTTGCAAATGTAGAAGGCAGTTATTATGCAAAAGAAAAATGTTCTAGCTGTCATTACTATGAAGTACCTGATGTAATTCTTCAGCAATAGTATATTTAGATTATTGTTAATAATAAAAACGAGTACTATCATAAGTACAAGGAGGTTTTATTATGAGTTTTGAACTAAATTTGACAATAGAAGAACTTGAAAAAAGAACACATAAAGACTACTTAATAAAAAAGGAAATGTTAAAAGAAGATGCTCAAGAATATCAAAATCTTGATGATGGCGATAAAGAAGCATTAAAACATCTTGTAAAAGCTGCAAACTATGCAAACATAGTTTATATGAAACAAGATAACGAATTAAATATTCCTTTCCTTAATTATCTTGAAGAAGAAATAAAAAAAGGAAATAAACAAGCTGAATTAACAAAAATTTTATTTGATGCACAATTAGGAATTATAGGTATAGACTCTGAATCTAAACACGTTATTCTTTTAAAAGGAGCAAAAGTTCTTGAAGGTAAAGCTTTTTATCCTTCTGATTTATCAAAAGAAGAATTACATAAAATCCTAAAAGAGATGTTAAAAAATGGCGAAAAAGATGAAGTCGAAAAAATCCTAAACCAAAGAACAATTGTAAAACGAGATGGAAACAAATTAAAAGCTTTCGACTATACAGAAGAATTCAAAGAAGAATTTACAGCAATAGCAAATGAACTTGAAGAAGCCGCTAAAACATCAACAAATAAAGATTTTAACGAATATTTAATTCTTCAAGCAAAAGCTTTAAGAGAAAACGACCCTATGCTGGACGCTCATGCAGATAAAAAATGGGCATCATTACAGGATACTCCATTAGAATTTACGCTTTCAAGAGAACAATATGCAGACCTTTTAACAGGCAGCGTTATTGAAGATGAAGAATTAAAAAAACTGCTTGAAGAAAATAATATAACTGCAATATCAAAAGACTCAATCGGTATTAGAGTTGGAATAGTGAATAAAAAAGGAACAGAAGATTTATTAAAAGTAAAAAATTATCTTCCTTTAATGGCAGAAAATATGCCGTTAAAAGAAAAATATGAACAAAATATCTCCTCCGATGAAGATAACCTTCAAACAATGGTTGATGCTGATATTGTTTCATTAAGAGGTGATGAAGGTTCTTATAGAGGAGGTATAACAATCGCTCAAAATCTTCCGAATAATGATAAATTATCCTTAACTATCGGAGGAGGAAGAAGAAATGTTTACCATAGACAAGTTAGAACAAGCAATTCACCTGAAGCACTTGAAAGAAGAAAAAAACGTTTAGATGCGACTTTAAATCAAGAACTTCATAAATACTATAATCCGGAATCTGACCACTGGTTTACAATCGGGCATGAAAATGTTCACTCATTAGGTCCAAAATCTGGAACTGAAGCACTAGGCAAATATAAGAATATAATTGAAGAAAATAAAGCAGATATGGGTTCTTTAGCTTTATTAGACTGCTTAACAGATGCTGGTGTATATACAGAAGAAGAAAAAAATCAAATTTTAGTTACATTTGGCGCTAACTGTTTCTTAAAAGCAAAACCAGAACTTTCGCAAGCACACAGAGTTAGAACTGTTATGCAAGCATACTTCTTTATTAAAGAAGGTGCATTATCTGTAAATAATGAAGGTATCATTAATATCAATATAGAAAAAATGATACCAACTGCAAGAAAAATGCTTACAGAAATTATTGAAGTCCAGTTATCACAAGACTTTAATAGAGGCGAGAGATTTATTAATGATTATTTCCATTGGACAAAAGACATAGAAAATGTTTCTAAGAAATTAAAAGAAATAGATAAATCATTAAATGGTAGGATAATTACTCCGCTCGCAGACAAGTTACAAAAATAAAAAAATAAAAAAGGAATTAGCATTTTCTAATTCCTTTTTTATTTTAATATATATCTATATATCCGTTGCAAAAAATATGAAACTACGTTAAAATTAATATATGAAAATGTTAGAATCAATAATAGACACAATAAAAGAAAAATTTAGTTTTGAAAATAAAACAAATAAATACATGGATGGTCGAAAAAATATTGGTCAGTCCATATTTGAGTATACTTATTTAATGAGATTGGATGAAAAAGAATATCCAAATCATTTAAAGAAAGCATATTTATTTAAAACAGATAAAAAATTGAATTTACGTAATCCAAAGACAATAAATGAAAAAATTCAATGGTTAAAATTATATGATAATCTTCCAATCAAAGCACAGTTAACTGATAAAGTTCTTGTTAGAGATTGGGTAAAAGAAAAAATTGGTGAACAATACTTAAAACCTGTTTTACAAATTTGTAATACTTTTGAGGAAATTGATTTTGATAATTTGCCTGATAAATTTATCATAAAATGTAACCACGGATGTAAGTGGCATATTGTTGTAAAAAACAAACAAGGCTATTTAGATAACAAAATCATTTATAAACTTACAAAAGTACAAATGGAAAATTGGCTTATTCAAAGTTTCTTTGGTTGGAGTGACTTTGAAATTCAATATAAGAACATTATTCCTAAAATAATCATTGAACCTTTACTGATTGAAGAAGGCAGAAAAGAGCCTGAAGCAATTGAAATATATTGTTTTAATTCAGAACCCAAGCTTTTCCGAAAAGTTAATCATTCATTAAACGATAAACATGAAGTAAGCGCTTATGATGAAAACTATAAGCCTATAGATTTTAAAATAAAAGAATATGAAGAAGTAGTGAATGAAGAAGTTGATGATAATTTAAAGAAAGCTGTTGAACTAAGCAAAGAACTATGTAAAGACTTTAAATTTGTTCGTGTTGATTGGATGACATATAATGGTCAGTTGTATTTTGAAGAAATGACTTTTACACCATATTCCGGATTTTATAACTTTACAGATAAATATAAAGATTGGAATATAAAGCTTGGAAATATGTTAAATTTGAAAGGAAATAAAAATGGAAGATAACAACATCAACAACAATAATGAAGAACTTGATGCTATTGGAAATATGTCAATTAAAGAAATTAATGAAATGTTTTCTGAATTAATTGAAATTCCAGATGAAGATTCTATTAAATTAGCTGTACCTTGCCATACTAGTTGCGGAAGATGTGGTGGCTATTATAACTGTGTTAAATAATCAAATGAATTTATCGATAACACCTTGGGTATGTTCTAAAACTTATTTTTATGAAACAAAAACCTCCTTCAGCATAATAGAAGATGTAAAAAATTGTATATATTATGTATTAAAAGGTGTAATGTCAGATTTATGGTTTACTATTATTTCAACAAAAGATTATACAAAAATTAGGGAATATTCAGCTTCAAGAAATGTTGAAAATCAGCTTCAAGAATTTCTTTTAGAATTAAAACAAAAAGACTTAATAGAGATAGATATAAATGATACAAAAATCATTAATAAATATCTCGTTTTTTCATGTAAAGAAACTTCTAAAAATTATGAACACTTTGATATAACAAGATTTAAATTTATTTCAAAAAATAATCTTCTTGAAAGTTTAAATTTAGAACTGACTTATAAATGTAATTTAAATTGCAGACATTGCTGCAATCCAAAAGATTGTAATCAATATGAAATAACATTTGAAAATGCTAAGAAGATTATAGATGAAGCATCTGATTTAGGACTTAGAGAAATTTCTCTAACAGGCGGAGAATGCAGCATTAGTAAAGATTTTTTAAAAATCGCAAAATATGCAAAAGAAAAATTTTTAAAAGTACTTATTTTAACAAATGGACAAGAATTATATAATAATCCGGAACTATTCGAAGAAATAGTTAAATTATATCCCGCTACTTTAAAAATTTCTTTATACAGTATGAATCCTGAAATTCACGATAATATTACAGGAGTAAAAGGTTCTCATAATAAAACTTTGACTGTAATCAAAAAATTAAAAGAAAGAAATATAAATGTCACCGTTACTTGTATGAATTTATCATATAATGTTGGTGAATATAAAAAAGTGAGAGAGTTTGCAAATTCCATCAATGCAAGATTTATAGACGATCATTTATTACTTGTTAATCATAAAAATAATAATTTATGTTCAAAAATAAAAGAAGAAGATATAGAAAAAATATACTTAGAAAACTTTAAAAATCACCAAAACAGAGCAATACAAGCAAAAGATGATAGACATGTTTGCAGCGGTGGTATTAATAGATATAGTATTACGCCTAAAATGGATATTATCCCTTGTGTATATTTTGGTTATTCGTTAGGAAATTATAAAGAAATTTCATTTGCTGATATAAGAAAAAATATTATTCCTGAGTTCAGAAAAAAATATATCAGAAAAAATCTCGATGAATGTTTTAAACATGAATATTGTAAGTTTTGCATTTTATGTCCGGCTTATGCATGGTATGACAGAGACGGTGATTTTATGAAAAAATCAGAAATTTTATGCGAAGATGCAAGAGCTTTTTACAAGGTATATCAATATTATAAAAGTAAAGAAAAACAGGATTAATAACTGAAATATGAAAGTTCTATTGATAAATCCGCCCATTGGTTATGCAGGTTCTATTTATGGCGCAATTCCTATATTATTAGGACAATTAAAAGCCAATAATATTGATGCTGAAATTCTTGATATGAATATAGAATTTTTAAAAGGAGTTTTAAGTCCAAAACATTTACAAAATACTATAAATTTACTTGAACAAATATATAAAAATAATAAAATTTTAAATGAAAATATAAATATAAAATATCAATTAACTGATGAACAATTAAATGAATTAAATAAAAAAATTGAAAAATTTTTCAGTAAAAGAAAAGTCATAGATTTACTAATAAAAAGTAATAAAAATTTTTATGATACATATAAAGATATAATACTAAAATCGGGACTATCAGAAGAAACTGCAAGTATAAATGAGACTTTATTTCAATTATATTCATTAGTCTTTTTACCTTACTATCCTGAAAAAGTATATATGAGATTAGACGGTAATTCATCTATAGTTGTAACAAATAACCCGCTATACAAGCAGGTATATGAAGATATAGTAGATAAATGTTCTAATAGACGAAGAAACATATATATTGATTTTTATGAAAAAAAGATTGAAGAACTTAACTTAGACAAATATGACATAATCGGAATAACAATACCCTTTGAACAAAATACCTATCCGGCATTAACTTTAGGGAAAATTATAAAAGTAAAGACAAAAGCAAAAGTTGTTATTGGAGGAGTTCTTCCTACAACAGTAAAAGATGGATTTGTCAATCATCCTGATATGTTTGGTACATTTTTTGATAATATTCTTGTTGGTGAAGGCGAAAAATCTATTATTGATTATGTAAGATACATAGAGAATAAAATCCCTGTAACAAATGTTTCCGGATTACTATACAAGGAAAATAATATAATAAAACAAAATGAAATTCTCCCGATTAATAATATAAATGAAATTCATCCACCTTGTTATGATGGTGTAAAATTTGATAATTATTTTATAAACAAGTATATAGAACTTGAATTTTCAAAAGGATGCTACTGGAAAAAATGTACATTTTGTTATGAACATTTATGGAAAAAATACCACATAAGAAATCCAATTGATGCCGTTAATATAATTGAAAAATTGAAAAATAAATATAATACCAATAACTTTTCCATTTTAGATGATGCATTAAGTATTAATTTTGTTGAAAAATTCGCTGATGAAATAATAAAAAGAAATTTAAACATAACATATAATTGTTTTTTAAGAATGGAAAAAGCATTAACCTATGATATTTTAAAAAAAATTAAAAATTCAGGTATAGATACAATTTTTTTTGGAATTGAAAGTGCATCAGAAAGAATTTTAGATTTAATGCAAAAGGGTATAAAATTAGAAAATGTTGAAAGAATATTAAAATACTGCTATGAACTCGGAATACATGTTGATACCGGTTTTATGTATGGTTTTCCTACAGAAACAGAAGAAGATGTAATGAAAACTATTAATTTTATAAAAAAGAATAAAAAATACATGGCATACCCCAATAATTTTATATTTCACATAACTAAATCTTCTGCAATGCTAACAAAAGAGAATAAAGAAAAAATGCATATAACAAATGTAAAACAGCCGGAAGAATTTTCTGATGATATAGTATATGATGCTCCTGGAATTTCAAAAGAAAGAATATATGAACTTTTAGATAAAAACGGATTAATATATGCTAATCTTACAAAATGGCTTTAATATTTAAATTACCCTAAGTATGCAGTTGCAAACATAAAGTAAGTATGATAACATTTTAGTTAAGGATATATATGTAAGGGAGTAAACATGAATATACAAGCTATCAATGCAGCTTTACCTGTAAGTGCATGCCAACCTATTAAACAAGTTGAATTTGCTGGAAGTAAGCCGCAAAAGGTAGATAATTCTCAAGCTGAACAAGCTGATTCTTTTACTCCAAGTAATATAGAACAAAAATATGATTTAGCATGCCGCATTGCTGCATATTATAAAACTCAATACGAGCAGCTTCTTAAAAATGGCAATTGTATAGCTTAGTTTTATATTAAAACTGGACTCTATTGATTTTATATGTTATTTATTATTTATGGGAAATAATGATAAATATTGGTATGCTTTTGCGCGTTTAACAAAAACAGCTTCTGCATTTGTAAATAAAGTATATGAACATTTTGGTTCAATTGAGCTTGCTTGGCATGCTCAAGAATATGATTTATGGAAAATAGAAGGGCTTCAAGAACGACAAATTAAAGGTTTTCTATCTGAGCGAAAAACTATTAATCCGAACCAATGTATGGATTATATAAAAGAGCGTGAGATAGATTTTATTTATCCCGAAGATGAAAGATATCCGTATTTGTTAAGGCATATTGATAATCCGCCAACAGGTCTTTTTGTATTAGGAAATTTAGAATTATGTAATTTAGAAAGGACACTTGCTGTAGTAGGCTCAAGAAGAGCAAGTGAAAATTCGAAAAATACATTAAGACATATACTGGAAGGCTTTGCTAATACCGACGTTTGTATTGTTTCCGGTTTAGCAGAAGGAATTGATACAGTTGCACATAAAACAGCGGTTGATAATAACATAAAAACTATAGCAGTTATCGGTGGCGGTTTTGATAAATTATATCCGAAATCTAATGTTGCATTATTTAATAAAATAATAAACGGCAATGGAGCTGTATTAAGTGAATATTGGCCGGATGTCGATGCAATAAGCTGGCATTTTCCTGTTCGAAACAGAATAGTATCCGGTCTTTCAAAAGGTGTTTTAGTCGCAGAAGCAGCTATGAAATCTGGTGCTATGATTACAGGAAAACTGGCACTAGAGCAAAATAAAGAACTTATGTGCATGCCTGGACTAATTTCAAACCCAAATACAGAAGGAATATATTCATTATTAAAAACAGGTGCTTCACTAATTACAAATACTCAAGATATAATGGATACAATGAATTGGGAAATAAATAAAGCATCAGTAAAACAAACTCAAACTGCAAATAATTTAACAGAAGAAGAAAATTCATTAATAGATTTACTAAAAAAAGATTCTTTAACAATGGATGAAATTATTATAAAAACAGGTTTGAATATTAATGATTTAATGGTAATATTAACAAAGTTAGAATTGGATGGATTAATTTCCCAAACAAACGGGGAAAAATATATATCAGTAGTATAAAGAGAAATATGGCAAAGAAAAAAGAGCATATACTTGTAATAGTAGAGTCACCTGCAAAATCTAAAACTATTAAAAAGATTTTGGGAAACACTTATGATATTGAAGCAAGTTACGGACATATTAGAGATTTTCCGCCTAAAGTTTTGGGGTTTGATGTTCAAAACGGATTTACACCGTCTTTTGAAGTAATTCCAGAGAAAAAAGCCGTTGTAAAAAAATTAAATGATATGGCTCAAAAAGCTGATAAGGTATATCTTGCATCCGACCCTGACCGTGAGGGAGAAGCTATTGCTTGGCATGTTCGCCAAGTAATAAAAGTTCCGGATGAAAAAGTATATAGAATAGAATTTAATGAAATTACGCCAAAAGCCGTAACTTATGCTGTTGAACATTCACGCCAAATAGATATGAGCCGTGTTAAAGCGCAGCAGACAAGACAGATTCTAGACCGTTTAGTAGGTTATAAAATAAGCCCTGTATTATGGGAAAAGATGAGAAATTATCACCTTTCAGCAGGCCGCGTGCAAAGTGTTGCACTTAGAATGATTTGTGAAAGAGAAGAAGAAATAAATGCTTTCACACCTGTTGAATATTGGACAATTTCGGCTGATTTATTAAAAGATAAAGCTAAATTTACAGCAGAACTTGCAAAATATAAGAATGCAAAACTTGATGTTAAAACAGAAGAAGAAGCAAATAAAATTGTTAAATACTTGAAAGAAAATGATAGAACTTTCAATGTATCTAAAATAACAACAAGAAACACTCAGCGTAAACCTACTGCACCATTCATCACTTCTACATTGCAAAGAGAAGCAAGTAATAAGCTTGGTTACGGTGTTTCTAAAACAATGCAGATTGCTCAAAAATTATATGAAGGTATTGATATCGGTACAGACGGACCTGTCGGTTTAATTACTTATATGAGAACCGATTCTGTTCGTATATCAGATGATGCACAAGCTGCTGCAAAAGATTTTATTACTAACAATTATGGTGAAAATTACTATCCTAAAACACCTAATAACTATGTAAAAAAATCTAAAAATGTTCAAGATGCCCATGAAGCAATAAGACCCTCTTATGTTGATAAAACACCTGATAGCATTAAACAATATTTAACAAATGAACAGTATCAATTATATAAATTGATATGGAGCAAATTTGTAGCTTCTCAAATGGAAAATGCTTCTGTTAAAAATACAACTATTGACATTGAAGCCGGTGATTGCTTGTTTAAAGCCGGAATGAGCAAGATTACATTTGAAGGCTATTTAAAAGTATATAATGAAAGTGATGAAAAAGAAGATACTTCCAAATTACCTGATTTAAAAGAAGGTGATAACCTAAAATTAAAAGAAGTACTTCCAAAACAACATTTTACAAGTCCTCCGCCAAGATTTACAGAAGCTTCTTTAGTTAAAGCTTTAGAAGAACATGGTATAGGACGCCCTAGTACTTATGCAAGTATTATCACAAAAATTCAGCAGAAAAATTATGTTGAAAAAATAGAAAAAGCACTTGCTCCGACTGCATTAGGCACTACCTTATGCAAGCAGTTAGTAGAACATTTCAAAGATATAATGAACTACGAATTTACTGCTAATATGGAAACAAAATTAGATGATATCGCAGAAGATAAACTCGTGTGGAATGAAGTTATAAAGGATTTTTATACTCCGTTTATAGAAACAGTAACTAACGCAAAACAGAATATGCAAAGAGTTTTAATTGAGTCTGATACTCTCTGCCCTAATTGCGGAAGCAAAATGGTTGTGAGAACAAGCAGGTTTGGAACTCAATTCTTAGGATGTTCAAAATATCCAGAATGTAAAACAATGCTGCCTTTAAATAAAGACGGTACAGCGCCTGAGCAGCCAAAAGAAACTGATGAAAAATGCGAAAAATGTAATTCACCAATGATTCAAAAAGTCGGACCTTATGGACCATATTTGGAATGCACAAATGAAGAATGTAAACATAGAAAACGTATAATAAAATCTACAGGTGTAAAATGCCCTAAATGTGGTGACGGTGAGATTGTATTTAAAAAATCAAAATATGGAAAAGTCTTTTTTGCTTGCAACAACTATCCAAAATGTGATTTTGTTTCTTGGTATGAACCGGTTAATGAAAAATGCCCTGAATGCGGCAGCATACTTGTTAAAAAAATAACAAAGAAAGCAAAGAAATTAGAATGCAGCAATAAAGAATGTTCATTCTCTAAAGAAATGGAAGAAGAATAAACTATGTATAAATTCGGATTAATAGGTTACCCTTTGTCACATTCAATGTCAAAAATAATACAAGAAGCCGCATTTAAGTCTGTAGGCCTTGAGGGAACATACGAAATATTGGAAACAGAACAGGAAGATTTAGTTTCTCGTATAAAATATTTAAGAGCGTACGGATTTCAAGGGTTTAACGTTACTATTCCGCTAAAAGTGCCTATTACATTATTTTTATCAGGGGTAGATAATGTTGCAAACATAGCAGGCAGCGCCAATACAATAAAAATAATGCCTGATTCTTCTTTATATGGATACAATACAGATGTATACGGATTTGTTGAAGCAATACCGGAAGACTTCAGAGAAGAAATTGCAGGTAAAGAAGTTGCAATTATAGGTAATGGAGGGGCGGCAAGAGCCGTAGCTGTTGGACTTTCAATTTTAAAAGCATCAAAAATTGACTTTTATGTAAGAAATATAATTAATGCTTCTGATATGGTAAGTTCTTTAAGAGAAAATTTCCCGAGCATTCAAATGAATTGTATTCAAATTGAAAGCTTAAATGATTTATCAAAATATAAAATATTAGTAAACACAACACCGATAGGTATGAGAAGTAAAGCAATGGGAATTTCGCCTATTGATGAAGATGTTGTGAAAACTATGAATAAAGATTCTATTATTTATGATATAGTTTATAATCCGTTAAAAACAGAATTAATTAAAATGGCTAAAAAACATGGCATTCCAACAATTCAAGGACTTGATATGTTAATTTATCAAGGTGCAAAAGCATTTGAAATATGGACAGGTAAAAAACCCGATACATTAAAAATGAAAATTGCTGCACTTGAAGAAATGGTTGATTAAATGAATTTAAAGAAAAAATTTATTATCAATTTAAGTTTTATATTGATGATAATAGCAATTTCAGAAATATTTTCTTGCTTTATTCTATCTAAAAAATATAGCCAAGATATAAAAGATTTTATCAAAATAACAAAAAATAAAGATATTAAAATTCCATTAATAAAATATTCAAAGACACAATTACCTTCAAAAGAACTATTATATAATGATTTAAGACCTATTGAATATAAAAACAGTGACAAACAAGCAATTATTCTTTTTGGCTGCTCATATACATATGGATTTGGACTAAATGAAAATGAGACATTCTCTCGTAAATTAGCTGATTATACAAATAGAACTATTATAAATAGAGGAAGAAGCGGTACAGGAATTCCATTTTTATATTACCAACTTAATGATACAGAAGTAATAAATCAGTTTCCCAAAAATCCGGAATATATTATCTTTACATTAATTCCTGATCATTTTCCCAGACTATTTAGATATAGAAATTTTGTAATGACCGGTGAGCATACACTAAGATACAAAATAAAAGATAATGAATTAGTAATCGATAAACCAATAAATCCAACAATTCATTCATTATTTACATCTATCATAATAGAAGAATATTTAGAACAAAAAAATGCAACAAATAAAAATAAAGTTGACATGTTATTCAAGAAATTAATGGAAGAATCATATAAAAAAATAAAAGACAATTTTCCAAATACAAAATTTGTTGTTTGATATTATGAATGTCCGTTTGATGAAGAAGGATTATTTGAACAAGAATTGCAAATATTAAAAGATATATCAGATGATATAATTGTAATTAAAATAAAAGACGAAATTCCCAACTTATTTCAAGAAGAATATTGGATTGAAGATAAATCACATCCTTCAGCCTTAGCTTGGGATACAATAATACCAATACTTAATAAAAAGCTTCATCTAAACTAGAAATCGACACCCTTCATCATAGAAATAAGAGTTGCAATAGTATTTTCCATTGTTACACTATCTGCTGTTCTTTGCTGTAAAAATCCGTTAATTTGAGGCATAAGTTCAATTGCAGTATCTAATCGCGGGTTTGAACCTGCATTATACATACCTACGTCAATTAAATCCTTATTTTCTCTGTACAAAGCCATCATCTGACGCATTTTATATGCAGCTTGTTTATGTTCTTCTGTTACTATTTCAGTAAATAAACGGCTTACACTTCCTAACACATCAATAGCAGGATAATGATTCATCTCTGCAATTTTTCTTGATAAGAAAATGTGACCGTCAACAATACCGCGAACTGTATCTACAACAGGGTCATTAATATCATCACCTTCCATTAATACAGTATAAAGTGCTGTAATTGAACCTTTTTCGCCGTTGCCTGTTCTTTCTAAAACTTTTTGAAGCCAAGAAAATATAGAAGGAGGGTAACCCTTAATTGTAGGCGGTTCACCAATAGACAGTCCCACTTCACGGCCGGCCATAGCACAACGTGTAACAGTATCTGTCATTAAGAAAACTTTTTTGCCCTGATCACGAAAATACTCGCAAACGGCAGTAGCTGTCATTAAACATTTTTGTCTGATTAAAGGAGGCTGATCACCTGTAGAACATACAAGTACGGATTTTCTCATACCTTCTTCACCAAGAGAGTTTTCAACAAATTCTTTTACTTCTCTTCCACGTTCTCCTATTAATGCAACAACGTTTACATCTGCGTCTGAGTTTCTTGCAATCATACCAAGCATTGTACTTTTACCTACCCCTGAGCCTGCAAACAGCCCCATACGCTGTCCTGCACCAAGTGTTAATAATGAATCTATAGCTCTAACGCCAGTAGAAAACATAGTTTTAATAATAGGTCTGTCAAATGCACCCGGAGGCTGTCCGTCAATATTAACCATTGTTCCGCCGCGAGTATCCAAGGGTTTTCCGTCAATCGGTTCTCCTAAAGGACTAATCAAACGTCCAAGCAAGAAATCACCCATTGGAACGCTTATAGAACGTCCTGTTGATTGAACCAAACTGCCTTGTCCTATACCTGCACCATCATATAAAAGTAATAATTGAGCACTTTCCCCTTTAAACGCTACAACTTCAGCAGGTTTTCTTTCACCCTCTGCCGTTTCTATAAAACATAAATCACCTATTTTTAATCCGGGAAGTTTTACATCAACTGTCAAACCTAACAGTTTTGACACTGAACCTTTATATGAATAAAGCTTTGTCGAATTTATAGTTTCGAAAGCTCTTTTCTTTACAAATTCAATTGATTTTTCTCTGCTTTGTTCTAACATTTATCTACTCAAAATTATAATTTACCGATTCACCTATAGTATCCACCGCTTCAACTCTAATATCAGTTATAAGTTCTGAATATGATATTACAACAATTGTAGGAATATGTCTTTCTAACAATTGATATAAAGGAAGCCTTATTCTTGGAGAACATAGAATAACAGGCTGAACATTAATACTTTGATGAGCCCTAATTAATGTTGAAGCCGCAGATTCAATAAGTTCTTGAACTTGTAAAGGATTCAACAAGAACATAGTACCAAGTTCAGTTCTTTGACAGCTGTCATCCAATGTTTTTTCCCATTCGGGAGATAGAGTTAAAGCATACAATATTTTATCAGGAGTACAATTTGCAAGACAAATTTGTCTGCCTAATGCCGCTCTTAAACGTTCTGACAAAATATCTGGTTCCTTTGAAAATCTTGCATAATCGCATAATCTTTCAAAGATATAAATAATATCTTTGATTGAAACTTTTTCTCTGATAAGGTTAACAAAGATTTTACGTAAGTCACTGGTTGAAACAATTGTAGGAACAAGGTCATTAACAAGTGTCGGGTCTTGGCTCTTAACAAGTTCCATAAGTTTAAGAACATCCGTTTTAGTCATAACCTCATCTACATATTTTCTTACGCAGTCTTGCAAGTGCGTAATAATAACATCAACAGAATCAACAGCAGTAATATCTTTTTGATTTTTTAGGAAATTAGTATCCATCCAATAAGCTTGTGTTTGATATGTCGGGTCAACACCAATGATTGCATCTTTTGGTACTTCTTTACCTAATGCATCCCATTGATCGGCAATTACCATACTCTTTTTAGGATACACAGTACCAACTGCAACCGTATTACCACGAACAGAAATCATGTATTCATTCGCACCTATTGCAGATGAATCCATAATTCTGATATTAGGAATAATATAACCAAGTTCATCAGTAACACGTTGTCTTAAAGCTGCAATTTTAGGTAAAAGCATACCATCTTGTTCCGGGTCTGCAATTTCTAAAAGTCCTGTACCAACTTGCAAACTTAAAACATCAACACCCAATCTTTCATACATTCTGTTTGGATTCGTTAAATCACTCATACTTTTCTTTACGGCGTCTAACTGTCCTAATTGCGACTGAACATCTTTATTAACTGAAACAACCAAATATGCAATTGTAATAACAATCGCATATACAGTAAATGTATACCAAGGCAAGCCGGTTATAAAACTTGTTAATGCAATAAAAACCAAGAAAACGACCGTAAATATTAAGCTTGAAGGCTTACTTAAAATTTGACCTGCTAAATCTCCGCCTAATGAGCCGCCTGAAGCTGTAGAACGAGTCATTACGATACCTGAAGCAACCGCCATTAATAATGAAGGTAACTGTGCTGCAAGACCATCACCAACGGTTAATACCGTATATTTTTGAACCGCTTCACCTGGTTGAAGTCCGTTCATTAAAACACCGACGCACAATCCGCCTACAATGTTAATTATAACGATAATGATACCTGCCATAGTATCACCTTTTACGAACTTCATCGCACCATCCATAGAACCGTATAAATTAGATTCACGCGCTAAGTCTTCACGTCTTCTTGCAGCTTCTTCCGGTGAAATCAACCCTTGATTAAAGTCACCGTCAATTTGCATCTGTTTACCGGGCATAGCGTCTAAAGCAAATCTTGCAGCAACTTCAGCAATACGTTCAGAACCTTTTGTAATTACCATAAACTGTACGACGGTAATGATAATAAAAATTACAAAACCTACAACAAGATTACCACCCGTTACGAAATTACCGAATGCGTCAATAACTTCACCTGCTTCACCTTTCGAAAGAATCAACCTTGTTGAAGCAATTGATAATACAAGCCTGAACATTGTACCAATCAATATAATAGAAGGAAAAGAAGCTAATTCTAAAGGTCGTTGAATATACAATGATATCATTAAAAGCAAAATACCAAGCGTAATATTAAAGCTTATTGCAAAGTTAACAATCCAAGACGGAAGTTCGCAAATAAGTATCACAACCAGCAATATTACAAATATCGCTAATCCGATTTCACTTACTATTGAAGGTTTTGCACCTTGCGGCTGTGCCATTACTTACTAACTCTCCTGTTTTTTTAATGCTTTTTCTATTATTGCAAGCTGTGTTTCTATAGTTGCATCAATTAGCCCATTTGATGTTTGAACTATAACTCCTCCATCTTTTATATCTTTATCAGGTATTACAGATATTTTTGCTTCAAAGGAATTACCTTCAAAAATTTCTGTAACCTTATCCCTTACTATTTCTACATCTTTAGGCATAACTTTTAGAATAATGTTGTTTTCTACTTTATTTATTTCTTCTACTACACCTTTTATAATAGGAATTATATACTCTCTGTCTGTTTCAATTTGCTTTTTAATGATCTTTTCCGCAATTTCAACTGATATATCTAAAATACAGCCAGACACTTTATCAAATACTTCATCTTTATATGTAAAAAATTCAGATAATTTATTTTTTAGTTCTTCTAAATCTTTTTTAGAATTTTCTATACCATCATTATAACCTTCTTTTCGAGCAACATCTTTTATTGATATTGCATCTTTTTGAGCTCTGGAGACAATATTTCTATCTTGAGTTCGTCTGTATCCTCTTCGTCTTGTTCCTTCACGTCTTTCAGCCCTAGGTTCAAATTGAATATTTTCCAGAGATAAATCTAAATCATCTATAGTTTTCTTTTGTTCTTCTTCCTTAGGTTTCTCTTCGTTTGCTATATCATTATCTTGTCGATTTTTTTCATCCTTTTCTTTATTTTCTAAATTTATTTGCTCTGTTTTTTGAACTTCAACCTTCTCTTCTAAAGGAATATCAACATTAAGAGGTTTTATTTCTTCAGCCTCTACCTGGGGTTCTATAGTTTTCTTAATTGTTGTATATTTCTTTTTAATAATCATTTATTTTTTCTTCTATTGTTTTTGTTAATGATTGTATTACTAACGGAGAGAATGTATTTGAAGCAGGAAAGGTTAAATCAAGAATAAAATCTTTAACCGCTTCTCGTTCTTTTATTGATATAGTGCTTAAAATTTCAGGTGATGTATTTTGTATGCATTTATGATAATTTTTTAATATTTTAGGAATATTTAAAATATCTTCATTTGGAATAAGTCGTTTAATCTCTTCAAGAGTTTTTATTATTACTTGATGATCAATTTTATCTTCTATATTGCTCATACGCATATAATTAATAACGTGCTGAACATCTGTTTTACTTAAACTATTTAAAATTTCATTTGCTTTTTGTTCAGGAAGTTTTTTTAATACAATAGCAAGAGCAGCTAATTTTAATACTTTTTTATCGTTTGGAGAGTTATTTTCCACCTCTGCATTTGCACTTGCATTAGCTAAATTAGACTCATCTTCTGTTTTTTGAACCATTTCATTAAGATTTGAAGCATTTACTGCTAATTCATATTGCTTAGGAGATAACTGTCCTTTTTTTACCAACTTTTGCAATTCATCTCTATAAACTTGCTTTACTTTTTCCTCGATTAATGTAATTAAATTATCTTGAGGCATTTTCTTTATTATTGCTAACTTAGCTGTATTAAAAATATTTGCCGCAATAACTTGTAAAACAGCTTCCCTATTTGGAGGCGGAATTTTTCCTTTTATTAAATCTATAGATTTATGAAATGTCCATTCACCAATAAATTGAGTTATCAAACTTGCTTGTTCTGCTGTAAGTTTAAGCTGTTGATCGTTGCTTAATGCTTCACCAGACATTAAGCAGAATTTTCTTACAGTTTCTATTATAATTTTTTTATCTTGGTCTGTTAAAGAACTTGGAGCAGCATTAGAAGAAGGCTTCATCAGAATTTCCATAGCCTCCTTCGCCAAACCTAGTGCAAATGCTTTATAATCAAACCCCTCTATAGGCATTATTTACTCCATTATGTTTTTTCAATCCAACTTTTTAATTCTTTCATAGTTTTTTCGCTATCAGCGTATGTTATATCGGAAGAAACTTCTTCTATAACTTCATCAAGTGAAACTTCCGGTTCTTTTTTCTTTTCAATTTGCATTTGTTTCTGATGTTCTAAAAGCTCTTGTGTAAGGATTGTTTGTTTTTCTATTAATTCCGCTGCTTTTAAGTTTACATCTACTATTTGTTTTTCTTGTTCATTTGTTTTTTGTTGTAACTTCTTTAATTCTTCTTCTTGTTGAGATGAAGAATCTTTTAATTTTTTATGAACAAATACAAAACCAACAACCAAACCTGCAATTAATAATACAATAGCCAGCCACCAAGGATTACCTGATGCTTCCGGAACAGGAAGATTAACAGGTCTATCTGAAGCTAAGTATGGGTCTATTGTTTCTGCAAAAGCAACTGAAACATCATTCATGCTTACCTTTGAACCAGCAGCATTTGCAATAAATGCTTTTATTTCATCAATTGACATATTTGGAGGCATAGCATCTGCATTCATTGTTAATGCAACTGATATTTTCTCAATTATTCCTGATTTATAATATTCACTAATATGTTTTTTTGATACACCATAAGTTTCTTCTGTTGCAACTCTTTCATATTTTTTATCTTGAGTTGAAGTTGAAGACGAATTTTGCAATCCATTTGGTAAATATACACTAACAGCATCTGAACCTTTACTTGAATCTTGAGAAGTATCTCCAAGCCCTTCTCTAAAGGTTTGACTGGTTAAAGAAGTTTTCTCATTAGGGTCATACTGGATATTTGTAACTTCTTTTGGTACCTGATTTAAAGTTGTACTTACAGTCACAACATAATTACCGTGACCAAGAAGCATATCCAACTGCGACGCTATTTTATTTTGGATATATGAATCATTTTCTTGTATTTTAGAAATTTGATCATCAATTGATTTAACAAGGCTGTTATATACATTACCATTTGAGTCAGTAATAGAAATATTTTCCGCTGCTAAATCCACAACGCTGCCCATTAATAAACTTTTTATAGCTTTAATTGTTGACAAATCAAGCTTTACATCGCTTGCTACAGTTAACATAACAGTAGCGCTGATTGGTTTTTTATCAGCTTTAAAGAAAGTATTTTCTGGTATAGAAACGAGCACTGTAGCATTATCAATATTTGGCATTTTTCTGATTAATCTTGCCAACTCACCATTTACAGCTCTTGCAAGCTTTATTCTTTTATCATCTTTTGTTGATGTAAAATCGTTTTTATCAAATATTTCTAATCCAACATTCTGGTCAATAAGTCCGCTTTTTACCAATAGTAATAAAGAAGCATCACGCTGAGAATTAGTATATTTCCCTGCTTCCAAGAAAACAGTAACCTTAGAACCATCAGCTTTTCTTTTCGCAATAATACCTTGTCTTGCAAGTAAGCTTTGAATTTCAATAGCCTTACCTTGATTATCGGTTGTTACAATATCAAACTGTTCTTTTTCTATTTTATCTACAACTGCACCAGTTGAAGATTTACCACCAACCGACAAGCATACAACTAAAATAATTACAAACACAAGTGCTGCAACCCCGCCAATAACAGAGTATAGCACCGTTTTATTTTGCAATAGCTGTTTTATATCCATAAATCCCTAATCTTTATACTATTACTTACTTGATATTATACTATCTTTTTTCAATATGGGTAACTACTTTACACTTATTTATTATATTGAAATATTCATAACTGTATTATATGCATTTACAACTTTGGATGTCATTTGAGTTGCCATACTTAAACCTATTTCAGCTTTAGCTACAGCAGTCATAACATCGTGGATATCAACATCTGAATTACCCATCATTTGTGCTTGTAATAATTGGTCAGGCTTTTCTATTTCTGTATTCAAATTACTAACCAAACCAGATAAAACATCTTTAAAACTGCCGCCTTCTGTTTGATTAATATTACTTACGCCAAAACCTTTTTGAGAAAATTCATCGATAGGCATTGAAGATGATACGCCTGAGAATATATTTACATTTGGAACTAATCTGTTTTCTATCATTTTTATGCCTTTCTATTATAAGTAGTTTGCTAAAATATTTTTTACGTAATTTTGAGTTTCTTTAAACGGAGGAACTCCATCATATTTATCTACATTTCCCGGACCTGCATTATATGCAGCTAAAGCTAAAACAACGTTTCCATTGTACCTATCCATCATACTTTTTAAATATCTAACTCCGCCATCTACATTTTGAACCGGATTATATGGATCTGTAACTCCTAATGATTTTGCAGTTGCAGGCATTAATTGCATTAAACCTTGCGCACCAACAGATGATTTTGCTTTAGGATTATAACCGGATTCTTGTTTAATAACTGCATTTACAAGTTTCTCATCAACACCATGTTTTTTAGAAATTTTTGAAATTAAATCTTTAATTTGAGATTTTGTTGTAGGCTGGGATACAGGTGAATATGGCAAAATATTTTGAGTTTCTTTTAAAGTTTCATTATTAACCTTTTGAGCCTCAACCCTCTTTGAAGTTAAAGACCCAAATTTAACAGGATTAGTACTTTTGTTCACATTAAATCTTGTATGAACATTTAAAGACGAATTCATTACATCTTCAAATGTTTTAAATTCTACACCTTCTGTAAGTTCTTCTGTTCTTGATTGAGATTGAACATAATTACTTAGCTGCTGTGCTCTTTGGATTGCAGCCGCCTGTCCTGAAGAATTTAATAAATTTTGTATCATACCAGTAAACATTACACACTACCCTGTTTTATACTAACTGCCTATTTGTGCCGCCCTATCCGCCATTGCTTTTGTCATTGTTATTATAGCCAAACTGGCTTCATAAGCTCTTTGTGCCATAATTGCATCTGTTATTTCTACTAATGGGTCAACATTCGATGCTCTTATATAACCATTTTCATCTGCATCCGGGTGTCCAGGTTTATAAATTCTATCGCCTAAAGTTGGGTCTTCTACAACACCTGCCATTGAAACACTGCCGGAAGCATAAGGCAATGTACCTGAGCCAAAAGTTGTTTCTTTCATTTGGTTCATTACACTTAAAAATGAACTTCTATCTGTTGAAACAACTAATGGAATTTTTCTTGTATAGTTTGGAGTATCAATATTCGCAATATTTTTTGAATTGATATCCAATCTCATTCCATGTACTTTTAGGCCGTCACAGCCTATATTCATTGCACTAAATATTCCCATTAGCCGTTACCCATATTTATAACTGTTTTCATCTCTGTAATTAAAGAATTCATTCTTCTTGTTGCAACTGTGAATAAAACTGAATTTTTTTGCATTTCTGATAATTCTGTTGCCGGATTTACCTTCTCATCACTTGTTTGAACTGTAACGGGGGAAGGTCCCATTTTTGCTGATAAAGCTGTTTCTAATGAACCGGCAGTTCCACCCAAATATTGAGAAAAAGAAATATCTTTTCTTCTATAATTAGGAGTATCCATATTTGCAAGATTACAAGAAAGAGCTTTTTGTCTTTCTCCTATCAAATCAAGCACATGAAGTGTTTTTCCTATTGGGTTATTTGGTATTATCATCTATTCACCTTCTTATTGATTTAATTGTAATGATTTCGAGTACATATCATTGATTGTTTGCATTACTTTAAAACTTGCAAGCATTGAAGCATTTAACCTTAAAATAGAATTAACTTCTGTTAAAATGTCTATATTTGTAACTTCAATACTTCCTTGTTTAAATCTATTATGATTTTTTATAAGAACAGGCTCACCTGATTCTGCTGTTAAAAAATATTTATTATTATCACTCTTTTTCAATCCTTCAGGATTTTGGAAGTTAACAAGAGGAATTGTTCCCAATAATTCTCTTTCTGTACCATCATTAGAAAATACCTCAACGTCACCTTCTGAGCTTATAGCGAAATTATCATAATTTACAGGAACTTGAATTCCATCACCAACAAGATAACCATCATTTGTGATAAGATATCCATCTTGATTTACTTTAAAAGAACCTTCTCTTGTATAAGTAACTTCACCTGTTGGAGAAGTTACAGGAATAAAACCTGTACCATCAATTGCTATATCAAAATCACGTGAAGTTCTTTGGATTGAACCCTGAGAAAAATCGGTTCTTTCTACGCCTGACAAATAACCATTTTCGCTAAGCATCTGCTCAAAACGAACTGTTTTATATCCGTTAGTATTGTAATTTGACACATTTGTAGATATATAACCCATTTTTTCAAATTGAAGTTCTGCGTTAACTACACCTCTATTAATTATGCCTTGTAATGTTGCCATTTATTACCTTTCTAACTGCCTAATGATGAAATAACTCTTTGTAAGTTTGAATTTTGAATTTGATATAATTGTCTGTTTGCTTCAAATGTTTTTGGATACATCATTGCCTGCATAAATTCTGATTGTAAGTTTACATTTGAATATTCGTTATATCCTTGCCTTACATTTGGGGCTAATACAGCAATTCCATCCTGGCTTACTACACCTAATGTACCTGCGGTTTCAAATTTTCTTGTTTTTTTATTCAAAACTCTTACAACACCATTTAAATCAATTGATATGTCATCAAGTTTTTCAGGAACAACAGGAAGAACTAAAGGTGTCCCCATATTTGTTAATACTCTACTTCCATCAAGAGCTAAGATTTCACCGTCTTTATTCATTTTAAATCTTCCGTCTCTTGTTAATTTTACACCGTCTTTTGTTTGAATTTGGAAATATCCTTTTTCTGCTAATGCAACATCTAAAGGGTTTTCGGTCAAAGCAAGTCTTCCCACTTTATCGTCTGTAGTTGTAGAAATTGCATCTTCACCTATAAATTCAGCAAAAGATGAAACAACAGGAACTTTAGCCTGATAACCAATTTTATCAAAACCAACAACGTTCTCATTAGTTATACCCATAAGAACTGTTTGCATTCTCATAGCTCGAATATTTTGAACAATTCCTCTTTCTGTAAAATGTACACCGCCGTTTATCATACAACTTACCCTTTTTATCTCTATTTAATGATATAATATTGAAAGTCAAAAGAGGTCGTTTTTATAGTTGAAATATATGATTTTATTTTAGACTTTCTACTCCGTTTGTATGAATTTTTGGAACGACATTTTTTGATGTGATATGATGTTGTAGGTTGGGAACTACATTGGATAAAGATTGTGCTTTTTAAGAAAATCTTTTTAATTATTTGTTTAATATTTTTGATTAGTCCTAAAGCAGAAGCAATAAAAATAGGGCTGCAAACTAACATGAAAGAAATAAAGATAGCTTCTTCTGTTTCTGCTGAAATTTATGATGTTTTTCAAAATAAAGTTTTATATGAAATAAGACCAATGAAAGTCTATGTTTTTAAATCAAAAGGTAATGAACTTGCAGTTGAAGCAAATAGAAAAGATGTTGGTCTCGGTACAAATCAAATTATGATAAGAACCAAAACTCCAGGCTTTCTTTGTGCAAAAAAAGCTTGGTATAGAGGCGATTTTATTATAACAAACTGGGGCGCATCTGGTGCCACTCTTATAAATAAACTGCCATTAGAAGACTATTTAAAAGGTGTAGTTCCTTCAGAAATGCCTTCTAAATGGAACACAGAAGCATTAAGAGCACAGGCTATTGCTGCAAGAAGTTATGCCGTTGCAACAAAAGAGGCTGGAAAACACGGTTCAAAAGGTTTTGATTTAGTTGATACAACTGCCGACCAAGCTTATGGCGGAGCAAGTGTTGAGAAAATAACAACTTCAAAAGCGGTTGATGACACAAAAGGCATAGTACTCGTTCAAAATAAAAGAATATTACCTACTTATTACCATGCCAGTTCCGGAGGGCAGACAAAAGTATGGAATAGCGGAAATTCGTTTTTGCAGTCTGTGCCTGCATTTGATGAAGGAACAAAGAAAAACGGACACGGGGTTGGAATGAGTCAGCATGGGGCAAATAATATGGCTGCCCAAGGTTATAATGCCTACCAAATATTAAATTACTTTTATAAAGATTTTAAATTTGCAAAATTAAGTGATAATTGGGATATTTAAAAGTAATCATTTATTTTTAGTTTTACACCTAATATAATATCATAATTCTCAGGTTCAACTTTGATATCTCCAGAAAATGGAGTAAATGTCATTTCTGCAAAATATAATTCGTTATTAACTTCAAAAAAATCAACTCTTACAAATTTAAATTCTTTTGATAATTTTTTTGAATATTCAAGTATTTTATCTTTATTATAATTATCAGGAGAATATTCAGAAGCATATTTTAAGCCAACAAAAAAATTCGTTTCTTCCCAATTATTATTATAATATTTCCGATAAATTAAATCATCTTCGGTATGAACACAATAATGTATAAATTCAACTTCACCATTAAAACAATAAACTTCAAATTCTTTAAATAAACTTCCTTTTTCAGGTTCTAATAATTCTTCTGCATATATTTTAGGATTTATATCTTTATATTGTAACTCTAATGTTCCCCAAAATGCATAATTTATTCCCAATATTTTTTTATAATAATTTTTATATTTTCTGTCATTAATTTTTAAATCAACTTTTTTATCATTAATTACAATGCCTGATTTACACGCATGATTAGTTTTTATAATAAATTTATTGGGACATTTAAAAAAATCAAGATTTTCATAAGTCTCACTTATCGTATAAACCCTTGCTGTTTTCAATTCTGGATATTTTTTTTGAACATATCTTTTTGATAAAAGCCTATCGGATAAAATTTTCTTTTTTTCCGTCACATCGTATATTTTGAGATAATTTAACTTTTCTGAAAAAGTAATAGGATTTTTTAAATTAAGATTTTTCCTCAAGTGTTTTTTATAAAAATATCTTGTAACAAAAGGGTAAAATATTTTAGGCAGTACTTTAAAAAAATAATATCGAAACCAGATCTTAAAACCTTTATAATCATTTAAGGCAACATACATTTTATGAACCTTTTTTTGCTGCTTTCATTCGGATTTTTGCATCATCACAAAAAAGTTCAAATTTCTGCAAATACTTACCATTCATCAATGCCATTCCAGGGCAGTAAATACAATATTTACAATATTCTTCTTTATAACATCCTTTTAAATCTTTTTTTCTTAATGCTTTAAATTTTACATATCTGGAATCTTTTTCCTTCTCATTCCATATTTTAGCTATTGAATCTTTTTTAGCATTTCCAAGAATTAGATTATCCATAGTCGCACAAATATTTATATTTAAATTAGGGTCAAGTGCCATATCAAACAGACCGCCTCTGCATATTTTTTGCTTTAGAAAATCTTCATCCATTTCAAAATTTTCTTTTCTTATTTTCAATGGTGAATTTTTATCGGAATAAATTTTTAAAAGTTGTTCTTCTGTTGCTCTAAGTGAAGCCTTATTATTTTCGGGACAATCTATAAGTTTGCAATCTAATTCAATTGTAGCACCTATTTCCTTTGCAAAATTGGTTACATGAATATATGAATCAGCATTTAAATTTGTTAAAAAGCATTTTATTGAAACATGAATATTATTTTTCAATAGTTTTTTTATAACTGCAATTGTCTTTTTTTGAGAACCCTTTATTCCTGTAATCGAATCATGAATTTTTTCATCCATACTATATAAACTTAATGAAATTTTATAGGGATATAACTTAACAATTTCATTAAATAAATCTTCATTATCATAAAGGAGCTGCCCATTTGTATATATATCTAATTGTATTTTCTTTTCTCGTATATATTTCGCAATTTTCAAAAAATCTTTTGCTATTGTACATTCACCACCTGAAAGTGTTATACGAAAAAGCCCAAGCTTATAGTACTCATCAATTATAGATTTCAAATCATTAAAACTAATCTGTTTTTCGACATTATCTTTTTTGTTAAAACAATGAACACATTTCAAATTACAATTATATGTTAATTGCACAAATAATCTATAAATATAACCATGTTGATAAAACCAGTTATGCATTTCTTTTTCAAAATCTTCGACTGCTTTTTCTTCATCTGAATTAACTGTTTTGGCATTGTTAATTTCAAACTTTATATTCTTCCCTGTTGAAACAAGCCCGCAAATTTCAAGCTCTTGTATAAAATTTTCTAACTCATCTTCTATATATTCTTTTTTAGAAAACTCTATCAATTCAGAAATACAACGCTGATTATTCTTTCCGTCATATATATATTGCCATAATTTTGCAGCTAAATCATCCAACAATACATATAAATGTGCTTTCTCATTTGAAATATATGCTTTAGAAGATTTTTCATCAATATTATAAATTCTTGTGGAAATCCAATTAGGAATTCTAATAATTCCGTTCATTATTTAACTCCAGAAATTTTAACTAACAATCTAAAATCTAAAACAATGCGCATCACAATATGCACCTGAACTAATACAACTTGAACCTTGTAATATAAAAGAATGTTTTACTTTTTTTGAAAAGAATAATTTGTTTCTAATTTCCATTTCTGCTCCTTCATTTTTTAAATTTTAGTCATGAGAAGTATATCACAAAATATTACATTTTGCACTTGTTTTTTTAAGTGTAAAAAACAGGTGTATAAATATGCAAAAATTGCACATAAAATAAAGAAAAGGTTGTGTAATTATGTTTAAAGTAGATAAACCTGAAATGATTAATAAAACATTTAGATTGCCATTAAAATTAGTGCAGCAATTACAAACTGTTGCACAAAATAAGAAAGTATCTCTAAATAATCTTGTTCAGCAATGCTGTGAATATGCACTAGCAAATTTAGATGAAGATTAAAACCTAAAATAAATCTTTTAATTATTTTATATTTTTTAACTCATCTGGAATATATTTTGTCCAGTCCTTTTCCAGCTTATCAATAAAATGATGTGCATCTAATACATCATCATAATTTATAGGCAGCGGGCAATCTTGAAAAACTAATGCCTCATCCTCTTTATCTTCTTTTACTTCAACAGCACCCGTTCCTAAAAATGCAAGCCCAAAACTTTTTCCGCATTCAGGACAAACTATCTGTAAAACTAATAAATTCTTTTCTTCTCGTTTTACAGTTATTGCCTCCATATCAAAATCATGCTTACATACACTGCAGCATAAGCCTGAAAACAACTTCTCTAATTTTTTCTTATCCATATTCACCTCAATATTATATAATAATGTTTAAGAAAAAGTAATTACGGGTACTATATATATGTGTAGTTATTAAATATAGGAGCTTATGTTATGGATGGTCTTTGCTTATTATTATTCGGAGCTGTAATGTACTTTTTATTGATTGCTGTACCTTCTATGTTTGAAAGACGCAGCAGCGCTCACTAAAATTTAAACAAGCTTTTAAACAAAAACACGACAGAAATGTCGTGTTTTTTGTATTTACATACTCCCACCCTACTCTTTCTTAATTGAATAGACATTGAGAGATTAAAAAAGTTCCGTTATTTTTCTTCCCAAATAGTTGCATCTTTTGTATCTTTTAACACAATAGATATACTATCGAATGAGTTTCTTACTTTATCTGCTATCGTCCAGTTTTTCTCTTTTCTGGCAGTATTTCTATATTCAATGATTTTATCCATTAAAGCATAACCTGTAAGGGTTTTATCCTCTTCTGTAAGAAAATCCATATCATTAATTATTGAAGCCAATTTAACTTGCAATTCATCTTCTGACATTTTTTCTTTTTCAATATTAAAGCCCATAACATCTGTTAATTTAAGAAGAATAGCTGCATACTTTTTAGCATTTTCAATATTCTTTTCAGCAACTGCTTTATTAGCATTTGTTGCAGAATCAAAAATTACTGCAAGCGCTTTTGATGTGTTTAAATCATTATCCATTGCTTCTTTAAATAACTTCAATTCTTCTGTGTCTGAAACATCAGGAAGATTATCTTTACCTGCAAATCTAATAACTTCATTAGCAGCAGTTTGAATTCTCTTCCAGCCTGCTTTTGCACCGTCTAATGCAGAATCACAAAATTCTACAGGCATTCTGTAATGATTTGTTAAAATAAATAATCTTAATGTATTCGAATCATAGCTTTCAAGTAGGTTTCCAATAGTTACAAAATTCTTTAATGATTTTGACATTTTTTCTTTATTGATAGTTACAAACCCGTTATGAAGCCAATAATTAACAAACTTACAACCATTTGCACATTCACTTTGGGCTATTTCATTTTCGTGGTGAGGGAATATTAAATCAGCTCCACCCGCGTGAATATCAATAGTTTTACCTAAATGTTTTCTTGACATTGCGCTGCATTCAATATGCCAGCCCGGACGTCCTTTACTCCATGGGCTGGGATAGCCAAATTCTTCATCTTTTTTCCACAATGCAAAATCTAATACGTCTTCTTTTATAGAAGAAGCTTCAACCCTTGCCCCTGCCACTAAATCTTCAATAGGCTGTTTACTTAGCATTCCATAATCTTTAAATTTTTTAACTCTGAAATAAACATCGCCTTCTGCTTCATAAGCATATCCGTTTTTGATTAAATCTTTTATTATAGAAATCATTTCACCAAGCGTTTTTGTAGCAAAAGGTTCAATATCCGGTTTTAATACATTTAATTTTTTCATTGAATCAGCAAAAATATCATAATATCTTCTTGAAATTACTTCCGCTGTAGTATTTTCTTCTCTTGCTTTTTTCAAAATTTTATCGTCTACATCTGTAATATTACGGCAATATGTCACATCATATCCTAAAAATTTTAGATATCTGTATAACATATCCCAAGTTATATAACATCTTGCGTGACCTAAATGCGGATAATCATAAACTGTTGGGCCGCATACATACATACTTACTTTATTTTCATTTATAGGTTTAAATTCTTCAATTGAATTAGAAAATGTATTGTGTAATTTCATAGTAAAAATCCTTTTTCTTTATATTACTACAAAAGGTTATGAATATAAAATAGTAAAAACGAATAATAATTGCTTTCGAAATCCATTGTTTTTGTGTAACTAAAAACACAGGATGAGAAAGCAATTATTATTCGTTTTTACTATTTTATATGTTTCTATGCTTTATAAAGAATTAAAGTATTCAAGTCTTCTGGTTTAATTGTAATTGGTAATTCTTGACCCTTTGCATCTTCACGTTTTAAGTAATAATATACTTTACCGTCTTTTTGCATAGTTGCAATTTTATAGATTGAATTATCACCAGCACGTTCATTTTTGAATTTAGTACCAACTTCTAAACCGTGTTTCAATCCTTGTTTAGCATTTGCGGTTTCTGAACAAAGTACTATTCTGTTATACAATGAACCTTTCTTTGTATCAGTTTTAGTTTCTCCTCTTTTCATCATTTCGTTGAAAGGAGTTTCTGAACCTGATGAATCATGAAGAGTTATAACTACAGAACCTTTGTCATTATATCTTAGCATTGCTTGAAGTTTTTCATTTGAACGAACTTCTATTTCGCCTTTACCGTTTTTATTTGCAGTTGCAATAGGAAGAGTTACTGTAGCACCATCATTTAATGCACTCAATTCTTTTTTACTTCTTAATGCTGATATTTCATTGGTTTTATTGTAGAATTCTTTAACCTTTTTATACATATTGTTATTTTCATCAGAAAGCCATTCCCAATGTATAACATTTCTATTTTGTTGATGATAGTTTTTAGCTTTTGTTTCTGAGCCTGTTGAACCCACTCTATCACCAGCAAAGTCTGTAGGGCTTCCCGGTAATACTGTTAACAATTTATAGATTGAACAGTATCTATCAAACGCTGGAAGTAAAATATCTTGGAATACTTTTGCTTCAATTTCTTTTCTATTTGGTATTTGTACTCCATTATATTCAACTTGATCAAGAACAGTTTTAATTGCAACTGGTAAATCTCTTGTACCAAATGCTTCTGCTGAAAATTCTTTACCTTTGTGAGTACCAGAAGCTAATTCAGATACTGCTTTATCAATTTCTTTTGATAATGAAGCATCTTTAACTACCTTATCAAATGATTCATTTAATCTTGAACCCATTGCAATAGCCATTCCACTAACTTTATCAAAATTTATAGCACTTTCCGGTTTCATTAAAACTTTTGCTGCTGTTGCTTTATGTTCTGGTTTTGACAAATCTGAATGGAATAAATTCATATCTAAAGCCAAACAATGTAATGGACGTGGTTTATCATGGTTACCTACGAAGGTATAAGAATTTACTACACCATCTTCCGGGCTTTGGAATAAGAAGCCGGGGTTTGTACCAGACCAGCCTGCATCAAGTTTATTTCTTAGTTCAAAGTTTTTATTTTGTTCAGCCATCCAACTTGAATTACCATTTTCAAATGCACTTGCTGAGAATAAATCTGGAATCAATGAGAATAAGTAATTATAGTTAGCTACTGCAGTAATACCAGTTTCTTGAATGAATTTTCTTTCAGCATCAGCGTCACTTGAGAAAATAGGGCTGTCTGCATCCTTAAATAAATCAAACAAGTCTGTAATTTCAGCTGTAGTATAAGCGTGTTGATTTTCTTTAACTACTGATTCATTATATAATTTCCAGAAACTTGTTACATTTTTCCAAGCTTGAGTCATACTATCAGAATCTGAACGAACAGCATCAATTGAAGCAACGTCTTTTGCTGCGTCTATTCTCCAGCCAAGACCAGATTCTGTTCTATCCATAATCAACTCAGAAACTTTGAAATCATTTAATGTACGATTTGCAAATCTGCCGCCGACTTTACCTTTTATAGCTGCAAAATCATCAACTGTTAAGTCTGCAATACCTTTATATAATAAATCTACTACGGTTTGTGCTTCTTCTGCTTCTGTTTTACCGCTATATGGAATGCCTAAAGATTGCATTGTAATATCTTCTGAATTTACATTTGTAAAATCAATTTCGCCTTTATTTGTAACTTTAATATCTGCATCAGGAGCTAAAGCTTTTACTAATATAAATTTAGTTAATTCCGGAACTATTTCTGAAATAACATATTTGCCATATTCACTAACCATTCCATCTTCTGAAATACCAGGAATATCTTTAATTACAGCATTAATAATAGGAACTATGCCATTTTCATAAATGTTATCCATTTGAGAATATACTTCTGAATATTTATCAGGTAAATTTGGATTTCCAGCTTTTGTTATATCGTATCTTGATACACCAAGTTCATCTTCTGTATTTGCTTTTTTTGCAATATATGGAGAAGTAATAATACCTAAAAGATTTGTTGCTATAGGAAGTGTTTCTAAAGGAACATCCATTGCTTTTCTTAAAATATAATCTGAAACTGAATAATCATTGCCATATCCTTCCGGATTAATATCTGCACGCATATCAGCATCATCAAGTCTAGGTAAATGATAATTATCACTTAATACATTTTGAATCATTTCTTCATCAACTGTATCAAGAACATAAGCTGGAAGTTTACCTTCTTTAGCCAATTTTGTAATATCAGACATATAATCTGAAGCTGTTTTAGAACTATTACCATTGCCAATAGTATTTGTTGTATATTCTAAAATTGTATCTGCAGTTGATCTTGTCCAATAAATACCTGAATTTACAGCGTAATCTCTAACAGCTAAAGCACCTCTGTCAAAATCTGCAATTGCTTCTGCTTGCATTTCAGCTGGTAATTTAGAAAATCTTGAATCATCTTTATCACATCTAAAGAAGTTTAATTTGGCAATATCAACGTTACCATCCCATACTTCTAAGCCGCCAGCTTCTGATTTTGGTACAACATTAAAGTTTGTAAAATCAGTTACTTTTCTAATTGTATCGTATTCAGATAAATCTAAGCTTCCTTTTTCTTCTAATACAATTTTTACATTTCTTTCCAACTCGGCTGGACTAACTTCCAATGGGAATGGATAAACAGCATCATCATGCTTTGTTATATCGTAAATATTATCTGTATTTTTATTATCGTAAGTTGTCATTCTTGATGGTGAATCTGAAGCTTTTTGTTCATCACTTGCTAATTTATCATCATAGAACTGTACATAAGTAGGTTTTGCCGGATTATAATCAGGATTATTTTTATTTAATGTTCCATCAGCACTTACAGTAAATGGAGCATTAATTATTTTCATTCTTGTATTACCGGGTTTATCTGGCAAAATACCTAATGATACTCTTTCTTCTGCTCTAAACATATTTTTAGAAGAAGAATCTGCACCTTTTCTTAATAAGCTGGATAAATGAATACCGCCAAAACCTTCATTTACAAGTGCAGCATCTGATATCCAGTTCATACCATTTTTAAATAATTCTTGTTGTAATACTTTAAAATCATTTTCTGTACCGAAATCAGGTGATACTTGGAAGGCATTTTCTGTCCAATATTTATGAGAAGAAATTGAATCCTTAGTGAATGGTGTACCAACAATTCTTTTTACACCTTCTTCTTTTAATTGAGGCAATCTTGCGATAATACCAAAGAAATTACCACCTAATTTATTAGCATGGTTTCTTACACTTGTTAAAGCTTTTGCTCTTAAGCTTTCATTTAATACCGGTTTTCCATCAACATTCTCAATACCAGGGTAATATCCATCCGGCATTATTAATTGCATTGGACCATTTTTGTTTATTATTGCACGATTACTCAAAACTACATTGTATTTGTTATCTGTATTTTCTGTATCAAAAATACCTATAACTTGTCCGTTATCAAATGCATACGATTCACTGCCGTCTTTTTTATCAGTCAGTTTAAATCTATATGCAAAACCTTCTGTTGTATCAATTTCCGGATATTCTGAAATATCTGCACTTATGCCGCCATCAATCATTGGCAGCGACACTGCTGGAGCTGACTCTTCTGCAATTGAGAAATTGCCTTTAGAATCCTTTGAAATATTATATAATTCAACTTCGCAATTATATTTATTCGGGTCAAACAAATAGAAGAAATCATGTTTTACATAACCTGTTTTATCTAATGTCTTTTTATGACCTGAAAATGATGTATTATGTGCTTGTAAATTACTAGTTTGAATATTCACATTTAACTCCTTTTCATGCAGAAAACCATACTATATTAATTCTCGTAAATTGATTTTCTTGCTTTAATTATACACATGTTGTAACAAAAGTTTACACACTATCTGTATTAATTTTTGTAAATAATTTCATTCCGAATTCAATATTTTGTCAATTAAACATATTCATCATCATTAAGTAAATGTGGAGAAGAACATGTCTAATATATTAAATTCCCAAAATATCAATATCAATAACACTATTGCAGCAAGAAAAATTAGCGGCAATACGAATTCTGTAAATAATATTTTAGCACCTGCAAGTCTGCCAAAATATTCTATTGATAAAGTTCTTCAAGAACAAGATGAATTTAGGCGAAATATTAGAACTGCTCAAAACCAGCAAATATATAAAACAAAGAAAAAACATCCTTTAATTAAACTTGGCGTTATTTTAGCTGCTGTAGGCAGTTTCTTCTTACTAAAAGGTAAAAAGTAATTTAATAAAAATTAAAATTTGTTTCTTATAATAACAAATTTTTTCCTTTTTCTTTTTTAACTAAAAACAATTATTCCCTTAATGGAGCAGAAATGAATATTAAAGTTTCTCAAAGTCTTCCCTTAAATAACTATAATACAAAACAAAATATCACATCTTTTAGAACTAAAGATGTTATTTCTGATTCATTTCAAGCTTCAACAAAAACTCAAAACACCCAAGTTTCTTTTTCAGGAAGTTTCTTCAAAACTTTATTCCACAAAACACCGGATATAAAAACTCATTTTGAACAAAATGAAATTCCTAAAGAATTTGCTGCTGATATTTCTAAGGGTATAAAGAAAGTTATGGGTTGTAATATCCCGGCAAAAAACTTTAATAATGTTATGACACCTGACGAATTAAGGCAAATTTTACCTCAGTTAAAAGAAGAAAATTTTATATGTTCAAAGAAAAATCAAAATTCTGGCGTATATAATATAGATTTAGACTACCAAACAAGTTTCTCCTCTGGGGTAGAAAATGTATTTGATATTCTGGATAATGTTTCAGAATATGCAGATTCTTATTATGAAAAAACAGGCAAAGATTTTGTTTTTGCACTCACTGATAGAGATTCACTTGAAGGTTTACAACATGCATTAAGGATAATTGGCTCTAATCCCGAACAATTCAAACATGTAAAATTAATTCCTGGTATAAAAATGTCTTTTGCTCATAAAGCTCCAACATCAAATATCGGATACGAAAATAGCGATATGCTAATTTATGGTATAAATCCATTCTCTGACAATATTGTTAACTTTGTTGAAACTACCATAAAAAACAGAAAAGAAATGACTGTTAATTTCATAAAGAAGGTTAATAGTTTATATCCTGAATTTTCATATAGTGTTATAGAATTTTCAAAACAAAATAATTTAAAATACAAAAAGGGCTATGGTGTTGCTAACCTTTATTGGAGAGCAAGAGAATATGCCGAAACAAAAGGCGATACTGAAATAAAAAGTATAGAAATGGTACCTAAAGATATTATTGCTCAAGCTAATGAAATTTTAGATGAACTTGACCAAGTATATCTTGGTTCTGATAATGACGGATATTCTGCTTTAGGTTCTGAAATTATAAAAAACGAAGATGTAAATAAAAGCATTAAAGAAGTTTTTGATGAATATTCAACTCACTATGATCAAAGAAAAGGAAAAGTTGTTTCTGCTGCTGAAAATTTATATGACGATATGATTAATTGTTTAAGCAAAGAAAAAGAAAAACCCGTTTTGGCTTTAGCATCACCTTATTATTTTTCTCATTACTTTGAAGGTAAAAATCCTGAATCATTTGATAATGTTGTAAGATTTATAAAAGATTTATGCGATGATTCAAATGGCATGTTAACAGCATTCGAATCTGTTGCACCAAGTTATGATTTAGACTCTAACTTAACACCGGACAAAATCAAAAAATTTAATAATTGTATGAGAGAAAATCTCAACCTATATGAAGTCGGCGGAAGTTTTGCAAAAGTAAAAATGCAATAATCCTATCTATTTGATGCTAAATTATATGTTAATACTACATCATTGCCTTGTTCTGAAATATAAAGGACATCATTTTTTATATATAAGAAATAAGGTTTTGAAACATTATCCATAAAAACACTTACATTGCCGCCTTTTGTAATTTTCAATATATTATTAGCATCAAAATTTGCTACATATATATTATCGTAAATATCAATTGCAATACCAACAGGACCTTCTAATAAAAAACCTTTTGCAAAATTTGTACGATTTTTATTTTTATCAATTTTTATGATTGCATTATCTGAATAACTTGCAACATACATATTACCTTCAGAATCAACAACCATACCGGCAGGAGAATTAAATTTATCTATTAATACTCTTTTATTTTTATTTGCAGTTGTAACTTTTGCACGTTCTGTTTTATTCTTTTGAAGATTATATAATTCCATCGAATCAGCGTACAATTGTTGAACCAATCCATAATATTCATAATCATCAGGAATATATTTTAAATATTTCATTGCCAAAGCATAGTTTTTTCTGTTATATGAAATTTTAGCAGCCTGTAAGATTGAATCATAATCATAAGGATTTAATGCGATAATTTTCACATAAGTATTATATGCTTCATCATATTTTTGCTGTGCTACATAAATAGATGCAATATTATAATAAGCATCTGTCATTTTAGGATAATATTTTATTGCATTTTCAAAAGAGGTAATAGCATTATCATATGCTTTTACGCGAACCATTTCTATTCCGCGTTTATATGCAGAAATTGCATACTGCATATCTTCATCAGATATTTCTTCATCTGCTGCAAATACTGCAGGACTTAGCAAGACTGCAGATTGCAATATTAGCATACACAATAAAAATATTATCTTCTTCATTACACCAACGTCATTGAGGGAGTACTATAATTAAATTGTACTGCTTCTTCTAACTTAAAGGCAACATTTAACAATTTTGTTTCATTTAAACAATTTGCTTGAAGTTGTAATCCTATTGGCATACCTGTACTATCAAGACCAACCGGTATATTCATTGCAGGTATACCTGCTAAGTTAGCTGTAATTGTTGCAATATCTGTCAAATACATGCTTAATGGATCTTCAACTTTTGAACCAATATCAAATGCTGTATGTGGACAAGTTGGTGATAATAGAACATCAACCTTGCTAAAGGCGTTATCAAAATCATTTTTAACAAGTCGTCTTAGCTGTTGAGCTTTCTTATAATATGCATCATAATAACCTGAACTTAAAGCATAAGTACCAAGCATTATTCTTCTTTTTACTTCATCGCCAAAACCTTGAGCTCTTGTTTTAACATACATATCATATAATGTATCTACATCTTTTGCTCTGTAACCATATTTTACACCGTCAAATCTTGCTAAGTTTGAGCTTGCTTCTGCTGTAGCTACAACATAATATACAGCAATAGAATATTTAATTAATGGAAGTGAAATTTCTACCAATTCAGCACCCATTTCTTTGTATGTATTTAATGCGTTTTGAATTGCTGAAGAAACTTCAGGAGTTAAGCCTTCAGAACATAGTTCTTTAACATAACCAATTTTTACACCTTTTAAATCGTTTCTTAAATCTTTTGTAAAGTCAGGAGCAACTTGATTTAAAGAAGTTGAATCTTTTTCATCGTGTCCAGAAATTACATTTAATAATAATGCAGCATCTTCGACTGTTCTTGTAATTGGTCCAATCTGGTCTAAAGATGAAGCAAAAGCAATTAGACCATATCTTGAAACACGGCCATAAGTAGGTTTCAATCCAACTAAACCGCAATAACTAGCTGGTAATCTGATACTGCCGCCTGTGTCTGAACCTAAAGCAACAGTAGCTTCTCCAGCTGCAACAGCCGCTGCGCTGCCGCCAGAGCTGCCTCCTGGAACTTTATTTAAGTTCCAAGGATTATGAACAATCTTTGTTGCAGAGTTTTCATTACTTGAACCCATTGCAAACTCGTCCATATTTGCTTTACCAATAATTGGTATTAAATTAGATTTTAATTTTTGAGTAACAGTTGCATCATAAGGAGAAACAAAATTTGCTAAAATTTTGCTTGATGCAGTTGTAGGATATGATTTTAAGTTTATATTATCTTTTAACGCTAATGGAATACCAGCTAAAGGAGCTATTTCTTCACCTTTTTGTATTTTTTCATCAACTTTTTTTGCTGTTTCAATTGCATAATCTTTTGTTAAAGAATTATATGCACCAATCTTTTCATCAACTGCTTCTACCTGACTGTATACAGCTTCTGCCAATTCTACAGCACTAACTTCTTTATTTAATAAAGCCTCTCTTTGTTCTTTTGAAGACTTTGTGATTAATTCACGAATATCCAATTTTAATACCTCTTCATGCTTATCTGTTTATATTATAAATTAAACGAAAGATATTTGTTAAATTTTTCTTATTTTTAATTTTTCACCAAAAATAAAATCATATTCATCTGGATAGAACTCAATAAATCCAGAATAAGGAGAGAATGTAAACTCACCAAAATATAAAACCTCATCTACTTCAAAAATATCTATTCTTACGAAATCAAACCCAGTTGCAAGTATTTCTGCATAATATAAAACAAGATTTTTATTTACAGAATTACAATCTGCTAAATCATTAGAAAAACGTATTTTAAAATTTGCTTTTTCCCAGTTTGAATCATAAAATTTCACTTTCATAATCTGTTCTTCTGTATAATTTTCATTATCATAGTCTAAATAAGTTCCTGTATAAGTAACAGAATAGCCTAAGAATTCTGGTTTTCCGTTAAAACAATATACTTGATATTCTCCAATAAAAGATTCTTTATTTTTTGAATGAAGATATTCTTCAAGAAATATTTTAGGTTTTATATTTTTATATTGAAGTTCAGGGGTACCCCAATACGCATAATTTATACTTAAAACATTTTTATAATATTTGATTAAACTCTCATAATAATCTGCTGTTATTTTATTTTTATCATCTATTAGAATATTCGACTTCCATGCGTGGTTTGTTTTTATAACAAATGTTTTTGGAGCAAGACTTAAATCAATATTTTCAAAATTATTAGAAACTTGATAAACTTTTGCAGATTTAAGATTTGGAATTATTCTTGAAACATATTCTTTTGCTTTTAATTTATCACTCACAATTGTTTTCATTGGATTTTTATCATATAGACTAGACCAGAGTATCTTTTCTGAAAGACTTTTGGGATTATTCAAATTAATACTTCTGCCAAATTTCTTTTTATAAAAATAATTAAGAACATATGCATAAAAATATTCAGGGAGATATTTCATAACAAAATATCTAAATTTATATTTCCCCTCATTATAATCATTATTTGCTATCATTTTTATAATTTTTTATATAATTCTTTTAAATCATCTTGATTTGGTACATTATTTTTATATGCAGTTGAAAGCTTTTTTATAAACTTTTTATTTGAAAATACCTTTAATTTTTCTTTTTTAATAACTATGTCCAATACCATTTCGAAGGTTAATTCATTAATAACATCAACAGCATAATTAATATCATTTATGTCGTATTTTTTTCTTAAATTAAAAATAATTAAATTCTTGTCTTTATTATGCTTTAAAGCAATATAGTAATCTCTTATAATTTTTAAAGTTAATAATTGTTCACTTGTAAAATATGGAACAAATCTATGTTGAGAAAATATAATATTTGTATACTTAATTATTTTGTTTGTCTTTTTTAATACAATTGAACACAACAAGGCAATGTATTCAGAAGGTACATTAAAAATTATTCTACTATTCAAATCGTTCAGAAAAGAATATATTTCCGAATGTTTTAATAAATTTTCAATATTATAATATTTTTTATCCGAATTTATTGAATATCTTAGCCAAAGAGACTCTAGCAATTTTGTAGATAAAAATTTTTTTGTATAACCATATACATCAGACATATTTGGTACAAATATATAAACAGAAGGAAAACCTAAAAAAGATACATCTCTTATATATATATCATCTGAAATATTTAATACCTTATTTGTTAAAAAATCTAATAATATTTTATTATCTGCTAATTCATCTTCTTTTATAAAAGCAGCTTTATAGAATGAAGATGTAGTATCCTTATTAAAAAATATTTTATCTAATTTTGCTGTTTTCTCATAAAATGTTCTTCTATGAACTGAAGAATGGTAAATATTTTTTAATGAAGTATATCTTAATTTTGTCGAAGAATAACATTCATATTGCAAATTTTGAAGTTGATTGTTATCTGACAGAATAATTCCTTGTAAAAATTCAGTCAATGTTCTTTCTATTGCAATAGGGAGGCTTGGATGTGAACCAAAAGAAATAGAATATATATTATTTGTTGTATCTTCAAATACAGTACAAATAACAGGTAACTTGCCATTTAAAGAAGCATCTTTTATATATATATTAAATCCTTTTTTATTATAATAATTAATAATTCTTTTGATATTATCATATTTTAAATATTTATTTTCTGGAATTTCTGCCATTGGATGTTTATTCAATATAATTTCATGCATTGCATATCTTTCACAAATTTCAGATAATCCCTGAACAATTGCTTCTTGCAATGTATTACCAGCAGCCATGCCGTTTGAGCCATTAACACGTGAAATTATGTTAAAAGGTAAATTATATACTTTTTGTTTTTTTACACTAAAAAACGGACAACAAAAAAAATTATCAAAATTTTTATTTGCACTTTTAACATTTTTATAAACAGATATTTTATTTTTAAAATATTTATTTAGATTATCATTATCAAATTTAATATTTTTTTCATCATTTATTCTATCAGGAATTATATCCATATATTCTTCAAAAGAAAAAAGCATTAAATTTTGTAATCTTTCCATAAATTCAGCATAAGCACTAGCCATTGCATTCTCTTTACAAGTGCCTTTTCCATTTGTACCAATACAAAAATTATCTTTTAATACAACTCGTACAGATACAGGTGCAGATTTATCATTATTAATATAAAATTGTTCTTGTAACTCTATATTTAAAGCATCAAGAATTTTTTTTATTCTTTTTACTGTATTTTCAGGCTCATCATCCTTTAATATGCTATAGCTCATATATTTAATTTCCATTAGCCCATCCTAGAAGAATAACAAGTTGTATTCATGCTACAAGCTCCAAACTGAACATCATATTTAATACTAGACTCTTTAATAAACTTTAATTTTTTGTGATTTAATTTTTTATCTTCTTTTTTTTCTTTTTTCATATAACTTTTTCTCCTTAGTGTTATTTAGCCAATAAAAATTTACTATAATTTTTTAGAGTACATACCTTTACGTTTTAATATATCCACACGAATTTTAGTAATGTTACAACATATATCCGATTTTTTTAAAAATCCGTTTTCATACATTCCCATACAAGGCTCATACATACAATATTGTGAATCTTTGCAATCTTTACAGTCTTTTAAATTTTTTACTTTAAATATATCCATAAATTTTGCATGTTCATTATTCCAAATACTTTCTAATGTTGTTTCTTTTAAATTGCCAAGTCTATACTTTAATGAAATACAAGGAAAAACATCCAATAATGGCGATATTGCAATAGAACCACAGGTTCCATAACATATTGGCGATTCTTTACTATTTAAAACATTATCCTTTATATCCAACAAATAATAATATGGAGATTTTTCATCTCCTAAAGCTTCATATATTTCTTTATTGTCAACCATTATATAAGCATTATTATTTTTTTTATTATTAATAAAAGAAAAATTTGTTACTGTTAAATCAACATTAATTTCTTCTCTAAACTTTAATACATCTTCTAAACTATTCTTATTTAAGCTCATTTGGAAGAAATTAATTCTTACAATAATATTTCTTTCTTTCAATTTTTTTATAACACTAATAGTTTTTTTATGAGAGCCTTTAACACCTGTTATAGAATCATGTATTTCAGGATTCATAGAGTATAAGCTTATTCTAATTTCACGAGGATATAAGCTAACTAAATTTTCAAACAAAACATCATCATCATACAATGCTTGACCATTTGTAATAATAGAAAATGTTTTTCGATGTTTTCGTATATAACTCAAAATTTTGATAAAATCAGGGTGTATTGTACATTCCCCACCTGTGAAACAAAAATTATAAGCACCTAATTTAATTGCTTCATCAATAATTTTTTTTGCATAATTGAAATCAATACTATATTCAGCAACATCTTTATCATTAAAACAATGTTTACAGGTCAAATTACATTTATATGACAATTCAATTTCAACTGTATATATAAAACCATTCTTATATATCCAATTTCTTTTATCAAAAACCATTTTCCCATATTCTTTAGCTAAAATATGATTTTCTTCTTTTGTTAAAATAGGAACTTCATTTTCAATTAAATAGGCATCGTCTTTAATTAAACCTGTAATTTTTAATTCTTGTAAAAACTCATCTAAATCAATAACTATATTTTTTATTTTTATATATTTTTCAACTTCCTCATAATTCTGTGTTTCTAAAATTACAAACCACAAATCTGCAAAAATACCCTCTAAGATTAAGTCAGTATGTTTTTTCTCATTAGTTATATAGCAGCGTGAGTTTTCTTTCTCAAAAAAATAGCTGCTGCTGGATATATATGGTTCTATCTCAATTTTCATATTCATTAATGTTCACTTAACTTAAATTTATATTTATAAATTATTGTATTTATTATTACATTATATCGTTTAATAGTCAATTGTGTATTAAATTTTTTTATTGAAGTTTACATAAATTAATATCATTTTAAATGAATATGTGGAGTTTATTATGATAATTAATGATTTAAAGAAAGTTTTATTAGACGTTAATATTAGTTTAACGGAATTAGCACAAGCTCTTGGTAAAAGACTGAATAAACCTTATTCTATGCAAAATCTTTCAAATAAGCTTAGAAATGAAACAATAACTCATAGAGAAATGCTTATAATTGCGGATATTTTAGGATATGAATTAAAATTCACGCCTAAAAAACAAGAAAAATAAAGAAATATCACTAATTCTTATGATATGATATTAGCAAGATAAGGGATTCTTAAATGGCGATTATATCAGATGATGACAATATAAAATTTGAACATAAGAAGAATGAGGATACAACTTCTGAAGAAACTTCTTATGATATGTCTTTTGAATCAAATATAAGACCAAAACTTTTTGATGATTATGTTGGACAAAGCGCATTAAAATCTACTTTAAAAATTTCTATTGAAGCTGCAAAAAAAAGAGAAATTCCTTTAGATCATATATTATTTTATGGACCTCCGGGGCTTGGAAAAACAACACTTGCATCTATTATTGCAAATGAAATGAATACTAATATAAAAATTACTTCTGCACCTTCATTAGAACGTCCTAGAGATATTATTGGAATCTTGATGTCATTAAAAGCTGGTGATGTTTTATTTATAGATGAAATTCACCGACTAAATAAAATATCAGAAGAAATTCTCTATCCTGCAATGGAAGACTATTATTTAGATATGACAACAGGAAAATCTCAAACATTGAAATCTATTAGAATTCCAATTCCTAAATTTACTTTAGTTGGAGCAACAACAAAAGCAGGTTCATTATCAAGTCCTTTACGAGACAGATTTGGTATAATTCACAGACTTGAATTTTATACAGATGAAGAACTCACTCAAGTAATTATTAGAACAGCTAAAATTTTAGATATAGAAATAGATACAAAAGGAGCACATGCAATTGCAAGACGTTCAAGAGGAACACCAAGAATAGCAAACAGACTTGTTAAACGTGTAAGAGATTATGCTATTGTTAAATCTAATGGAAAGATTGACGCACAAACAGCAGACAAAGCTCTCGATATTTTACAAATAGATAAATATGGTTTAGACAATACTGACCGTTCATTACTTAATTTGATTGCTGAAAAATACAATGGAGGTCCTGTTGGAATAGAAACTCTTGCAACTGCGCTTGGTGAAGATTCCAAGACAATAGAAGATGTTTATGAACCTTATTTATTGCAAAAAGGTTTTATACAAAGAACGCCAAGAGGCAGAAAATTAACTCCATATGCAGCTAAATGCTTTAACATAAGCTCTATAGACTGTCAACAATCATTATTTGACTAATAAAAACCCGTAAAGTATAGCCACATGGCTAATAGACAACTGGGGGATGTTTATTCTAATATTATGTGTATAGAAAATCATTTGAAAATACATTATTTTTAATAATGTAATTAATTCCAACAATAATATAAACTTTATAGAGAAATCTATAAAGATTTTTTTTATTGATTATTATCTTTTAAAAGCATATAATAGTTACGTTATGAAAAAATTTTATTTTATATTAATAGCTATTATATTTGCATTATCTTCCTCTTTTGCGCAAGCAAAGGTTGTTTCAAATGAAAAAATAGATATGCAAAAAGTAAAAAAAGCACAAATTATTTTAAAAGAATTACAAAAGGATGCGGCAATACAAATAGAAAAAGGTTATGGACCTTTTGTTGCTGCTGTTTATGATGAAAATGGTAATTTAATAGTTAAAACAGCAAACTCTGTTTTATCAGAACAATGCAGTAATAACCATGCTGAAATGAATGCAATTAAAGAAATTGAGAAAAAACTAAATACTTTTGATTTAGCACCTCATAATTTAAGTTTATATGTTACTTCTGAACCTTGTTTAATGTGCCTTGGCGGAATAATGTGGTCTGGAATTAAAAACATATATTTTGGCGTTCCTTCAGATAAAGTTGAATCTATTACTGGTTTTGACGAAGGATATAAACCTAATTGGTTTAGAGAATTCAAAAAAAGAGGCATTACTGTATATGGCAATATAGAACCTGAATTAGGGGAAGAAGTACTAAGCCGGTACGTAAAAACAGGCAAAAAAGTTTATATGCCATCAAGAGATTAAGAATTATATACAACTTTATAAAAACTGTCACCCTGAATTTATTTCAGGGTCTTACCAGCTTTATAATAGCTTTTAATTAAAAATTTTTGAATTATATAGAAATTTACACTAAATATGCTCAGAATACAGGCATAATGTCATTCCGAATTTATTTCGGAATCTTACCATTTGTCAGCCCCTGAAACAAATTCAGGGTGACAACTTTGACTATTTTAATGTAAGTTATATATAATTTCCAAACTTTTTTATGAGTTATTTTCTAACTGGTTAGATTCCGAAACAAGTTCGGAATGACATTATGCCTATTTATTAAGAATACTTTACTATATAAGAAAAAGAAATCATGAGTACAAAAAGCAGGCTACCTGTGAACTATCAATATTGATATAATTAGGAAATTTTGATGTACAAATCTCCATTCTTTTTGAACATCTTTTTTCAAATGGACAGCCTGTAATTCTATCTTTTATGGAAGGAGGGTAGCCTTCAATTGCTCCAAGTTTAACTGAATTAAAATCCGGCAAAGCTTTTAATAATGCTTGTGTATACGGATGTTTTGGATTTTTAAATAATTCAGATGCCAATGCTTTCTCAACAACATGCCCGCCATACATAACAGCAACAGTATCTGCCGCTTCATATACCAACCCAAAATCGTGAGATATAAATATAAAAGATGTACCTAAATCTTTTTGTATTTCTTTTAGAAGTTCCATAACTTGAGCCTGCACCGTAACATCAAGTGCGGTTGTAGGTTCATCAGCTATAATTATTTTTGATTTACACGCAATTGCCATTGCAATTACAACTCTTTGGCGCATACCACCAGAAAACTCATGCGGATATGATTTTAAGCGTTCTTTTGCATTTGGTATTTTTACCTGTTCTAAAACATCTATCGCAATTTTTTCAGCTTCTTTACCTTTTAAATTTTGATGAATTTCAATAACTTCTAAAAGCTGTGAGCCTATTGTATATAGTGGATTTAATGAAGTCATTGGATCTTGAGGAATTAAAGAGATTTCTTTTCCTCTAATATGCTGCATTTCTTTTTCATTTAAGCATAATATATTTTTACCCTGATATATTATTTCGCCTGATGTTATTTTAGCATTTGGTGCTAATAATTTTAAGATAGACATAGCTGTTATAGTTTTACCGCAGCCTGATTCTCCAACAAGAGCGAGCATTTGACCTTTCTCAAGCTCTAGATTTATATTATGTAAAGCTTGATAATACTCATCATTTGAGTGAAACGACAAATTAAGATTTTTAATTTCTAAAATAGGCATAAATAAATATTAATGTATGTTTAAAGTAAAATCAATTAACTAAATATCTATACTACCTTTAAATGAATAATTTGCAGGTCCTGACATATAAATATTATGGTTAACATCCTCTTTTGAACCGTCCCATTCAATTACAAGCTGACCTCCGGGAAGATTAACTTTTACTTTGTTGTCACATAACCCGTTTAATATTGCAGAAGTTACACTTGCGCAAGCCCCTGTTCCGCAAGCAAGAGTAATTGCACATCCTCTTTCCCATACATCAAGATTTATTTCATCTCTAGATAGAATTTTTATAAATTCTACATTTGTTTTTTCCGGAAATAATTTGTGAGTTTCAATTTCTCTTCCATATTTTAATGCAAGTTCTTTTGTGTTTTCATCTGTAATTATTACACAATGAGGGTTTCCCATACTAACAGCATTTGCCATAAATGTTCTATCTGAAACTTTAACTTCAAAATTCAAATTATTTTCTACATTAACAGGAATTTTTTTAGGTTCTAAAATAGGTTTAGACATATTAACGCGAACTCTGCCATCCTCTAAAAGTTTTGGGATAATTGTTCCTGCTTTTGTTTCAACTGAAAATTCTTTTTTATTTACATAGCCTTTATCGTACACGTATTTAGAGAAACATCTTATACCATTTCCGCACATTTGGGCAATTGAGCCGTCAGCATTATAAAAAATCCAGCCAATATCAGTTTCTTTAGTATTTGGATTAATAATTATAAGTCCATCTGCACCAATTCCAAAATGTCTGTCACATAATTTTACAGCAAGCTCTTCAGGTGTTTTTTCTGATTTTATATATTCTTCATAATCCAAAACTACAAAATCATTACCTAAACCTTGCATTTTTGTAAAATTAATTATTGCCATTTTTTCTTCTCCAGCGTTTCTTTTTCTCTTTTTTCTTTTCGTTGCATTTTACCTCCGGGGCATAATAATTCGGAGGCGTTTTCAACTTAAAGTCTCTTGTATCGTATGATTTATTAAATACTCTTGTCTTTAATGCATCAATATAAACATCATCTAAATGGGCATAATCAAATAAAATAGCACCTTTTGTTTTAAACTCTCTTGCCTTATGGATCTGTACAAGCAAATCTTCATATGGTCCACCCATAAATGGAACAAATAAACCGGTATAAATTTTTGTAATTGGTGAAGTATTTTTTATAACATCATTTAATAGTAGCACCGCTGTATTTTTATCACCTGTTAATATCAATGCAGTAAAGCCATCTACATAATTATTCATAGACCATACTTTCCAGTTCTGCATTTTTGTAGCCTTACTTTTTTGCAAATCAGGAAAAATCACAGCTGTTAACATCGTATTATGTTCTTTTGTCAGTTTACTTACACGTTTGACAAATTCAGTAATTTGATTTTGCCTGTATGATGCCCATAATTCCCATTCCTTTGTACCATACGAAATATTTATAGGATCAATACCATACATTGTTTTGAAATTTTCACGTGCATTTTGTGTATATCCCCAATTAGAGAATGTATAATTAGAATATGAAGGTTCTACACAATTAGGATATCTTATATAATCAAGATTTATTCCATCCGGTTTATATTTAACAATTATTTCCTTCAAAATACCCAATAAATATGTTTGAACTTGAATATTGGAAGGGTCTAAAAAATATCCGTTATGTTCCGATAATGAAGGTACCGGTTCTATTGAATCATAGTTAGATAAACGTTTATTAGCCCAAGATGGATAAACTCTTAAAACATGATTGGGCGTTGTTTGAGGATTATCATTCCCAACATAAAAACTTTCAAACCAAATATGAACTTTCATATTTCGCTCATGAGCTTCTTTTATCCAAACAGCTAAAGGATCAAATCCAACAAACTCAGCACGCTGATATATTACACCATTTTCACGTAAATATTTACTTGGATATATTGTTTTTCCGTGGTAATACGCTTCTAAGAAGATATCTGTAATACCTGCGGAATTAATTCTTTCTAGTGTTTTAACTATTTGTTCCGGAGTTTTTTCTGTCGGTCTTATCCATACGCCTTTCAATTCATTATTAAAATATGGAATAGCATTTTTTATTGCATCATCTAAAGAAGTCATAGCTTCTGTAATGTATGTTTGAGTTTTTTCCGGTTTCTTCTCTGCTTTTCTCAAAGATGCTTTTGAAGCATCAAGGCTTTCATTAGCTTTTTTATCATTATATAAAATATCAAGCTGTCTGTAATATTCAACTAAGCCACTTACTTCCCTAAGTTTTTCTTTAGCCGCATATACAAGACTTTCGGGAGTCAAAAATACTTTCAAAGAATTATTTTCATAATCAATATAAACTTTTGAACCGATTTGAATATTTTTAGTAATCCAAGTTTTAGCCCTGCCATGACCTGATATTACAAACCCATTTTTAGGAATAATAGAATCAGCCCCGTTTAATCGAACTACCATATTATTTTCAACAATGGCTTCAGTACCAAATTCATTAGTACCTGTTCTTACTCCATACACAGGAGTATAAATAACAAGTTGATTTGGTCCTCTCAAGCCTGGGTAATAAGAATTGGCATTGCCCTGTTTTTGAGGATTTATAGCATTTATATAGCTTTGAGCTTCTTGATAAATAATACCTTCTGTTAAATATGAATTAGAAGTTTTAATTATTGCAGATGCTTTATTATCGACTGTATTCAGATTCAAGTCTAAATTTTGTTTTACTGCTGGAGTTTTTACATTAACTTTAGGAATAATGACAGTTTGCTCTATTTGTTTGTTATTCGTCTTTGAATTTAAAGGCACATTCAAAGGAACATACTGCGTATATGCCTGTGCTTGTATGCTACCAAAAAGTAATAAAATTAAAATCCCTAAAAATCTTCTCATAGCATATATGATAGTAAAAAACTAATCATTTGTTAATAGTCTTATATAAAGATTTTATAAAAAATATGGAAATTAACACTAAAATAGCTGAAGCTGTCACCCTGAATTTATTTCAGGGTCTTACAAACTTGATATAACTGCTTTGAATGAAAAACAAGCCTTATGATTTTATTTTCTATTGGTAAGATTCCGTGGAAAACCAGACATTTTTCACAAAATCAAAGATTTTGGAAAAAGTAGTCAAACAAGTTCAGAATGACATTATGACTAAATTATAAGCATATTTAGAATAAATTTCTATATAAATTCCTCAAATATAATTAAAAAATTATTAATTATTCTCTAGATAAGAATTTTTTATATTATCATTAAGATAAGGAGATTTAACAATGGAATATAAAGACTATTATAAAATTTTAGGTGTAGATAGAGACGCAACAGAAGCAAAAATAAAGTCTGCATATAGGAAATTAGCAAGACAGTATCACCCAGATGTTAACAAATCTCCTGATGCTGTAAATAAATTCAAAGATATAAATGAAGCCTATGAAGTATTATCTGATAAAGAGAAGAAAAGCAGATATGACAGTTTAGGTGCAAATTGGCAGCAAGGTGCTAATTTTACACCACCTCCGGGATTTGAAGGTTTTAATTTTAATCAAGGCGGATTTAGCCAAGGATTTTCTGGCGGAGGAGATTTCTCTGACTTTTTCAGTTCTATTTTTGGTGATTTTATGGGCGGAGCTAAATCACAGCGTTCAAGCAGAAAATCGCAAGGATTTTCTTATGAAGATTTATTTGGGGGCGCACAAAGTGCAAGAAGACAAGGCAGCTGCCAAGGCGGAAACTGTGGAAGTGCGCAGCAAGAAGAAAATCTTGATATAACTCAAGATTTAAACATTACTGCAAGAGATTTAATGAGTGACAAACCAGTCAGCGTTAAAATGAATACAGTTGAAAAATGTATGAAATGTTCAGGCGCTGGAAGTGTTTGCAGTGAATGCGGCGGTACTGGGATTGTCAGCAAATCAAGAAATTTAACCGTTAAAATTCCTAAAGGTGTAAAAGAAGGTCAAAAAATAAGACTAAAAGGTGAAGGCAAAATTGATAACTACGGCAGAAAAGGCGACCTTTATTTTGTTATTAAATTTAAAGATTCCGAATATACAATTGACGGTGAGAATGTAACTAAAAATATTGAAATTACACCAGCAGAAGCTGTTCTTGGATGTAAAAAAGATATTTCTACTTTACATGGAATTATCGGAATAAAAATTCCGCCAGAAACAAGGAGCGGAAAAACTTTAAGATTAAAAGATTTAGGGCTTCCTAAAAAATCAGGCGGATATGGAAATTTAAACGCTAAAATCGTAATTAATATTCCTGCTTCAATCTCGGCAAAACAAAAAGAACTATATAAACAACTGCTTGAACTGGAATAATATTATTTCTTCAATTCATCTGTTTTATAAGTAAAATATCCTTCATAACTATAACTTGCATCTATACCTTTCATATAGATTTCTCTATCATTTATTTTATCGGTTAATGCTTGTTTTAGGAGGTATTTTATTTCAATATTTTTAATCGGACTTCTTTCCATTGCCAATAAATAATCTTCTTTATTTATTTTATTCCAATCAATAACTTTATTTATTTCTTGTTTTAAAATCAAATCAAGCCAAATACGAGTGCTACGTCCATTACCTTCTCTAAATGGATGTGCAATATTCATTTCTACATATTTTTCTATAATTTCATCAAAGTTTGATTGCGGCATATTTTCTATATTTTCTAATGCAGGTTTTAAATACATTACAGGTGCAAAACGGAAATTACCTTTTGCTATATTAACTGTTCTAAGTTTTCCTGCAAAATCATATATTTCCTCAAAAAGATACTGATGAATTTTACACAACGTTTCAAAAGTGCCTGATTTAAAGCTGTCCAATAAACCTGTTTCAAACAATTCAACTGCCTTTAATTTACTGATTTTTTCTTCAAGTCTTGCAAGTTCAGCTGAATTTGTTATTCCCAATTTATTTTCTAAAACCATAAACACCTCAAAGTTATAGATAATATATTAGCATGAATTTTGTTTATATGATTTAAGAAGTTTGCGAACTATATTATGCTTAATATGTTTACATTTTTGTCACCCTGAATTTATTTCAAGGTCTTACTAACTATGTATAATCGCTTTTAATTATTATGATTTTATTCCAAATTGGTTTCCCATAGAGTCTTTCAAACTATATAACCACTTTTAATTTAATAGTAAGTTTTATGATTTAATTCCTAATTGGTCAGATTCCGAAACAAGTTCGGAATGACAGGGAAATAAATAGGTGCTGTATAAAAAAATTCTCATTGTGATTTTGTTAATCTGCATAATAAATTATTTTTACAACTATGTTATACTTATCAAAAAAAGGATGAATTATGCAATTAGAAATAAAACAAACCGGCCCACTGGAAGTTAATACATATATTCTAAAAGATGAAGAATCAAAAGAAGCAGTAATAATTGATGTAGGCGGCTCATTTGAAGAAATAAAATCTAACCTTGATAAAGAAGGGTACAACATTAAATTTATCCTTAATACACACGGCCACTTCGACCACGTATTAGGCGAAATTGAAATACAAGAAAAATATCCCAATATTCCTATATATATGAACAAAAATGACATCTCTCACTTTTCAAGACTAAAAGAAGAAATGTCATATTTTGGTATTCCTTTCAAAGGAAAAGACCCGTTAACGCTTGAAACGTTTATTGATGAAAATTCTGAATTATATATTGGCAAACATAAAATTCAAATATTCCATACACCCGGTCATTCCAAAGGAAGTCTTTGTTATTATGTCGACGGCAAACTTTTCTCTGGGGATGCGTTGTTTTTCCGCTCAATTGGAAGAACCGATTTTTATGACGGGGACTACGACACGCTGATAACTTCAATAAAAACAAAGTTATTACCACTTCCGGACGAAACTACTGTCTATCCGGGTCACGGTCCAAAAACAACCATCAAATACGAAAAAACTTATAACACCTATTTACAATAAAGAAAAGAGACCATTAAATATAGAAACTATCTGTATCAGGCTAGAGAGTTTCTAATGTAAGGTTGCCATTCATTTGAATGTACTCTTGCATACCTTTTACAACTTCGTCACGAAATCCCATTAAAAATGCACCAAGATTTTCAGCTAAGTTTTGATTCAATTCGTTCATATTTTTCCTTTTCATTTCCTGATATTATACTTAACGGCATTCTCTTTTCTTATCTTTAATTTTTTAGAAAAATTGTTTAACATTTGTTACAAAAAAATAAAAAAAACACTCCTATAAAAGGAGTATTTAATTTGTATATATTTTCAAACTTGAAACATTATTTACATCAAAAGAACGATATTCTCAAAAAGCAAATATGATAACCTTATTGTACGAATTAAACAAAGAAGGAAATAGAAAGGACTATTGAAATGCAGATTGGGAAGCTAAGTTTACATACAGCCAAAACATTACAACGAAACGAAACACAAAAAAACACACAAACAAGCAGATTAAGCACAAATCCATTTGGAGTAAGCTTCAAAGGAAATGTTATACAAGCAGACGTATTTGAAAGCGCAAACAAGACTTCAAATAACATTGCAGAAAAAAGTAAATTATTTGCAAGTGCTGTTGTAAGCGGAATAAATAATTTTAACGAATCATTCAAATCAAGAATGAATGCAATTGTTTCTTTTGGTAAAAAAGTAACATCTAATGTATTTGACCAAATTGAAAGAATAGGCAATACAGAAATTACTTTCAACATGGAAGGAATAAAAAACAGACTATTCCCGGATAGAGAATATAGTGTTAAAAATTTAACAAACCGTTCAGTTGATGATTTAAAATCAATGTGGTCTGATTTAACACCTGAAATAGAAGGAAACTAAAGGATAGAGATATGGATAACAACCAAAAAATAAGAAATATTATTCAAGCATTAGGCGAACACAATGACAGCGAAGCTGCAATTGAATTATTAACAGAAATGGGTACAAATTCTGCTGATGATGAAATTAGAGAATTAACAGCTCAAACATTAATAAGAAAAAATACTCATGAATCATTAAGAGTTGTACTTATTTCTAAAGGAAAAGGTATTAATGATTTAAGTGCAAGAGTTGCTATGGCTTCTATTAATGAGCTTTTAGCATTAAAAGATAAAACAGAAGCTATTAAAATTCTTGATGATACAATTAAAATGCACTCTGAAGAAGATGTTAGAAATACAGCTCGTTCCGTAAGAGCATTAATGACATTTTCTGCATAAAGAAAATAGGAAGAATTGTCACAATAAACTTGCTTAACTATTTTCACAAAATTAAAGATTCTGGAATAAGTAGTCAAACAAGTTCAGAATGACAACAAAATATATGCTTTGATTTTCATATTTTTATATAACTATCAAGTTATAACTATAGTTTATATGTCACCCTGAACTCGTTTCAGGGTCTTACAATTTTTGTATAATCACTTTTAATTAGAATCCTGTTTATGATTTAATTTCTAACGGGTTAGATGCTGAAACAAGTTCAGCATGACATATTATTTAGTTTCAACTGTTATATATACCATATAATTTGCATAAGAAAACAGGTTTAATTAAAAGTTTGTTTTTTTATGCAAATTTTAAATTCTTAAATTTATATAAAAAGAATATTGCCGTTACTGCAAGTATAATACCAAACAAAAGCATTGTTAAAGAAATACCGATATGTTCAGCCAATGTACCAGCAGCAAAATTGCTTATAGAGGTTGTTCCCATATAACAAATTGCATGAATACTCATTACTCTGCCGCGTTTTTCATCAGATACAACTGCCTGTATAAGTGTATTCATAGAGGTAAGTCCTGTTGTCATTCCTAAACCAAGAATAAACATTGCTATCATTGATAAAGTTATATTGTTTGAAAATCCCAGTATTATAAACCCTGTACCAAATAAGAATACACCTAAGCATACTATATATTTGAAGCCTCGAAACGACTGTTTTGAAGCAATTAATAAAGACGATATTAAAGCGCCTATTCCGGCTATTGCCATCAAATATCCTAGAATATCAGCATTTGCTTTAAAAACTTCTTTTGTATAAACTGGCATTAACATTGGATAAGTTAATCCAATAAAACTAAATATACTTAAAAGTATTAATACCAAAACTATTCTTTTATCATTACTAATATATTCAAACCCTTCTTTTAATCCTTCTATAATTGTTTCATTTTTTACATGCTCATCTTTTTGTTCATTAACTTTCATCATAGATACAAGAAAAATAGAAGGCAGAAAGCATAAGAAGTTTATAAGAAAACAAATTCCCTCGCCGACTGCCGCAATAAGAATTCCCGCTATTGCTGGGCCTGCTAATCTGGCGAGGTTGAAACAAGTTGAATTTAAAGAGATAGCATTACCTAAATCTTTTTTATCATCAACTAAATTAACAAAAATAGATTGTCGTAACGGTGTATCAACAGCTGCAACAATATTTAAAAACATTCCTAAAATGATTATATTCCATATTTTTAATACGCCGGCAAGTGTACATATTGCAAGCAAAAATGCCTGAGATGCAAATAATATTTGTATAATCATTAAAAGTTTATGTTTATCAAATTTATCAATAATTACACCTGCAAACGGCGTCAAAATAAAAAGCGGAATTGCATTAAAAAACATAATTGTCCCCATCATAAAAGGGGAATTTGTCATATTATATACCAGCCAGCCCATAGCAATATTTTGTATCCACATGCCTATTTGAGAACTTACTAAGCCTGGGAAAAACAATCTAAAATTTCTATATTGCAGTGACCTGAATGTTGATAAAAATCTATTCATATACAGACTCTTAATATTAATATTCCGACACAAGAATACTAGCACAAAATCAAGATTCAATTAATATTTTTGTAGAAAAAGCTTTAGGATTTTATTTCGAAGTCCATTGATTTTAGGTATCGCGAAATCACAGGACGAGAAATAAAATCCTAAAGCTTTTTCTACAAAAATAAATTTTATGCTAGTATATCTATAATTGGAGGTAAATATATGAAAACATATAATATAGCACTTTTAGCAGGTGATGGAACAGGAAAAGAAGTTACAGATGAAGCTGTAAAAGTTTTAAAAGCAATAGGCGAAAAACATTCAATAGATTTTAACTTTGAACCGGCATTAATAGGCGGATGCGCTTATGATGAATATAAAACTCCTCTTCCTGATGTAACACTAGATATTGCAAAAAAATCAGATGCTGTATTATTAGGTGCAGTCGGCGACTGGAAATATGATACACTTCCTCCTGAAGTTCGCCCGGAACGTGCACTTTTAGGAATTAGAAAAGAATTAAATTTATTTGCTAATTTAAGACCCGCAACTGTATATCCGGAATTAACTTCACTTTCACCTTTAAAAGAAGATTTTGTTTCCGGTACAGATATTATGATAATCAGAGAACTTACAGGTGATGTATATTTTGGTACACCAAAAGGCATTGAAACAAAAAACGGCGAAAAATTCGGCTATAATAACATGTGTTACTTTGAAAGCGAAATAAGAAGAATTGCTCACGTTGCATTTAAAGTTGCAATGCAAAGAAATAAAAAATTATGTTCTGTTGATAAAGCAAACGTACTTGATGTTTCAAGGCTATGGAGAGAAATTGTAATAGAAACCTCTAAAGAATATCCAGAAGTGGAATTATCACACATGTATGTTGATAACGCTGCAATGCAATTAATTCGCAACCCAAAACAATTTGATGTTGTTCTGACAGGTAATATTTTTGGTGACATCTTATCAGATGAAGCTTCAATGTTATCAGGCTCATTAGGCTTATTGCCAAGTGCTTCATTATCAGACACAAAACTTGCTATGTATGAACCAATTCATGGAAGCGCACCTGATTTAAAAGGTCAAAATATAGTTAACCCTATTGCAACAATACTATCTGCAGCAATGATGCTTAAATATTCATTTAATATGGATACTGAACATGATGAAATAGTAAATGCTGTAAGAAAAGCACTTAAAGACGGATTTAGAACTAAAGATATTGCTCAAGATGGAATGACAATATTAGGAACAAAAGAAATAGGCGATATTATAAAAGCTAATATTCTAAAATATTAATACATAAGAGTTACTTTTTTAGAACTAATAAACTAAGAAAAAATTACTCTACAGTAGAGTGAAAAAGCCTGAAAAATCAGTTATATTAAAAATGTAGATTGAAACGAGCGAACACTTTCTTTCGGGGTTGCGAAAAAGTATTATAAAAATAGTTCGTCAAAACTGTTTCAGTCTACACTTTTTTATGCACATTTACTCCGTTTGGATATAATATTTTTTATAAAATGTGTTAAAATATAATGTGGGTATGAAGAACCCGCATAATTATTACTTGTTTTTTTGAGGTTATGTTATGAAAAGAATGTTTAAAAGTTTACTATATATATTAATTACAGTTTCTGTAATTTCATTAAATGCAAATATTAATGTTTCGAATGCAGCACCAACAGCAGCACCTGTAAAACAAACAAAAACAACTGCAACAACTAGCATATTAAATGTATCACCTGTTGATGTTGTTAATTGTCCTAGTAAATACTTGAATAAAACAATTACATTTAACGCAGAATTTGTTACGTATACATCTTTAGGTCTTGACTACAAACCAGCATATAGAGACCCAGCAAAATACATTGGGCTCCTAATTAAAAGACCAGATGTTACAGATCATACAATTCCATTATCTGAAATGAAAATATTTCTAACAAGAGAAGTTGCAGAAAAAAATATTGACCTTGAAGCTGGCGACAAAGTCAAAATTACAGGTAATGTATTTTCTACAGCACTTGGTGATCCTTGGGTTGATGTAAAAACATTTACTGTTCTTTCTCAAAAGAATAAAACCGAAAAAAAATAACAAATAAAATATTCAGGAGATAGTTGTGAAGGATAATAAAAAAGCTTATTTAACAATACATGGACACTTTTATCAACCTCCAAGAGAAAATCCTTGGTTAGAGACAATAGAAGTGCAAGATAGTGCCAAACCTTTCCATGATTGGAATGAAAGAGTGACTGCAGAATGCTATACACCTAATTCTGTTTCTAAAATAGTTACGCAAGATAATAAAATTATGGATATCGTAAATAACTATTCATACATAAGCTTTAACTTCGGTCCTACACTATTATCTTGGATGGAACAACATTCACCATATTCTTATAAAAGAATAATAAAAGCAGATATTGAAAGTGCCGAAAAAAATAACGGACACGGAAATGCTATAGCACAAGTTTATAACCACATAATACTTCCTTTAGCTAATAAAAATGATAAATATACTCAGATATTATGGGGTATTAGAGATTTTGAACGCAGATTCGGAAGAAAACCTGAAGGTATGTGGCTTGCTGAAACTGCTTGTGATGACGCTACAATGGAAGCCCTTATTGATTGCGGAATAAAGTTCACAATTCTTTCACCTTATCAAGCAAAAGCTGTACGGAAATTAAATTCTAACGATAATTGGAATGATGTAAGCTGGGGAAACATAGACCCGGCTAGAGCCTACAGATATTATACAAAAGCAGATAAATCAAAATATATAGATTTATTCTTTTATGACGGTTCAATTTCAAAATCTGTTGCATTTGATGAACTGCTTACAGACGGTAATAAATTTGTCTCCAGATTAAAAGATGGAATATCTTCACAAAGAGATTATAATCAGCTTGTACATATAGGAACAGACGGTGAAAGCTACGGACACCACACAAAATTTGGGGATATGGCTTTAGCTTATGTTCTTAAAATACGTGCAGAAGATGAAGGCTTTGAAATTACAAACTATGCAAACTACTTAGAACAAGAACCGCCAAAATATGAAGTTGATATTAAAGATGTATCATCTTGGAGCTGCACTCACGGTGTAGGCAGATGGTGCGATGATTGCGGATGTTCTACTGGCGGAGGTTACGGCTGGAACCAAAAATGGAGAAAACCATTAAGAGAAGCTCTTGACTATGTTCGTGATGAACTTATTAAAATTTTTGAAGAATACGGAAATAAATATTATAACGATATTTGGAAGGCAAGAAACGAATATGTTGATGTTATTTTAAATAGAAATAAAGATACTATAAATGAATTTTTAGAAAAAAATCAAAAATATAAACTTGGATACACGGATACCGTTAAAGCAATAAAATTAATGGAAATTCAAAGACAAGCAATGTTAATGTATACAAGCTGCGGTTGGTTCTTCTCTGAAATTTCCGGTCTTGAAACAACTCAAATTATGAAATACGCAGCGCGCGCTATGCAATTAGCAGCTTCCTTTACAAATAAAGATATTGAAGCAGGATTTTTGAAAATTCTGGAAAAAGCACAAAGCAACATTAAAGGTTTTGGAACAGGTAAAGATGTATATGAAAAATTTGTTAAACCTTCTGTTGTTTCAATAAAACAAATTGCCGCTTTATGGGCAATTACATCTGCTAACACAATTTTTGAGAAAAATTCATCATTATATTGCTACAATATTAAAAAGCATTTCTATAAATACGCTTCAAAGGGAACTACTATATTCTCTGTCGGCAGAATTGAGATTGAATCTACAATAACACTTGAAAAATCAGATTTCTTCTTTGCTTCATTGCAATTCCCGGAAGGAGATTTTCATTGTTCAATTAAAAAATATGATGAATCAGAAAATATAATGGAGCTTGCAAAGCAATTAAAAGATACTTATTTACATCAGCCTACAACTGAAATAATAAGACTTTTAGATAAAATCTTCGGAAATAAATATTACACACTAAAAGATATTTTATTAGAAGACAGAAGCAAAATATTAGTAAACTCAATAAAAGATAAATTGAGCAAATTTGCTAATAATTATAAAGATGTATTTAATGATAATAAAAATTCTATAATGCAATTAATTGCTCTTGGAATGAATGTACCTAATGCGTATAAACTTGCAGCTCAATATACTTTGACTGACGATTTTACAAAACTATTTAAAAATAGTGAAGATATTATTGATGAAAATGTTATTCAAAGAGCAATAGAGCTTAATGAAGAAGCTGCACTATTCCAAACAGAAATCAATAAAACAGAAACAAGCGATATTTTCTCTAAAACAATTCAATACTCAATTTATAATTTCATAAAAAACTTTGAAATGAATAGATTAGACAGAATATTAAAACTGTTTGCTTGCGCTGGTACTTTAGGGCTAAAAGTCGATATAGCAGAAGCTCAAAATATGTATTTCAACAAAATTTATATGAAATTTACTGAACTATTAGAAAAAGTTCTTCAAGCAAATGAAAATTTGGAAGAAGTTCGCGATTTCTTATTCTCATTACTTGTTCTTGGCGAATACTTAAATATCAATACAGACTTCTACAAGTCTTCTATTTTACGATTAACCTCACAGCGAATTGAAATAAATAAGTAAATAATAGGCTGGATTAAATCCAGCCTATTAACTATTTATTATTATTCTGCTTATTTTCATTATAAGCATTAAGTGTCCTGTAAAAAAACTGTAAATCGCTAACAGTTGCATCTTGAAGGATTAAGTTAATACTATTTATTAATTCATCTTTCGTTTGAATATGTTCAAAATAAAACAGATTATTAATATCTGTATTTAAAGCAACTAATATTTTATTAATAGTTTCTTCTTTAGGTAAATGTATACCCTTTTCTATTTTACTTAAATTAGTTGGTTCTATATCAATCATATTAGCAAGATTCACTTGTTTAATATTCTTTGATTCTCTAATTTCTTTTATTCTTTTCCCTAAAAGCACGCTTATTGATTTCATAAATACACCACTTAATAAGTATACTTCATGCTAAATTTTATAAAAGATAAAGATAGATGTATAAAAGAGCTATTTCTTGTTGACAAATAATCATTAATGGTTTTATAATGATAATAAATTAGTTAAGAATAGATGTAATACACATATAACGTATAAATTTAAGGGAAAATTATGAAAAAGTTGTATATTAAAAGAAGAATAAAATTTTCTGTAAACATGGGAACAGGTCACTGCTGGACATCAACTAGGACTTGTGGTTCTTGCTTAACTTGTTAATGAGTTATTGGTTCTTATTTTATGAATTTTAAAATCGCGGAATGGATTTCAACACAAGCATATTCTTTATCTAATAATAAGAATATTGCTTATATTTTTAATCACAAATCTAACGAGTTTATAGAATTAGAAGGTGTTTCAGCTTTATTGTGGAAAGCATTTATTAATCATTCTACAGAAAAAGAGTTAATAGAATTTTCAAAACAAAATAAAATAGAAAATGAATTAAATGATTTTTTAAATGAACTTTTTACTTTAGGATTATTAATAAATACAAAAGAAAAAAATGAAATTTCAAGCCATTATTTTAATAATACTTTAGAAAATATTGAAGAACTTATTGATTTTCAAGCTGAAACTACAGAATTTTTAGGAGAGAATGGCTTTCTTCCCAGATTATTTCTTGAAATGACATACAATTGTAATTTAAAATGCATACATTGTTTTAATGAAAAACATCAAAAACCCTCATATATCTCCTTTGAAGAAATAAAACCATTAATAGATGAAGCTAAAGAACTTGGAACTTTTTATATAGCTTTATCGGGTGGAGAATGCACTTTAAATCCGGATTTCTTAAAAGTTTTAGAATACATAAGAGAAAAAAGATTAGCATTTGATTTCTTCACAAATGGACAGACATTATATGATAACAATGATTTTTTTCAGAAAGTTATAGATTTATATCCATTTAAAATTGCGCTTAGTTTATATAGCATGGAGGAAGAAACTCACGACAAAATAACAGGAGTTAAAGGTTCACATTATAAAACTTTAAATGTTATAAAAAAATTACAAGAAAACAATATTAATGTAGAGATAAAATGTTTTTTAACTAAGTATAATGCTTATGATTATAAGGACATACAAACTTTTGCAAAACAAAACAACATTAGTTTAACTATCGATTATGAATTATTATCAAATCCTGATAATAGTAATGCAGATGTTAGAATTACTGAAAAACAGCTTTTAGATTTATTATTAGATGAAAACTCACTATATAGCATAAAAAAGATAAAGCCTCATAATATTAACGATAATTTTAAAAACCTTAGAATTTGCGGAGCCGGGCACAATTGTTTACTTATCAATCCCGATTTAGAAATATATGTATGTCCGCCATTAAAAATTTCGTTAGGTAATTATCGAAATACTTCCTTAAAAAACATTTGGCTAAATAAAGATGTTGCTTCAGAATTAAATAAACTAAAAGCATTAAAAAAAACAGATTTAAAAGCCTGTTACAAACAAGAACAATGCAAATATTGTGTTTATTGTCCTGCTATATCGCACTCAGCAAATTGTCATTTAAAACCATATAAATATTTTTGTAAAGAATCAAAAATCAAACTTAAAGCTGCAAAATTAGCTGGTATATATAATGATTGATATTTATGATTATGTGACACTAAAATATTACGCTCGATATCTTTTTTTCAAATGTCTGCCTAAATTCCTTTTTAAATATGTAATTAAATATAAATACAAAAAAGTCTTTAGTTTAGATATTAATTTAAAAAAACCTGAACTGCTTAGCGAAAAAGTTCAATGGTTAAAATTATACAGTAAAGATAAAAGAAAAACATATTTAGCTGACAAAATTAAAGTAAAAAAGTTTATTGAAAAAACTATACCGGATTTAAAATTTGCAAAAGTGTATCAACATGCTTCATTTTTTGAAGAATTAAACTTTAAAAAATTACCTTCTGAGTTTATTCTAAAAACCAATCATGCCTGGAAAACAAATGTAATAATAAATAACAAAAATAACATAACAAGTGAAGAAATAAAAAAACTAAAAAAATATTATAATAAAATGCTCAAAATAAACTATGCCTTTTGGAGCTATTATGAAATGCATTATAGCGATATAAAACCAAAAGTATACGCTGAAGAGCTAATTAAGGATTTTTACAATATAAAATATTACGAAGTATGGTGTATTAATGGCACACCTGAATTTTTTTCATATAAATTCTTAAGTGAAGATGAATGGGGTAATAATATAAAACAATACTTTTTTGATACCAATTTAAAACAAACAAATTTTTATATAGATTGCAGAAACACAGATAAAATCGAAGCACCTAAATTTTCAAAAAAAGTAATTGAATATGCGAAAGAATTAAGTAAAAATATTGATTTTGTAAGAGTTGATTTTATGGAATCAAACAATGAAATATATTTTTGCGAATTGACTTTTACACCTTACAGCGGCTTTTTTGAATTTCATCCTCAATGTTATGATGTAATTTTTGGAGAAAAACTAAAACTAGAAAAATACTAAAATGTAGTCCTGAATTTATTTTAAGGTCTTATCAATTTGCTAATACAATTTTCAACTTGCTGTTTTAAATTATTTAAATCTGAATTATTGTATATAATGCAATCAGATTTTTTTATTTTTTCATCTTCTTTTTCTTGAGAGTTTATACGAATTTTTGCATAGTCTTCACTATAATTGTTACGTTTTATAAGACGCTTAAGCCGTATGCGTTCATCAGCCGAAATAAAAATAATTTTATCAAATGTTTTTTCTTGCTTTGATTCAAATAATAAAGGGATTGATACAAAAACAATTTTTTCATTTTTATTTTCTTCAAAAAATTCATTTACTTTTTCAAAAATTCTCTTATGTAAAATATCTTCCAAAAGTTGTTTTTTTTCATCAGAAATAAAAACTACTTTACCAAGTTTTTCTCTTGATATATTTCCATTTTCATCAAGAATATCATCAAAACTAAAAACTTGTTTTATCTCTTCTATTGCACTAATATCTTCGCTTAAAATTGTATGATTAATCTTATCTGTATCAACAACCTTATACCCAAGATTTATTACTATTTTTTCAACTTCTGATTTTCCGCAGGCTATATTTCCGGCAATTGCAACTTTTATCATATTTACCTCAAATACGAATATACTATATTCAATAAAATTAAACAAATATAATTTTGTAAGGCTTACTTGACAAAATGTTAGGTTTACCTTACGATGAATTCAAGAAAAGGATTAAAAATGAAAAATGAGTTAAGCGCAAGCTTAGAAGATTATTTAGAATTAATCTGCAACTTGCTTGAAACAAGTGACAGCATAAAGGCGGTTGAGATTGCAAGAAAGCTAAATATTTCAAGAGCATCTGTTTCAGAAGCTTTAATAAAACTTGCTGATAAAAAATTAATCAATTATGAAGGGCATAAAGGAATTACTATAACACCGGAAGGATTAGAAAAAGCACAAGAAGTAATATTAAAACATAATACATTTACAACATTTTTCCAATCGACACTAGGGCTTGATATAAAAACCGCAGAAGAAAATGCCTGCAAAATAGAGCATGTTGTCAGCGATGATGTTTTTGCAAGAATAAAAGATTTTCAAGATTATTGTTTGGATAATCCACAATTTATTCAAAACTTTAAGGAAGGATACAAAGTAAAATAGCAATGAATAATATACAAGTTTTAGGTAAATTTTTAGACCAGCCAATGTTAGTTTCAAAATTTCAGAAAGCAGTACCTGCAATATTAACATCAGGTGCAGCAGCTTATACAATTAATGATGTAAGAAAAGCTAAGCCGGAAGAAAGAAAAAAAACAGCATTAAAAACAGGAATAACAATGGGTGTTACTGTTGCTTCGGCTTTGGCAGCGCCTCATATAGCTTCTGCTATCAGCAAACGTGCTCTTCCTGAAGGACTAACAAAAATAAAACAAAATAATAAAGAACTTGTAGATAGTTTTGTAAAATCAACAAATCTTGATGAAAAAACAAAAAATATTTTAAATAAAAGCAAAGATAAAATATTAAATTTTAAAGAAGTTAAAACAACTTTTGAAACTCTAAAAGATAAAACAAACGGAAAAGAATTTTTAGAAAAACTTATTCCTTCACCTCAAAACATAAGTGCTAAAGACATTTTTTCAGAAATAGGTTATTTATCTGTATATGGTGCAGTTCCTGTTGTAGGAGGTATTGCAGGCGGTATTGCGGCAGATAGAGTCACAGATAAGAAACATTGGAAAGAAAAAGTACCTGATAAAATTAAAGAAGGTTCATACCAATACCTTGCTAATATATTTATGTGCAATGTAGGTGCAGGTATAGCACTTGGCATTTTGGAAAAACTTGGAATAACATCAAAGGGTGCGCGTGCTTTAGGTATGACAGCCGGAATAGTTGCAACAGGTATTATAGGCGGAAGCAAAATAGCAAATTTAATAAGCAATAAACTTATTGACCCCTTATTTAAAAAGAATAAAAAAGATAAAGAAGAAAAAACATATTCTGATATTTTAAATATTAATTTTACAGAAAATAAAGCACCAAACTATTTAGAATTTAATTCAGATAAAAAACCACTAAAACAAAAAGAAAGAACTCCGGAAGTTCTTGATATAGGTTTACATACAGATGATATAGCAACAGTATCATTATTATCAGGATTAAAATGGATAGAGCCTGCTCTTCCGATAATGTATACACTATCCGGTTACAGAGCAGGCATTGGCTACCGCAATTAGTTATTGAAGATAAGCAAGTAATCTGTTTAAAAGCTCGTATTTAGGCTGATAACCTGCAAATTGAGCAATTAAATTTCCGTTTTTGAATAATAAAAATGACGGAAAGCCGTTAATACCAAAACGCTGAACTAATGATGGATTTCTATCAGGGTCAACTTCACCAATCCAAATATTTTGGTCTGCAATTTCTTTTAATATAGGTTTCTGACGCTGGCAATATCCGCACCAATCGGCCGTAAATGCTACAAATTTAATTCCGTCTTTTATATTTTCATCAAAATTTTTTTCGTTTAATTCTTGTATCATAATAAACTCCTTTTTTAGAAGTTTATTTCACTTTAATATTTTTCATATTAGCTAAACTACTAATTTATTTTCTAATTACTAGTCTTTCCAAAGCTCGAACAAAACGTGTTGGTTTATTCTCTGTTTCTCTGGTAATAGAATCAACCAAAATTGTTTTTGAACCCATTAATTTACCTGCAAGGATATCAGTTAATGGTCTATCACCAATCATAACAGCATCTTTTGGATCAACACTAACTGATTTTAAAAATTCCAAAGCAACTTTGGGTGACGGTTTATTAGCATTTCCTATTACAGAAAAATCTGATTGAGCCTGAACTTTTTCAATATACTCTTTCTTTTTATTATTACTAACAATTGCAACTACAAAATTTTGTTTTAAATTATTTAAAAGTTCACGAACATTCTCAGGATATTTACCTGATTTAGACGGCATAACAGTACTATCTAAATCGAATAGAACTGCCTTTATGCCCTGTTTCTTTAATTCGGTAAAATCTATATCAAATAATGATATTTCATTGTAATCGGGTTTTAATATCATCTTAAATTTTTGACTCCAATTGTTCTTGCTAAAGCATACTTATAATTTTGTGGTTCTTGAGATAATTCAAGCCAGCTAACATCATTAGTATTAGAAAGTTCCTTTTCTTCCCTCAATTTTTCATCAATTATCTTTGTAACTCTTGCTTTAAAACATTCAGAAGGAGTTATAACTTCAATCTCATCATTTAATAAGAACTTATTTTTTGTAAGAACTTTATATCTGTTATCTTGTTTGTCAAGGAACACGCATAAACAATCAGCCCCTGCTAAACCTTTAGAAATATCATAGCTATAGCCTTCACTATCTGGTTTATGAAGATAAAAACCTGTTGTATAGCCGCGGTTGCCAATTTTTCTAATTTCTTCATAGTTTGCTTCTTCATTAATCTTACCCGTAGTAAGGTAGTCATCAATAGCTTTTCTATATGCTTTTGCTACAGCTGAAACATAATAAAGACTTTTTGTTCTGCCTTCAATTTTAAAGGAATCAACACCTACATCTATTAATTGCGGCAAATAATTTATTAATGCTAAATCTTTAGGACTTAAAATATGAGTACCTTGTCCATTTTCAGCAATATCAAAATATTCGCCTTCACGAGTTTCTTCAACAAGTTTGTAACTCCATCTGCAAGATTGAGAGCAGTTTCCATGGTTAGCTTTTCGTTCGCCCTTTGTCATATAATCACTTATCAAACAGCGGCCTGAGAAAGATACGCATTGAGCGCCATGAACAAAAACTTCAAGTTCCATATCAGGCACTTTATTTTTAATTTCTTCAATTTGTTTTAAAGATAAATCGCGAGAAAGAACAACCCTTTCTGCGCCCATATCCTGCCAGAATTTAACAGCTTCATAATTTAAAATATTAGTTTGGGTGCTGACATGGAGCGGAATTTCACTCATATATTTTCTAATTACATTGTATACACCAAAATCCGAGAATAAAATCGCGTCAGGTTTTGCGTCATTAATTCGTTCTGCAGCCTGTATCATCTGGTCAATATCGTTGCTATAAGCAAATATATTTAAAGTTAAATATACTTTTTTATTCATTGAATGAGCAAGAGAAATACAATCCTTTAAATTATCAAGAGTAATCAATTCACCTTTTCTCATAGCTCTAAGACTAAAATCAACCATTCCCAAATAAACGGCGTCAGCTCCATAATGAATAGCGTAGTCTAATTTTTCTTTACTGCCCGCAGGTAATAATAATTCGGGTCTTTTTAAGTTTTTATCCATAAAACAATTTTACTACAAACCAAACTAAAATTAAAAACAGACTTTTTAGAAAACTTATATAATAATTTCTACTAAATCTACTCAACAGATAGTCATAATCTCATTTCAAACTTGCTTGACTATTTTTTTAAATCTCAGACCCTGAAACAAGTTCAGGGTGACAATTTTAACTATTTTAGAGGAAAGTTATATATAATTTCTTATTTGTGAAGTTTTGTGAAGCATTCAAACCTAATAAATACGGGATTTTTGATTTTTCCTAAAAAATAATTAAATAAATAACTAAAGTTTCAAAAGCAAAGTGTCGATACATAATAATGTCAAGGGCATTAAGCCCATAATAACCTCCCTCCCCAAAGTCTAGTAGCCGCCTTAGTTGGTCGGCTTTTTTTTTGCAATTTTTCAAAATTAGTAAAGATGAGAAAAACTCATCTTTTTTTATAAATTGCGTAATTTATTATCATTTGT